>VFKA01000002.1 GCA_009885795.1 Rhodospirillales bacterium | reverse complement strand
CTCGAATCGTGGAGCGCGCATTGCAACGCGCCTAAAATGGCGGCGCCATAACGAAGCTCATGACCGCAAAGGTTGCGGTCAGGGGCTTCGGGTTTTCGCATTGACAATCCGCAAATTCGCGGACCGCTTCCAGCGTCGCCCTGTCAAGTGGGTCGCTCATTCAAACTCACCCACTACCAAGAGCCATGAATAGGTCGGACTAACCCTACCGCGCCAGCTTCAACCAATCCTCTTCGCTCAAGACGGCGACGCCGAGCTCCGCGGCCTTGCGCGCCTTGGAGCCGGAATCGGCGCCCGCCACCACGTAGTCGGTCTTCTTCGACACGGATTCGGCGACCTTGGCGCCAAGCGACTCCGCCTTCGCCTTGGCCTCGCCGCGGCCCATGGTTTGGAGCGTGCCGGTGAAGACGATGGTCTTGCCGGAGACCGGCGATTGCACGGCCGTGACGCGATAGGGCTCGACCTCGACCCCCACCTTGCCGAGGTCGGCCAGCGCGTCGCGGTTATGCGCCTCGGCGAAGAAGGCGAGCAGGTCGGCCGCCACCGCCGGACCGATGCCGCTGATGGCGTCCAGTTCATGATAGGCGGGCGAGTCCGGGTCTTGCGCCTCGGTCATCGCCGCCGTCCAGGCTTCGAGCGTGCCGTAGTTCTTGGCGAGCAGGCGGGCCGTCGCCTCGCCGACCTGAGGGATCCCGAGCGCATAGATGAATCGGTCGAGCGAAATTCGCCTTCGCGCCTCGATCGCCTGGATGAGATTGGCGGCCGATTGCTCGCCCCAGCCTTCGCGCTCGATCAGTTGAGAGGCCTTCTCCTTCAAGCGGAAGATGTCGGCCGGCGACCCGATCAAACCGTCGCGATGGAAGGCCTCGATGTGCTTGCCGCCGAGCCCCTCGATGTCGAACGCGCCGCGGGCAACGAAGTGGCGCAGGCGCAGCGCCGCTTGGGCCGGGCAGACGAGGCCGCCGCTGCATCGCCACGCCGCCTGGCCCGGCTCGCGCACTGCCCGGCTGTGGCAGATCGGACAGTCATCGCGGAATTTGAAAGGTTCACTGTTCTTCTGGCGCTTACTCAACACCACCGAGACGACCTGCGGGATCACGTCGCCGGCGCGCTGGATGACGACATGATCCCCTTTTCGGATGTCCTTGCGCCGGATCTCGTCCTCGTTGTGGAGCGTAGCGCGGGCGACGACGACGCCGCCCACCGTGACCGGCTGCAATTCGGCGACCGGCGTCAGGGTTCCGGTGCGGCCGACCTGCACCACGATGTCGCGCACGATTGTTACGGCTTGCTGGGGCGGGAATTTGTGCGCGATCGCCCAGCGCGGCGCGCGGCTGACGAAGCCAAGCCGCGACTGCCAGTCGATGCGGTTCACCTTGTAGACGACGCCGTCGATGTCATAGGGAAGTTCGGCGCGGCGCGCGGCGATATCCTCGTAATAGGCGAGCGCCCCATCCAGGTCGGGGAGGGACCGCGCCATCGGGTTCACCTGGAATCCCCAACGTTTCAGTTGATCGAGGAACTCCCGATGCGTCTGCCAAGGCCCCGCCGCTTCGCCGCCGAGCGCGTAGGCGAAGAAATGCAACGTCCGGCCCGCCGTCACGTTCGGGTCGAGCTGGCGCACCGAGCCCGCCGCCGCGTTTCGGGGATTGGCGAAGACGGCAAGGCCCTCGGCCTCGCGTTCCTCGTTCAGCGTCTCGAAATCGGCGTGGCGCATATGGACCTCGCCGCGCACCTCCAGCGCCGGCGGCCAATCCTTGCCGCGAAGCGTCGCCGGAATGTCGGCGATGGTGCGAAGATTGGCGGTCACGTCCTCGCCGACCAAGCCGTCGCCGCGCGTCGCGCCGGACACGAAGCGGCCGTTCTCGTAGCGCAGCGCGGCGGCGAGGCCGTCGATCTTGGGCTCGGCCACGACCGCCACTTGTTCCTCGGGCGCCAGATTGAGGAATCGCCGAACCCGCGCCTCGAATTCGCGCGCGTCGGCCTCCTCGAACGCATTGTCGAGGGACAGCATCGGCGAGGCGTGACGGACCTTGGCAAAACCGGTGGCCGGTGGAGCGCCCACGCCCTGGCTCGGGCTGTCCGGCCGGACGAGATCGGGGAAAAGCGCTTCGATGGCGCGATGGCGCTGGACGAGGGCGTCGTACTCGGCGTCGGAAATCTCCGGCGCGTCGAGCTGGTGATAGAGCCGGTCATGGCGCCGGATCGCCTTGGCGAGCCGCGCAAGCTCGGTCTCCGCCCGATCCGGCGTCAGCTCCTCGGCCGCGACCGGCGGCTTCGCCTTCTTCACCGGGCACCGGCGATGAGGCGCGCCGCCGCGGCCCGCGCCTCCTCGGTGACGAGCGCGCCCGAAAGCATGCGCGCGATTTCCTCGCGCCGGCTCTCCTTGGTCAGCGCCTCGACCTTCGTGAGAACGGCGCCCTTGGCGTTCGCCTTGACCACGCGCCAATGAAAATCGGCGATCGCGGCCACCTGGGGCGAATGGGTAACGGCCAGGATCTGGAGGTTCTTGGCCAGCCGCGCCAGGCGCTCGCCGACCGCGGCCGCGGTGGCGCCGCCGATGCCGGTATCGACCTCGTCGAAGACCAGCGTCGGCACCGGGTCGGCCTTGGCCAGTACCACTTTGAGCGCCAGCATGAATCGGACCAGTTCGCCGCCCGACGCGATGCGCGCCAACGGCCCCGCCGGCGTGCCGGGATTAGTGCTGGCCTCGAACACCACGCGGCCGATGCCGCCTTCGCCCCATTCGGACTCGGGCAGCCTGTCGATGCGCGTGCCGAAGCGCGCCCGCTCCAGCTTCAGCGGCGGCAATTCGGATTTGACGGCGGCGTCGAGGCGCGCGGCTGCCTTGACACGGCCCTCATCCAGGCGCTCGGCGGCCGCGACATAGGCGCCGCGCGCGCCGTCCGCCTCGCGCGCGAGCGACGCCAGGCGACCGCCGCGGTCGGAGAGCGCATCGATCTCGCCTCGAAGCCGCGCTCGCACCGCCGGCAGATCGTCCGGCGCCACGGCGTGCTTGCGCGCCAGTTCCCGCAGCCGGAACAACCGCTCCTCGATGTCGTTGAGCCGTTTCGGATCGGCGTCCAGTTCGTCCGCGAACCGGCGCAAGCCCGCCGCCGCGTCATCGATCTCGGCCATGGCCCGGTCGAGGGCGGCGATGGCCGCGATGACCGGCGCGCCGCCCCGGTCGCTGACCCGCGTCAGCCGCCGTTGGGCGGCGGCGATGGCGCTCGAGGCGCCGCGCTCGCCGTCGATCTCGCCGAGCGCGGCGCCGGCCGCTTCCGAGAGCGCCTCGCGATGGCGGAAGCGAACGCGCGCCTCGGCCAATTCCGCATCCTCGCCGGGTTTCGGGTCGAACGCATCCAACTCGTCCGTCGTGTGCCTGAGAAAGGCCTCGTCCCGCGCCAGGCGCGCGATCTCCTCCTCGGCCGCTTCCAGGGTCAGACGGCACTGGCGCCATTGCCGCCAATGGGCGGCCACCTCCGCCGCCGCCGGCTGCAGCGCCCCGGCGGCGTCAAGCAGGGGGCGGTGCGTGGCGGGGTCGAGAAGCCGGTGCTGCTCGAACTGGCCCTCGATCTCGACCAGGGTGTCGCCGACGGCGCGCAGCAGCCCGACACTGACAGGCTGATCGTTGATGAAGGCGCGGCTGCGCCCATCCCGGCCAAGCTGCCGGCGCAGCAGCAGCGGGCCATCGCCGTCGATGCCCTGTTCGGCCAATACCTGGCGCGCCGGGTGGCCGGGGCCAAGGTCGAATTCGGCGGTTGCCATCGCTTGATCGGCGCCGTGGCGGACCAGCGCGGCATCCGCGCGCGAGCCCACCGCCAACCCAAGCGCGTCGAGCAGGATCGATTTGCCGGCGCCGGTCTCGCCGGTGAGGACGGTCAGTCCGGGGCCGAATTCCAGATCGAGCCGATCCACCAGGACGATGTCGCGGATGGCGAGGCTGCGCAGCATCGGCGTCTCAAGGAGTGCCGCCGAGCCAGGAGCCCTCTTTCTCTTCCGGTTTCAGGTTCACCTCGGCCAGGAGTTCGTAGCTGTATTCATACCAAGTGCTACCGGGGTAATTGAACCCGAGTACGGCCGCCGCGGCTTGGGCCTCGTCGATCACGCCCAAGGCCAGATAGGCCTCGGTCAGGCGGTGCAGCGCCTCGGGTACGTGCGTCGTCGTCTGATATTGCTCGACCACCACCCGGAAACGGTTGATTGCCGCCAGATGGTGCCCGCGGTCGAGATAGAAGCGGCCGACTTCCATCTCCTTCCCGGCCAGGTGGTCGCGCGTAAGGTCGATTTTGAGGCGCGCGTCGCGGGCATAATCGGTATCGGGGAATCGGCTCACCACCTCGCTCAACGTGTCCAGCGCCGACTGCGTATTCGATTGTTCGCGCCCGACATCGACGATCTGCTCGTAAAAGCAGAGCGCCTTCAAGTAGTAGGCATAGGCGATGTCCTTGTTACCGGGGTGCAGCTCGATGAAGCGGTCGAGCGCGATGACGGCGTCGTCGTACCTGTTCACCTGGTAGTAGGAATAGGCCGACATGAGCTGCGCCTGGGTGGCCCAGGCCGAATACGGGTGCTGGCGCTCGACCTCGTCGAAGAGGACGGCGGCCTTCAGGTGCTCGTCCGCCCGAACCTGAACCAGGGCGTCGTTGTAGAGGTCCTCGGGCGGGCGTTCGACATAAGGGGCCTCGTCCTCCGTGCATCCAAGGAGCAGGAGCAAGGCGCCAAGCGCGGCGGCCAAGGCAAGATGCGAGCGTCGAGCGATCATGGGTCGTCCTACGAGCAGCCAAGCCAGACTATATTGAGGGGCGAGGGCACTCACAAGCGCATCTCTTGACGGCGGCTAGCCGTTTGGCCGATAGTGCGATCCGGCTCCGGTTCAAGGGCCAAAATCCACTGGGAGAAAATAGGATGAAACGCGCTTTGCTGACGATGGTTGCCGCGGCGGGCCTTGCGGCCTTCGCGGCCCCCGGCTTTGCCGGGATGGACGAGGCGAAGAAGTGGGTGGATGACGAATTCCAGCCTTCGACGCTCTCCAAGGACGAGCAGATGAAGGAGATGGAGTGGTTCATCAAGGCCGCCGAGCCGTTCAAGGGCATGGAAGTCAATGTGCTGTCGGAGACGATCCCGACCCATACCTATGAATCGCAGGTGCTGACCAAGGCCTTCGAGGAGATCACCGGCATCAAGGTCAATCACCAGCTTTTGGGCGAAGGCGAGGTGGTGCAGGCGGTCCAGACCCAGATGCAGACCAACCGCAACCTCTACGACGCCTACATCAACGATTCCGATCTCATCGGCACGCATTCTCGCCTGCAAAGCGCCGTCAACCTGACCGACTGGATGGCGGGCGAGGGCAAGGATGCGACGCTGCCCACGCTCGACATCGACGACTTCATCGGCAAGTCGTTCACCACCGGCCCCGACGGCAAGCTGTGGCAGCTGCCCGACCAGCAATTCGCCAACCTCTATTGGTTCCGCAAGGATTGGTTCGACCGCCAGGACCTCAAGGACCAGTTCAAGGCCAAGTACGGCTACGACCTCGGCGTGCCCGTGAATTGGTCGGCCTATGAGGATATCGCTCAGTTCTTCACCGACGACGTGAAGGAAATCGACGGCGTCCGAATCTACGGCCACATGGATTACGGCAAGCGCGCGCCCGATCTCGGGTGGCGCATGACCGACGCGTGGCTCTCGATGGCCGGCGCCGGCTCTCCCGGCATCCCGAACGGCCGCCCGATCGACGAATGGGGCATCCGCATGGAGGAAGGCTCCTGCAATCCGGCCGGCGCCTCGGTCACGCGCGGCGGCGAAACCAATGGTCCGGCGGCGGTCTATGCCATCGCCAAGTGGGACGAATGGCTGCGCAAATACGCGCCTCCGGGCGCCGCCGACTACGACTTCTATCAGTCTCTGCCGGCTCTGAGCCAAGGTAACGTCGCTCAGCAGATCTTCTGGTACACGGCCTTCACCGCCTCGATGGTCGCGCCGAAGAGCGAAGGCAACAACACCGTCGACGACAGCGGCACGCCGCTGTGGCGCATGGCTCCCTCGCCGCACGGCGTCTATTGGAAGGACGGTCAGAAGCTCGGCTATCAGGATGCCGGCTCCTGGACGCTCTTCAAGTCGACCCCGGTCGAGAACCGCAAGGCGGCCTGGCTCTATGCCCAGTTCGTCGTCTCGAAGACGGTATCGCTCAAGAAGAGCCATGTCGGTCTCACGATCATCCGCGATTCCGACATCGATCACGCATCCTTCACCGAGCGCGCGCCCAAGCTTGGCGGGTTGGTCGAGTTCTATCGCTCGCCCGACCGCGTCAACTGGACGCCGACCGGCGTCAACGTGCCGGACTATCCGAAGCTCGCTCAGCTGTGGTGGCAGCAGATCGGCGACGTGAATTCCGGCGCCTTCACGCCGCAAGAAGCCATGGACCGTCTCGCCGGCGAGATGGACCTGATCATGGGTCGCATGCAGGCGGCCGATGAGGCCAACCAGACCTATGGCGGCTGCGGCCCAAGGCTCAACCCGGAGCAAGATGCTTCGGCTTGGCTTGGCAAGGAAGGCGGGCCGCATGCCAAGATCGAGAACGAGAAAGAGCAGGGCCAGACCATCGCCTACGACGAACTGATCAAGCGCTGGACCAGCCAATAGTTCGACGTTCGCGATCGAGAAGACTCCCGGGGGCGCGTCGAGAGAAACGCGCTCCCGGGGGATTTTCACAGGCCATCGACGTGGCCGATCGAGGCGGGAAATCCGGATGGCGTTGAAGCTTGAACACGTGGCCAAGCGTGTCGGCGCGGACGCCCACATTCATGACACGACCCTTAGCCTCGAGCCCGGCAGCTTCAACATCCTTCTCGGCTCGACGCTGGCCGGCAAGACCAGCCTGATGCAGCTGATGGCCGGTATCCAGGCGCCGAGTTCCGGATCGGTCTGGTTCAAGGGCAAGAATGTGACCGGCGTTCCGGTTCAGAAACGGAACGTGTCGATGGTCTACCAGCAGTTCATCAATTACCCGAATTATTCCGTGTTCGACAACATTGCCTCGCCGCTTCGTGTCGCGGGACTGTCGAAGAGCGAGATCGACGCCAAGGTCGGCCGCGTGGCCGAACTCCTTCGGCTGACGCCGATGCTGCGGCGGCGTCCGAACGAGCTTTCCGGCGGCCAGCAGCAGCGTACCGCCATCGCCCGCGCCCTGGTGAAGGACTCCGGCGTCATCCTGCTCGACGAGCCGCTCGCCAATCTCGACTACAAGCTGCGCGAGGAATTGCGGGACGAACTGCCCAAGCTGTTCGCGGGCCGCGACGCCATCGTCGTCTACGCGACGACCGAGCCGGTCGAGGCGCTGCTGTTCGGAGGCAACACCGCCACCCTCCACGAGGGACGCGTCACCCAATTCGGGCCGACACCGGAGGTCTATCGCCGGCCGATGGACCTGGTCACGGCTCGGGTCTTCTCCGATCCGCCGATCAACACGGCGGAGATCGTCAAGGAAGGCTCCGAGATTGTGCTGCCCGGCGACATCCGCTGGCCCGCCGGAGCCGCGGCGCGGCCGATCGCCGACGGCAAGTACACGATCGGCGTTCGCCCGCATCATATCGTGCCCTTCGCCCAGCACGGGGCGGGGGCGGCGCTCGAGGGCCGTGTTCTCGTGACCGAGCTCTCGGGTTCCGAAAGCATCATCCATTTCAATCGCGACGGCAAGACCTGGGTGTCGCAGTCGCACGGCATTCATCCTTTCGACGTGGGCTCGCTCGCCACGTTTCACGTCGATGTCGATCGCATCCTGTTTTTCGGCGGCCAGGGCGAGTTGATATCCTGATGGCCAAGATATCGCTCGAGCATCTTCGCCACAGCTATTGGCCCGAACCGCGGCAGGAGGCGCATTGGGCGCTGAAGAAGATGTCGCTCGAATGGTCCGATGGCGGCGCCTATGCGCTGCTCGGGCCTTCGGGCTGCGGCAAGACCACGCTCTTGAACCTGATTTCAGGATTGCTGCGTCCGACGGAGGGACGAATCCTGTTCGATGGAAGCGACATCACTTCTACCACCCCGGAGCAGCGCAATATCGCGCAAGTTTTCCAGTTTCCGGTTATCTACGACACCATGACCGTTTACGACAATCTGGCCTTTCCGTTGCGTAACCGCGCCGTGGCCGAGGGCGCCGTCGACGCCCGCGTGCGCGCGGTCGCCGAGATGCTCGATCTTACGCGCGCGCTCGAGAACCGCGCCTCCGGGCTCACCGCCGACGGCAAGCAGAAGATTTCGCTCGGCCGCGGGCTGGTGCGCGAGGACGTGAACGTGATTATGTTCGACGAGCCGCTCACCGTCATCGACCCGCACCTGAAATGGCAGTTGCGCTCGAAGTTGAAGGAGCTGCACCGGCGCATCCGGCGCACCATGATCTACGTGACCCACGACCAGACCGAGGCGCTCACCTTCGCCGACCAGGTCGTCGTCATGAACGACGGTCAGATCGTGCAGATCGGCACGCCGGTCGATCTGTTCGAGCGCCCGAGGCACACCTTCGTCGGTCATTTCATCGGCTCGCCGGGCATGAACGTGCTCCCCTGCGAGATCCGCGGCGGGCAGGCAAGCTTCGCCGGTCTGCCGATCGAGACCGTGAATGCCGGGCTCTATCGAGGCGCCGCCACGTCGTTCGAACTCGGCGTGCGCCCCGAATTCGTGAACTTCGCGCCGGCCGGCATCCCGGTCGATATCGTCCGGGTCTCCGACGCGGGAAGGTTCCGCATCGTCGAGGTCAGGCACCGGGATCGAAGCCTGAAGTTGCTCGTGCCCGAAGGCCAGGAGATTCCAACCGGCGCCAGCCATGTCCGCTTCGATCCGGCCCATACGCAGGTCTACGAGGATGGCTGGATGGTGGGGGCGGGATCATGACCAAGACCGTCAACAACAAGGCGTGGGTCTTCGTCCTCCCGGTGTTCGTGATGGTGGCGTTCAACGCGATCATCCCGCTGATGACGGTGGTGAACTTCTCGGTTCAGGAAACCTTCGGCGACAACGTGTTCTTCTGGGCGGGCGTCACCTGGTTCGAGCAGGTTCTGCGCTCGGATCGTTTTCACGCCGCGCTGGGGCGCCAGGTCGCCTTCAGCGCCATCGTCCTGGCAATCGAAATCCCGCTCGGGCTTGCGATCGCGCTCGCCATGCCGCGCAAGGGGATCGGCGTTTCGATCTGCCTGGTGCTGATGGCGCTGCCGCTGCTCATTCCCTGGAACGTGGTCGGCGCCATGTGGAACATCCTGGCATTGCCCGACATCGGCCTCCTCGGCAAGGCCATCAACGCGCTTGGCATCGAATACAACTACACCCGCCAGCCCTACGCGGCGTGGTTCACCATGGTGCTGATGGATGTCTGGCATTGGACGTCGCTCGTCGTGCTGCTTTGTTATGCGGGACTGGTCTCGATCCCCGACGCCTATTACCAGGCGGCCAAGGTGGACGGCGCCAGGGCCTGGGCGGTGTTCCGGTATATCCAGCTGCCGAAGCTGCGCCACGTGCTGACCATCGCTATCCTGCTGCGCTTCATGGACAGTTTCATGATCTATACCGAGGCCGTGGTGCTGACCGGCGGAGGCCCGGGCAACGCCACGACCTTCCTGTCGATCGACCTGGTGAAGACGGCGCTCGGGCAATTCGACCTCGGGCCGGCGGCGGCCATGTCGATCGTCTACTTCCTGATCATCCTGTTCCTGTCGTGGCTGTTCTACACGCTGATGATGCGCAACGTCGAAAGCTAGGCCATGAAGCGCTGGACCGCTCTCGTTCCCACGTTCTACATCGTCTTCCTGTTGCTGCCGATCTATTGGCTGCTCAACATGTCGTTCAAGACGACGAACGAGATTCTCGGCGGCTTCTCGCTCTACCCGCACGAGTTCACCTTCGCCAACTACATGACCATCTTCAACGATCCCACCTGGTACATGGGATACGTGAATTCGCTCAGCTACGTCGTGATCAACACGGCGCTCTCGGTGACGGTGGCGCTGCCCGCGGCCTACGCGTTTTCGCGCTACCGGTTCCTTGGCGACAAGCACCTGTTCTTCTGGCTGCTGTCGAACCGCATGGCGCCGCCGGCGGTCTTCGCCTTGCCCTTCTTCCAGCTCTATTCGGCGGTCGGATTGTTCGATACCCCGATCGCGGTGGCGCTCGCCCATACGTTGTTCAACATTCCGCTGGCGGTGTGGATCCTGGAAGGCTTCATGTCGGGCGTGCCCAAGGAGCTCGATGAGACCGCTTATGTGGACGGTCATTCCTTCTGGAGCTTTTTCCTGAAAATATTCTTGCCGACGATCGCGGCCGGCATCGGCGTCGCCTGCTTCTTCTGTTTCATGTTCTCCTGGGTCGAACTGCTTTTGGCCAAGACGCTGACGGCGGTGGACGCAAAACCGATCGCCGCCACCATGACGCGCACGGCCAGCACTTCGGGGTATGAATTGGGGCTGCTCGCGGCCGCCGGGTCGCTGACGCTCATCCCCGGCGCCGTGGTCATCTATTTCGTACGCAATTACATCGCCAAGGGCTTCGCCCTCGGGCGCGTTTAGGACAGGCGCATGGAAGGAACCTCGCTGCTGTCCTGGATGGCGTGGACCTGGCCGACGGCGGCCTTCTTCGTGTTCATCCTTCTGTGTTTCGTCGCCATGACGGTGTGGGAGTATTTCTCTCCGGGCGGCGATCCAAGGCGCGGCGTTCTCGGCCTAACGACGACGCGCGGCGACCGGCTGTTCATTTCGCTGCTGGGCAGCGCCTTCGTGTTCCTGGCCTGGCTCGGCCTGGTCGGCCTGCCGCTTTGGCCGCCGCTCGCCATCGCCATCGTCTACGCGATATTGATGTTTCGCTTCGCCTGACTCTTGGCGAATCCTGGAGCGAGGCCGACTGCCTCGCCCCAGGGCTCATGTCGCACCCCCGCCCTGTCAGTTCGCCTGGCGGCGAAGGAACGCCGGGATGTCCAGCAAGTCTTCCTCGGGCCGCGCGCTTAAGCGGTCTTGCGGATCGAGGCCGCTCAGCCGCGGCTGAGCCGCCGGCGCCGCCGGGCGCGCGGGTTGCGCCGGGGCCGCCTGCCGCGCCGGAGACTCGAATCGCGGCGGAGCCTCCGAGAGTGGGCCGGGTGCCGCCAGCCGCTCGCCCGCGAGGGCTTGCGCCGTGGGTTGCCCCGCGGGTGGCTGATCGTCATCCGGATGCTCTGGCGTGGGCGCCTCGACCTTGTCGGTCCTCGGCCACATGATGCCGCCGGTCGCGCGCGCGAACAGGTTCGGCATGCGCCGCCGGTCCTGTGCTTGGGGATCGGGCGCCGCCGTGCTTCTTGGCGCGGTCGAAGCGGCGATCGGCATTGGCGCGCGAGGTGGAAGCGGCCCAAGGCCGGCCGCGGCCCCCGCGGCGCTGGTGTAGGGCCATGACGGCGATGCCGGCGCCGCCGGTATGGTCGCGCGCGGTTGGCTGGTGGCGAACAAGGGCGCGCCGCCGGCCGATTGCGGACGCGAAGGCGCGGGCGCCGGCGCGCTAGCGGGCTGCTGCGCCATCGGCTGGGCCGCGAGAGCGGCATTGCCGGAGGCCATCGTCATCTCGGCGCCGGCGGCGACCGTCCTCATGGCGGGCGAGGCGGCGGTCATGGCGCCGGCGGCGGCGACGCTTGGCCCCGGGGTACTCATGATTCGGCCGCCCTTGCCAACGAGCGCGAGCGTAACCGGGCGCGGCTGCGTGGCCGCCAGGAGGTCGATCCCGGTCGCCACCACCGAGATGCGGACCCGTCCTTCCAGGGCCTTGTTGAAGGTCGAACCGAAGATGATGTTGGCCTCGGGATCGACCTCGTCGCGGATGCGGTTCGCGGCTTCGTCCACCTCGAACAGCGTCATGTCCATGCCGCCGGTGATGTTGATGAGAACGCCCCTGGCCCCCTTCATCGACACGTCGTCGAGCAGCGGATTGGAAATCGCGGCTTCGGCCGCGGCGATCGAACGGCCTTCGCCCTCGGCCTCGCCGGTGCCCATCATGGCCTTGCCCATTTCGCCCATCACCGAGCGGATGTCGGCGAAATCGAGATTGATGAGACCCGGCATGACCATCAGGTCGGTGACCCCGCGCACGCCCGAATGCAGTACTTCATCCGCCATGTTGAAGGCGTCGGCGAAGGTCGTCTTCTCGTTCGCCACCCGGAACAGATTCTGGTTCGGGATGATGATGAGCGTATCGACGACCTGCTGCAGCTCCAGGATGCCGGCCTCGGCGATGCGCATGCGGTGCGTGCCTTCGAAGTGGAACGGCTTGGTGACGACGCCGACCGTGAGGATGCCGTGATCGCGCGCCGCCCGGGCGACCACCGGCGCCGCCCCGGTGCCGGTGCCCCCGCCCATGCCGGCGGTGATGAACACCATGTTGGCGCCTTCCAAGGCGGCGATGACCTCTTCGAGCGATTCCTCGGTCGCGGCCCGCCCGATGTCGGGGCGCGAGCCGGCGCCGAGCCCTTGGGTGGTCGCCACGCCGAGCTGGATGCGCCGCTCGCACTGCGATTGGGCGAGCGACTGGGCGTCGGTGTTGGCGACGACGAAATCGACCCCTTCGAGGTTGGCTCGGATCATGTTGTTGACGGCATTGCCGCCGGCGCCGCCGACGCCGATGACGGTGATGCGCGGCCTGATCTCGTGAGCGGCTTGTGGGATGGAAAAATTGATGGTCATGACTGCCTCCGATTGTTCGTTACGCCGTTTTTCATGCCGGCCGCCGCCGGCGGTAGATGTCGAAACCGGCCCCGTGGCGGAAACGGGGCCGGAAGCCTAAAAGCACGCACGGAGCCACTGCCCGACCCGGCCAACGACGCCGTTCGGCTCCTTGGGTAATCCATGTTTGGTCGTCGGCTGCGGGCCGCTGTCCTGCAGCGCGTAGGCGATAAGGCCGGCCCCGGCGGAAAAAGCCGGACCGCCGGTGGCTTCCGCCAGCCCGGCCAGACGCGAGGGACGCCCGAGGCGCACCTGCTTGCCCAGCACCATCTGCGCCAGTTCGCGGATGCCGCCGAGCTGGCTGGCGCCCCCGGTGAGGACGACGCGCCGTCCCGCGATCTTCTCCAACCCGCTCGCCTCGAGATGCGCGCGCGCGTGTTCCAGCGTCTCCTCGATGCGTGGCTGGATGATGCCGACAAGGATCGATTTCGGAATGGCGTTATCGGATTCGCGCTCGTCCTCGCCGACCTGCGGCACGGCGATGGTTTCGCGTTCGTCGGACGGCGATAGCAGGCAGTGGCCATAGAGGGTCTTCATGCGCTCGGCGTGGGCGAGCGGCGTCGAAAGGCCGCGGGCGATGTCGTTGGTGACGTGGCCGCCGCCGATCTGAATCGAATCGGTGAACAGGATCTGTCCCTCGGCGAACACCGCGAGCGTCGTGGTGCCGCCGCCCATGTCGATGAGGGTGACACCCAGTTCCATTTCGTCGTCGACCAGCGCGGCAAGGCCGGCGGCATAGGGCGTGACGGCGATTGCCGCGATGTCGAGATGGCAGCGGGCGACGCAGGTCGAAAGGTTGCGCACCGCCGCGGCGGTCGCGGTCACCTGGTGCATCTGGATGTCGAGCCGCTCGCCAACCATGCCGCGCGGGTCGCGGATGCCGCGGATGCCGTCGAGGCTGTAGGCGACGGGGATCGCGTGCACCAGATGCCGGTCATGGGCGTGGCCGTTGAGGTGGCGGCCTTGCACGATGGCGCGGGCAAGGTCGCTCTCGCCCACCTCCTGGCCGGTGAGCGGGACTTCGATCCCGTGCGTCCGCGACAGTGGCTGGCCGCCGGACATGCCGACGACCAATTCCTCGATGGTATCGCCGGCCATCTGCTCGGCGGCATGAACGGTGGCGCGGATCGCGGCCTCGGCCGCGTCCATGTCGACGATGGCGCCGGCCCGCACGCCGCGCGAAAGCTGGTGGCCGATGCCCACGACGCAGGGCCGCCCATCCTCGCCGATGCGCGCGATGAAACAGCAGATCTTGCTGCTGCCGACATCGAGGGCGGCGATGAATCCGTTACGTGGCGCGACTAGCGTGCGTTTCATCAAGGTTCCTCTTACGTGTCGTCCTGCGGCGCGCGGCGCGCGGCGGCGGCCGCCGGCGTCAAGCGCACCACCAGCCGGTCGGCGAAGCGCAGATCGATGACGGTGACGTCGCGTTCGAGCAGGCGATGGCTGGCCTCGATCCGGGCGAAGTCGACCCAGGCCTGTCCGGGGTCGATTTCGGGAAGGCGCAGTTCGACGCCATTGTCGAAACGCAAGTTCCAGCGCCGTCCGGCGACCAGCGCCGCGGCCACGACCCGGTCCCCGAGCGCGGCGTCCCGCCTCAGAACATCGAGCAGGGTCGCGGCCTCGCGCGGCGCGCCCTCGCCGGCGAGCACGATCAGATGACGAAAGCGCTCGGCGTGGGGCTCTTGGATGACCGCCCCGTCGCGATCGACCAGACGATATCCGTCCTCGGTGCGCCACAACGCGATCGGCTCGCGCTCCTCGATGACGAGGCGAAGCTCGTTCGGCAATTGGCGCTCGACCGCGGCCGCGGCCACCCAGGGCAAGGCTTCCAGCCGCGCCTTGATGGCCCCAAGATCCTGCGCCAGGATCGGATCGCCGCGCTTGACGCCGATGGCGGTTAGCACCGCCTCCGGCGTCGTCGTCTTGCGGCCGATCACCGTCACCTTCTCGACCGCTAGCCCCGCCGCGACACTCGCGCGAAGCCCTTCGCTCACCGCCGCGTCGAACCGCTCCGACATCCAGCCCGAGCCGACGAGCCAGAGTGTGCCCGCGACGGCGCCCGCCAGCGCCAGCGCGGCGCCGGTCCATGGCGCCACGACGCCGATCCAGCGGCGCTGCCGGCGGCTCTGGCCGCGCTTGGCGCGCTGGCCTCGCCGGGTCGATGTCCGGGTCATGCGCCCCATTGCGCGTGCTCCACCATCCACGACACCAGCTCGCCAAAGGGGATGCCGACATGGGCCGCCTGCTCGGGCACCAGCGACAGCGGCGTCATGCCCGGCTGGGTGTTCACTTCGAGCAGGTAGAGGCCCTCGGGGCCTCCGGCGCGGTCGTCATAGCGCAAATCGGCACGGCTGACCCCGCGGCAGCCCAGTGTCCGATGCGCTTCGCGTGCCATCGCCATCGCCGTCTCGTGGACGGCGGCAGGGACCGGCGCGGGGATCAGATGATCGGTGAGGCCGGCCGTGTATTTGGCGCTGTAATCGTAGAAGCCCTGCTTGGGGCGAAGCTCGGTCACCGCCAGCGCCCGCTCGCCCATGACCGCCACCGTGAGTTCGCGGCCCTCGATGAAGCGCTCGACCATGATCTCGCCGCCGCCTTCCCCATCGCCGATGGGCGGCCGGTTGTCGCCGGCGCGCACGATATGGACGCCGACGCTGGAGCCTTCGTTGGCGGGCTTCACCACATAGGGCCTTGGCATCGGATCGCCGCGGACAAGCTCGGCGCGCTCGATGGCGAGCCCCTCGGGGCAGCGCAACCCGGCCGCGGCGAACAGGCGCTTGGCCGTCGGCTTGTGCATGGCCAGAGCCGAGGCGAGCAGGCCCGAATGGGTGTAGGGAACTTCCAGAAGGTCGAGCAGGCCCTGCACCGCGCCGTCCTCGCCGAAGCGGCCGTGCAGCGCGTTGAAGACCGCGTCGGGCGCCGGATCCAGGCGCTGGAGCAGCCGCTTCACGCCGCCCTTGCGAAAGTCGAAATCGGTCGTGTCGTAGCCGCGCTCCTTGAGCGCGCCCGACACCGCCTTGCCGCTCACCAGCGACACTTCGCGCTCGGCCGACCAGCCGCCCATGAGGACGAGGACTTTTTTCATCGCCCGCCCTCCGTCGTGCCCGCTGGCGCGCTGCCTGGCACGCCAACGCGACGGATCTCCCATTCGAGCCGAATGCCCGAATGGTCGAGAACCCGCCGGCGTACCTCTTCGCCCAGCGCCTCGATATCGGCCGCCGTGGCCACGCCGGTGTTGATGAGGAAGTTGCAGTGTTTCTCCGACACCATGGCGCCGCCGCGGCGCAGGCCCCGGCAGCCGGCGGCGTCGATCAACTCCCAGGCGCGCGCGCCGGGCGGGTTGGCGAATGTCGACCCGCCGGTACGCGTGCGGATCGGCTGGCTGGCCTCGCGCTCGGCTTGGATCTCGCGCATGCGTCCGGCGATCGCGGCCGTGTCGCCGGCCCGGCCGGCGAGTTCGCCCGACACGAAGATCCAGTCTTGCGGCACGGCGCAGGCGCGGTAGGAAAAACCCAGCGCCGCCTTGTCGAGGCGATGCAGCCGCCCGGCCGGATCGAGCGCGGTGGCCGAGACGGTCGCGTCCATCATCTCGCGCCCATAGGCGCCGGCATTCATCCGCAGCGCGCCGCCGATGGTGCCGGGCACGCCGACGAGGAATTCGAGTCCCGCGATTCCGGCGTCGCGGGCCACTTGGGCAACATTCACGTCGAGCGCGGCGGCGCCCGCCGTGACCGAAGCGCCCGAGGCGGCAATGCCGGCAAATCCCCGCCCAAGCCGGATCACCACGCCCGGCACGCCGCCGTCGCGTACCAGTAGGTTCGACCCGACGCCGATGACCGTCACCGGCACGCCGGCGGGTTTGGCGCGCAGGAACGCGGCCAGGTCTTCGGGATCGGCCGGGCGGAACATCACCTCCGCCGGCCCGCCGACGTGGAACCATGTGATTCCGGAAAGCGGCGCGTTGGCGCCGAGGCGCCCGCGCACCGCGGGCAACCGATCGATGAGCGGCGTCATGACTTGCGCCGCCATCATGTCGCGGCCTCCGCCCCGGCCTGGAGGCGGAGCAGCTCGCCGGGCAACGCATGGGCCCAGGCGGTGATGTTGCCGGCGCCCAGGCACACGACCAAATCGCCGGCCTGCGCCAATTCGGCGACCATCGGCGCCAGGGCCTCGGCCGCTGGCAATTCCAACGCGTGGCGGTGGCCATGGGCCTTCAGCCCGTCCACAAGCGCCTTGGCGTTCGCGCCCACGATCGGCTCCTCGCCGGCGGCATAGACCTCGGCCACGAGCACCACGTCGGCATCGTTGAAGCAGGTGCAGAACCCGTCGAACAGATGGCTGAGGCGCGTGTAGCGGTGCGGCTGCACGACGGCGATGACCTTGCCCTTGGTGGCGAAGCGCGCCGCCTTCAGCACCGCCGCGATCTCGACCGGGTGATGGCCGTAGTCGTCGATGACGGTGATCCCGCCGGCCTCGCCGATGCGCGTGAAGCGGCGCTTGACGCCGCCGAACGAGGCCAGGCCCTTGCGGATGACCTCGCGGTCGATGCCGATCGCGTGCGCGACGGCGATGGCGGCCAGAGAATTCTGTACGTTGTGGCTGCCGACCATGGGCAGGCGCAAGGCCTCGATGACGGTCTTGCCGGCGGGATCGGCGATGACGGCATCGAACGACGATCCGGTTGCGTCCATGACGATGTCGATAGCGCGGACATCGGCTTGGGGGCTGAGGCCGTAGGTGACGATGCGCCGGTCCGGAACGTGGGCAATCATCGCCTGCACCACCGGATGATCGAGGCAGAGCGCGGCCAGGCCGTAAAACGGGATGTTCTTCACGAACTCCTCGTAGCCGCGGTTCATCGCCTCGACCGTGCCGTAATGATCGAGGTGCTCGGGGTCCATGTTGGTGACGATGACGATGGTGGCCGGCAGCTTGACGAAGGTGCCGTCCGACTCGTCGGCCTCGACCACCATCCACTTGCCGGCCCCGAGCCGCGCATTGGTCCCGTAGGCGTTGATGATGCCGCCGTTGATGACGGTCGGATCGAGCGAAGCGGCGTCGAGCAGCGCCGCCACCATGGAGGTGGTCGTCGTTTTGCCGTGCGTGCCGGCGACGGCGATCGACGATTTGAGGCGCATGAGTTCGCCAAGCATTTCGGCGCGGCGCACCACCGCCAGGCGATGCTGGCGCGCGGCGGCCACCTCCGGGTTGTCGGGCTTGACCGCCGAGGAAACGACGACCACCCGCGCCTCGCCGAGATTCTCGGCCCGGTGGCCGATCTCGACCGGCACGCCCAGGCCCTTCAGGCGTTTCACGTTGGCGTTGTCGGCCAAATCGCTGCCGCGCACCTTGTATCCAAGGTTGTGCAATATCTCGGCGATGCCGCTCATGCCGATGCCGCCGATGCCGACGAAATGGATGACGCCGATGTCGAGCGGAAGCGCCGTCATGACGCGGCCCCCGGCCCCGGCGCCGGCAGCAATCCGATCACCGCGTCGGCGAGACGCTCGGCGGCGTCGGGCCGCCCTTGCGCGCGCGCGGCCGCCGCGGCCGCCGACAGCCGGCCGGGTTCGGCCATGACCTCGCCCAGGCGCCTGGCGAGATCGGCGCCGGTGAAATCGCGCTCGGCGATCGGCCAGGCGGCACCGTGCGCCGAGTGGCACGCGGCGTTGGCGGTCTGGTGATCGTCGGCGGCATGCGGATAGGGCACCAGGATGGCCGGCCGCCCGGCCGCCGCGAGTTCGGCCACGGTGGAGGCGCCGGCACGCGCGATCACCAGATGCGCCGCCGCGTAGCGCTCGGGCACGTCATCGAAGAACGGCGACAACTCGGCCGTGACCGCCAGGCGTAAGTAGCGTTCGCGCACGCGCTCGATATCTTCATGCCGGCACTGCTGGACGATGCGCAGCCGCCGCCTCGGCGCCTCGGCCAGTGTCTCGACGGCGTCGGGCACCACGCGCCCGAACACGCGGGCGCCGAGGCTGCCGCCCAGCACGAGAAGCGACAAGGGACCGTTCGCGGCCGGCGGCGCATAGGCCACGGCGCCAAGTGCCGCGATGGCTGGGCGCACCGGCGTTCCGGTCAGCGTCGTGGCCACGCCGGCGGCCACGCCTCGCATCGCCTCGCGCGGGAACGACAGCGCCAACGCACGCGCCTTCCTCGCCAGCAACCGGTTGGCGCGCCCGAGCACCGCGTTTTGTTCATGCACCAGCGTCGGCAATCCCGCCTGCTGGGCGGCCAGGACCGCCGGCACCGAGGCATAGCCGCCGAACCCGACGGCGATGGCGGGTTGCAGCTTGGCGATCAGGCGGCGCGCCTGCCACCAGCCGCGCCCCAGGTCGAAGAGGCCCTTGGCCCGGCGCGCCAGGCTGCCGCCGGCGAGGCCGCCGGCGCTGATCACATGCGTCGAAACGCCGGCCAGCCGCCCGCCGAAACCCTTGGCGCGGGCGTCGGTCGCGAGCGCCACGCGGTGCCCGCGCCCGATGAGCGCCAGCGCCAGCGCCTCGGCCGGGACCATGTGTCCGCCCGTGCCGCCGGCGGCGATGAGGACGAGGGCGCTCATGGCATGCCCATCCCGGCGCGCCGGCGCGACAGCGCCAGCAGCATGCCGACCGTGATCGAAGTCGCCAGCAGCGACGAGCCGCCATAAGAGATGAAGGGCAGCGTCATGCCCTTGGTCGGCACCAGGTGGAGCGCGGAGCTCATGTTGATAAGCGCCTGCAGCCCGAGATCGATCAGCAGCCCGGCGGCGGCGATGCGCACGAAGGGGCTGGTCTCGCCGAACAGCCGGCCGAAGCCGCGCAGCAGCAGGAAGGCGAACAGCGTCACGATGATGAGGCAGGCGACGATGCCGAATTCCTCTCCCGCCACCGCGAAGATGAAGTCCGAATGCGCGTCGGGTAGGTGCAGCTTCACGTCGCCCTCGCCGGGGCCGCGGCCGAACAGCCCGCCATTGGCGAACGCCTCCAGCGAGCGGTCGATCTGGTAGGTATCGGTTCCGCTTGGGTCGATGAAGCCGTCGATCCGCAGCGCCACGTGCGGGAAAGCGACATAGGCGCCGACCAGGCTGGCGGCGCCCATGGCCGCCAGCACGATCACCCAGAACCAGGGCAAGCCGGCGAGAAAGACTTGTGCCGACCAGGTCGCGGCGACCAGGAGCGACATGCCGAGATCCGGCTGGCGCAGCAACACGAAGAGGATGAGGGCCAGCAGACCGGCCGCCATGACGCCGCCGGCCAGGCGCCGGCCGTCCGGCCGCGCCGCCAGCAGCCACGCGGTCGCCACCGCGAAGGTGGGCTTCAGGAACTCGGAGGGCTGCAGCGAGAAGCCGGCAAGGCCGATCCACCGCCGGGCGCCATTGATCTCGGCCCCAGCCACGAGAGTCCAGGCGGTGAGAGCCAGCGACAGCAGGAACCCGATCGTCGCCATTCGGCGCACGCCGCGGGGGCCGAGGAACGATAGCCCGAAGATCAGGAGCGCCGCCACCGGCAACAAGAAGAAATGCCGCCGCGCCAGCGCGAATCCGTCGAGCCCAAGGCGCGTCGACACCGCCGGGCTTGCCGCGAGGATCAGGATCGCGCCGATGAAGACGAGGCCGCCGACCGCGGCCAGGCTCCAGCGGTCCACGGTCCACCACCACCGGCTCATCGCGCTGGTATCGTCGCGCGCATAGGCGGTCATGACGCGCTCCGGGGCGCGGCTAGTGCCGGCCCACCTTCGACCAGGCGGCGGAAATGGCTCCCGCGCTCCTCGAAGTTCGCGTATTGGTCGAAGGAGGCCGCCGCCGGCGACAGGAGTACGACCGCGCCTCGCCGTCCTTCGCGGGCGGCCATGGCCGCCGCCGCTTCGACCGCGGGGCCAAGCGTGCGCGAGAGCGTCCAGCCGACATGGCCGTCGAGGGTCTTGGCGAACGCCTCTGCCGCCTCGCCGATAAGAAAGGCGTGACGGATGCGCGGGTAATAGGCTTCGAGGCCGGCGATGCCGCTTTCCTTGGGCCGTCCTCCGGCAATCCAGTAGATCGCGTCGTAGCAGGCGAGCGCCTTGGCCGCGGCGTCGGCGTTCGTGGCCTTGCTGTCGTTGATGAAGCGCACGCCGGCGACGTCGGCGACCAACTCCTGGCGATGGCTAAGGCCGGGATAGCTCGAGATTCCGGCGGCGATATCGGAAGCGGGCACATCGAGCGCGCGCGAAGCGGCCCAGGCGGCGGCCGCGTTCTGCCGATTGTGCTCGCCCGGCAGCCTTTCGGCGCGGCCGAAATCCATGACGGTGCGCGCCGGTTCGAGGGTCGCGTCGATGAGGCGGTTCGATTCCGCGTAAACGCCGCCCGGCACCGCGCGGCGCGCCGAAATGGGCACGACGCGGCGGCCGTGCTCGCCGATCAAGGCACGCCAGACACCCGCGCTCGCATCGTCGTCCGCGCCGATGATGGCCGTGCCGCCCGGCTTCTGGCCATCGAAGATGCGCCGCTTGGCGGCGACATAACCGTCGAAGCCGCCATGCCGGTCCAGGTGGTCGGGCGTGATGTTGAGAAGGATTGCCACCTTGAACGATGCCGAGGGCGTCAACTCGAGCTGATAGGACGACATTTCGAGGACATAGATGCCGTCCGCTCCAAGGGGCGCGAGGGTCAGCGCCGCCTGCCCGAGATTGCCCCCGACCGCGACTTGCCGCCCGGCGCCGGCGAGGATGTGGCCGATGAGAGACGTCGTCGTCGACTTGCCGTTCGTGCCGGTGACGCCGACGTAATTGGCTTGCGGGCGCGCCCGCATCAACAGGTCGATGTCGCCGATGATGGGGCACCCGGCGGCGCGCGCCTTTTGCGCCAACGCGTGCGGCCGCGGATAGGTGTGCGGAATGCCGGGGCTGAGGACCAACGCCGCCGCCCGGCTCCAATCCGACTCATAGAGGTTCGTGGCCGCGACCCCGGCCTCCGCCGCCAGCGCCCGCGCGGCTTCGCTGTCGTCCCATGCCCAGACCTCGGCGCCGCCGGCGGCCAGAGCCAGCGCCGCGGCAAGGCCCGAGCGCGCCAGCCCCAGCACCGCGACGACGCGGCCGGCGAAGTTGGAGACGGGAATGGGGACGGCCGGGCTCATCGCACCTTCAGCGTCGCCAGGCCGACCAGGGCCAGCACCATGGCGATGATCCAGAAGCGGATGACGATGGTCGGCTCCTGCCAGCCCTTCTTCTCGAAATGATGATGCAGCGGCGCCATGCGGAAGACGCGCTTGCCGGTCAATTTGAACGAGGCGACCTGGACGATGACCGACACGGTCTCCAGCACGAACAACCCGCCGATGATGGCCAGCACCAGCTCGTGCTTGGCAACCACGGCGACGGCGCCCAGCGCGCCGCCGACCGAGAGCGACCCGGTGTCGCCCATGAACACCATCGCCGGCGGGGCGTTGAACCACAGGAAACCGAGGCTGGCGCCGACGAGCGCGCCGCAGAACACCGCAAGCTCGCCCGAGCCGGGCACGAAGTTGATTTGCAGGTAGCCGGCGAAGACCGCGTTGCCGGCGAGATAGGCGATGAGCGCGAAACACGCGGCGGCGATCATCACCGGCACGATCGCAAGTCCGTCCAGGCCGTCGGTCAGATTGACCGCGTTCGAGGAGCCGACCATGACGAAGGTCGCGAACGGTACGAAAAAAATACCCAGCGGCACCAAGAGGTCCTTCAGGAAGGGAACGGCCATACCGGTGTCGAGCGGCGCCGCGGTCAACGCCGAGACGGCGAACGCCGCCGCCGCGCCGATGGCGATCTCGACGCCAAGCCGCAGGCGTCCCGGCAGGCCCTTGTGCGAACGCCGGGTCAATTTCAGGTAATCGTCGACGAAGCCGACCGCCCCAAATCCGGCGGTGACGAAGAGGACGACCCAGACATAGCCGTTCGACAGATCGGCCCACAGCAACGTGCTGGAGGCGAGCGCCAGGAGAATCAGGACACCGCCCATGGTCGGCGTCCCGGCCTTGGTCAGCAGATGCGATTCCGGTCCGTCGCCGCGGATCGGCTGGCCATGGCGCTGCATGTGTTTCAGTCCGGCGATGACGCGCGGGCCCAGCACGAAACAGACCATAAGCGCCGTCATGGTGGCGCAGCCGGTTCGGAACGTCAGATAGCGGAACAGGTTCAGCACCCCGAATTCGTCCGCCAAAGGCACCAGAAGGTTGAACAGCATGGGCTTAAGCGCCGTTGGCCGCGCGCGCGCGCGGGCCGTCGCGATGAAGCGACTTCAGGGCTTCGGCGATCGGCCCCATGCGGCTGCCGAGCGACCCCTTCACCAGCACCACGTCACCGGGGCGCACGGCGCCGGCGACAAGCGTCGTCAGTCCGGCCGACTCGAAGACGTGGCCGCCGCGCCGCTCCTTGGGCAGCGCCACGTGAAGCGCACCCATCAGCGGCCCGGCCGTGAACACGAGATCGACCCCGGCCGCGAGTACGTCGGCGACCAGACCGGCATGAAGCGCCGGCGCGGCCGTACCCAATTCGCGCATGTCGCCGAGGACGGCGATGCGCCGGCCGCCGGCGGCGGGCGTGGTCGCGGCTAACACCTTCAGTGCCGCGCGCACGGCCACCGGGCTCGCGTTGTAGCTTTCGTCGATAAGCTGGAACGTGCCGCCCGGCAGCGCGATCGCATGGCGCTCGCCGCGCCCCTTCATCGCCCGCATGGCGGCAAGGGCGGCGGCGCCGGCCCGGACGTCGGCGCCGAGCGCCTTCACGCCCGCGAGCACGCCCAGGCTGTTCGCGATCCAATGCTGCCCGGGCAGATTCAAACGATAATCGACCCGCTGGCCCAGGATATCGGCGATGACGACGCTGCCATTGGCGTCGGCGAGCGCGTCGATGAGGCGCGCCTCGGCCTGGCCATGGCGCCCGAAACCGATGATGCGCGTCAGTCCCGCCGCGCGGGCCGCAACGGCGAGGCGCGCGAAATGCGGGTTGTCGCGATTGAGGATTGCGGCGCCCTCGGCCAGCATGCCCTGAAAGATCTCGGCCTTGGCGTCGGCGATGGCTTCGACCGAAGGGAAGAACTCGAGATGGACCGGCTCGACGGTGGTGATGATGGCGACGTCCGGGCGAACCTGATGCGTCAAGGCCGCGATCTCGCCGGCGCGATTCATGCCCAGCTCGAAGACGCCGAAGGCGGTGTCGCGCGGCATGCGCGCGAGGCTCAGGGGCACGCCCCACTGGTTGTTGTAGCTGTCGGCGGCGGCAACGGTCGAACCTTGGGGGGAAAGAGCCAGGCGCAACATTTCCTTGCCGCCGGTCTTGCCGACGCTGCCGGTGATGGCGACGATGCGCGCTTGGGTGCGCGCGCGCGCCGCGCGGCCCAGATCGACGAGCGCCTGCATGGTGTCGGCGACGCGCAACAGGGGCGCATCGGTCGAGAGACCGGCCGGCACCCGATCGGCGACCGCCGCCACGGCGCCCGCGGCCAGCGCCGCCGCGATGAAGTCGTGGCCGTCATGGGTCGGACCCTCGATCGCGACGAAGAGATCACCCGGCTCCACCGTGCGGCTGTCGATGGAGACTCCCGTCGCCTCCCGGAAGCTGCCGACGCCGCCCGTCGCGATCGCGGCATCCTTCGCCGTCCACAGGACCGCTTGGCGATCGCTCATCGCGTGGCCTCGCCCTCGTCGGCTATGCGCACGGCGGCCCTGGCTACGTCGCTGTCGTCGAAAGGGTGAATGACGCCGCCGATCGTCTGGCCGGTCTCGTGGCCCTTGCCGGCGACGACCATGACGTCGCCCGGCCGAAGATCGATCGCGCCGGCCCTTATCGCCGCGCCGCGCTCGCCGATCTCCCGCGCCTTCGGGCAGGCGGCGAGGATCTGGGCGCGGATCGCTTCCGGCGCTTCGCCGCGCGGATTGTCGTCGGTGACGATGACGACATCGGCCAGACGCTCGGCGATGGCGCCCATCCGCGGCCGCTTGCCGCGGTCGCGGTCGCCGCCGCAGCCGAAGACGACGACCAGGCGTTCCTTGACATGGGGCCGCAACGCCGCGAGTACCGTTTCCATGGCGTCCGGCGTATGGGCGTAATCGACATAGACCGCGGCGCCGTTGTTGCGCCGCGCGACCAGTTCGATCCGGCCATGGACGCCATGAAGGTACTGGGCGCGCCCCAGTACCCCATCCACGTTCTCCTCTTCCGCCAGCACCAGCCCCAGCGCGCACAGGAAGTTCATCGCCTGGAACGAGCCCGCCACGGGGAAGTCGAGATCGTGCCTCTTGCCGAAGACCTCGACGGTGAGACCTTGGCCCTTGGAACTCGGGCCCTGCCGAACCAGCTTCAATTCGGCGCCGTCGCGTCCATAGCCGATGAGGCGCTGGCGCCGGCGCATGGCGATGGCGGCGATGGCGGCGAATTCGGGGCTGTCGGCGTTGGCGATTGCCGCGGCGCCCATTGGCAGCAGCTCGTCGAAGAGGCGCAACTTGGCGGCGCGGTAGGCCTCCATCGTCTGGTGATAGTCGAGATGGTCGCGGGTGAGGTTGGTGAAACCGGCCGCCGCCGGCACCAGCCCGTCCAGCCGGTACTGGTCGAGCCCGTGGCTCGATGCCTCGATGGCCACGTGCTCGACGTTCGCCTCCGCCAACTCCGCGAGGGTGCGATGCAGCAGCACGGGATCGGGCGTGGTCAGCGCGCCCGCGACGTGCATGTCGGGGGCGATCAACCCCAGCGTTCCGAGGCTGGCGGCACGCTTCCCCCCGAGCGCCCAAAGCTGGCGCGTGAAATCGACCGCCGAGGTCTTGCCGTTGGTCCCCGTGACCGCGGCGATGTGGCGCGGTTGCGGAGCGTGAAATTTGGCGGCGATGATCGCCAGGCGCCGGCGCGGATTTTCATCCGTGACCAGGGCGACCGGATGGTCATAGTTCTTGAGGAGCGTGCCGGCGGGGGCCAGCACCGCGACCGCGCCGCGGGCGACGGCATCGTCGACGAACCGCCTTCCGTCCACCTTGCTTCCCGGCAAGGCCGCGAACAGCCAGCCGGGGGCGACGGCGCGCGAATCGGCGGCGAGCCCGCGGATTTCCGGATCCGCCAAGAGGCCGGCCTCGATCTCCGTTCCGCTCGTTGTCCGCGTTTGCATGAGCAGGCCGAGCCGCACTCCCTCACTCCGCCGTGCTCGCCGCGATCAAGAGGGCGCTGGCCGCGTCGGGCACAAGGGTATCCTCGATCGGCTCGATGCCGAGCAGTGGCGCCATGCGCTCGACCACGTTGCGGATGACCGGCGCCGCGACCCAGCCGCCCGTGGCGTAGCCATGCGAGGCCGCGTTCGGCTTGGGCTCGTCGATCATGGCCAGAATGACGTAGCGCGGCGCGCTCATGGGGAAGGTGCCGACGAAGGAGGCGAGAACCGAGTTCTCGCTATAGCCGCGCCCCGCCTGCTTGTCGGCGGTTCCGGTCTTGCCGCCGACCAGATAGCCCGGCGCATCGGCCGGCCGGCCGGTGCCGGCCCGCACCACGAGGCGCAGAAGTTCGCGCATGGCGGCCGAGGTTTCGGTGGAAATGATTCGTTCGCCGTCGGGGATCTGGCCCGGCTGGCGCTTGATGAGCGTCGCCGGGCGCATGATGCCGCCATTCACCACGGCGGCCACGCCGACCGCCAGATGCACGGGCGTCACCGCGATGCCATGCCCGTAGGCGATGGTCATGGTGTTGATGGGCCGCCACGGCGAGGGCAGGGTGGGCGTCCCGGTTTCCGGCAGTTCGATCGAGGAGCGCTGAAACATGCCCAGCCGGCGAAAGAAGTCCTGCTGCGCGGCCGTGCCGACGTCCTGCGCCATCTTGGCGGAGCCGATGTTGGAGGAATAGACGAAGATCTCCGGCACCGACAGCCAGCGGTTCTTCGGCTTGAAATCGGTGATGGTGAATCCGTTGATCTTGATGGGTGTCCTGGCGTCGTAGCGGTCGGCGAGTTCGACCGCGCCCCGGTCGAGCGCCATGGCCGTGTTGAAGACCTTGAAGGTGGATCCCATTTCGTAAACGCCCAATGTCGCGCGATTGAAGCGCGCGATTTCCGGCGCCATTCCGGCAAGATTGGGGTCGAAATCGGGCAGCGAGACGAGGGCGAGTACCTCGCCGGTTTGGGTGTCGAGCGTAAGGCCGGTGGCGCCGATGCCGTTGAACGCGGCCATGGCGCGGGCCAGTTCCTCGCGCAGGATGTGCTGGATGCGCAAATCGATCGAGAGGCGGACCGGCTCATAACCGGTCCGAAGAACGTCGTCGAAGGACTGCTCGATGCCGGCAAGCCCGTTATTGTCGATATCGGTGAAGCCGACGACATGCGCGCCCAACCCGCCTTGCGGATAGACCCGCCGCGAATCGGTCTTGAAATCCAAGCCCGGAACGCCGAGGCGGAGAATCTGGGAATGCTGGCGCGGGGTCAGGTTGCGCTTCAGCCAGACGAAGGCCTTGTCGGAGCGCAGCTTCGCTTCGATCTCGCCCCGCGTCATGTCGGTCAGAAACGGCGCCAGCCTGTCCGCGGCATCGCCGGCGTCGATGATCTGCTCCGGGATGGCGAACAGCGAGGCCGTCACCAGATTGGTAGCCAACACAATGCCGTTGCGGTCGACGATATCGCCGCGCTCGGCCGCCGCCGGCGTAGCCTCGATCGCCGCGACGTTGACTTTGCCGTCTTGCTGCCACAGCCCGACGTTCACGAGTCGGTATGCCACGACGAGAAAGGCGACCGCGAGGACCGCGGCCGCGATCAACAGGCGCGTGCGGCCGACCTCGACGGCGCGCCGTGCCTCGCCTTCGGTGTGGATGATGTCTCGCGGGCGCGGCAGTTGAATGGGATGGGGCGCGCGGCGTTCGGTCGCGTTCATTGGGTGTTCCTCATGACGCTCAACACCGCTGCCACGTCCGGGTCGAGGGCGTCGGCGGTAACGGTCGCCGGGATTGTCGGCGGATCGGCGGGGCCGGCGGCGGCGTAGGGGATGAGTGCCGGTGTCTGGTCCGGTTTGACGGCGCTGGCGACCGGCAGCTCGTCGAAGACGGCGAGCTGTTGGGGCGTCACCGGCGCCAGATCCAGATAACGGCTGGAAAGATCGGCCAGCCGCCGCGGATCGTTCAGGTAGCTCCACTCCGCCTTCAGAACGTGGACCGCTCCCCGGTTGCGCGCGATCGTCCGGTCGAGGCTTTCAAGCCGGCGGTCGAGATCGCGCACCGAAATTTCGACCTGGTAGAGGCCGAACGCGGTGCCGACGATGACGGCGCCCCAGATGACGAGCCCGACGCGCATCAGGCGGCCTCCCGCACGGGGCCCCAGGGCAGGGCTGCGGTGCGCAAGGCCACGCGCAGGCGCGCCGAGCGCGCGCGCGGATTGCGCCGGCATTCGGCTTCGCTCGGCCGGATGGCGGCACGCAAGGGCAGGGTGAAACTAGGGCGGCGGGCATCTTGTGCCGCCGGCGCGTGGCGCGAGGCGCGCGGGCCTTGGCCGGAGCGGTCGCGCAGGAACACTTTCACGCGGCGGTCCTCGAGCGAATGAAACGACACGACCGCGAGGCGCCCGCCGGGCTTCAAGATCGCCTCGGCGCCGGCGAGCCCGCGGTCGATTTCCGCCAGTTCGTCGTTGACGCGGATACGAAGCGCCTGAAACGTCCGGGTCGCGGGGTCGATCAGGTCCGCGCGGCCCCTGACCGCGCGCCGCACGATCTCCGCCAATTGCAGGGTTCGCGTGATCGGCGTCTTGGCGCGCTCGGCGACGATGGCGCGGGCGACGGCCTTGGCCCTTCGCTCCTCGCCATAGGTGGCAATGATCGCGGCCAGCTCGCGCTCGCCGAGGCCGTTGACCAGATCGGCGGCGCTGGCCCCGCGTTTTTCCATGCGCATGTCGAGGGGGCCATCGTGCCGGAACGAGAATCCGCGCTCTTGGCGATCGATCTGCATGGACGAAACGCCGAGGTCGAGGGCGACGCCGTCGGCGCCGGCGACGCCATGCGCCGCCAGCAGCTCCACCATGGCGCCGAAGCGCCCCTCGACCGCATGCAGGCGCCCCGCGTAGCGCCGTGCCATGGCATCGGCGTCGGCGATGGCATCGGGATCGCGGTCGACCGCCCAAACGATGCAATCGGCGGCGTCGAGCAATCCGCGCGCGTAGCCGCCGGCTCCAAACGTGCCGTCGACATAGACCTCGCCGGGGCGGGGCGCGATCGCGGCCACGATTTCGGCCAGCATGACCGGCTCGTGGCTGGCGCGCGCGACGCCGCCGTCGGGTGTGTTTGCCACGGTGCTCATTTTCCGCCGTCGCCGATGGCCGGCACCGTCAGCCCCTTGTCGAGCGCGCGCTGGCGCGCCGCCGCCTTCGCGGTTTCAAGATCCTCGGGGCGCCAGATTTCGAAGGCCTGGCCGCGCCCGACGAAGGCCGCGAGATCGCCCAGCCGCGCATGCTCGATCAGCTTGCCCGGCAGCACGACGCGGCCCTCGCCGTCGAAGGGCAGCTGCTTGGCGTCGGCGAACAGCATCACGCTCAGATCGTCGTGGGCGCTCGAGAAAAGATCGATCGTGTTGACGCCGGCGTTGAGCTTCTCCATGAAATCCATGCCGGCGCATTGCAGCGCCGGGTAACGGAACGCCGGAAACGCGACGATGCCGTGGAAGCTCTGGCCCGAGAGAACCGCGCGGAACGTGGCCGGCACCGACACGCGCCCCTTGCGGTCGATCCGGTTCACGAATGTGTCGATAAACAATGCCATGCCAGAGCGTCCTAGATGTGCCAATAAAATCAATGGCTTCCATCTCCCGCCCCAATTCCCCCAAAACATTAGAGCGCGAACGGTGGCGCGGGAAAAATTGGGATACCATGGGACTGTATGGGCGTCAATGGTCAATCAATGGTTATCGTGTGGAAAGTCTTTGATTTTTGGCGGTTTGCGGCCTTGGGCACGTGCCTCGACAGTAATGGCGATCTCTTTGTTTGTTCTCTTTATGTTCTTACTCTATCGATATTTGGAGGCGGCGGCGCCTGACACCCGCAATAGGCGGTGGAGTCGGGCCTGGTGAAATGAGCCAGACGGCCTGTAAGCCGGGTTCTGTGACCGCATTTAGGCGGCCGACAGCCATTCATCTGGGACGCCCGTTACCGGACGCCTCGCGCGACCTACCCGGACGGCGGCGCGAAAACACGCCTGGCCCTCGAAGGACCCGCCGCCCCTACTTGGTCTTGCTCCCGGTGGGGTTTGCCGTGCCGTCCCCGTCGCCGGGAACGCGGTGCGCTCTTACCGCACCCTTTCACCCTTGCCGGGGTCTTATCCGGCGGTTTGCTTTCTGTGGCACTGTCCCTGGGGTCGCCCCCGCCGGGCGTTACCCGGCACCGTGTTTCCGTGGAGCCCGGACTTTCCTCCCCCCGAGGCTTACGCCTCGAAAGGCGGCCATCCGGCCGTCTGGCTCGATGTTCAATGTAGGGCGAAGCAAGACGCGGTCAATGCCGGTCGCGTGGGTCTTGCAACGTGTGGACAAGTCCCGCCAGCCTTGCGCAGGTCTCGACATCGCCGATTCCGTCGAAGCGGCTCGGCCGGAAATGGCGCTGAAACGCCGCGATCGCGGCGGGCTCGTCGCTCACATCGTAGCCGAACCGGGCGAGCGCGGGCAGCAGATCGCCAGGTGCCAACGCCCCCGTCGCGCCGCCCGGCCAGCAGCCGATTCCGGCCCGCGCCAGCCGTTGCCAATCGAACAATTCGCCGGGATCCTCCTTGCGCGTCGGCGCCACGTCGGAATGTCCCAGCACACGATGAGGCGGGATCGGATGGCGCGCGAGGATCTCGAGCGCGAGCGCTTCGAGCGCCCGCATCTGCAAGTCCGGAAACGGCCGATACCCGAACTCGTGGCCGGGGTTGGCAAGCTCGATGCCGATCGACACGCCGTTCACGTCGCGCTCGCCGGCCCAGAACGACACGCCGGCGTGCCAGGCGCGGCGCTGTTCCGCCACCAGGCGCCAGATGCGGCCGTCCTCCTCGATCAGGTAATGCGCGCTCACCTTGGACCGGGGATCGGCGAGGCGGTCGAGCGCGACAGCGGCGCTTTCCATGCCGGTGTAGTGCAGCACCAGCATGTCGACGCCGCCGCTTCGCGCGTCGTGATTGGGCGACGGCCGGTCGGCAAGCGCGATCACAGGCCGCCCCTGGTCGCCGGTTCGACGACGCGCGGCCGGCGCAGGACGATGATGCCGACGCCGAGGATCGTGGCGATGCCGCCCAGTATCATCGGCATCGTCAATGTCTCGCCCAGCGCCAGCACGCCCGAGGCGACGCCGAAGACCGGCACCAGCAGGGTGAAGGGCATGACCTGGTTGACGCTATGGCGCTGCATCATCCGGTACCAGACGCCGTAGCCGAACAGCGTCACCAGGATGGCCTGATAGGCGATGGCGCCCCAGGCCCGCCAATCGGCGGCGGCGATGGCCTCGAGCTGGCCGTCCTCCAGCAACAGCGAGGCGGCGATGATTTGCGGCGCGGCCAGGATCGCGACCCAGGCATTCAACGCCAAGGGCTGAATATCCTCCTTGAGTAGCTTGATCTGCACGCTCGACACCGACCAGACGCAAGAAGCCGTCACCACCAGCACGAGCGGCATGAGGCCGCCTTCGAATCTGGGCTCGCCGGCGATGATGGCGACGCCGGCGAATGCCACCGCCATGCCGGTCATGCGCCGCCACCCGAGTACGTCCTTCAGGAAGACCGCGGCAAGGATGGCGGCGAAGGGCACTTGAAGTTGCACCGCGATCGAGGCCGTGGCCACGTCGATGTCGGCGAGGCCGGAGAACATCAGGCTGAAATGCAGCAGCCCGAGCGTCACGGAGAGGCCGACGAGCGGCAGCAGGGGCCCTCGTCGGAGCCTCAGGAACGGCAGCAGCAGCACCGCCGTCACGCTAAAGTGCAAGGCCACGAACAGAAGCGGGGGAAACTGCTCCAGCCCGACCTTCACAACCACGAAGTTGTAACCCCACACCGCCATGACCGCCGCCAACGCCAGCACCCAGCCGAATTTCATGCGCGCCGCCTCGCGCGATCCTTCACGACGCGCTCGTGGGCGCCGTTGATCGCCGCCAGCTTGTCGTTGGCGAGATCGATGAATTCCTTCGGCATGCCCTTGGCGATCAGCTTGTCGGGGTGGCACTCGCGCACGAGCTTGCGATAGGCGGCCTTGATCGCCGCGTCGCTCATCTCGCGCGTGACGCCCAGCACGCGATAGGGGTCGGCCTCGTCGGGTCCCAGATGCGCGGTGCGGATGCGGGCAAAATCGTCTTCGTCGAAGCCGAACAGCTCCGCCACCCGGCGCAGGTACTCGAGCTCGTTTTCGTTCACCACGCCATCGGCCTTGGCGATGTGGAAAAGTCCGTCGAGCAGTTCCTCCAGAACCTTGGACCGGCGGTGGAACATGCCGGCGATCTGGCGCGCATAGGGCTCGAAGCCCGCCGATTCGCCCCGCGCCCGGTCGAACAGCCGTCCGACATTGCGCATCTCGTCGGGCGGAATACGGAACACGTCCTTGAAGGCGGCGACTTCCGCGCGTTCGACCACGCCATCGGCCTTGGCGAGCTTGGCGCCGAGCACGATGACGGCGATGGTGAAGGCGATCCGTTTCGTCGCCTGCCGGTCGGTGTCGCCGGCTTGGTCGGGTTCGGCTGGCGTTGCTCCCATGGCGCTCTCGGCCACGACATCGACCGCATGGCCGGCAAGGGCGCCGGCCAGCGCGCCGATCGGCCCGCCGAACGCGAAGCCCGCCGCTCCGCCGACAATCTTGCCCCAGATGCTCATGAAAAATTCGGTGCTATCCCTGTCCTAACCATAAAGATCGCCGGGCGATGGCGCAATTAAGGCAGCGTTGCGTTTTGCGCTCTTGTGCTATGATTTCGGACCGATGTCAGGGAGGCCGGCGATCATGGATGTGGTAGCCGAAATGCGCCGCCGGTTGCAGGCGGCGCGCGAACGATTGGGTCGGCACGACCGCGCGCAAGCCGAGACGGCCGAGCGGGTCCAGGCGGCGCTCGCCCAGCTCGACGGCGCGCTCGCCCGCAGACGCGCCGAGGTCGATCGCCTGGAGCGCGAGAATCAGGAATTGCGCGCACTCCTCCTCGATTCGGTGAGCCTCAGCCTCGACGTGGCCGAGCGCGACGATCTCGGCTCGGCCTTGCGCCAACTCGACATGCGCCTGCGCGCGCTCGGCGACGATGCGCCGGCCCCGGCGCGCCCGCCGGCCGAGCCGCCTACCGCGCCCCGGGCCGTGCCCCAGGCCGTGCCCCAGGCCATGCCTAGATCCGTGCCTGCCGAAGGCGCCGATGAACTGTTCCGCGCGGCGCTCACCGGCGACGACGCGATGGCGGCGGCGCTCGCCCGCATCCATGAACTCACGCGCAAGCGCGGCGAGGGGGCCGGCTAGCCGAGCCCGGATCGCCGAGACGCGGGCCCTCCTCTCAGTAGTGGGGCGAGGGTCCGCCGCCGTAACCGCCTTGATAAAGTTCGCGCGTCAGGTCGCAGTTGATTCCCCGCGCCGGTGGAATCTCCTTCTCGACATGGCCGAGCTCGACCCACCATTCGTTCAGCAGTCGCCACTGGTCCCAGATGGCGCCGTTCGCCATGGAATTGCCGGGGTCGCCCGGGGCCACGCCGCAGACTTGGGCATGGACGATGAACGGGGCATAAAAAACGCCCGTCTCGCAGTCCTTCGCCTGGGGCCCCAGAATGGCTTTTACATCCTCGGTCGAGTATTTCAGCGCCTCGCCGATGATCGCGGCGGCTTCGTCCGGGTGTTCGAGCCAGTAGGCCTTGCCGTCGTAATAGGCCTTGAGCAGCGCAAGGGCCGCATCGCGGCGGTTGTCGATCAGATCGTCCGAGAAAAAAATCGCATCGGACAATAGCGCCGTGCTCTTCCAATATTCCTCGGCCGCATCGGCCATCACGTGCGAGCCCTTGAGGTTCTCGAGCACCTGGTACGAATACGGAGCCCAGAATTCCCCCAGCGCGACGTCGCCTCCGATCATCGCGGCCGCGGCGTCATCCATGATGAGATTGACGAACTCCACGTCCTTGTAACTCATGCCGTTCTTTTCGAGCCAGATGGCGACAAAAAGCTGCGACAAACCGCCCTCCATGACCGCGACTTTCTTGCCCTTGACGTCCGCGGGCACCTTGACGTCCGGATGGGCGATGATCTTGTCCATGCCGCAGTTGAAGTTGGTCAGCCCGACCAGCTTGACCGGCATGCCGGTCGAGGCGGCGATGGGCCCGAATTCCGACGTGCTGAACGTCGCGTCCAATCCCCCGGAACCGAGCAGGCTGTAGCTTTCGGTCGGGTCCTCGATCAACTTGATCTCGATGTCGATATCGGTAACCAGCCCCTTTGCTTGGGCCACTTGAAGAAAGGCGTAGCCCGGCCATGAGAACATCGAGACCCGCACCGTCTCCTTGCTCCAGGCGGCGGGAACGGACGACAGGATCAAGGCGAGGAGGCAGGCGCCTCCCAAACCGAGCCGACGTCCGAAAATTCCGGTTGTCATTTTCTCCTCCTCTGTGACGTGTCGAATCCGGCGAAATTCTCCCGCGCCCCGCGCGAGGCGGACCGTGGCTCCTTGCCGCGCCACCGCCGTCAAGTCCGGTCGAGCCCCTCGACCGGATCGCCCGGCGGCAGCCTGCCTGTCGCGCAAATTATGAATTGACTTTAAGTTTGTAGTCAACTTCAAAGGTATCCGCAAGAGTGAAGGACAGCCATGGGCTCGCTTCGCGAACGCCAACGCCTTCGCCGGCGCCGGGATATCCTGGTCGCCGCGCATGCCCTCTTCTTGGAGCAGGGCTTCGCGCCGACCAGCATCGAGGCGATCGCCGCGCGCACCGAAGTAGCGCCGGGAACGATCTACAACTACTTCAAGACCAAGGATTCGCTGCTGCTGGCGGTCGCGGCACATCATTTCAAGGCCCGGCTCGACGAGCACTGGCCGACCTTCGCCGCCGGCGCCACGGATCCGGTCGGGGCCATCGTCCGCCTTGCTTGCTCGATGGTGGATTGGGGGTTGGAAGTCTATGACCGCGGTTTGTGGCGCTGCGTCTACGCGGCGGCGCTGAGCCACGCCACCAAGGTCGATGAAGGAGAATTTTTCGCGATGGATCGGCTGCTGCTTCAGAAATTCAGGGCCTTGCTCGAGATTCTTGATCGGCGCGGCCACCGTCTGGGGCGGACCGACCGAACCACCCTCGGGGACATCGTCTTCGCCATCGCCAACAACCAATGGCTGACGCTCCTCCACTTCGACACCGTTTCGTCCGGTCGCATCAAGCGGGCCATACGCGATCAGCTCCGTCATGTCTTGCGGCATGAATTCGCGCCATCAACGGGCGCCGCGCCGAGACCGCGCGCCGTCGGCGACGCGAGGCGGCGGAGCGACGATGCCGGCCGGCGTTGAGGCATTATGTCCTGCTTCGGCCCATCGACGGCCTTGCGAAACCATTAAGAGAGGAGGGCGATCCCCATGAACAAGACAATGTACTTCCCGCAGGAAGAATATGAGCAGCGGTGGTCGGCGGTACTGGCCGAGATGAAGAAGCGCCGCTACGACGTCGCCGTGATCTGGAGCCGAAGCGGCGGCACGCATGAGCGTTGCGGCGATGTCCTCTATCTCGCCAATTGGTATTCGTGCCATTCGGGTCACGAGCCGGATTGTCCGCTGTGGAGCGCTCGGGCCCATGCCGCCGTGATCATGCAGCCTGGCCAAGCCCCTCATCTCCACATCGACGAGCCGTCGCCGCGTTTGCACATGCTGGCGACCGACCGCGTCGATTGGCACATGAATCCGGTGGAAGGCGTCGCCAAGGAGCTGAATCGCCGCAAGGTGAAGGGACGGGTGGCGCTGGTCGGCAGCGATTTTTTCGGCGTCAAGTACATGCGCCAGCTCGAGGCGCTCACGCCCGGCATCGAGTGGATCTTCGAGGACGACCTCGTTCAGAAGCCCCGGCTGATCAAGAGCAAGCGGGAACTCGACGCGTTTCGCGAGGCGGGCGAAACCGTGACGCTCGGTCTCGACGCCATGATCAAGGGGCTGCTCGCCGGCCGGTCCGAACGGGACGCGGCGGCCGAGGCCGCCAAGATCGTGGTTGCCCGCGGCGGCGTGCCGACGCTGATTCGCTGCTCGCACGGCGTCGGCGACGAGATGACCAATTTTGCTCGTGAACCGCTGACGGGCGCTAGCCCCGATGCGCCAAAGCAGGGCGATATGGTGCGAGCCTGGCTAATGGGCCCAATGTTCCAAGGCTATTGGCTGGATCCCGGCCGCACGACGGTGCGGGGAAAGCCGACGAAAGCGCAACGAGACCTGGTGGAAGATTGCGGGCGGATCGTGGAGGGCGTTATCGCCGCCATGCGGCCCGGCATCAAGGCGAAGGAACTCGCGCGTATCGGCGATGACCTGACCGCGCGTGTCGGCGGCGATCCCGATCAGGCCGGAGAACAATGGCCGCTCTACGGCCACAGCGTGGGGTTGTTCTTCGAGAACCCGATCTACGGCGACAAGACCTGCGTCGATGAGGACGTGATCCGGGCCAACATGGTTTGCAGTTCCGAGGCGTTCCTGATGCGCAAGGGCGTAGGGTCGGCCGGCTTCGAGCAGAACTTCATCGTGACCGAGAGCGGGATCGAGATGCTGACGAAGACGCCGATGTATTTCTGGGACTGACGCGCCGGCCCCCGTCTACTTGTAGACGATCTCCCGCGACCACGCGCCGGCCGGCTCGGCATGAACCTTCCAGAACGCATCGGCCACGAGTTCGTGGGTGAATGGCGGCGTCCCGCCGATTTGACCGCGGATGGTGACGGTCGCGGCGTGAATGCCGCGGGGCTTCAACGCGGCGTGCAAGCCGAAAGCCAGGTTGCGAATGGCGGCCTTGCCGATGCCCAGCGCGGCGTGGCTGGGCGCCGGTTCGAAGGCAAAGCCGCCGCCGGTGAAGAGGATGGTGCCGCGGCCTTGGCGCTCCATCGCCGGGGCCGCCTCCTTCGCCGCCGCCAGCGCGCCGCCCACGTCGACGCGAAGCTCGCTCATCAGCTGTTCGGGCTCGAGCTCCAGGGCGCCGCGCGGTTCCATGATCGCCGCGTTGTAGATGAGGCAGGCCGGCGCCCCCTCCTGCTCGATCACGCGCCTCAGCGCACTGCGCAGGCCATCGAATTCGCCGGCCTGCACCGGCACCGATTCGGCGGCGATACCCTCGCCGGCCAGCGCCGAGGCCATCGCTTCGAGCCGACGCCAGTCGCGCGCGAACAGCACGATCTCGTGCCCCTCGCGCCCGAAGCGCCGGGCCAGCGCGCGGCCAAGCCCTTCGCCGGCGCCGATGATGATGGTGATGGGCGCGGCCAAGGACGGGCCTCGACTATTCCAGGATAAACGTGACCTCCAAGGTCACGCGGTACTCGGTGATCCTGCCCTTCTCGACCTTGGCCTTCTGCGAAGCGATTTCGAGGCCCGAGATACCCCGCACCGTCTTGGCGGTGCGTTTCAATCCTTGCTCGACGGCGTCCTGAAAACTCTTGGTCGAAGAGGCTGTGATCTTGGTGACGCGCGCGACGGCCATGGCTATGCTCCCTTTATCGTCCGTGAAGGCTCGTGCGGAGCCTAGCCCGGATCGTCATGCCGGGGCCACCGAAATTGCCCACCATCTCCCTCCTGCCCAAGAACGACGGCGCCAATGGCTGGAGCCGCATCTTGCCCCCGCGCGCGCCGAAGCCCGCGCTCCAGGGCGACGCCCGCGCGGACTGGGTCGTGGTCGGGGCCGGTTTCGCCGGTCTCGCCGCCGCGAGGCGCCTGGCCGAGAATCGGCCCGGCGAGGCCATCGCCCTCGTCGAAGCGCATGAGGTGGGCGAGAACGCCTCCGGCCGCAATTCGGGCTTCGCCATCGACGTGCCGCACAATGCCGCTTCCACTGACGGCCGGCTCGAAGCTCCGCGCCGCAACATGCGCCTCGCGCGCGCCGCCATCGGCGAGCTTGAGCGCCAGGTGACGAGCCACCGCATCGCCTGCGACTGGACCCGGGCCGGCAAGTATCACGCGGCGGTCTCCGCGCGGGGCGCGCAGGAAACGCTATCGCCTTTCGCCAGCGACTTGGACGCGCTGGGCGAGCCGTATCGCTGGCTCGACGCCAAGGCACTCACCGGCGAAATCGGCTCGCCCGCATACCACGCCGCCGTCTATACGCCGGGTTGCGTGCTGATGAACCCGGCGGCCTTGACACGCGGCCTTGCCGATACGCTGCCCGCCAACGTCACGCTCCACGAGCATACGCCCGTGACCGGTGTTTCGTATGAAAACGGAGTCGCCTTGACGACCGCGCAAGGCAGCCTCCGAGCGCCGCGCATGATCCTCGCCGTCAATGGATTGGCGCCGGAGTTCGGGTTCTTCAATGGCCGCCTGCTGAGTTTTTCCCTCCAAGCGAGCCTGACGCGCCCGCTCGACGGCGACGAACGCCGGGCGCTCGGCGGCAAGGACGACTGGGGCCTGACGCCGGCCAACGCCTATGTCTCCACTACCATGCGCTTCACCAAGGAACGCCGGATCCTCATTCGCCATGGGGTCGCCTATCGGCCAAGCCTGCGTACGTCGGAAATCCAACGTCTCGCGGCGCGCGCCGTGCATGAAGAACGATTGCGCCAGCGCTTTCCCATGCTGCCCAAGGTGACGATCGAGTACACCTGGACCGGCTATGTCTGCCTGTCGCGCAACCGGGCCCCGGGCTTCGGCCGGGTCGCGGCTAATGTCTGGAGCGCCGTCTGCCAGAACGGCGTCGGCGTGACCGGGGGCACCGCGAGCGGCATGCTGGCGGCCGACATGGCGTGCGCGATCGACAACCCGCTCATCGCCGACATGCAGGCGCTGGGAGTCCCGGAACGCCTGCCGCCTCGACCCTTCCTCGATTGGGGCGCGCGCCTGCGCGGCCGCTTCGACTTGGTGCGCCACCGGCATGAACGTTAGAGCCTGGTCTGAGCCGTTGGAGCCAGGCTCTTACACCCTCACCCGCCTCGCTTCTCTCGGCACCCTCTCCCGCTCCGCGGGAGAGGGAGGGCCCCGCGCGTCAGCGCGGGAGGGTGAGGGAGCGATGCCATAGGATAGGATTCCGGTTTAATGTCCCTCCTCGCCGCCGCCACGCTAGGGCTGTCATGGCCGGCGCTTCTCTTCGCCGGATTGGCGCTTTTTGCCGCCGGGTACATCCGCGGCTTCACCGGCTTCGGCTTCGCGCTTCTGGCGGTGCCGGCCTTGAGCCTTCTGGTCGAACCCGCCGTCGCGGTGCCGTGCTCGCTCGTGCTGCAGACGCTCGCCAGCACGCAGCAACTCGGCAAGGCCTGGCGGAGCGCCGATTGGGTCTCGGTGCGTCCGCTTCTCATTGGCGCGGCGTTCGGCTCGCCGCTCGGCCTCTGGGGCCTCTCGGCGCTGCCGGCCGATGCCATGCGCGTCGCCATCGGCGCCATCGCCGCGATCGCGGCGCTGCTGTTGTGGCGCGGCGTGCACCTGCCGCACGCACCGCCCAGATCCGCTACGCTCGCAGTCGGCGCGCTCTCGGGGCTGCTCAACGGCTCGACCGCGATGGGCGGCCCGCCGGTCGTCGTCTATTATCTCGCTCTGCCGGTAGGGGTGGCGGTCGGGCGCGCCTCGCTGATGGTCTTCTTCCTGTTCGTGTCGCTGTTGAGCCTCGTGCTTGCATCCTTGGCGGGGCTGGTCGGCGTGGGCACGATTCTGTTCTGCGCCGTCATGCTGGCACCGATGGCCGCCGGCAACTGGCTGGGCGATCGGCTCTTCGCCGCCGGCGGCGCCGCGCACTATCGCCGGGCGGCGCTGGCCGTCCTTCTCGTGGGCGGCATTCTGGCGATCCTGCGCGGCCTGGTTTAGAGATGAAGAAGCCGTTGCGCATGGCGGGCGATGACGCGTTCCTCGTCGGTCGGGATGACCCAGGCGGTCGCGGGCGAGCCGGGCGCGCCGATGCGTGTCGCGTTCGCATCGTTGGCGGTGGGGTCGAGCGAGATCCCAAGCCAGCCGAGGCGCGCGCAGACGCGCTCGCGGATGACGCTTGAATTCTCGCCGACGCCGCCGGTGAAGACGAGCGCGTCCAGCCCTTCAAGAACAGCGGCCAGCGAACCGAGATTTCGCTGGATCGCGTAGCAATACTGTTCGACCGCGGCCGCCGCCGCCGGCCGATCGCTTGCCAGTAGTACCCGCATGTCGCCGCTGAGGCCGGAGAGCCCGAGAAGCCCCGAGCGGTTGTAGAGCAGATCCTCGATTTCTTCCGCATCCATGCCCTCCGCGCGCAGCAGATGCAAGATGGCGCCGGGGTCGACCGATCCGGAGCGCGTCGCCATCACCAGCCCGTCGAGGGTCGAGAATCCCATGGTGGTGGCGATGCTTTTTCCGTCCCTCGCCGCGCACAGCGACGCGCCGTTGCCGAGATGGGCGACGATGACCCGCTCGGGAGCCTGCCCGCCGCAAAGCTCGGCCAGCCGCCCCAGGACGAATTCGTACGACAGGCCGTGAAACCCGTAGCGACGCAATCCCTTCGCCTCGTAGGCGAGCGGAAGCCCGAGGCGCCGCGCCGGCCCCGATTGCGCGGCATGGAATGCGGTGTCGAAGCAGGCGATCTGGGCGAGGCGTGGGCGCTCGCGCGTCAGCCAGCGTATCGCCGCGACGTTGTGCGGCTGGTGATGCGGCGCCAAGGGTTCGAGCGCCGCCAGCCGATCGGCGATCGCTTGCGTCAGCCGGCAGGGCTCGACGAAATCGATGCCGCCATGAACCACGCGGTGGCCGGCGCCGGCGAGCGGCCGGCTGCCGAGCCAGTCCATCAGCAGTCCTAGCGCCGCGCCGTGGCCGGGGACGGCGCGCCCGGTTTCCTCGGCCAGCGTCAGGCCGGTCGCGTCGGCCGCTCGAAAACTCGCATCGCGCCCGATGCCGGCGATCTGTCCGCGAATCGCCAGCACGGGTTCCGCGCCCGCTTCGTAGACGCCGAATTTGAGGCTCGACGATCCGGCGTTGAGGACGAGGATCTGGCCGGCCATCAATGATCCGCCGCCGGCGCCTCCTCGTCCTTCGACAGGCTCGGGACGAGGCCCTCATGCTGAGCCTTCCTCATCCCGAGCCTGTCGAGGGACGAAGCATGAGGATCGGGGTGCGCGGTTGCGTCAAGCGACCGTGTAAGCCTTGTACTTGTCGAGGAGCCGCACCGGCTTCTTCAAGGCGTCGCGGCGGAAGGGATCGCCGAGCTCCTGCGTCACCTTGATCTCGATCACCGTGGCCTTCGACGACGCCGTGGCCTGGCGCAGCGCGTCGCCGACCTGATCCGGCTCGTCGATGGTGATGCCCTCGGCCCCCATTGCCCGGGCGATGGCGGCGAAGCTCGGGTTCTCCAAATTCGTGCCGACGTAGCGGTCGGCGTAATAGTCGATCTGGTTCTTCTTCTCCGCCCCCCACTGGCCGTTGTTGAAGACCACGGCGGTCACCGGAATATTTTCCCGAACGCAGGTGAGCGTCTCCTGCAACGACATGCCCCAGGCGCCGTCGCCGACATAGGCGACCGCCGGCCGGTCGGGCGCCGCCACCTTGGCGCCGATCGCGGTCGGGAAGGCATAGCCGCAATTGCCGAAACTCATCGCCGCGAAAAAGCCGCGTGGTGCCTCGAAGCGCAAGTAGCTGTTGGCGACCGAACAGATGTTGCCGATGTCGGTCGTGACCATGGCGTTTTTCGGCATCGCCTTTTCGAGCTCGCGCAAGGCCCGGCGCGGCGCGATCGGCGAGCCGTCGTCCTGGCCCCATTGATTGAGTTCCGCTTCCCATGCGTCCTTCAGCTTCCCGACCTCGCCGAGGCGCGACTCCTTGTTGGCGTGCGCCGCGATCGGCCGGTTGAGCGTCCGCAGGCGATGGAGGATGTCGGCGGCGGCGGCCTTGGCGTCGCCGCACACGCCGACGCTGATCGCCTTCACCAGGCCGAGCATGCGGTGGTCGGGATCGACCTGGATGATCTTCGCGCCCTTCGGCCAGTAATCGAGGCCGTGTTGCGGCAGCGTGCCGAACGGACCGAGCCGCGTGCCCAGCGCCAGCACCACGTCGGCCTGCGCGATCACCTTCATCGCGGCCTTCGAGCCCTGGTACCCGAGCGGCCCGCACATCAGCTTGTGCGAGGCGGGAAAAGAATCGTTGTGCAGATAGCTGGCGACGACGGGGGCCGACAGATATTCGGCCAAGGCCTTTGCCTCCGCCTGGCCGTCGGACATGACCACGCCGCCGCCGGCGACGATGACCGGGAACTTGGCCGAGGCCAGCAGCGCCGTCGCTTCCTCCAGGCTCTTGAGACCGCCGGGGCCGCGCTCGACGTGGATGGGCTTCGGGACGGTCACATCGATCTCGCCATAGAAGAGGTCGCGCGGAATGTTGAGCTGCGTCGGCCCGCGTTCGGCGAGCGCCAGGTCGAGGCAGCGCGAGGTCAGCTCCGCCAGCCGGTCCTGCCGGCTGACATGGGCCTGGAACTTGGTGATCTTGGAGAAGATCGGCAGCTGCTCGGTCTCCTGGAAACCGCCGAGACCGATGGTGCCGGTGCCGGTCTCGGGCGTGATCACCAGCACCGGCGAATGCGCCCAGTAGGCGGCGGCGACCGCGGTGACGAAATTGGTGATGCCGGGGCCGTTCTGGGCGATGCACACGCCATGGCGGTTCAGCACCCGCGAATAGCCGTCGGCCATGTGCCCGGCGCCCTGCTCGTGCGCCACCGAGATGAAGCGGATGCCGGCCGCCGGGAAGAGGTCGAGCGCGTCCATGTAGGCCGAGCCGACGATGCCGAAGACGTGGCGGACGCCGTGGGCGGCCAGCGTTTCGACGAAGGCTTCGGACGGCGTCATGCGGGTCATGGGTGGGGCGATCCTCTTTCGAGTTTCTTGCGCGTGCCGGAGTAGATACAGAACGGCGGCGGGGAAGGCTAGGGTAAGATCATATTGGAACCGAGTGATATCGCGCCGAAGTTCTTGCGATCCCAGGCGCAAAGAGAGGTAACGAATGCGGGAGAACGGCCTAGCGGACAAACCCATCGCCGTCACCATGGGCGACCCTTGCGGCATCGGGCCGGAGATCGTGGTCAAGGTCTTTGCCCGCATGACCGAGCACCCCAAGGCAATCGTCATCGGCGATGCGGGGTCGCTGGACCGCGCTTGTAAGAGCCTTGGCCTGCTAATCGCCGCGCGAGCGATCGCCGAGCCGGAGGCCGCGCAATACAGGCCAGGCGAAATCGATGTCATCCAGCCGGGCGTCAGCTTCCCGGCGGCTATTCCGCTCGGGCGTGTCGATGCGCGCGCCGGACGCGCGGCCCATGACTACGTCGTTCGCGCGATTGAATTGGCGATGGCGGGAAGGGTGCGCGCGATCGTCACCGCGCCGTTGAACAAGGAGGCGATGCACGAAGCCGGAATAACATACCCAGGGCATACCGAGATCCTGGCCGATCTCGGCGGCGCCGCCGATGTGCGCATGATGCTGATGAACGACGAATTGCGCGTCGTGCTGACGACGATCCACGTACGCTTGCGCGATGTCGCCGATCTCATCACGCCGGAACGCGTACTCGTCACCATCCGCCTTGCCCACGATGCCGCGCGCCGCCTCGGCGTCGCACGGCCGCGCGTCGCCGTCGCCGGGCTCAATCCCCATGCCGGCGAGGGCGGCATGTTCGGGCGCGAGGACATCGTGGGCATCGCCCCCGCGATCGCGGAGGCCCGCGCCGAAGGCATCGATGCGTCCGGTCCCTGGCCGGGCGACACCGTCTTCATGCAGGCGAGGGCCGGGAAATTCGACATCGTGGTCGCGCAGTACCACGATCAAGGGCTCATCCCGGTCAAGTATCTCGGCATCGACCAGGGCGTGAACGTCACGCTGGGCCTGCCCTTCGTGCGCACCAGCCCGGATCACGGCACGGCCTTCGATATCGCCGGCAAGGGCGTCGCCGACGCCACGAGCCTGGCGGCCGCCTTGCGCCAGGCCGCCGCGATGACATCGGCGCCGGGCGCGGCATCGCGGGGCCGCCGGGACGCAACCGGGAATCGGTGACGTTTGCGGCTTATGCTCCTATATAAGTCCTGTCCCCGATTCCCGTTCCTCGAGATTATCGAGGCGGAACGCATGCTGGAATAATTCCAGTGCCGGCAACGGTGATCGCCGCGGCAAAGCGTCGCATTGATGTGGGCTCCGGATCGGCGCCAAGTGATTCGAACGTGGGCTTGGCGGCAGACGGGGGAACCGGGCCATGTTCGACGCCCTTCACCAGCTCACGCGTGACCATGGCAACATGGCGCGGCTCCTGGATTTGCTGGAACGGCGGATCGCGGAATACGGCGACGGACGGCCGTTCGATGCCGAGGCGTTCCGCGGCATCATGGACTACCTGCTGAACTATCCCGATCTCTGCCACCACCCGAAAGAGGACCTTGTCTACCGGCGCCTGCGGAAGGTCGACGCGCATCGCGCCGCCGTCCGCAACGTCGCTTTCGGCGCCGAGCTGCCGCGCCCATGGTTCGAAAAGGCCGGCAACCGGTTGATCGCCGTGACCCGGGAACACATCGACAAGGAGGAGCGCGGCCTGTTCCCGCTGGCGCTCCGCTCGCTCACGGCACGGGATTGGTGGGAGATCGACGACGCGGTGCTGCCGCCCGGCCGGCCGCCGTCCAGTGCCAAGATCGGGCGCGACTATGTCGCGCTTCACGACAGGATCATGGAACTCTGGGCCCAGGAATTGGGGTCAGGAACTCTGGGCCCAGGAATTGGGGTCAGGTCTTGCCTTTTGCCCATAGGCAAAAGGCAAGACCTGACCCCGTTACGTGGTGGAGTTTGAATGAACACCGCCCACGAACACCTCCCCTAACTGTCTGAAGTAGACCAATTCTTAATTGTTCGGTTGATTGCAACAACCACAGCAAAAGTTAGGATCCCCAAACTTGAAAGAGCAACGAATATACATGAAAAGAACAGCAGTATTTCAACCAGAAATGGGTTATCTCTCAGAGGCAGTAATTTTATATAATCCTCCTCAATTTGTGAAATATTAGACGGGTGTATGTACCATAGGATAACAAATATTGCTATGAGGCCTATAGGAATATATAGGAACGTTTTCAATATTTCAGTTCTTGTCGGCACTCTAGATCGACCACGCACACAAATAACCACAAGACAAATGGCCGATAATATTTCAGAAATTATTACGATACAATAATACAAAATAACAACGTTCTTAGATTCGACTGATATGGAGGGATTGTCTATGAAAACCAACCTACTACCAAGACCAATTAACTCTAAGACAAAGCGAATCTCCAGGAGATCCGTGGACAACACCTCGGGTGTTCGGAGGAGGAGTATGAATATGGGCAGTGGCAGGAATGAGAGGACGAGCCACACTAAGAACAGGATGTTTTCCTGTCGGCTACGTTTCAAAGTTGGTTCAATTCCCAAATTTGTTGGAGAGTTCGACGTCATGAGAGGCACGCTGCCGGCAAAGCACTATCGGAAATGAATGCCGCAATGGCGCTTTCTGAGTACCGGCTTGGCTGGTCTATCATGGTGTCAAGGGACCAAAGTTGCTCAACGGATTACTGTGCTCTCTCATCTTCTCGGTGTAATCTTAGCCATTCGCCGTTCCCACGCGGCCACACAATAATACTTGGAATCTGCTACTCACACCCTCTCCACCACCATCCGCCGGTCGGCGGTGAATTTCACGACGTTCACCGGCCGGTCGGGGAAGACCATTTGCTTCGTCTCCTTCACCGCCGCTTCCAATCCGCCGAAGGGCAGGATAGTGTCCATGAGCCAGACGGAGTCACCGGATTTCCATTCGGCGGGCTTGAGGCGGATGTCGCCGCGCCGCAAACGCTCCTCGACCTCCGGTCCGACCAGCGCCCATGTCACGAACCCGATCGGGCGGTTTTCCTGGCGCCACAGCCGGAACTGGCCGAGCGCCACGGGCGGCACCAGCATCCATTCGAGATCGGCGATGAAGAGGTGGCGGTGGAGCGGCGACTGCATCATCAGCCACAGCGCGTGGCCCATGGCCTGGACCTTGTCGAGCGAGGGGGCGGGGGACTGGGCGAGGCCAGGGGTGGCGGGCGTCGCCGGGGTGGTAGCTGCGCCCGCGCCGGCCTGATGCGCGGCCGGTCCCGCCTGGCCGTTGCCGGCGGATTGTGCGGATTGTCTTGAGGGTTGCCCCGCCGACGACGCGGCATCGGTTGGCGTGGGCGGAGTCGGAGACACCCTGCCACCCGCCTGCCGCGGGGCTTTGCCGCCATATTCTTTGCCCGCCCGTTTGGTCATCGACACCCCGCGCTTGGTCGCAATTGAAGCCTATTCGTCGGATTCGCCGGTGTCACCTGGCTAGGGCTGGCGCGCGCCATCGCCACGCCCATCCAGAACACCGTCGAAAATTGTTGACTTTCCCGATGAAGTTCCTATAGTGTTCTCAGGTTCTGCTTCGGCGGGACGGCCTTAGTTCTTTGACATCGTGAAATGAGACCGCCGCGAACGGTACCGCCTCGCTCCCGCGGTCGCCGAAGGAGGAAAGCAGGTCTTCATCTTGGCGGTGTTTTCCATTGAAAAAAGTCTTCATGGGGTTGTTCCTCGGAAAAATGGAATCTCGTTTTCGAGTGTTTCGGCTGAAAACGACGACGGATCAATTGGTTGGGTCATGAATCTTGTCGTTTCTGTCGCCGTCCATGTCTTCCCTTCGACCCCACCGAATTGAACCTCCGATTTTTACCTCGGGGTATACCCACTCCGGCCGAAACCGGCGGCCGCCAACGTTCCGGGATACATGCATGTCATGTGGCTCCGGCAGGCCGGGCACGGTAATATCCTCGCAACGCCAACGCCCCGACCTTCCCCGTCCCGCATTCCCCCGAGAATCCGCCGTTGACCCAAATGCCGAAGCGCTTCGCCGCCAACAGCCTCGAGCAGCACTGGCTGCCCTTCACCGCCAACCGCGACTTCAAGCAGGAACCGCGCCTGCTCGCCAAGGCCGAGGGCGTCTATTACTGGAACCATCGCGGCGACAAGCTGATCGACGCCTCCTCGGGCCTCTTCTGCTGCGCCGCCGGGCACGGGCGCAAGGAAATCGCCGAAGCGGTCTATAAGCAACTCCTGGCCCTCGACTATTCGCCGCATTTCCAGGTGGCGAACCCGCTCTCCTTCGAGTTCGCCCGCCGGGTCGCCGAACTCACCCCCGCCGGCCTCGACTACGTCTTCTTCGCCAACTCGGGCTCCGAGGCGATCGACACCGCCATGAAGATCGCGCTCGCCTATCACCGGGCCAGGGGCGAGGGCCAGCGCCTGCGCTTCGTGTCGCGCGAGCGCGCCTATCACGGGGTCAATTTCGGCGGCACGTCGCTCTCCGGCATGATGCGTAACCGCGAGGCCTTCGGCTTGGGCCTGCCGGGCGTCGTGCACATGCGCCACACTTGGCTACCGGAACAGCGCTACGAGAAGGGCGAACCGACGAAGGGGGCGGAGCTTGCCGACGATTTGCAGCGCTTCGTCGATCTTTACGGCGCCACGACCATCGCCGCCTGCGTCGTCGAGCCCATCGCCGGCTCGACCGGCGTACTGGTCCCGCCCAAGGGCTACCTCGCGCGCCTGCGCGAGATCTGCGACCGCCACGGCATCCTTCTTGTTTTCGACGAGGTCATCTGCGGCTTCGGGCGCACCGGCAAGGCCTTCGGCGCCCAGAGCTTCGGCGTCACGCCCGACATGATGACCATGGCCAAGGCCCTCACCAACGGCGCCCAGCCGATGGGCGCGGTGGCGGCGAGCGACAAGATCTACAACACCATCGTCGATGCCGCCCCCGATCAGGCGGTGGAGTTCTTCCACGGCTACACCTATTCGGCACATCCGGCGGCTTGCGCGGCCGGCCTCGCCGCGCTCGACATCTATGAGAAGGAGGGGCTGTTCGACCGCGCCGCCGCGATGTCGCCCTACTTCCTCGATGCCGTGTGGTCGTTGCGGGACTTGGCCCTGGTGACCGACATTCGCGGCTACGGCATGCTGGCGGGCTTCGACCTGGCGCCGGGCACGCGCGCCGGCATGCGTGGGATGGAGGCGACGAAGCGGCTCTTCGCCGCCGGCCTCCATATGAAGTTCACCGGCGATTCCGGCATCGTGGCGCCGCCGCTGGTGGCCGAGAAGAAGCACATCGACGAAATGATCGGGGTGTTGCGGGACGTTCTCGGCAAGATGTAGCGGCTCGCTCGCGTATCGATGCTCGGCTTCGGTCCGCCGGTCGTTGCCTACGCCGTCGCGGTCGTCATCGCGGCGGGATTCGTGCGCGGCTACAGCGGGTTCGGATTCTCGCTCCTCGCCATCACCGCGCTGTCGCTCGCCATGCCGCCGGCCGCGATATTGCCCGCGGTCTTCATGTTGGAGATCGCGGCGTCCTCGCACCTTCTTCCCGGCATCTGGCGCGACATCCATTGGCGCTCGATCGGCTGGCTGGTGCTGGGCTGCTTCGTCGCGACACCGCTCGGCGTCTATCTCCTGGCCTCGGTGCCGGAAGCGCCGATGAAGGTGGCGCTCGGACTCTTCGTGCTCGCTTCGGCCATCCTGCTGGCGCGGGGCTTCGCCCTGAAGCGCATGCCGGGAAACGCGGCCACCTTCGCGACCGGCGCCGCCGCCGGGTTGCTCAATGGCAGTTTCGGCATCGCCGGGCCGCCGGTGGTGTTGTTCTTTTTCTCGACGCCGGCCGGGGCCGCCATCGGCCGCGCCTCGATCATCGCTTTTTTCATAGCCACCGACGCTCTGGGGCTTTTGTTCCTGTGGCAGGGGGGTCTCGTCACCGAAGCTTCATTCTGGCGCTTCGGGGTCTTCCTGGCGCCAATGCTGCTGGGTGTGTGGCTCGGCAATCGCGGCTTCATCCATGCCGACCCGGCCGTGTTCCGGCGCTGGACCCTGCGCGTGTTGATGCTGATGGCCGTCCTGACCGGGGCGCAGGGGTTGATGGCGCTGGCCGCGGCCTGAGAGTATGCTCTTCGTCATGGCCGACGAGGGGATCGCCCATGACCGCCCTAGCTAACGTCCGGCGCCGGACCGGTGTCGATGCCGCCATCGCGGAATTGCGCGCCCTCCTCGGCGACCGGCTGTCGACCGCGGCCGCGGTGCGTGAAAGCCATGGGCGGGACGAATCCTACCATGCCCCCAAGGCGCCCGACGCGGTCGCCTTCCCCGACTCGACCGAGGAAGTCGCCGCCGTCGTGAAAATATGCGCGCGCCACGGCGCGCCGATGATCCCCTTCGGGACCGGCACCTCGCTCGAGGGCCACGTGGCGGCGCTCGAAGGCGGCGTCTCCATCGACATGGGCCGCATGAACCGCGTGCCGAGGGTGAGCGTCCCCGACCTCGACTGCACGGTCGAGGCCGGCGTCACCCGCAAGCAGTTGAACGCCCACATCAGGGACAGCGGTCTCTTCTTCCCGGTCGATCCGGGGGCGGACGCGTCCTTGGGCGGCATGGCGGCGACGCGGGCGTCGGGTACCAACGCCGTGCGCTACGGGACCATGCGCGAAAACGTGCTCGGCCTCACCGTGGTCCTCGCCGACGGGCGCATCGTCAAGACCGGCGGCCGGGCGCGGAAGTCGGCCGCGGGTTACGACCTGACGCGGCTCTTCGTCGGCTCGGAAGGGACGCTCGGCGTCATCACCGAGGTGACGCTCAAGCTCCATGGCATTCCCGAGGCCATGACCGCCGCCGTGTGCGCATTTCCGAGCATCGAGGCGGCGGTCGCGGCCGTCATCCTCATCATTCAGTCCGGCATTCCGGTGGCGCGCATCGAGCTCCTGGACGCGACGATGATGGACGCGGTGAACCGGTACTCCAAGCTCTCCTACCCGGTGCAACCGACGCTGTTCTTCGAGTTCCACGGCACCGAGCGCGGCGCGGTCGAGCAGGCCGAGATGGTGGGCGCGATCGCCTCCGACCATGGCGGCGGCGATTTCCGCTGGGCCGCGAGGCCCGAGGATCGCACCAAGCTGTGGCAGGCCCGCCACGATGCCTATTACGCCGCCCTGGCGCTGCGCCCCGGCGCCAAGGGCTGGCCGACCGACGTCTGCGTGCCGATATCGGCGCTGGCCGAGTGCATCGCCGAGACCGTGGCCGACCTGCGCGCCTCCAAGCTGTTGGCGCCGATCGTCGGCCATGTCGGCGACGGCAACTTCCATCTCTCCTTCGTCATCGACCCCGACGACGCGGACGAGCTCGAAGCGGCCAAGGCGCTGAACGAGCGCATGGTGACGAGGGCGCTGGCCTTGGGCGGCACCTGCACCGGCGAACACGGCATCGGCTATGGCAAGCTCGATTTCCTGGCCGCCGAGCATGGCGCGGCCGTCGCGGTGATGCGTCAGGTGAAGCAGGCCCTCGATCCGGACAATCTCATGAATCCCGGAAAGGTACTGCGGGTGTAGGAGGAAACCGCCGAATGAGCGATCCAGCATTCAACATCAACCTGATTTTCGATATCAAGGAAGAGCCCGTCGATGCGGCGACGACTTTCCGCGGTGCGCTCTCGCGCCATCTCCATGACTGGTGGGCCGGATACAAGAACGGCCCGCCGCGGCGCAAGGACTTCGACATCACCGAACATGCGTCGCTTGCCGCCAACATCTTCATCGTCGAATGCCGGACGGACGGAAATTTCGCGTTCCGGCTGCTGGGCGATGAGGCGATCCATATCATCGGCCGCAACCGCACCGGCGAGGTCTTGAAGCCCGGCGCCGTCGGCGAATACGGCCATGAGATTTTCGAGTACTACGCCAGGATCGCGCGAAGCCGGGCCTGCATGAAGTGTGTCGGCTATCTGAAATTCCAGGACAGCAACGTGGCCCGGTTCGAATCGATCGACTGTCCGCTGGTCGATGACGAAGGCAAGGTGACCCGAATCATCGGCATCATGGAAACGCTGGAGCCGGCCGCCCTGCCTTGAGCGGCGTCATTCGCGCCGGTGGTCGTCCAGATTCTTGGCCGCGCGTTCGGTCCGGGCGCGGGTGCGCGAGATTTCGCTCTTGTCGCGGCCGAATTTGACGCGGTTCTCGGCGGCACTGCGTTCCGCGCTCGCGCGTTTTTGCCGCTTGCGAAATTTGTTCAGATTGACAATCTTATCCATGGCGCTGCCTTGGTTTCGCCCCACTTCGCCTTGAATATAGCGCAAGCCGTCGAGCTCAAGAAGCCCCCCCCCATTTGTTTCGGAGACTGTAGCGACATGAAAAAGTTTCTCATCGGTCTGGTCGTACTCGTGGCGCTGGCGCTTGCCGCGATCTTGATCGGCCCCAGCTTCGTCGACTGGAACAAGTACAAGCCGGAAATCGCCGGCGCCGCGCGCGAGGCCACGGGCCGCGAGCTTGTCATCGACGGCGACATCAGCCTGTCGATCCTGCCGGCGCCGACGCTCTCGGTCGAGAAGGTGCGTTTCGCCAACGCGGCGGGCGGCAGCGTTGCCGACATGGCGACCTTGGAATCGCTCGATGTCCGCGTGGCGCTCCTGCCGTTGCTCCAGAAGCAAGTGGTCGTGGAAAACGTGACACTCGTGCGCCCGGTCGTGGTTCTGGAAAAGCTCGCCGACGGCAGCGTCAACTGGCAATTCGCCAAGGGTGGCGCGGCCGAGACCGGCGAGGCGGCCGGCGAAGCGCCGCCGCCCATCTCGCTCGATCGCCTGACGATCGAGGACGGCATCGTCATCTACAAGGATGCCGCCGCCGGGACCGAGGAACGGATCGAGGCGCTCAACGCCGAAATCACGGCCGGGTCGCTTACGGGACCATTCGAGGCGGTAGGCAGCGCGACGCTGCGCGGCACGCCCGCGACCTTCGACGCCAAGGCGGGCAAGCTCGCCGAAGGCGAGCCCACGCTGGTCGACATGTCTTTTGGATTGCCGGGGGCGGACGCGACGCTTGTGTTCGCCGGCAACGCGACGCTCGATCCCGCCGGCGCGAAGGTGACAGGCAAGCTCAAGGCCGAAGGGTCCAATCTTGCCAAGCTGATCGCGGCGACAACGCCGGGGTCCTCGGGCGAGGCGACGGGGCTGCTCGCGCAAGAATTCTCACTCGAAAGCGAGATCGACGCCACGCCGGCGGGCGGCGCCATCAAGAACATTGCCTTGCGGCTCGGCGATCTGGCCGCGACCGGTGCCATCGATGTGATGGCGGGTCCGCCGTTGAGTACCAAGGCGAAGTTCGATTTCGGTCCCCTCGATCTCGACAAGCTGATGGCGAGTTTCGCCGGCACCGGCGAAGGCGCGACCGAGGTCGCGGACGCGCCGAAACCCTACGCCTTGCCGACGGGCATTCTCGCCGACATCGAGGTGACGGCGCCGACACTCATCTTTCGTGGTGGCGTCATGGAGAACACGCACGTCGCCGCGACGCTGGCCGACGGCGTGCTGACGCTCACCGACGGGAGCACGATTCTGCCTGGCGGGGCCTCGGTTTTGGTCGACGGCGTGCTGGCGCCGGCCGACGGGCAGCCTCGATTCGCCGGCAAGCTCAAGATCGGCGCCGACAATTTGCGCGCCGTGCTGGACTGGCTGCAGGTCAAGCCGGCCGGCGTGTCGAGCGAACGGTTGCGCAACATGTCGCTCGCCGCGAATTTCGCGGTGACGCCGGCGCAACTGGACGTGACCGAGCTCGACGCCGTCCTCGACGCATCGAAGATCACCGGCGGCGCGACCGTGGCTTTCCCGGGCAGCGGCGGCCGAACCAAGCCGGGTTTCGGTGTCGGCCTCGCCATCGATCGGCTTAACCTCGACGGCTATGTCGCCGCGCCGGCCGAAGGGGCGCCCGCCGAGACTGGGGCAAAGGCCGCGGGATTGCCGTTGGGCGCGCTGGCGCCTTTGGCGGCGTTCGACGCCAATGTGGAGCTGCGCGTCGGCAGCCTTACGTTCAACAAGGAGACCGCGAAGGGGATGCACCTCGATGCCTTGGTGCAGGAAGGCACGCTGACGCTGCGCGATTTCAGCATCAAGGACTTCGCCGGCGGCAGCGGCAAGGTGAGCGGCACAGTCACCGACCTCGCGGGCAAGCCGCGTTTCGACACCGCCATCGATGTCGGCGTGAAAGACACGACACGCCTCCTGCAATTCGCCGGCATGGCGGAGCCGCCGGCGAAGCTGGGCGCGCTGAAGCTCGGCGGCACGCTGGCCGGCGGCGCCGATGACGTAGCTTACGACCTTGCGTTCTCGATAGCGGGGATTGGCGCGCAAGGCCTGGCCAAGGGCAAGGCATCGGGGCTTGGCGCCGGCATCCCGCGTGTGGACAGCGATTTCGAGGTTTCGGCGAAGGACGCGGGGCCGCTGCTGGCGATCGCCGGCATGCCGAGCGTGAAGGGGCTGGGCGCGCTTTCCTTGAAGGGCAAGGCCGCGAGCGGCACGGACGATCTCAACTTCGATGTCACCGCGTCGTTGAGCGGCGTGCAAGGAACGGCGTCGCTTGCAGGTACCGTCACCGGTCTCGGTGACAAGCCACAGGTAAACACACGGCTCAATGTCGTGGCGAAAAAGCCGGCGCCGCTACTGCAATTGGCCGGTCTCGGCGGCGGCGCGGCGGCCAAGCTGGGCGAGGCCAGGATCGAGGGCACGCTCATCGGCGGCACGGACCGGATGCAGCTCGACCTCAACCTCGGCGGGTTCGGCGCCACTGCCGCGGTGAAGGGCAGCGTCGCGGCGGCGGCGGAGGACAAGCCGGTCTCGTTCGACCTCGACCTCCAGGCGAGCCATCCGGAATTGAGGCAGCTCATTGCCATGGCCGCGCCCGACTACAAGCCGGCGGCGGGCAAGCTCGGCGCGTTCAAGATCGCCACGCTGGCCAAGGGCACGACCGATGCGGCGTCGCTGACTAACCTCTCCGTCGAGATCGGCCAGAGCCGTATTGCCGGTACGGTCGAGGCGAGCCTCGCCGGGCGGCCCAATCTGGTCGCCAAGCTGAATGCGACGGCGCTCGACCTCGACGCCCTGATGCCGGCGCCGGGCAAGGCGGCCCCGGCCAAGGAAGGTCCGCGCTGGTCGAACGAGCCGCTCGAGCTCGCGGCGCTTGATTCGGGCGATGCCGATATCGACTTCACCGCGGATTTCATCAAGATGAATGACGGTCGCTTCGACGACGTGAAGGCCAAGGTGACGTTGAAGGACGGCACGCTGACGATCTCGCAATTCTCGGCCAAGGCCTTCGGCGGTTCGCTCGACGCGACGGGATCGCTGGCCGGGCGCGGCGTGCCGGCGCTGGCGGCGCGGGTCGACGCCACGAATGTGCGCATTGAAGAGGCGATGAAGGGTGGCATCGTGGCGAGCCAGGTAAAGGGGCCGGTCTCGCTGCAAGCGGACATTGCCGGCAGCGGCGTCAGCATGGCCCAGCTCATCCGCAATCTGGGCGGCCAGGGCAATCTTGGCGGCACGATCAAGATCTCGGGCACGGGCGAGCAGGTGGCGGGATCGATGCTGCTGGGACTTGCCGGCTCGCAACTGCAGGGCTTGACGGGTTCCGCGTTGGCCGTCAGTCCGATCGCGCTCGCCAACCAGGCTTTCACGATGTTCGTCGGCTCCACGAACCAGCTCTCCGGCGATTTCACGATCGACAAGGGCGTCCTCGACACCGCCAACACGCGGCTCGTCAACGATCGGGCGGAGGCGCAAGTCCATGGCGACGCCGACATCGCCGCCTGGACCATGAACATGATCGTCGATGTCCTGGAAAGCGGCGGCAATCCCTACCTGACGGTGTCGCTGACCGGGCCGATGGACGGTCCGGATATCGGCGTCTCCGGGAATGCCGCCGAAGCGGCGGGCGCGGCGGGCACCGGCGCGTTGGGCGGTATCATCCAGCAGGTCGTGCCGGGTGTTGTGCCGGAAAGCGTCCCGGACCTGCTGCCTGGGGTGCTGCCAAGCGTGCTGCCGGGCGCCGAGGAGTCGGTACCGGCGCAAGGGGGCCTCGGCGGCATCATCCAGCAAGTGGTGCCGGGTCTAGGAAATACCGCGCCCGAGCCGGCTACGGCTCCCGGCGCCGCCGGAATCGTGCCCGAGGCAACCGTCGAGCCTGAATCGACGCCCGAGGAAACGGTCGAAGAGCTCGTCATCGAGCCGGCGCCCGAGGAGGTCGTCGAGGAACCGGCGCCGGAAGAAGAAGAGCAAGCGGCGCCTGGGGCCGGGGGGTTGGCGCCGGGCGCCCAAGGCACTCAACCTGGCGCGGACGCCATCGGCGACTTTATCGAAGGCCTGATCCCGACGCCGTGACGATCCGTCAGCGCCGTCTCGCCGCCTCTAACAAATAGACGCGCACCGCGCTCGAAAGGCTGGTCCCCGGCGGCCTCGGCCCGTCGATCTCGGCGATGAGCCGGCTCAAGGATATGCCGCGCGCGGTCGCGGCCTCCTTGAGCGCGTCCCAGAATTCCGATTCGAGCGACAGGCTGGTGCGGTGTCCGGCGACGGCGACCGAGCGCTTGCGAATCCCGGAACGTTCCCGGCTCAGCGCTTCGGCCCCAGCATGTCCGCGGGGCGCACGAGGCGGTCGAACGCCTCGCCGGAAAGGAAGCCCAAGGCAAGGGCGGCCTCGCGCAGACTGGTGCCCTCCTTGTGCGCCTTCTTGGCCACCTTGGCCGCCTTGTCATAGCCGATATGCGGGTTGAGCGCCGTCACCAACATCAGCGACTGGCTCACATGTTGGGCGATGCGCTCGCGGTCCGCCTCGATGCCGACCACGCAGTTGACAGTGAAGCTGCGGCAGGCATCGGCGATCAGCCGCCCCGATTGCAGCAGGTTGTAAATCATCACCGGCTTGAACACGTTCAGTTCGAAATGCCCCTGGCTGCCGGCAATGGAAATCGTGACGTTGTTGCCCATGATTTGAGTCGCCACCATGGTGACGGCCTCGGCCTGGGTGGGATTGACCTTGCCGGGCATGATCGAAGAGCCGGGCTCGTTCTCCGGCAGCACCAGTTCGCCCAGCCCGGCGCGGGGACCGGAGGCGGCGAGGCGGATGTCGTTGGCGATCTTCATGAGCGAAGCCGCCAGCACGTTGTAGGCGCCGGAGGCCTCGATGATGGAATCGTGGGCCGCCATGCCTTCGAACTTGTTGGCGGCGGCCGAGAACTGGAATCCGGTCAGGCGACTGAGTTCGCCGACGAAGGCCGCGTCGAAGCCGGGCGCCGCGTTCAATCCGGTCCCGACCGCGGTGCCGCCTTGCGCCACCGGGTAGAGGCGCGGCAGGACCCCACGCACGCGGGCGATGCCGTTCTCGATCTGCTGGGCGTAGGCGGAAAACTCCTGACCGAGCGTCAAGGGCGTGGCGTCCTGCAGATGGGTGCGGCCGATCTTGATGATGTCGCGGAACTCGGCGGCCTTGGCGCCGAGCGCATCGCGCAGCGTAGCTAAAGCCGGCAGCACCTCGTCCTCGATCTGGCGCACCGCCGCGATGTGCATGGCGGTGGGAAAACTGTCGTTGGAGGACTGGCAGCAATTGACGTGGTCGTTGGGATGCACCGGCGTCTTCACCCCGCGCTTGGCCCCCAGCATCTCGTTCGCCCGGTTGGCGATGACCTCGTTCAAATTCATGTTGGTCTGCGTGCCGGACCCGGTCTGCCAGACCACCAGCGGGAAATGATCGTCGAGCTTGCCGTCGGCCACTTCGCGCGCCGCCGCGGCGATGGCCCGGCCGATCCTGGGCTCGATCCGGCCGAGCTTCACATTGGCCTCTACCGCCGCCTCCTTGAGGGTGCCGAAGGCGTGGATGAGCGCCAACGGCATGCGCTCGCCGCCGATGCGGAAATTTTGGCGCGAGCGTTCGGTCTGCGCGCCCCAATAGCGATCGGCCGGCACCTCGACCTCGCCCATGGAATCGGTCTCGATGCGCATGTTCGGTTGCCGGCTCATGGTCATATCTTGTACATCCACTTAACGCCGCCGCTTAGCCGCATTCAAGCGGCGCGAGGCGCGTTGCGCCTCTTGCGCCCAGTTCCGGAATTCGTCCGGCTTTCCCCGAACCTTGTCGGGCACCTCCCAATAGGACACCAGCGCCTGCGTGCCGGAATCGGTCTCGTATTGGAAAGGCGCCATGCCGGCTTTCTCGTAGAGCGGGCGGTTCGCGTCGTCCACCTTGAAATAGAGCCGGTCCCCGAAGACAAGGGCGAAGATGACGCCGTCGAGATAGAGCGCGTAGCCGCCGAACATCGCCCGCTCCGCGATCTCGCCCAGCGGCGACAGGCGCTGGAGCGTCCGGAGCAGCACCGGCGGGCGCGGCTTGGGACTGCGCTTCGCGCGCGCCATCGCGGCCGGCTATTTCTTCTTGCGGAATGAATCGAGGGTGACGACGGCGGCGCCGTCCTCGGCTGGCGGCCGGGCGGGCGCTACTTTCTCCACTTCCTTGGCCGGCGGCTTCTTGGCCTGCCCGGCGGCGTCGACGTGTCCCTCGAATTGCAGACCGAACTTCACCGACGGATCGGCGAAACCGACGATGGCGGCGAAGGGTACGGTCATGCGCTCCGGCTTGTCGTTGAAAGTGAGGGTGACGGAGAACGCGTCCTCGCCGACATCTAGCTCCCAGTACTGATGTTCGAGGACGATGGTCATGTCTTGCGGATAGCGTGTCCGCAGCCACTCGGAGATGTCGACGCCGCTCCGATCGGTGCGAAACGTGATGTAGAAGTGATGGCTGCCGGACAGCCCGTGCTCGGCCGCCTCGTGCAACGCCCGGCGGACGACGCCGCGCAGCGCGTCTTGCACCATCTTTTCGTATTGAAGCCGGTCCGCCGACATGCCGATCTCAAACCCTGCGCGAGTAGCGAGGTGGGGGGCTTCTGTTGCCCGGTGCCCCCCGGACCGCGCTTACCTAAAGACTAGGCAGCGAGAGCCATACGGTTATCGTTGGCACTTTCAAAATGGCCCGATAACGGCGGTACCATGCCGAGCAAAAACCTTGCCTTTACCACGCGCGTCGATCCTGTTTCGCCCCCGTAGAGACGGCCGGCATGCCGGCCGTTGAAACTGGTGGAGGCGCCGGGTACTGCCCCCGGGTCCGCAACGTTTATTTCACAAGGCGTTTATCGCCATAGCCGGTTGCCCGACAATCCGTAATATAGGCGCGCACCCGCGCCATTGGAAGGGGGTAAGTCTGGCTTCGGATCGAGCCAGCGGCTAATCTTGGTTGATGACTCATGAACGGATAACCGGCCCTTGCCGCTGAACCCCGATCAGGACGCCGAAATCGAGGCTCAACGCGCGGCCGCTCGGTCGACGCGCCGGGCTTGCGTGCCGGCGTTGGAGGAGATTCTCTACCGGCCCTTGCCGGTTCTCGACCACGGTTTCGTGCGCGTGGTCGATTACATGGGCGACGACGGGGCGATCGTGCAGGCGGCGCGCGTCTCCTACGGCAAGGGCACGCGCAAGGTGAGCGAGGATCGCGGCCTCATCAACTATCTCATCCGCCACCGCCACACGACGCCGTTCGAGATGTGCGAGTTGAAGCTCCACGTGAAGCTGCCGATCTTCGTCGCCCGCCAGTGGATCCGCCACCGCACCGCCAACGTGAACGAGTATTCGGCGCGCTATTCGATCCTCGACCGCGAGTTCTATGTCCCGGACCGGGAGTTCCTGGAAGCGCGCCGGGCCGAGCGCAAGCGCGAGCGAAAAGGCGGCAAGTCCCCGCCCGACATGTTCCCGGTGCGTCCCAAGCACCTGGCGGCCCAAGCGCGGACCAACCGTCAGGGCCGCGAGGAATTGCTGCCGGACGAAGAGGCCGAGGACGTGCTCCGCACCATCAAGGCGGAGGCGGCGCGCGATTACACGGTCTATCTGGGCCTCTTGAACGAAGACCCGGACGGCAAGGTCATCGACCCCGAGCGCCACGGCCTCGCGCGCGAGCTTGCCCGCATGGTGCTGCCGGCCAACGTCTATACCCAGTGGTACTGGAAGATCGACCTGCACAATCTCATGCATTTCCTCTCGTTGCGCGCCGACCCGCACGCCCAATACGAAATTCGCGCCTATGCCGACGCGATGCTGGGCATCATGAAACGCTGGGTCCCCATCGCCCACGCCGCGTTCGTCGAGCACCGGCTCGATGCCGCGACCTTGTCGGCGACCGCGCTTAAGGTCGTGCGGCGGATGCTGGCGGGCGAGAAAGTCGGCGAGGAGAACAGTGGCCTTAAGCCGCGCGAATGGCGGGAGTTGATGGCGGTGCTGGGACGGGAGACGTAGGGGCGGCGAGCTTCACTTGCCCAGCGATAACTTTCGCGCGATTTCGTCGTCTTCGAGCTTGGCGGCCAAAGCCAGCGCTTTGTCTAGATTCACGCGGGGCGCCCCCATGGCATAAGTCTTCTGCCGGTAGCGCCCCCCCACCCTGCACGCCTCCAAGGCACGAATGAAGAGTCGCAAAAGGGCACTTGCCATGGCGGCCTACCCCACCACGATGCGCGGGGCCTGGCGCTGGCCGGCGGCGAGCTTGTCCCAGACCCGGCGCGCCATGGCGCGAAAGGCCAGAGCCTGCGGGCTCTCCGGCTGGGACATGACGATCGGCCGGCCGCCATCCGAGGTCTCGCGTATCGCCATGTGCAGCGGGATCTCGCCCAGGAACTCGGCGCCGAGCCGCTCCGCTTCGAGCCTGGCGCCGCCATGGCTGAAGACCTCGCTGCGCCCGCCGCAATGCGGGCAGAGGAAATAGCTCATGTTCTCGACGATCCCCAGGATCGGCACATCGACCTTACGGAACATGGCCAGCCCTTTTCGCGCGTCGATGAGGGCGATGTCCTGGGGCGTCGAGACGATGACGGCGCCGGCCAGGGGCACCTGCTGCGCCATGGTCAGTTGCGCGTCGCCGGTCCCCGGCGGCATGTCGACGACGAGCACGTCGAGCTCGCCCCAATCCACGTCGCGCAGCATCTGGTTGAGCGCGCTTATCACCATCGGCCCGCGCCAGATCATCGGCGTGTCCTCGGCCACGAGGAATCCCATGGACATGCAGACGATCCCGTGCCCGCGCATCGGCTGAAGCTTGCGCCCGTCGCCCTGCGGCTTGCCCACGATGCCCAGCAGGCGGGGCTGCGAGGGTCCATAGATGTCGGCGTCGAGGATGCCGACGCGATGGCCTTCGGCGTGGAGCGCCAACGCCAGGTTGACGGCGACCGTGGACTTGCCGACGCCGCCCTTGCCGCTCGCGACCGCGATGATGTGGCCGACACCGGGAACAAGCGCGCGGCCCGCGCCCGGGCCAGGGGCGGCGCCGGGCTTTGCCGCCGGCCGTTCGGCCGTCAGTACGGCTGAAACCGAGAGCACGCCCGGCAGGTTCTCCACGGCCTTCTCGGCGGCGCGGCGCACTGGTTCGAGGCCGGGCCCCCGCTCGCGGGTCGTTTCGATGGCAAAGACGACGTGCCCGTCCTTCACGGCCAAGCCGCTCACCATGCCAAGGCCGACGATATCGCGCCCGCGTTCCGGGTCGCGAATCGTGCGCAACGCGTCCAGGACGTGATTTTCGGTGACTGGCATGCTTGAATTCGCTCCGGGCGATGGCGATATCGGGTTTGTGGCAGGGCAGTTGCGGCCAATGCGCCGCATGTCATATAAGACGTTGCCAAGCCGTTGAGAAGGCCGGCGCGCTTCCGCTAATCCTCGAATCCATAAGGACCAGCACCATGCCGTGGCAGAATCAAGGTGGCGGCGGCGGCCCGTGGGGCGGCGGCCAAGGCCCGTGGGGAAAAGGAACCCCTGGCGGCGGACAGCGCCCGCCCGATCTCGAAGACATGCTGCGCCAGGGCCAGGACACGATCCGCCGCTTCCTGCCGGGGGGCTTCGGCACGGGCCGAAGCCTCGTCCTCATCGCGGTGGTGGCGGTCATCCTCTGGCTGCTTACAGGGTTCTATCGCGTTCAGCCCGACCAGGAGGGCATCGAACTGGTGTTCGGCGCGTTGGAAGCAAAAACCGGTCCCGGGCTCAACTACAACTGGCCGGCGCCCATCGGGCATGTCGAAACGCCGTATGTCACCACGCAGAATCGCGTCGAAGTCGGATTCAGCTCCGGTTCGGAAGCGAGCGCCAGCGCCCGCGACGTGGTGGCCGAAAGCCTGATGCTGACCGGCGATGAGAACATCATCGACATCCAGTTCGTCGTCTTCTGGGAGATCAAGGATGCCGGTCTCTATCTCTTCAATATTCGGGATCCCGAAGACACGGTGAAGAACGCGGCCGAGAGCGCCATGCGCGAGATCGTCGGCCAGACGAAATTCGATCGAGCCCGCACCGAGGGACGCGCCGACATCGAGGCGCGCGCGCAAGCTCTCATCCAGGGCATCCTGGACCAATACGGGGCCGGCATTTTGGTGAAGCAGGTCGAGTTGCAGAAAGTCGACCCGCCCGAGGCGGTCATCGAAGCCTTCCGCGACGTGCAGGCCGCGCGCGCCGATCGCGAGCGTTCGGTCAATGAAGCCCAAGCCTATTTCAACGAAGTGACGCAACGTGCCGAAGGCCAGGCTCAGCGGATCGTCAAAGAGGCCGAGGGCTACCGTGCCGAGAAGGTCGCGATCGCCCAGGGCGAGGCGGAGCGCTTCATCGCCGTCTATCAGCAATACGTGGCCGACAAGGATGTGACCACACGCCGCCTCTACCTTGAAACCATGGAAAAGGTCATGCAGGGCATGGACAAGGTCTTAATCGACCGCGATCTAGGCGGCGGCGCGGTTCCGTATCTGTCGCTAAACGAGCTCATGCAAAAACGCGGCGCGGCGCCGGAGGGCGGTGCCGCCGAAGCACCGGCCGCGGGGGTGACGCAATGAACCGCACCGCCGTCACCGCCACGGTGGTCGCGGTCGTGATCGCCGCCTTCATCGGCCTGGCCTCGACCTTCACCGTCCATCAGTCCGAGCAAGCGCTGGTGCTGCAATTCGGCAAACCGGTGGATGTCGTGGATAGGCCCGGTCTCCATTTCAAGCTGCCGTTTGTTCAGAACGTCGCCTATTTCAGCAAGCAGGTGCTGAATTTCGATGCGGCTTCGAGGGAGATGACGACACTCGAACAGAAGCAGGTCATCGTCTCGGCTTTCGCCCGGTTCCGGATCAGCGATCCCCTGCTGTTCTTCCAGAGCGTCACCAACGAGATTGGGGCGCAGAAGCGTCTGGTAAACATCGTCAACTCCAGTCTGCGTGGCGTGTTGGGCGGGATTCCGATGCTCGACATCTTGACCGAGAAGCGGGCCCTCTACATGCGCCAGATCTCCAAGGAGGTGAATGCCCAGACCAGCGGGTTCGGCATCGAGGTCATCGACGTGCGCATCAAGCGGGTCGACCTGCCGGAGGCCAACAGCCAGGCCGTGTTCCGGCGCATGCAGACCCAGCGCGAGCAGGAGGCCCGCCGCAGCCGGGCCGAGGGCGCCAAGGAAGCTCAGACCCTGCGCGCCGAGGCGGATAAACAGCAGGTCGTCATTGTGGCGGAGGCCCGCCGGAAGTCGGAGATCCTCCATGGCGAGGGCGATGCCGAGGCGACGCGCATCTATAACGACGCCTATGGGCGCGATCCGCAATTCTTCGATTTCTTCCGCTCGCTCCAGGCCATGAAAGCGGCGCTGGGCGGCGAAGCGACGACCTATGTCGGCCCGGCGACCGGCGATTTCTTCCGCTTCTTCGGTAACCAGGCCGGCCCCGCCGGCGCCGGCGAGTGAGGCTTGTCCGATTTCATCACCGCGTTGGGGCTGGTGCTGGTGATCGAGGGCATCGTGCTGGCGGTGGCGCCGGGGCGGCTCATGACGATCTTGAAGCGCGTGGCGGCAATGCCGCCGCCGGCCCTGCGGGCGGCGGGTCTGCTGGCGGCGGCCGTCGGCCTCTTCGTGGTGTGGCTGGCGCGGCGCTGGTGACACGCTCCGTTGACGCGGTTTTGATGAGAGTCGCGGGATCCGATCGGCTATGATCCGCGTAAGACACAACGGAACTTCGAGGATACCGGATATGCAATCGATGAGACGTACCCCGCGCGCGCTCATGGCTTCATTCGCCATGATCGCCATGATCGCCGCTCTTGGCCCCGCCTCGGCGCGCGAAGCGCCGGCAAGCTTCGCCGATCTTGCCGAGAAGCTGCTGCCGGCGGTGGTCAACATCGCCACCACCCAGGTCATCGAGCGCGGTGAAACCGGCGATCAGGAGCTGGAGGAATTCTTCAAGGACTTCTTCGACCGCCAGGGGCGGTCCCTGCCGCCGCGCCAGGCGACCTCGCTGGGTTCGGGGTTCGTCATCGATCCGGCCGGTTTCATCGTCACCAACAACCACGTCATTGCCGACGCCGACGAGATCAAGGTGCGCCTGCAAGACGACCGCGAATTCAAGGCGACGATCGTCGGCCGCGACACCAAGACCGACCTGGCGCTCTTGAAGGTCGAGGCGCCGGGGCCGCTGCCCTACCTGGTCTGGGGCGATTCCGACAAGACCCGCATCGGCGATTGGGTGATCGCCATCGGCAACCCCTTCGGCCTCGGCGGGTCGGTGACGGCCGGCATCGTCTCGGCGCGCCAGCGCGACATCCAGTCCGGGCCTTACGACGATTTCCTGCAGACCGACGCCGCCATCAATCGCGGCAATTCCGGCGGCCCCATGTTCAACATGGACGGCGAGGTGGTCGGCATCAACACCGCCATCATCTCGCCCTCGGGTGGCAGCATCGGCATCGGCTTTGCCGTGCCCTCGGCGATCGCCAAGCGCGTGGTCGAGCAGATCCGCCAGTTCGGTCACACCAGGCGCGGCTGGCTCGGCGTGCGCATCCAGAGCGTCACCGACGAGTTGGCCGAGGGCCTGCGCCTCAAGGACACCAAGGGCGCGCTGGTCGCCAATGTGACGCCGGGCGGGCCGGCGGACAAGGCAGGCATCCAGCAAGGCGACGTCGTCCTTGGCTTCGACGGCCAGGCGATTGACGAAATGCGCAAGCTGCCGCGGTTCGTCGCCGATACCCCGATCGACAAGTCGGTCGATGTCGTGCTGTGGCGAAAGGGTTCGGAGAAGACCGTGCGCGTCACGGTCGGCGAGCTCGACGAAACCGAGGAGGTCTCGGTCGAAGCCGATTCGGAAACGCCCGCGCCCACGGCCAAGGGCCAGGTCGATCTTCTGGGCATGTCGCTCTCCGATATGAGCAACGACTTGCGCCAGCGCTTCGAGCTGCCGGACGACGTGAACGGCGTCGTCATCACCGACGTAAAGGCGGAAGGCCCGGCCTCCGAGAAAGCGTTGACGCCGGGCGACGTCGTCGTCGAGGTCGATCAGCAGGCGGTATCGACCCCGGCCGATGTCGAGCGCCGCGTCAACCAGGCGAAGGCCAATGGCTATCGCGTCGTGACCATGCTGGTCTACCGCCAGGGCGACTATCAATGGGTGGCGCTGCGCATCGACCAGGGGTAGGATAATCTAGGTTTCGCGCCGAGACGGCGGCAATCGCGGATCGCGGTGCGGCTTAGCCTGGCCATAGTGGGGAGGCTTCCATGGCGTTCATTCCCGGCAATAGCGGCAACAACAATCTGATCGGCACGAAGTTCGCCGACACCATCTTCGGCTATGATGGCGGCGACACGCTCGACGGCGGCAAGGGCGACGACTACATCGTCGGCGGCAACGAGGACGACGTACTGCTGGGCGGCAAGGGCGCGGATACGCTCTACGGCGGCAACGGCGACGACCTGTTGTTCGGCGGAGACGGGAACGACAGCCTCGTCGGCAGCTTCTCCAGCATCGGCAATGACACCATTTACGGAGAGAAGGGCCACGACACGCTGCGCGGGGGCGACGACAACGACAAGCTCGACGGCGGCGTCGGCAACGACCTCGTCGACGGCGGTTTGGACACCGACACCTGGTTCTTCGCCGGCTCGAAGAAGGTTGTGGTCAATCTCCTGACCGGTCGCACCAGTGGGGGCGCCGGCGTCGATACCCTGCTCGGCATCGAGAATGCGACCGGCGGGTCGGGCAAGGACACGCTCATCGGCGACAACAACGACAACGTCTTGGACGGCGGCGCCGGCAGCGATTCGCTTTCGGGCGACGAGGGCGAGGACACGCTCATCGGCAACACCGGGCACGACCGGCTGGATGGCGGCGACGACAATGATTACCTGTACGGCGACGGCGCCAACGCCATCGACGGCAACGATACCCTTCTGGGCGGCTACGGCGACGACCATCTCTACGGCGCCGACGGCGACGACGAGACCGCCGATCCCCTGCCCGACCGCGATTCGCTCGACGGCGGTTATGGCGACGATTTCCTGGTCGGCGAGAACGACCGCGACACGCTGGTCGGTGGCGAGGGCAACGACACCGCAATCGGCGACTGGACCGCCGAGACCTTCGCCGAGACCGCGGGCCAGGGCAACGACCGCCTCGAAGGCGGCGACGGCAACGATTATCTCTACGGCGACGCCTATTCCGATACCGGCGACGCCTACGGCGTGGGCGACGACACGCTCGCCGGCGGCACCGGCAACGACCGCCTGTACGGCGACGCCAAGGGTTACCTCGACGCCTATGGCTACGGCGACGATTCGATGGATGGCGGCTACGGCAACGACCGCATGTACGCCGACGCCCTCTCGACCGGCGTCGATACGATGTACGGTGATGCCCATGGCTCGGGCGACGATTCGATGCATGGCGGCAATGACAACGACGACATGGCGGGCGATGCCGTGTCCCGATATGGCGACGCCACCGGCACCGGCAACGACACACTCATCGGCGGCTACGGCAACGACAACATGTATGGCGACGCGGTGACCGGCCGCATTGGTGGATACTACAGCAACGAAGAATACGACGGGACCGCCAAGGGCTACGGCGACGATTTCCTGGACGGCGGATTCGGCAACGACGACATGTACGGCGACGCATTTTCGAGATACGGAGCGGCTTCCGGCTACGGCGCCGACACGCTCATCGGCGGGCACGGCAACGACGACATGTACGGCGATGCCAGGGCCGCGGGCAACGACTCCGTGCATGGCGACGCCTACGGCTCGGGCAACGATTTCCTGGACGGCGGCGACGGCAACGACGACATGTACGGCGACGTGAGGTCGGGTTACGGCGAAGCGACCGGGGTGGGCGACGACACGCTCATCGGCGGCAACGGCAACGACGACATGTACGGCGACGCGAAGGCCAGCGGCAGCGCCTCTTACGGCATCACGCCCACGGCCACCGGCTCGGGCGACGACTTCATGGACGGCGGCGACGGCAACGACAACATGTACGGCGACGCGGACAACTATCATGGCCATGCCACCGGCTCGGGCGCCGACACGCTCATCGGCGGCAACGGCAACGACGACATGTACGGCGACGCGCAGACCGGCGGCTCGCCCAACTATGGCGGCTTCTTCGCCACGGCCACGGGCACCGGCAATGACTTCATGGACGGCGGCTACGGCAACGACGACATGTACGGCGACTCCGACGTTTTCTATTACGGCTTGGCGTATGGCTCCGGCGACGACACCATGCTGGGCGGCGATGGCAACGACCGTATGTTCGGTGACGCCGACGCCTACCATGGCGACGCCACCGGCAAGGGCAACGACTCGATGGACGGCGGCGACGACAACGATTCGATGTATGGCGATGCCCGTGCCCGAGACTACGCCGGGGGTTACGAGGCGCGTGGCTACGGCGACGACACCCTCATCGGCGGCGGTGGCGACGACCGCATCATCGGCGACGCCGCCAGCTACGGGAACTCCACCGCCTATGGCTACGGCGATGACCTGATCGACGGCGGTGCCGGCCGCGACACCATCTTTGGCGACGTCTACGGCAATTACGGCGCCGCCACCGGTTACGACACCGTCTCGGGCGGCGACGGCAACGACGACATTTACGGCCAGGGCGGCGAGGATGATCTCTCGGGCGACGGCGGCGACGACCTCATCAAGGGAGGAGAAGGCGACGATACCATCGCCGGAGGCGGCGACACCGATACGCTGTATGGCGACGAAGGGGGCGACGTGTTCGACTTCGACACCGTCGGCGAGGCTGGGCTGGGCGTGGGCGAGCGCGACATCATCGTCGATTTCGAAGCTCCCGGCGCGGGCGCGGGCGATCTCGTCGACCTCTCCGGCATCGACGCCAACACCGGGACCGGCGGCGACCAGGCCTTCACCATCGTGGGCGCGTTCACCGGTGCCGCGGGCCAACTCGACTTCTACGACGACGGCGGCGGCAACGCCATCGTCGCCGGCGACGTCAATGGCGACGGCGTGGCCGACTTCCAGATCGAGTTGACCGGGATCGCCTTCGGCACCCTCACCGCCGCCGACTTCGTGCTGTAGCGGGCTCCCTCCCTCTCCCTGAGCCTGTCGAAGGGGCGGGGGCGAGGTGAGGGCCTTCGCCGCCGGCGCTATAATGACCGGCGAAATGACCGAACCCTCCAGCGCCGGCGTTCCGCCCGCGGCGATCATTCTCGCCGGCCCGACGGCGAGCGGGAAATCGCGACTGGCGCTGGCGCTGGCCGAGGCCGTCGGCCCGGCGACGATGATCAACGCCGACTCCATGCAGGTCTATCGCGAGTTGCCCGTGCTGACCGCGCAGCCGGGTGCGGAGGCTCTGGCGGCGGCGCCCCATCGCCTCTACGGCGCGCTTCCGGCCTCCGAACGCTGCTCGGCCGGGCGCTGGCGCGACATGGCGGAGGCGGAGATCGCCGACGCGGAACGCGCCGGTCGACTCCCCATCGTCGTCGGCGGCACCGGCCTCTATCTGCGGGCGCTGATGCGCGGGCTTGCGCCCGTGCCGGAAATCCCCGCGACGGTGCGCGCCGCCGCGACGGAACGCCTCGAACGCCTGGGCACGCAAAGGCTCCATTCGGAGCTGGTCTCGCGCGATCCGTCCTCGGCGGCACTTCGCCCTGGCGACACCCAGCGCGTGCGCCGCGCCTGGGAGGTGCTGGAAGCGACGGGCCGTTCGCTCAAGGACTGGCAGCTTGAAGGCGGCCGGGAGCCTGGGCGGCGCTTTCTCGCCTTCACGCTGATGCCGCCGCGCGTCCGGCTCTATGAGGCCTGCGACACCAGGTTTCAGGCCATGATCGATTCGGGCGCGGTCGAGGAGGCGCGCCGGCTGCGGCGCCTCGGCCTCGATCCCGGCCTTCCCGCCATGAAGGCCCTGGGGCTTCGCGAACTTATCGCTCATATCGACGGCAAGATGGCGCTTGGCGATGCTATTGCCGCGGCGCAGCAATCGACCCGGCGATACGCCAAGCGGCAAGTCGCTTGGTTCCGCCACCAATTGCCGGAGGCCGAGCTCGTCGGCGAAAGCGTTTATAATCAGCAAGATATGGCAGAGTTGTGCACGGCGATCATTGCGAAGATTCGCGATTTGTTGTTGACCCGTTAACCATCCCTCTCTAGCCTTGTTGCAGCGCGATGACCGAGGTTATCGTGAGTGAGGGTTTGTGCGCGTGTTGCCCACGAATGGGCATGAGGGCTGGGACATCATGGCCAGCGATGAAATGATCGGCGCCGGAATCGTCATTCGGGCGCTCCGCGATCAGGGAGTCGATGTCGTCTTCGGCTATCCCGGCGGCGCCGTGCTGCCGATCTATGACGAGCTTTTCAAACAAAACGCGCTGCGCCACATCCTGGTGCGCCACGAACAGGCGGCGGTCCATGCCGCCGAAGGCTACGCCCGCTCGACCGGCAAGGTCGGCGTCGTGCTGGTGACGTCCGGGCCCGGAGCGACCAATGCCGTCACCGGCCTCACCGACGCGCTCATGGACAGCATACCTATCGTTTGCCTCACCGGCCAGGTTCCGACCCACCTCATCGGCAACGACGCCTTTCAGGAGGCCGATACCACCGGCATCACCCGGCCCTGCACCAAGCACAATTACCTGGTGAAGAACGTCGCCGATCTCGCGCGCGTGATCCACGAAGCGTTTTACGTGGCCAAGAGCGGCCGCCCCGGGCCCGTGGTGGTCGATTTGCCGAAGGACGTGCTGCAAGCGAAGTGGAGCTACAGCGGCGCCGTCAATGGCCGCCATCGCACCTATCGCCCGCAGGTGAAGGCCGACCCCAAGCGCATCGAGGAAGCGGTGGCGCTGATGGCCAAGGCCGAGCGCCCGCTGTTCTATTGCGGCGGCGGCGTCATCAATTCCGGCCCGGCGGCGGCGCAGCTTCTCACGCAGTTTGTCAAGCTGACCGGATTCCCTTGCACGCTGACGCTCATGGGCTTGGGCGCCTTTCCCGCCTCGGACCCGCAATTCCTCGGCATGCTTGGCATGCACGGCACCTACGAAGCCAACCTCGCCATGAACGAATGCGACGTCATGATCAACATCGGCGCGCGCTTCGACGACCGGGTGACGGGGAGGGTCAGCGCCTTCTCGCCCGGTTCCAAGAAGATCCACGTCGATATCGATCCGTCGTCGATCAACAAGAACGTGCGCGCCGACGTGGCCGTGGTCGGCGATGTCGGCCACGTGCTCGAGGACATGATCAAGGTCTGGAAGGCGCGCCAGGCGCGCCCCGATCCGGCCGCGCTGGACGCGTGGTGGAAGCGGATCGACGGATGGCGGGCGCGCAAATGCCTGCGCTACAAGAACTCCGACACCATCATCAAACCGCAATTCGCCATCGAGCGCCTCTACGACGCGTTGAAAGAGCGCGATGACGTCTACATCACGACCGAGGTCGGCCAGCACCAGATGTGGGCCGCCCAGTTCATCAAGTTCGAGAAACCCAACCGGTGGATGACCAGCGGCGGGCTCGGCACCATGGGCTACGGCCTGCCATCGGCCATCGGCGTGCAGATCGCCCACCCCGACGCGCTGGTGATCGATGTCGCCGGCGAGGCGTCGATCCTGATGAACATCCAGGAGCTGTCGACCGCGGCGCAATACCGGTTGCCGGTGAAGATCTTCATCATCAACAATCAATGGATGGGCATGGTCCGCCAGTGGCAGGAACTGATTTATGGCGGCAACTACTCCGAGTCCTACACCGAATCGCTGCCCGATTTCGTGAAGCTCGCGGATGCCTTCGGCGCCGTCGGGCTGCGCGCCGAGAAGCCGTCCGAGATCGACGATGTCATCCGCGAGATGATCGAGACCAAGCGCACCGTCGTGGTGGACGTGCGCGTCGATCAGACCGAGAATTGCTTTCCCATGATCCCCGCCGGCGCCGCCCACAACGAGATGCTGCTCGGCCCCGAGGACGTGGTCAAGCCGGTCTCCGAAGAGGGCATGGTGCTGGTCTAGAGTGGCCCTGCCGCCTCGTCCTTCGACAGGCGCGAGGCACGAGGCCCCATCCTGAGCCTGTCGAAGCATGAGGATCGAGATCTTGGCTGACGTCGAACGACATGCGATCGCGGTGGTGGTGGACAACGAGGCCGGCGTGCTGGCGCGTGTGATCGGCCTCTTCTCCGGTCGCGGCTACAACATCGAAAGCCTGACCGTGGCCGAGGTGAACGCAAAGGAAAAACTGTCGCGGATCACGGTCGTGACCTCGGGCACGCCCATGGTCATCGAACAGATCAAGCATCAGCTGGCGCGGGTCGTTCCGGTCCACAGCGTCAGCGATCTTACCAGCGAGGGTCCGCACCTCGAACGCGAGCTGGCGCTGGTCAAGGTGCGCGGGCTCGGCGAGAAGCGCGTCGAATCCTTGCGCATCGCCGATATTTTTCGTGCCCGGGTCGTCGACAGCACCATCGAATCCTTCGTCTTCGAAATGACCGGGTCGACCGAGAAGCTGAACGCCTTCATCAACCTGATGCAGCCCTTGGGCCTCACCGACGTGTCGCGCACCGGCGTCGTCGCCATCTCTCGCGGACCCGAGGGTATGTAGCGTAGTACCGAATCTCGGGCTACCGAGACCTATGGCCCATCCTTCGAGACGGCCCTACGGGCCTCCTCAGAATGAGGAAGTTACCCATGCTGAG
>VFKA01000079.1 GCA_009885795.1 Rhodospirillales bacterium | reverse complement strand
GTCGATGCGATCGAAAAGCGGCCCCGAGATCCTGGACTGATATTCCTGCGCGCATTTTGGCGCCCGGCCACAGGCGAGGCCGGCGTCGTCCAGGTGTCCGCAACGGCAGGGGTTCATCGCGGCAACGAGCTGGATGCGCGCCGGATAGGTCACATGCGCGTTGGCGCGGGCCACCGTCACGCGTCCGGACTCCAGGGGCTGGCGCAACGCCTCCAGCACCGGGCGCTGGAACTCGGGCAGCTCGTCCAGGAACAGCACGCCCAGATGCGCCAGCGTCACTTCGCCCGGCCGCGCCCGCTGGCCGCCGCCCACCAAAGCGGCCTGCGACGCCGAATGGTGCGGGTCGCGGAACGGCCGCCGGCGCACCAGCCCGCCTTCCGGCAGCAGCCCGGCCAGGCTGTGCACCATGCTGACCTCGAGTGCCTCGGCCGGATCGAGCGGCGGCAGCAGGCCCGGCAGACGCGCCGCCAGCATCGACTTGCCGGCTCCGGGCGGGCCGATCATCAGCATATTGTGGCCCCCGGCAGCCGCGACTTCGAGCGCGCGCTTGGCCGTCTCCTGGCCCTTGATGTCCTTCAAGTCGGGCACCGGCGCCCCGCGCGCATCGGCGAGCTTGGCCTCGGGCGGCTTCAGCAGCGAGACGCCCTTGAAGTGATTGATGAGCGCAAGCAGCGACCCGGCCGCCAGCACTTCGACGCCCCCGGCCCAGGCCGCTTTGTCGCCCTGCCGCGCCGGACAGATGAGTCCGCGGCCCGCGGCCGAAGCCGCGATCGCCGCCGGCAGCACGCCCGCCACTGGCGCCAGCGTGCCGTCGAGCCCGAGTTCGCCCAGCGCCACGAAGCCCTCGATAGCGTCGCCGGCAAGGACGCCCATGGCCGAAAGCAGCCCGAGCGCGATCGGCAGGTCGTAGTGGCTTCCCTCCTTGGCCAGGTCGGCCGGGGCGAGATTGACGGTGATGCGCTTGGGCGGCAGCGCCAGGCCGATGGCGCCCAGCGCGGCACGCACGCGCTCGCGGCTCTCGCCAACCGCCTTGTCGGCCAGGCCGACGATGGTGAAGGCCGGCAATCCCGGCGCGATCTGCACCTGGACGTCGACTTCGAGGACGTCGATCCCCTGAAAAGCCACCGTGACGATATGAGCGACCATGGCTGGGAATTACCGCGAGCATTTTACCGATGGTTAAACGTTACTTTACTACCGCGCGCCAGTATAGGCGGCGACTTCATTCATGTACGGGTGCCTCCGATGCGAAACCGAACTCGCCCCATCTTTACGCGCAAACGGCGCCAGCGCCGCGCCCGTCTCGTTGCGGGCCTGAGCGGAATCGTTCTGTCGCTGACCGCGATCTGGGCGCTGGGCAGCGGCAGCCTTTCGACACTCTCCGCCGTGGCCGCGTCGGCCAAGCAGACGACGCTGGCCAGCGCCGGCCCGGCCGAGCAGACCGCGCGCGAGGTGTTGGGCCTGTTCGACAAGCTGGCGAAGATGGGCCGCGACTTCGACGAAGCGGTGCTGGGTTACTATGCCGAAGGCGCCGTCATCCACATGACCGGCCTCGATGATGTCGGCAACGCGTCGATGGTCAACATGTCGACGGCGGACTTGATCCCGCTCTTCCACAAGGCCAAGCCGCTCGCCCAGGAAGTCGGCGACATCAGCACCTATTCGAACGTGCGCGCCCGCATCCATGGGGAGCGCGTCATCGTCAGGGCCACGCGCTACGCGCACTGGAAACAATATTTCAGCCTCTACGCGGTCGCCTTCCAGAGGAACGCCGAGGGCGACTGGAAGATCGTCGAGGAGTGGGTCGAGGTCCGGCGCTAGCCGATCTCGACGACGAGTTCGCTCGGGCCTCCGGGCGCGTTGATGGTCCAGCCGGGGATCGCGAGATCGAACGGGCAGGACGACACCACGCAGATGACATCGGCCCGCGCGGCGAGTTCGACATAGCCGCCGGGCGGCACCTCGTTGGGCGGCGAGACCAGCGCGCCCCCTTCGTCCACTTGCGTGTTGGTGAAGAAATTCACCGGCTGCGGCACGATGTCGATGGCGTGGCCCAACCGCGCCATGGCCGCGCGCAGGTTCTCCGAGCAGCTCGCATGCGGGCCCTTGACCCCGAACTCCTCGTAGCGGGCCTGGTCGCAGGCGGCGATCAGCATGTCGTGCATCCCGCCGGCCCCGTCCTCGACGAAATCCAGCATCGGCCGGCGAAAGCGGCTTAGAAATACGTCGCCCGCGCGCGGCCGGATCGACCGTGTCTCGACCCATGTATGCATGGGCGACAGCCACTCGCCGGCGTTCGCTGCCATGAAGGCGAAGAAATCGGCGGCCTGCCGGCCCTTGGGCGTCATGACACGGATGCGCCCGCCGGCGGGGAGCCGCACCGCCAGACCGCCGGCGGCGGGTATTTCGTGACGTTCAGCGGGCATTGTCGCGGGCCGTGACCAGGCTATTCCGCGGCTGCGAGAACCGCGCGCCGCGCCGTCGAGGGCAAGTCGATTGGCACAAAAAACGCGGCCGGATACAGATAGTCCTCGCCCGATTCGTCGATGACCCTTACCTGGTCGTGCTTGGCGGCTTTGGGGTCGGACAGCGCCCGGTAGATCTTCCGCCGTTCCAACGCCGCCGAATAACCGTCATTGCGGACGCAGACCAAGAGTGAGGTTTTCAGCCGCCCTCGGATCGTCATCGAATCACTCCAAGTACCGTTTGATCTTGATCTCTTTCTTGCCGACCCCCGCAGCCTCATACCAATGCAACTCCGCCCGGCCTACCCAGCCATCCCGTAGCCGCGCCAGCGCGATTCCTTTGAGTTTGCGCCAGCGCGCGCGACCGTACAACCTGTATTGCGGCGTCAAGCAGCGACATCGACGGGGTATGTTATGATTTCGCCGCCCCCTCGAACCCGGCGAGCACGTTGACGACGTTGACGCCGAGTGCGTCCACGGCATAGCCGCCCTCCATGACGAAGAGCGTCGGCTTGCCCGCGCCGGCGATCATCTCGCCGATGCGGCTGTAGTCGTCGCGCTTCAGCTTGAACTTCGAGATCGGGTCTTCCTCGAAGGTATCGACGCCGAGCGAGACCACGATCGCGTCGGGCGCGTAGTCCCGGATGCGGCGCATCGCCGTCTCCAGCGCCGGCTTGTAGACGTCCCACTTCGCGCCCCAGCGCAACGGCAGGTTCAGGTGATGGCCGGCGCCGGCGCCTGCCCCGGTCTCGTCGGCATGGCCGAGGAAGAAGGGGTACTCCTGCTTGGGGTCGGCATGAATCGAAGTGGTGAGTACGTCGGCGCGCTCGTAGAAAATTTCCTGCGTGCCGTTGCCGTGATGGTAGTCGACATCGAGGACGGCCACGCGGGCGGCGCCGGAATCGCGGAAACCTTGCGCCGCGATCGCCGCGTTGTTGAAGAAGCAGTAGCCGCCATAAAAGCAACTGCCGGCGTGATGGCCCGGCGGCCGGCAGAGCGCGAACACGGCTCGCTCGCCCGCCGTCACCATCTGGCGGCCGGTCAGCGCCACATTGGCGGCCTGGGTGATGGCGCGCCAGGTGCCCGCCGTGATCGGCGTGCCGGCATCGAAGGAATAATAGCTGAGCCGCCCATCGATCGCCTCGGGGATGATTCGGCGCATGCCCGGCGCCGACCAATTGAGTGGCAGGGCGTCCCAAGTACCGTGCGCCTTCACCCAGTCGCCCCAGGCGACTCGCAGGAACTCGACGAAATCGGGCTTATGGACACGGACGATCGGATCCTGGCCGAATTCTTGCGGCGGCACGACCTCGCCCAGGCGCTGGTCGCGCACACGCTCGATGATGATTTCGGCGCGCTTGGGCATTTCGAAGCAGGGCTGAAGCTTGCCGTCGATCAGCTCCGCCTTGCCGTCCTGAAGGCGGTGATCCTCGGTATAGACGGTGCGCATGGGCGATCCTTCGGTATGTCCAAAAAAATGGCCGGGGACCGAAGCCCCCGGCCTTCCCGACGATCCGATGCCTACTTCTGCAGGTCGGTCCAGATCGCGTTGTACTTGTCGACCACCTCTTGGGCGCAAGGGGGGACGAACTCGGGCGCCGGCGCGCCCTCCGGCATCTTGATCTCCGGCGCGGTGGCGAACTCCGCCGGCAGGAACTTGTCGCTGCCGGCAATGCCGTTCGCGTACTTGGCGAAATCGGAGATGAGGGCGGCGTTCTCCGGGTCCATGATGAAGTTCTGGAACTTCTTCGCGTTTTCCAGGTTGGGCGCGTCGGCGAGGACGGCGACGTTGTCCATCCAGCCGGTGAACCCTTCCTTGGGATAGGCGTAGGTCGCGGTCGGGATCTGCTCGCGAACCCGCATCGAGGCGCCGTTCCATTGCTGCGAGGCATCGATGTCGCCCGACGTCATCATCTGGATCGTGTCGTAGGAGAAGGTGCGCCAGCACGCCTTGGACTTCAGCAGCTGTTCGCTCACCTTCTTCAGGTCGTCGGGGTTGTTGTTGCAGCGCGGCAGGTCGAGATAGCGCAAGCCCGCGTTGATGACATCGTTCATGTCGGTGAGCATGTTGATGCGGCCGCACAATTCCTGCGGCGGATCGAACAGCACGGCCAGCGTGTTGATGTCGCCCTTGTATTTGGCGGTATCGACCGTGAACGAGGTCGTGCCCCACTGCCATGGCACCGTGTAGTTGCGCCCGGAATCCCAATAGACGTCGACCCAGAGCGGATCGACGTTTTTGAAGTTCTCCATCTTGTTGGGCTCGGTCTTGGCCAGAAGATTGCTCTTCAACATGATGTCGACCATGTAATCGCCGGGCACCACGATATCGAAGCCACTCCCGCCGGCCTGCACCTTGGCCAGCATGGTCTCGTTCGAATCGTAAGAGTCGAGCGTCACCTTGACGCTATTGGCCGCCTCGAACTTCTCGATCAGCTTCGGATTGGTGTAGTTGCCCCAGTTGTAGATATGGAGTTCGCCCCCCGCCGGGATTACCGCGGCGGTCTCGGTCTCGGTGGCCGGCTGCTCGCCTTCGGCGGGCGCCGCCGTTTCCGCCGAATCCTGCGTCTCGGCGGGTGCTGCTTCCTCGGTCGCCGCCGGCTCGGCGACCTGCATCTCTTCCGGCGCCGGGCGCAGAACGAAATAGCCGCCGATGGCGATCGCGACCACGGCGACGATGGCAAGAAGGGTCTTGTTCATGAAAGGGATCCTGGGTTGTTGCGAGGTGGAATCGAAATCCTTGGGCACACGAACATCGCCAACGATTCACCATTCGGCGGCGCCGCGCCAGCGATCTTCGCCGGAAACCGGCCGCGCTGCGCGGACGGCCCCATATAGTCTTAAGCTAATTCAGCGGGTTGGTCCAGATTTGGTTGTATTCAGGCCCGAAGGCAGCGTCGCTTCACTGGCGCCGGCGGCCGATCAGAAACGACGCCGATACGAACAGTATGGAGATCATGAGCAGGATCGTCGAGATGGCATTGACCTCGGGCGTAACACCGCGCCGGATCGCGCCATAGATGTAGATCGGCAGCGTCTGCTGTCCGGGTCCGGCGACGAACTGGGAAATGGTGAAATCGTCGAACGAGACGATAAAGGCCAGCGCCGCCCCCGCCGAGATGCCCGGCGCCAGCAGCGGCAGGGTCACCCGCCGGAACGCCTGCCAGGGCGTCGCGTAAAGATCCGCCGCCGCCTGCTCCAAAGTCAAATCCATGCCCTCGAGCCGGGCCCGGATCGGCAGATACGCAAACGGGATGCAGAACACCGTATGCGTGATGATGAGCGTGCCGAGCCCGAAGCGGATGCCCGAGAGCGAGGCGATGAGCGCGAAGAACGACAGCGTCGCGATAGCGGTGACGATCTCGGGCACCATCAGCGGAAGGTTGATAACGAGATAGGCGCCGGTCTGGCCGGCCCAGGGGCGCGTGCGGGTCGTCGCCAGGGCCGCCGCGGTGGCGAGGATTGTGGCGGCCAAGGTCGCCGCGAACGCCACCTGCAGCGAGATCCAGGCTGCGTCTTGGATACCTTCGTTATGGAACGCCTTCACGTACCAATCGAGGCTGAAACCGCTCCAGTTATTCACCGAGCGGCCGGCGTTAAACGAAAAAACAAACAACACCGCGATCGGCGCGTAAAGCATGAATAGGCAGAACCAGGCGACGGGGCCGAAGCCCGGCTGGCGCTTCAGGTCGAGCGTTGCCCTAGGGTCAGCCATGCGACGCCTTCGACCTGTCCGCCGAACTGCGGACATAGATGATGAGCGCGATCATCACCAGCGCCATCAGGATGAGCGAGGCCGCCGAGCCGAAAGGCCAATTACGCGAACTGCCGAATTGAAGGGCGATCAAGTTGCCGATCATCATCTGTTTGCCGCCGCCCAACATGAGCGGCGTAATGAAGGCGCCGATCGCCGGAATGAAAACCAGCAGGCATCCGGCGACGATTCCGGGCTTGGCCAGCGGAATGATGATCCGGCGCAAAACGCGGCCGCGCGTGGCATAGAGGTCGAAGGCCGCCTCGACAAAGCGGAAATCGAGCTTCTCCAGGCTGGCATAGAGCGGCAGGACCATGAAGGGCAGAAAGCTGTAAAGCAGCCCGAGGCCGATGGCGAAGTCGGTATAGAGAATCACGATCGGCCGACCGGTGAGTCCGGTCCACAGAAGAAAGTCGTTGATGAGGCCCTCGTCGCGGATGATCAGCATCATGGAGTAAGTGCGGATGAGCAGATTTGTCCAGAACGGCAGTGTGATGAGAAACACCCAGAGGTTTCGGCTGCTCGCCGGCCGGGTCGCCATGAAATAGGCGGTCGGAAATCCGATGACGAGACAGAACACCGTCGCGCCCAGCGCCAGCAGGATCGACCGAGCAAAGATTTGCAGATAGTCGGTCGCGAATCGAAGCTGCTCGTCGAAGATGTCGCGCTCGAACAGGAATTGCACATAGGCCGCGGTCGAAAACCCCCATTCCACGCCGCCATAGGAGCCGGCCTTGAGGAACGAATAGACGAGGATAATGAGGAGCGGCACGATGCCGAAGACGCCGATCACCAGCAGCGCCGGCCCGGCCAGGCCCCAGCGGATTTCGAGGAAGCGGCGATGCATCCGCGCTCTTGCCGACGCCACGCGATCGGCCGTGGCCGCGAGCGATTCGGCCGGCATGGGGGATAGGGCCGCCTCGGTCATCGCCGTCAGTCCTTGAGCAGCCGCGCCGCGCCCGGCGGCACCTCGATGCCGACGTGCTCGCCGACCGCGAACCGGGCGCGCCCGTCCACCGCGTTTTGAACGCGCACACCCAGATCTGTCTTTACCGACAGCTGCACAACGTAATTGGTATCCGTGCCGACATAGACCGCCTGGGTCACCGTCCCATGCGCGCCGCCGGGATGGAGTACGATCTTCTCCGGCCGAAGCGCCACCGTGACCGTGGCGCCCGGCGCCGGCGGGATGCCGCCGACCAGAAGCTCGAAACCGCCCGCGCACCGGCATCGGACGAAGCCGCCCTCTTCGCCCAAGGCCGTTGCCTCGAGGAAGTTCGTGTCGCCGATGAAATCCGCGACGAACTTGTTGACCGGGCGCTCATAGATGTCGAGCGGCGTGCCAAGCTGCTGAACGCGCCCGCGGTCCATCACCGCGATTCGGTCGCTCATGGTCAGCGCCTCTTCCTGGTCATGCGTCACGAAGACGAAGGTGATGCCGGTGCGCCGCTGCAGCGATTTCAATTCGCCGCGCATGCCCTGGCGCAACTTCAGGTCGAGCGCCGACAGCGGCTCGTCCAGCAGCAGCACCTTCGGGTGGTTGGCGAGCGCGCGGGCGAGCGCCACGCGCTGCTGCTGGCCGCCGGAAAGCTGCCCCGGCCGGCGGGCGTCCAGCCCTTGCATCTTCACCAGGGTCAGCATCTCGCCCACGGTACGGGCGATCTCGTCCCTGGCAAGCCCGCGCATCTCCAGGCCGAAGGCGATGTTTTGCGCCACGCTCATATGCGGGAAAAGCGCGTAGCTCTGGAACACGGTATTGACCGGCCGCTCATGGGGCGGCAGATGCACGACCGACCGGCCGGCCAGCAAGATGTCGCCGCTGTTCGGCAGTTCGAGCCCGGCGATGAGGCGCAGCAGCGTCGTCTTGCCGCACCCCGACGGCCCCAGCAACGTGAAGAACTCGTTCTCCTCGATCGCTACCGAAACGTCATCGAGCGCCCGCACCAAATCCGGCGCGACGCCAAATGTCTTCGTGACCGACCGTGCTTCGACGGCCGCGGATTCGGCCAAGATTGAACGCCTCCCTTGCGCTTGGTTAAACCAATCGAGCCCGATTCACACGGCCATTCATGCACTTCGTGCTTCATTGTGACGCATTCAGGGCCTAGAATGACCAAGTTTCCCTTCCCGTCAAGATCGGCCCATTCCCATTGATCGCCTCGACGATCCTTCCTCGCGCCTTCGAATCCAATCCGCGCGGCATCCTTTTCATCAACCTGGCCGTCCTGCTGTTCTCGGCCATGGACGTGCTGATCAAACTCGCGACCGAAACCTACCCGGTCAATCAGATCGTGTTCTTCCGCAGTGCCGTCGCCTTCATCCCGCTCATCTTTTTCATTCACCGCGCCGGCGGCCTCGAGGTTCTGCCGACCCGGCGGCTGGGCGCGCATCTTTGGCGCTCGGTTCTAGGCCTGATCGCCATGGCGTGCTTCTTCGTCAGCTTCGACCTCTTGCCATTGGGCGAAGCCGTGGCGCTGGGGCAGGCGGGCCCGATCTTTCTGACCGCTCTCTCGGTGCCGCTGCTGGGCGAACATGTCGGAATTCGCCGCTGGTCCGCGGTCGTCGTTGGGTTCATCGGCGTCCTGGTCATGACCCGTCCGGGCAGCGGCGTGTTCGATCCGGCGGCGCTGTTCGCCTTGGGCGGCGCCGCTTTCTATGCGCTCGCCATGATCTCGATCCGCTCGCTCGCCGCGACCGAGCGCCCGGCGACGATCGTCTTTTACTACACGCTCACCGCCACCGTCCTTGGCGCGGCCAGCCTGCCGTTCGGATGGCGGACGCCCGATCTCTTGGGGTTTGCCCTCCTCTTCGCCATCGGCCTCCTCGGCGGGGTGGCGCAGATGGCGTTGACCCAGGCGTTTCGCTTGGCGGCGGTGTCCGTGGTGGCGCCCTTCGAGTACGGCGGCGTCGTCTTCGCGGTCGTTGCCGGATATTTTATTTGGGGCGATTTTCCGGATTTCCACATCGTTCTTGGCGTGTGCATCGTCGTGTCGAGCGGTCTTTACATCCTGCATCGCGAGACTATTCTCGCCCGCGCCCGAAATAAGGACCGAGGCGATCGAGGATGACGAACAATCCGGCGGCGGAGGTTGACAAGGACGCGGCCAAGGCCCGCCTTCAGGCCGCCGTCGCCGCGCATCGCGCCGGCCGGCTGGCCGAGGCCGAGGCCGCCTATCGCGCCATCCTGCAAGAGGACCCCCGCAACGTCGATGCCCAGCACCTGTTGGGCGTGACGCTCTATCAGTCCGGCCGGCCGGCCGAGGCCATCGACGTCGTGCGCCGCGTGCTGGCGATGAAGCCCAAGGCGGCGCCGATCCATAACACCATGGGCCTCGCCTATCAGGCCACCGGCGATGTGGCGACCGCCGAATGGTCGTTTCGCCAGGCGCTCGTTTTTAATCCCGACTACGCGGAGGCCCTCGTCAACCTCGGCAACCTGCTGCGCGAGAAGGGCGGCAAGCCCGAAGCGCTCGACTGTTATCGCAAGGCGGCCGCCGCCAATCCCAGCTACGCCGAGGCGCACGGCTATCTCGGCCTCATGCTGGCGGAGGCGGGCGACCGGGCGACCGCCCTTATCCACCTGAAGCGGGCCGTCGAGCTTAAGCCCGATCATCCCGAGCTTCTCGCCAATCTGGGCGCGGTCCTCGCCGAAGCGGGCGACCCGGAGGCCGAGCGTTGGCTGAACCGGGCCATCGAGGCCAATCCGCGTCACGGCCGCGCCATGGCGGCGTTGGGCAGGCTTATGATCGACACGCACCGCCCGACCGAGGGATTCAACCTCCTCGCCAAGGCGGTCGCCGCCGATGCCGGAAACGGCCGGGTGTGTCTGCTCTACGCCGACGCCCTCGAATCCGAGAATCGCGCCGCGGAGGCCAAGGCCCAGTACGCCGAGGCGGCCGCGCGCGAGCCCGGCCTGGTGCGCGCCTGGCTCGGTCGGGCGCGCTGCTGCGCCATGCTGGGCGAAAAGGAGGCCGCCAGCGCGAATCTCCGCCACGCGCTCGAACTCGACCCCGATTCAAGCGAAGTGTTGTCGGCGATGGGCCGGGCGGATTTTTCCTTATTGACGCCGGACGATCTGCGGCGGCTTGAACAGGCTGCGGACGAGCCGGGCACCACGCCGGCGCGCCGTCAGCGGATTTATGGTGCTCTCGCCAACATCCTCGACGCCAAGGGCGACCCGGATCGGGCCTTCGCGCACATGCGGGTCTTCAACGCCCTGCATTCGGCGGAGATGTCGGAACAGGGCCTTTTCTATGACGAGGCCGCGGACCGCGCCGGCGTCGATCGGCAGATCGCGGTCTTCGACAGGGGTTATTTTTCCAAGGCGGGCGGAGGCGATCCGACGTCGTTGCCGATCTTCGTCGTCGGCATGCCGCGTTCCGGCACGACTCTCATCGAGCAGATCCTGGCCAGCCATTCGCAGATCCATGGCGCGGGCGAGCTCAAGTTCATGGGCGAACTTTCGGTCGCCTTGGCGCGCGAGCATGCCGGCCTGGGCGCGGTCGCCAACGCCGCCTACCCGGAATGCATGCCGGACCTCGCGCCGGCCGCGGTCGGCGACCATGCGCGCCGCTATCTGGAAAAATTGCGGGCGCTGGCGCCCGCGGCGGCGCGGATCGTCGACAAGATGCCGGGCAACACCCATCATCTCGGCCTCATCGCGACCATCTTCCCAAACGCCAAGATCATTCATTGCCGGCGCGATCCGCGCGACACCTGCCTCTCCTGCTACGCGCAGAATTTCGGCTCCGACATCGTCTGGAGCACCGATCTGACGGCGCTCGGCCGGCACTATCGCCAGTACCACCGGCTCATGGAATATTGGCGCGGCGTCCTGCCGGCGCCGATGCTGGAGGTCGATTACGAGACCACCGTCGCCGACCTCGAAGGCACGGCGCGAAGGCTGCTCGATTTCTGCGGCCTCGGCTGGGAGGACGGCGCGTTGCGCTTCTGGGAAGCGGCGCGCCCCGTGCGCACCGCCAGCCTGCACCAGGTCAGGAAACCGATCTACACGACCTCGGCCGGGAAGTGGCGCCGCTACGAAGCCCATCTCGGGCCGCTCCTCGCCGCGCTCGAAAATGGTGACAGTATATAATTAGGAACATTATCATAGGCACTACGCTCCCCTAATCCGGGAAGCGCATCGAGAACACGTTGTCGACGGTGGTGTACTGGCTGTAGCCGAGCCGGGCGATGGGCTGGAACCGCATCAGGTCGACACGGCCATCGCGGATCGCCTCGTCGCGGATATGCACCCCCACCACCATGCCGATGACGATGGCGTTGGGCTCGTCCGCTTCGAGGCTCGGCAGTTCGACCGTCTTCAGGTACCGGCATTCGAGATGGACCGGCGACTCCGCCACGCGCGGCGGGCGCACCAGGCGCGAGGGTACCGGCGTCAGGCCCGCCAAGGCCATTTCGTCCACATCGGCCGGCAACGAGGCCGACGTTGCGTTCATGCTCTCGCGCAGGTCGTAGGTCGCGAGGTTCACCACGAATTCGCCGGTCGCCTCGGCATTGCGGCGGGTATCCTTGAACGGCCGGTCGGCCTTGCGTCCGCCGGGCGCGAAACAGACGGCGGGCGGGTGTTCGGCGACGGCGTTGAAAAAACTGTAGGGCGCTAAATTCACCACGCCCTCGGGGCTGATCGTCGATATCCAGCCGATCGGGCGGGGCACGACCAGGCTCTTGAACGGATCGCGCCCCAGCCCGTGGTCCCCCTTCGCGGTTTCATAGAACATGGCGGCGCTTACACCGGACGCCCGGGGTGGCGCGCCTTGAAGCGCCGCTCGATCGCGTCCCAGACCCGTCGCTCCAGCGTCACCCCGTCGAAACGGTTGATCTCCTGCAAGCCGGTGGGCGAGGTGACGTTGATTTCGGTCAGGTAATCGCCGATCACGTCGATGCCGACGAACACCAACCCGCGCTCCTTGAGCGTCGGCCCGATCGCCTCGCAGATCTCGCGGTCGCGCTGGCTTAAAGTGGCCTTGCGCGCCTCGCCGCCCACGTGCAGGTTCGAGCGCGCCTCGCCCTTCGGCGGCACGCGGTTGAGGGCGCCGGCCGCCTCGCCGTCGATGAGGATGATGCGCTTGTCCCCTTCGCGCACGCTCGGCAGATAAAGCTGCACGATGATCGGTTCGCGATAGAGCTGGGTGAACATCTCCAGCAGCGCGTTCAAATTCTCGTCCTCCGGCGTCACGTGAAAGACGCCGGCGCCGCCATTGCCGTAGAGCGGCTTGATGATGATGTCCTTGTGCCGGTCCCGGAACGCGAGCACCGCGTCCCGGTCGCTGGTGATGAGAGTGGGCGGCATCAGCCCCTCGAAATGCGTCACGAACAGCTTTTCGGGCGCGTTGCGCACCTGGACCGGGTCGTTCACCACCAGCGTGGCGGGATGGACATGTTCGAGAAGATGGGTCGCGGTGATATAGGCCATGTCGAAGGGCGGGTCCTGGCGCATCAGCACGACGTCGAGCGTCGCGAGATCGACGGTCTCCGCCGCGCCGAGGTCGGCATGGCGTCCGCGTTCGCGGCGCACGGTGAGCGGGCATATGCGCGCATAGACGCGCCCCTCGCGAAAGAAAAGATGGCGCGGCAGGTAATGAAAGAGGGCGTGCCCGCGCCTCTGCGCTTCGAGCGCCAGCACGAAAGTGCTGTCGGCGTCGATGTTGATGGTCTCGACCGGGTCCATCTGGATGGCGACGGCGAGACTCACGGCGCCGCGCCCTCGGCCCGCGCGTGGCGGATGTCGCGAACATGATCCATGATCCGATTCAACCCTTCCCCGCCAACCGCTTCGATGTTGTCATTGATCGCCTGAATTTCGCCGTCGAGCAATAGCTTCGCGTCGCGCCGGCCGGCGTCCTCAGGGATCGCCGGGCCGCCAGGCGTCGGCGAGGTGTCGCGGCCAGAAGCCGCGTCGCACCAGCACGACATCGAAGCGAAGCCGGTGCTCGGCGAAGGCCGGCCGCCGGCCCAGCCATTGCGCCGCCGCCCGCTCCAGACGCCGGCGCTGGCGCGGCAGAAGGGCCTCGGCCGCGCCGGCATCGTCGGGCCTCGTCTTCACCTCGACGAAGGCAAGCGTGCGTCCGCGCTTGGCGATGATGTCGATCTCGCCCGCCGAAAGGCGCGAGTTCCGCGCCAGGATCCGGTAGCCCTTCAGCCGCAGCAGCGCCGCCGCGACCAACTCGCCGACCATGCCGCGCCGCCGTGCGCGCCGCTTCGCCAGCGTCGTCAAGGCGCAACCTTTCCAGTCCGCCCGATCTCCAGCGCCCGCGCATAGACCTCGCGCCGCTTGCGGCCGGTGGCGGCCGCGACCGCCGCGGCGGCGTCGCGCAGGGACATTGTCTCCAAGGCCCGCTTCAGCGCCTCGTCGATCGCCTCGGCTTGCGCCGGCGCCTGCTCGGCCGGCGCCCCGACGATAACGACGATCTCGCCCTTGGGCGCGGGCAGGCCGGCGTAGCCCCGCGCCAACTCAAGGAGTGTCGCCCGCCGCACCTCCTCGTAGAGCTTGGTAAGTTCGCGCCCGACGGCCGCCGGTCGATCGCCCAGCACGTCGGCCATGTCGGCCAGCGACTCCGCGATCCGGTTGGGCGATTCGAAAAACACCAACGTCGCCGGCACAAGCGCCACCTCGCCCAGCGCCTGCCGGCGCGCCGCCGTTTTCGCCGGCAGGAAGCCCGCGAACAAGAACCGGTCGGGGGCTAGGCCCGACACGAGCAGTCCGGCGAGAACCGCCGAGGGCCCGGGCACGGCCGTCACCGGCATCCCGGCCTCGATCGCCTCGCGCACCAGCTTGAATCCGGGGTCGGAAACCAGCGGCGTGCCGGCGTCGCTCACCAGCGCCACGCTCTGCCCGCGCCGCAGCCGGTCGAGGATTTCCGGGCGCATGCGCTGGGCGTTGTGTTCGTGATAGCTAAGCAGCTTGCGCTTGATCCCGAAGCGCGCCAGCAGCGCCCCGGTATGGCGGGTGTCCTCGCAGGCGACCGCGTCCGCCTCCTTCAGCGTTCTCAAGGCCCGCATCGTCATGTCCTCGACATTGCCGATGGGTGTCGCGACCAGAATGAGGCCCCCGGCGCCCGTCCCTGGGGCGGGCGCTCCGGCCATGTCGAGGTTCGGTTTACTTCGGTCATGGTCGGCACTACGCTTGCGCGGTAGTCGCGTGCGGGATTCAGGTGCAGCCGATGCTCGTTTTTTTTCGTTCACTCTTCACCAAACCATGCGGCGCCGGCCTCGCCATCCTGGCGGCTACGATCCTGGCCCTGTCGCTGTCCGCCTGCGCCGGCAGAGTAGCGGACCGGGGCAAAACCGGGCAAGCGACAGCACCCGCGCCCGCGCCCGTGCCCACGCCCGAGATCGCCTTGACGCCGCCGCCGATACCGGGATCTGGGGGCCCGCGCATCGGCCTCTTGCTGCCGCTGAGCGGGCCCAGGGCGGAGCTCGGCCGGGCGATGCTGCAGGCGGCCGAACTGGCGCTATTCGAGACCGGCGCCGATGATATCGCGCTCATCGTGCGCGATACCGAAAAGGTGCCGGGCGGTGCCGGCGAAGCGGCCCGGCAAGTGGTCCAAGAGGGCGCGCGGATCATCATCGGACCGCTCTTCGCCCAGCAGGTGAAGCCGGTGCTTTCGGTCGCCGCCCCGGCCGGGATCAACGTCGTATCGTTCTCGACCGATCGCGCCGTGGCCGGCGGGGGCGCCTATGTCATGGGCGTGCTGCCGGGTCTGCAGGTCGATCGCGTCATCGCCTACGCCGCTGCCCGCGGGCTTCGGCGTCTCGGCGCGCTCGTGCCCAGCACGCCTTATGGCTCGATCGTGGCCGCGGCCTTGAACGACAGCGCGGCGCGCCATGGCGGGCGCGTGGTCCGAGTCGACTATTACGATCCGGCGCAAGCCGATCTTTCGCCGGTCGTGCGCCAATTCGCCACCGCGATCGGCGCCAGCGCCGCCACCGCGATCGGCGGCACGACGGCGGCGGAAGCGGAATTCGTGCCCGGCCAAAACGGACTGACCATCGACGCCCTGCTGCTGCCCGAAGGCGTCGAGCGCCTGCGCATCGTGGCGCCGCTGCTTCCTTTCTACGACGTCGACCCGCGCCGGCTGCGCATGCTCGGGACCGCGCTCTGGGACGAGCCGGCGCTCGCCGCCGAACCGGCGCTTCTCGGCGGCTGGTACGCGGCCACCGATCCCGCCGGCTGGCGGAGTTTGTCGGAGCGCTATCGCGCGGCATGGGGGACCCCGCCGCCCCGGATCGCCAGCCTCGCCTATGATGGGGTGGCGCTCGCCATCGCGCTCGCCAAGCGCGCCGACCAGCCCGATCCGTTCGACGCCGCCTCGCTCACGCAACCGAGCGGCTTTGGCGGCGTCGATGGGATCTTCCGTTTCCGGCCCGACGGCACCGTCGAGCGCGGCCTCGCCGTCATGGAATTGCGGCGCGAAGGCGCCCAGGTCGTCGACCCGGCGCCGGTCAGTTTCGAGCCATTGATAAATTAGCGCCGGCCAACAGCTCCGCCAGCACGGCGTCGAGCCGCTGGCGGCCGGCGGCGGTGGCGCGAAGCCCTTGCGCGCTCCGCTCCACGAACCCGCCTTCGACCAGCCGGGCGAGCCGCGCGCCGTCGACCAGTTCGTCGAGACCCCGCCCGGTCTCGGCCTTGGCATTGGCATCGCTCACGCCCTCGACCAGACGCAAACCCATCATCAGCATCTCCGCCGCCCGGTCGGATGGCTCGATGGGATCCGAAGTTCGGGTCGCGTGGCCTTCCAGTTCGACCGCCTGGAGCCAGGCCTCGGGCGCGCGGTGCTGGCGGGTCGCGCGCTTGGCCCCGTCGATGGTGAGGCGCCCATGCGCGCCGGGCCCGACGCCGACATAGTCGCCATAGCGCCAATAAGTCAGGTTATGGCGGCATTCGCCGCCGGGCCGCGCATGGTTCGAAATCTCGTAAGCGGGGAGTCCGGCGCTTTCCATCACGTCCTGCGTCGTTTCAAAGAGATTCGCCGCCGTATCCTCGTCGGGCATCGCCAGTTCGCCGCGCCGATAGGCGCCGGCGAACACCGTGTTCGGCTCGATGGTGAGCTGATAGACCGACAGATGCTCGCCGGCCATCGCGATCGCCTGCCGAAGCTCGGATTCCCAATCCGCCGCCGTCTGCCCGGGCCGCGCATAGATGAGATCGAAGGAGCCGCGCTCGAAATGGCGCCGCGCCAGGGCGACGGCGGAAATCGCCTCGGCGGCGTCGTGCAGCCGGCCCAGCATCTTCAAGTCGCGGTCGTTCAATGCCTGCACGCCCAGCGACAGCCGATTGACCCCGGCCGTCCGATAGCCCTCGAAATTGGCTGCCTCGACGGAGCTTGGGTTGGCTTCAAGCGTGATCTCGATATCGGGGTCGAAGCGCCAGTGGCGTCCCGCGCGTTCGATGACGGCGGCGACGGTCGCCGGCGCCATCAGCGAAGGCGTACCGCCGCCGAAGAATATGCTGGCGAGCGTCCGCCCGCCGGCGAGCCCGCCATAGTGATCGATCTCGGCGATGAGCGCCCGGCGCCAGCGCGCCTCGTCGATCGTCTCGCGCACATGGCTGTTGAAATCGCAATACGGACACTTGGCGCGGCAGAACGGCCAATGCACGTAGAGCCCGAATCCGCGCTCGTTCATCTCAAGCACGCCTCGACCAGCGCCTTGAAGGCCCGCGCCCGGTGGCTGATCTCTTGCTTCGCCGCCGGCTCCATCTCGGCGAAGGTGCGGTCGTATCCATCCGGCACGAAGATCGGGTCATAGCCGAAGCCGTGATCGCCCCGCGGCGGCCAGAGGATGCGCCCCTCGACCGTGCCCTCGAAGGTGACGCATGCGCCTTTCGGCCAGGCGACCGCGAGCGCGCACACGAAACGCGCGCGCCGATCGTCGCCTCGCGTGGCGCCTGCCCGCTGAAGCTCGCGCTCGACTCGCGCCATGGCAGCTGCGAAATCGTGGGGGCGCCCAGCCCACCGCGCCGAATGGATACCGGGCGCGCCATCGAGGGCCTCGACCGCCAGCCCCGAATCATCGGCGAGTGCCGGCAGGCCAGCGGCCTCGGCCGATGCCCGCGCCTTCAATTCGGCGTTGGCACGAAACGTCGCGCCCGTCTCCTCGGGTTCGGCCAGGCCAAGGCTTGCCGCCGAAACCGGCGCGAGGCCGAAGGGCGCCAGCAATTCCTCGATCTCGCGCACCTTGCCCGGATTGTGGCTCGCCACCACGATCGGCCCAGGTTCCAATCGCCGAGTCGTCACGAAATTCCCAAGACGCGCCGTTGCTCGGCCACCAGCTCGCCCGCCCCTTTTCGCGCCAGCGCCAGCAGGGCCAGCAATTGCGCCTCCTCGAACGGAGTCTTTTCCGCCGTTCCCTGGACCTCGACGAAGCGCCCGGCGCCGGTCAAAACGAAATTCGCGTCGGCCTCGGCGCCGCTGTCCTCGGCGTAGTCGAGATCGAGCAGGGCCACGCCGCCGACGAGGCCGCACGAGACCGCCGCGACATGGTCGCTAAGCGGCCAGCGCTTCACCGCGCCGACGGACTTCAGGTGCTGGAACGCCAGATGCAGCGCAACGTAGGCGCCGGTGATGCCAGCGGTCCTGGTGCCGCCATCGGCCTGCAGCACGTCGCAATCGACCTTGATCTGCCGCTCGCCGAACGCGCCAAGATCGGTGACCGCGCGCAACGACCTTCCGATCAGGCGCTGAATCTCATGGGTGCGGCCGCCTTGCCCGCCGCGCGCGGCCTCGCGCTCGCCGCGCGTGTCGGTGGCGCGCGGCAGCATGCCGTATTCGGCCGTCACCCATCCGCGCCCGGTATTGCGCAAGAACGGCGGAACCTTGTCCTCGACGCTCGCCATGCACAGAACGTGCGTATCGCCGAAGCGGACCAGGCACGATCCTTCCGCGTACTTATTGGTCCCGAGTTCCAGGGCGATCGGGCGAAGCGCGTCGGGGCCTCGGCCCCCGGCACGTTGCGGCATGAAACCCTCCTTTGGCGAGGCCGGGGGAAGCTAACCCGCGCCTTCGCCGTCGTCCAGGATCGCCTTTGTCCGGCGTCGGCCGGCGTATGATGCTCTTATGTCCGTTTGTTGACATCAGAACATCAGTCTCGATAGAATCCGCCGCATGCGCACCACTCTGACATTGGACGATGACGTCGCGGCGCTGTTGGCGCGAACCCGGAAGTCCCGCAAGACCGGACTCAAGGAGACCGTCAATGAGGCTCTGCGCCAGGGATTGCGCCAGATGGTGGCGCCGGCGAAGCGGCGCCGACCCTATCGCACGCCCAGTACCGATCTCGGCCGCTGCCTCGTCGGCAGCCTCGACAATGTCGCCGAAGTCCTCGATGCGATCGAGGGTCCGCCGCGGCTGTGATTCTCGTCGACATCAATATCCTGGTCTATGCGCGCGTTGCTTCGTTTGCCCAGCACGGCGCGGCCAAGGCATGGCTTGACTCGAAATTGGCGGGAACCGCTTCTGTCGGATTGCCATGGCCATGCCTGCTCGGCTTCGTCCGATTGACCGTGGACCCGCGCGTCTTCGAGTATCCGCTGACGATGAAGGAGGCTTGGCAACAGGTCGAGGACTGGCTGGACCTGCCGCCCGTTTGGATACCGGCGCCGGCGGAGCATCACCGGAGAATCCTCGGTCCATTGTTGGCCGAGGCCGGCAACAACCGCAACCTGGTGCCGGACGCACACCTCGCCGCGCTCGCCCTGGAGCATGGCTTGATCCTGTGTTCGGCCGACACCGATTTCGCGCGCTTTCCCGGCCTGCGCTGGGAGAATCCGCTGCGGCCGGCGAGTCGGCGGGATTGACGGCCGCCGGCCGTTCGTAGCGTATCCTTCCGCCTCGGTCGGTATTTTTGGATGGATCGCCATGGAGCGCCGCCTTGCCGCCATCCTCGCGGCCGATGTCGCCGGCTACAGCCGGCTGATGGGCGTTGACGAAGAGGGCACGCTTGTCGGGTTGAAAGACCATCGGAGTGTCCTCGTCGATCCCAAGATCGAGGAGTACCGGGGGCGTATCGTCAAGACCACGGGCGATGGCATGCTGGTGGAGTTTGCCAGCGTGGTGGATTCCTTACGTTGCGCCGTCGAGATTCAGCGCGGCATGCTTGGGCGCAACGCCGGCCTGCCCCAGGAGAAGCGGATCGAGTTCCGCGTGGGCATCAATGTCGGCGATATCATCATCGACGGCGGCGACATCTTCGGCGACGGCGTGAACGTGGCGGCGCGTTTGGAGGGCCTTGCCGAACCGGGCGGGATCTGCGTCTCGGCCCGCGTGCACGAAGACACGCGCGGCAAGCTCGACATTGCCTTCGAGGATGCGGGCGAACAGCGGCTCAAGAACATCGCGCGGCCGGTGCGGGTCTACCGGGTGCGGCTAGGCGGGGAAGCGGCGGCGGCGCGACCGGCCTTGGCGCTTCCCGACAAGCCGTCGATCGCGGTCCTGCCGTTCGCGAACATGAGCGGCGATCCCGAGCAGGAATATTTCGCCGACGGCATGGTGGAAGAGATCATCACCGCCTTGTCGCGTTTTCGTAGCTTGTTCGTGATCGCGCGTAATTCGAGCTTCACCTACAAGGGCCGGGCCGTGGACGTAAAGCAGGTCGGGCGCGACTTGGGGGTGCGCTACGTACTCGAAGGCAGCGTCCGCAAGTCGGGAACGAAGGTGCGCATCGCAGGCCAGCTCGTCGATGCCTCGACGGGCGCGCATCTCTGGGCTGACCGTTTCGATGGCGGGCTCGAGGACATCTTCGACCTCCAGGACCAGGTGACCGCGAGCGTAGTCGGCGCCATCGCGCCGAAGCTGGAGCAGGCCGAGATCGAGCGGTCGAAGCGCAAGCCGACCGAAAGCCTCGATGCTTACGACTTTTACCTGCGTGGAGCCGCTTGCTTCTCTAGATGGACCCAAGAGGCGACTGACGAAGCGCTGTCGCATTTCCGCCGGGCCATCGAGCTCGACCCCAACTTCGCCTCGGCCCATGGCATGGCGGCTCGGTGCTACGTGCGGCGCGAGGCGGGTGGGTGGATGACCGATCGCTCCCATGATATCGCCGAAACCGCGCGGCTGGCCCGGCGGGCGGCGGAGCTGGGCAAGGACGATGCGCACGCGCTCTGCGCGGCGGGTTTTGGCCTTGCCTGGGTCGTCGGCGATATCGAGGACGGCGACGCTCTGATCGAGCGGGCGCTCGCGCTCAATCCGAACCTGGCGGCAGCGTGGCTCTTCAGCGGTTGGGTTAAGCTCTGCCTCGGCGAACCGGAGGCCGTGATCGAGCGCATAGCTCGCGCCATGCGCCTAAGCCCGCACGATCCTCACATGTTCGGCCTGCATACCGGCATCGCGTTCGGTCACTTCCTTGCCGGCCGCTATGCGGAGGCGTCCTCGTTGGCCGAACCGGCGGCACGAGAGCAGTCGAATTTCGTTCTTGCGACATGCGTGGCCGCGGCAAGCGCCGCGCTGGCCGGGCGCCAATCGGAAGCGGAGAAGGCGATGGCGCGCTTGCGTCAACTGATGCCCGAGCTTCGCGTTTCCAATCTCAAGAATCTGATCCCCCTTCAGCGTTCGGAGGATTTCGCCAAGTGGTCCGGCGGCCTGCGTAAGGCGGGACTGCCGGAATGACCCCGACTCGCCGTCTCGCCGCCATCCTCGCCGCCGACGTCGCCGGCTACAGCCGGCTGATGGGCGTTGACGAGGAGGGGACACTCGCCCGGTTGAAGGACCATCGGGGGGCGCTCCTCGATC
>VFKA01000083.1 GCA_009885795.1 Rhodospirillales bacterium | reverse complement strand
GCCCGACTGGGCGCAGACGCTGGGGATGGTGTTCTCGGTGATGTTGTGGATGCCGTCATGGGGCGGGATGATCAACGGCATCATGACCCTATCCGGGGCGTGGGATAAACTGCGCACCGATCCGGTGTTGCGCATGCTGGTGACGTCGGTTGCCTTCTACGGCATGTCGACGTTCGAAGGCCCGGTCATGTCGATCAAGGCGGTCAACGCACTCAGTCACTATACGGACTGGACAATCGGGCATGTGCATTCAGGCGCGCTTGGATGGGTGGCGTTCGTCAGCTTCGGCGCGCTTTATCACCTGGTGCCGGTGCTGTGGAATCGCGACCGGCTCTATAGCCTGCGACTGGTCAATTATCACTTCTGGATCGCCACGATCGGCATCGTTCTCTATATCACCGCGATGTGGGTCTCGGGCATCATGCAGGGATTGATGTGGCGGGCCTACGATGAACTCGGATTCCTGCAATACTCTTTCATCGAGACCGTCGAAGCGATGCATCCCTTCTACGTCATCCGCGCGGTTGGCGGCATTCTGTTCCTGCTCGGTGCGCTGGTCATGGTCTATAATTTGTGGCGGACCGCGCGGGGCGATGTCGCGGATTCGGCCATGGATCGCGCGCGGCCGGCCGCCACTCCGGCTTAGTCGAGGCCCGATCGTGAAATTCCGCCACGAAATTTTCGAAAAGAGCTCCCTGCTGCTGCTGATCGCCATCCTGATCGTCGTGTCGATCGGCGGCATCATCGAGATGGTACCGCTGTTTACCATCAAGGATACGATCGAGGATGTCGCCGGCATCCGCCCCTATGCGCCGCTGGAACTCGCCGGCCGCAATATCTACATCCGCGAAGGTTGCTACAATTGCCACAGTCAGCAGATCCGCACCTTCCGGGACGAAATGGATCGCTATGGCCACTACAGCCTGGCAGCCGAGAGCCAGTACGATCACCCCTTTCAATGGGGGTCGAAACGGACCGGGCCGGATCTTGCCCGCGTCGGCGGCAAGTACTCCCATGACTGGCACGTCGCGCATTTGATCGATCCGCGCGCCATGGTTCCGGGCTCGGTGATGCCCGGTTATGCGTTCCTGGCCGATCGGGCGCTTCGCTTCGACGATGTCGCCGATCACCTGCGAACATTGCGTGCGCTCGGTGTCCCCTACGACGATGCCATGATTGAGAACGCCATGGCCGATCTCAGGGCCCAAGCGAACGGCGAATCCGACGGCGCGGCCCTGATTCAGCGATATCCCAAGGCGGTCGCGGCCGATTTCGACGGCGACCCGGACCGACTGACGGAAATGGATGCACTGGTGGCTTATTTGCAGATGCTGGGAACTTTGGCCGACTTCTCCACTTATAGAGCCGAGAAGAATCTCCGATAAGGACCAGGGTCGAGCGTGAGGTAGGAATGTCCGGCGCCGATATTCAAACGTATGCCTTCATCGCGTGGATGATCGCGTCGATGATCGTTTTTATCGCGCTCATAGCCTGGGCCCTGTGGCCTGGTAACCGCCGGCGCCTCGAAAAGCATGGCGCGATTCCGTTTGCCGACGAACAGGACGAGGCCCGTTCATGACCGAGCCGATTGAACGCGATGATGTAACCGGCCGGCCGACAACCGGCCACGCGTGGGACGGCATCAAGGAACTCAACACGCCGTTGCCCAGTTGGTGGCTCTATGTGTTCTACGCAACGATCGTGTTCTCGATCGGATACTGGGTCATATATCCCGCCTGGCCGAGTCTCACCGGCTATACCCCTGGACTGCTTGGGACCACGGCGCGCGGCCAACTGTCGGATCAGATGGCCGCGGCGGCTCGGATGCGCGGCCCCTGGATCGAGAAAATCTCGAGACAAACAACGGAACAGGTCGCCGCCGATCCCGCACTCTTGGCCTATTCGATCGCCGGCGGGCGTGCGATTTTCGCCGGCAACTGCGCGCCCTGCCATGGCGCGGGCGGCCAAGGCGCACCCGGTATTCCGGTGCTGGCCGACGACGAATGGCTTTGGGGCGGCGATATCGTCAACATCGAACGCTCCCTTCGCTACGGCATTCGCGGCACCCATCCCGATGCGCGTCGGTCGGAGATGCCAAGATTCGTTGTCGATGAATTGCTCACGCCGGCGCAAGCCGCCGATGTCGGCGCCCATGTCGTGTCGCTCGCCGGCGAGAGCGACGACGCCGATGCGGCCGCCCGGGGCGCGGCGATTTTCACCGAGCAATGCGCCGTCTGTCATGGCGACACCGGAAACGGCGACATGGAGTTGGGGGCACCTGATTTAACGGACAAGATTTGGCTTTATGGCGGCGCATCGGCGAACATCATTGCGCAGATCTCGAAGCCCCGTCACGGCGTCATGCCTGCCTGGGAGGGCCGGTTGGACGATGCCTCCCTTAAGATGCTGAGCATTTACGTTCACTCGCTTGGCGGCGGACAGTGATGATGAGGGGCCAGCCGTGGCGATAGCGCGCGAGAGCGCCGACATCGAGTTCGAGACGCCGCTTTACGCCGATCGAGTCAAAATCCATCCCCAACGCATTGCCGGCCGGTTTCGGCGGATCAAGTGGATCGCGCTTATTGGCCTACTGTCGGCCTATTATCTTGCCCCTTGGCTGCGCTGGGATCGCGGGCCCGGGGCTCCCGATCAAGCCCTCTTGATCGACATGCCTGGCCGGCGGGCCTACTTCCTCGGGATCGAGATTTGGCCGCAAGAGATCTACTATTTGGCCGGCCTGCTGATCCTGGCCGCGCTCGCGCTGTTCCTTGCGACGTCGATTGCCGGACGCGTCTGGTGCGGATTCACCTGCCCACAGACCATCTGGACGGATCTTTTCATGTGGGTCGAGCGGTTGATCGAGGGCGATCGCAACAAGCGCATCAAATTGGACGCCGCGCCGTTCTCGGCGAGCAAGGCGCTGAAAAGAACGACGAAGCACGCCGCATGGTTGATCATTGCCTTCGCGACCGGCGGCGCCTGGATCATGTATTTCAACGACGCGCCCACCGTGGTGCGAAGCATCTTGACGGGTCAAGCGAGCGTGACGGTTTATGGCTTTGTCGGATTGTTCACGGCGGCGACGTACTTGCTTGCCGGCTGGGCACGGGAGCAGGTCTGCATTTACATGTGCCCTTGGCCGCGCTTCCAGAGCGCGATGTTCGACGAGCATTCTCTGCTCGTCACTTACGAAACCTGGCGGGGCGAGCCGCGCGGCCATGCCAAGCAGGGCCAATCGCCGGAGGGACGCGGCCATTGCATCGATTGCGGTCTGTGCGTTCGCGTTTGTCCAACCGGGGTCGATATTCGCAATGGCCAGCAGCTCGCTTGCATCGGTTGCGCTCTGTGCATCGATGCCTGCGACGGCGTCATGACCAAGATGGGATGGCCGACCGAACTGATCGCCTATGATTCGTTGAGCAATCAAGCCGCCCGCGAAATGGGTAAACCGGCGCGGGTTCGTATCGTCCGGCCGAGGACCGCGATCTATGTCGCGACCATCGGGCTGGTCGCAATCGTCATGCTGTTCATGCTGTCGACGCGCGCGCTGGTCGAACTGACGGTGCAGCCGGACCGCGCGCCGTTGTTCGTTCGATTGCAGGACGGGCGCATCCAGAATGCCTATACGCTGAAGATTCTCAACAAGGATCGAGTCGAACACGGCTATTCGCTGTCCATCCGCGGTGTCGCCGGCGCCGATCTGCGGGTTGTTGGCTATGAAACGGACGAAGCGCCCACACTGCCCATTGCCGGTGACAGTATCGGCACCTTCCGCGTTTTCGTCAGGGTCGACGCCGACCCGTACCGTGCTCCGGCAACCTCGCTGGAGATTGTCGCCCAAGATCGCCATACAGGAGAAACCAGTGCCTACCATACCACCTTCAACGGCCCCGGCGGCTGAGCGCTCTCAATCCGACGGCGATGACGTCAAATTCACTGGGGTCGACCTCTTCTGGATTCTGCTGTCGGCTGGCTTGCTGATGCTGACCGCAAACGGCGTGCTGCTGTATTTCGCCACGGACAGAGAGTCCGACTTTCGGCGGTTGATCGATTATCTCTGTTGAACCGCGCGCCGCCGGTTGACGCGGCCCGCTGGAGCCAAGCATAGTCCGGGCGAACCTGAAATCAGGAGACGCCCCATCATGAACTACGCCCCGAATTCCTGGGAAGCGCGCGAACTCGCGAGTACCCTTCACACCTTCACCGACCTGACCGCGCTCGAAGAGAGCGGTCCCATGGTGCTGGAGCGCGGAGAGGGCATTTACGTTTTCGACGTGCACGGCAAGCGTTACCTCGAAGGCAATTCGGGGCTGTGGAACATCGTGCTCGGCTACGACAACGCAAAGCTCATCGACGCGGCCATGGCGCAGTACAGGAAGCTGCCCGCCCATCACAACTTCTTCGGCCGCAACAGCCAGCCGAGTATCGAGCTGGCCGAGCGCCTGAAGGCGGTGGCGCCGGTGCCGGTGTCGCGCGTCTTCTTCACCAACTCAGGGTCCGAGGCCAACGATTCGGCGGTGAAGCTGCTGTGGCTGATGCATGGCGGCAATGGCCAGCCCAAGCGGCGCAAGATCATCTCGCGAATCAACGCCTACCACGGCGTCACGGTGATGACGGCGAGCCTCACCGGCAAGGACTACGTGAAGCCCTTCGGGCTGCCGCTGCCGGAGGTCGTCTTCGCCGACTGCCCGCATCATTGGCGCTTCGCGCAAGCCGGCGAAAGCGAGCAGGATTATTCGCGGCGCCTGGCGCGCAATCTGGAAGAGCTGATCCAACGCGAGGGGCCCGAGACCATCGCCGGCTTCATCGCCGAGCCGGTCATGGGCGCGGGCGGCGTCATCCCGCCGCCCGAGGGCTACTTCCCGGCGATCCAGGCGGTGTTGCGCAAGCACGACATCCCCTTCATCGCCGATGAAGTGATCTGCGGATTCGGGCGCACCGGCAATCTATGGGGCTGCCAGACCTATGGCATCAAGCCCGACATCGTCGTCGCGTCGAAGGTGCTGACCAACGGCTATTTCCCGATGGGCGCGGTCATGGTCTCGCCCGAGATCGACCGGCGCTTCGACAAGGCCTGCCGCGATGTGCATTTCTTCCCGCACGGCTTCACCACGGCCGGCCATCCGGTGGGCGCGGCGGTGGCGCTGGCGGCGATCGAGATCGTGACCTCGGGCGTGCTCGATAACGTCCGGCGCCTGGCGCCGCGGTTCATGGCGCGGTTGAAGGCGCTCGGCGATCATGCGCTGGTCGGCGAGGCGCGCGGCGTCGGCCTCATGGGCGCGCTCGAAATCGTCGCCGACAAGAAGACCAAGGCGCCGTTCGACGAGGACGTCGCGGTGGGCGAGCGCATCGCCACGGCGGCGCGCGAGCGCGGCCTCATCATCCGCCCGCTCGGCACTTCCGTGGTGCTGGCCCCGCCCTTCATCATGACCGAGGCCGAGTTGGATTTCCTGTTCGACACCGTCAAGCAGTCGCTCGACGAGGCGTGGCGGCAGGTCCGTTAGGAATTCCATCCGCAGGCGCGCAAGCGCGCCAGCATGTGCGCGGGCGGGGGCGCCGTCGCCACGATAGCGGGTTTCGCCGGGTAGAGCGGCACCGACACGGCGCGGGCGTGCAGTTGGAGCGTGCCGCCGCCGGTGCCGTAAGCCGCGTCGCCCACCACCGGGCAGCCGAGCGCGGCGCAGTGCACCCGAATCTGGTGCGTGCGCCCGGTGCGCGGTTTCAGTTCCAGCCAGGTGACGCCCGACGCCGAACCCAGCACGCGATAGTCGGTGACCGCGGGCTTGCCTTGGGCGTCGGCGACCATGCGCCAGCCCGACTTGTCGGTGCGCTTCGACAAGGCGAGATCGACGCGGCCCTCCGATGCGGGCGGGGCGCCGGCGACGATGGCCCAGTAGATTTTCTCGACCTTGCCTTCGGCGAAGAGGCGCCCCAAACGGCGAAGCGCCTTGGCGTGGCGCCCGAGTACCAGGCAGCCGCTGGTGTCGCGGTCGAGGCGGTGGGCCAAGGCCGGCGGCTTCGGCAGGCCATAGCGCAAGGCGCCGAACAGGGCCTCGAGATTGGGGCCGCCGCCGGGGCCGGCATGGACGGGAAGCCCGGCCGGCTTGTCGATGATGAGCATCAGCCCGTCGCGATGGAGGACGCGGGCGGCGATGTCGATCTTGGTCATGGCGCGGGCCGGCGCACGCCGAGGAAGGATCGCATCGCGCGCATCAGCGTCCACTGGCCGGCGAGGCCGATCTCGCGGCGGTCCACATGCGAGAAGCCATCGACGATGAAAAGCTCGGCGCCCGGAATGGCGCGCGCCAGCGCCTCGCTCTCGGTATAGGGGATCATGTCGTCCTCGCGGCCATGGATGAGAATGACACGGGCGCCAAGGCCGGCGAAGTCGCGCCCCTTCAACGTCAGGGCGGCGATCTCGGCCTGGACGTCCCGAGGCAGGAGGGCGATCAGCGCTTCCACTTGGTCGGGATCGCGGCCGGTCAGGAGTTCGTGGACGGCGCGGCCCTCGGACCCCAGCGCCTGGACAAGGTCATCGATGGCCGCGGACGGATCGGCGAGACGCCGGTTCGCCATCGCGCGGAGCCGCGCGCGGTCGGCCGGGTTCTCGACCCGGTCGGCGTTCGAGAGAAGGAATACCCATCGGCTGTAGGGCAGCGGCTCGCGGTGGCGCCAGGGACCGCCATCGCCCTCGCGATAGGCGCCGGTGACCATGAACCGGATCATCGCCACCGAATCGTAATAGCCGCCGATGCCGACGATGAAGCGCATGCGCGGGGCCACGTCGGGCAGGAGCGCCGCCAGCATCGCCGGCCCGACGGCATAGGAGATGGCGGCGAGCCCGACGCCGGGAAAGCCAATCGGTTCGGCGAGGCGGCCGAGATGGATCGCGGCGTCGCCGATGGCGCGGGCATCGGCAGAGCCGATTTGGAGCGTGCGCCCGCCGGAGACATCGGGCACCAGCACCAGGAAGCGCGCGCGCGCGAGCGTGAGGGCGAGGGCCTGGAGCCTCGGGTCGTCGATGCCCGCGGGGGAGAGGCCCGGCACCAGGACGAGGGGCGCGCCGACCGGTTCGCCCGGGGTGAAGAGATAGCCGGCGCCGGGCCGGCCCTCGACCTCGTAGGAGAGCAGCGTGCGCCGAGGCGCCGGCGTTCCGGATTTCAGCGCGGAAGAAGCGTCGATTGCCTCGATGTCGTCGAGCACGCGGGCCGCTTCCATGAGGTCGAGCGCCGGGCAGGCTGCCAGCGCCGCCGCCAGCACGGCCGCCATGGCGGCGATGCGGGCAAGGATGCCGGCGCGGGATCTGGACGGGCGCATGGGGGCATACTACGTCGGGCCGCCGCCCAGCGGGGTCTTCACCCAGCGGCGGAAACGAAAAACGAGCGCCGGACCCCATGCCAAGCGGGAACTGCCGCTGGGCGGGGCTGGATAGCTGTCGGCGATAAGCGATCAGGGACCACTTATCGGTCGTCGGGTTTCGGTCCGGACCGACCGAGGTATACCCCCAGGTAAAAATCGGAGGTTCAATTCGGGTCGGGTGGTGGGAGGGGCGGGGCGATGGGATATCTCCCACCCTCGCGATGCCGCGAAAGGGAGTTTTCGGTAGGCCTATTCACGATGTCAAAGAACTACGCTTGTCCCGCCAAAACGGGACTAGGAACATTACAGGAACACGATTGGAAAAGTCAACAACTTTCCAAATGTTCCTGGGCTGGCATGCCGGCGGCACGAACCGGCCAAACCGGGTTGCCGCCGGGGAATCCGCAGGCTAGCCTTCGATTGGGACAAGATGGCGAGTCGCCGATGACCAAGCCGGCAGGTATGGGCGGAGGCGGCAAGACCCCGGTTCACTTGGGCGGCAGGGCTCCAACCGTTGCACCCGACATCGCGCCCCAGCCGCAACCACTTTCCAATCAGCCCAATGGCAATGGTCAGGCGGGACCGGCCGCGCCTGAGTGGAAATCGGGCGACTCCGTCTGGCTCATGGACAAGGGTCCTGCCCTTCGGCGGCGCGGACGCGGCGGTCAAGGAGACGAAACAGATTGTCTTCCCCGACCGGCCGGTGAACGTCGTCAAATTCACCGCCGACAGGCGGATGGTGGTGGAGAGAGTGTAGATAGACAGCGCGAATCAGAATTCTCTAACTCGATCGTCGGAATGGTGTCAGAGGCAGCGACTATGTCGGCTGTTCAACAACATCGTTGTGCACACAAACCGATTTCCGTCGCCGTACACTCGGCCCGACGCTGCCTTGCCGTCACTATCTCGGCTCAGTACGCTTTTCAGCCGAGCAGGCAACGTCGTTCCGAGGTCATCGTGGAATGACACACAGTGGTTTCCTGGGAGGGATAACCGCCATACGGCGGGTCGCACGCAAGATCCTATGGGTTGTCGTCTACCACACCATTGCTACTCTCGCATGGTCGATCGCGGTGATCCTCAGCCTCGTTTTGATGGACTTCCTTAACGTCGCCATATTTCGTGCGATGAAATTTGAGAACGTTCAGCCTTACTACATTTTCTTAATAATGGTCCCGATGACGGCTGCCTACTTTGGCGCTGCTGCGGTTCGCCCGACCTGGGTGAATAGGATCCTAACCCGTTTCCATCTGGTCTACGCTACGCTGTTCTTGGCGTCTCGAGTCTTGCTTGTGCACGGTTCAGCACAAACATTGTTCTTTTTACATTATGCCATCTATGATTTCCAACGCCTAACTCTTGCTGGGTACCTTCTTGAACTTGGTATTGTCATAATTTCTTTTGCTATTGTTTTCACGCTGAACCTCGCAAGCTTTGAGATACGAAGGCGCGCTCGAACGGCCTTGATTCCAATCAACCCACCACATGAACGGGAAACGAGTACATGACTAGTCTCGATTTTTCGGCATCGGGAAACCAGTGACGGTACATAGTTTCTCGCGGTGGCGAGCCGGGGCATGGACGCGCTAATAAAAGTGGTTTGAGGGTCGGGCCTCGCCTTTAGGCAAAAGGCAAGACCTGACCCCAATCGCTGACCCCAATCGTGTGACCCCAATCGTGCGCGGGTCCGAGGGCGAGAGGGAGCGGGTCGGCGCGGCTGGTACCCAATAGCGCGAAAAAACGACTCCCGACACCTTTTTCATGGGACGGCCTCGCCCTTCGAGACGCGCCCTAACGGGCGCTCCTCAGGGTGAGGCCGTCCATGGACCTGACGAAATTCCTCATCCTGAGGAGGCCGCGAAGCGGCCGTCTCGAAGGATGAAGTATCCCAATCGCGCAACGGGACTTTCACGGCCGAGGTGTCGTCGTCATGGGTCCCGGCTTTCGCCGGGACGACAGGAAAGTGTTCCGTATATGCAAAACGACTCCCGACCCCTTTTTTCTTTTTTATCGGAAGAGCGTGTCGGCCATGGGGCGGCCGAAGAGGTAGCCCTGGCCGTATTGGACGCCGAGCGAGAGGAGCTTGCTCTCATGGGCGTCGGTCTCGACCATTTCGGCGATGGTGCCGATGCCAAGTTCGCCGCAGAGCTGCACCATGGCCTTCAAGATCGCCTGGTCGCGGGGGTTCGACAGCACGCGGCGCACATAGGCGCCGTCGATCTTCACGTAATCGACGGTGAGCGCCTGGATGTATTGGAACGACGCGGCGCCGGCGCCGAAATCGTCGAGGCACAAGGCATGGCCGTCGCGCCGCAAGGTCGCCAGCACGTTCTCGGCGCTTTCCAAATCCTCGATGGTCGAGGATTCCGTGATCTCGATCAGCAGATAGGGCCGCAAGTTGGCATGGGGCGCCAGCAATTCGCGGAAGGCGCCGACGAAGGAGGCGCTGGCGAGCGAGGCCGCCGAAAAGTTGACCGCGATCCGCGGCCGGGTCGGCCCTTCCGCCGCCAGCATCAGATCGACGACCTTCTGGCAGACCAGGAGATCGACGTCATGGATGAACCCAACCCGCTCGGCCAGGCCGATGGCGCGGGCCGGCGACTCGCCGCCGGCGAAGCGCGCCAGGGCCTCGAAATGATGGAGCCGGCGCGAGCCCATCGCCACGATCGGCTGCAACAGCACGGCCACGCCCCGGCTTGCCACCGTGTCCTTGAGGCGGATGGTCTCGGCCACCGTGTCGGAAGCCAACTCGCGCACGCCATCGGCGAGCGAGGCGATGGTGAAGGGGCGGGTATCGGCTTCGGCGAAACGGTGGATGGCGTAGGCGAGAACGCGCGCGGCTTCATCGGCGGCCAGCGCGCGCCGCGGAACTTCGATCACGGATTCCTCGACATCCGCGCCCTTGGCCCCCGGATCGAGTACGCGCGCCATGGCGCGCAATTGCGTTCCGATCAGGCGATGATCGACGCCGGATGAAAGCAGGACGCCGTAGCGGTCGGCGGCCAGCCGGCCGGCGGTGCGACGGTCGCCGGCGGTGGCGCGCAAGGCGACGCCCAATTCGGCGAACCAGCGCTGGCGCCCCTCGATCCCAAGGCGCTCGCGGAACTCGGCATCGTCGCGCATATGGATGAGCGCCAGGCGCGAATCCTCGCCGGACTCTTGCGCCGCGCGCAGAAGCTTCCCGACCTCGCGGGCGAAATCGTCGCGGCCGAGAAGGCCGGTCTCGGCGTCGCGGCCCCGCGCCAGCGCGCGCTCGCCCGCCGACAATCTGGCTCGCGACAGGGTGAAATAAAGATGCGGATCGTCCGCCTCCATGCGGTAGCCGCCGAGAAGGGCGCCCATCTCTTGGGCGCCGTTGACCGAGCCCAAGCGCACGGCCACGGCCGGCAGCCGCGCTTCGGGACCGAGGCCGGCCAGGAGTCCGAGTACCAGGCCGCGCTCGCCCTCGGCGAAGAGGTCGAGCAGCGGGCGGCCCAGCAGATCCTCGGCACGGGCGCCAAGCAGGTTCCTTGTGGCGCCGCTGGCATAGCAGATGCGCCGGCGCCCGTCGGCTTCCAGCAGCACGTCGGCGTTGGCGAAGGAAAAGGCGAGCAATCGGCGCTGCGTCGATTTCACGTCATGATGTCCGAAGGGCTGTCGGCGTTCATCGCACGCCAAGGATGTCGGGTAAAGTTAACGGTCGGCAAGTGTCATTGATTGGTCAGGCCGAGTTCGGCCCTCTTCCGCAGCTCGAATTTCTTGATCTTGCCGGTGGCGGTCTTGGGCAGCGGCCCGAAGCGGACGTGCTTCGGGGCCTTGAAATGGGCGATGCGCTCGCGGCAGAAGGCGATGAGTTCTGATTCGCTCGCTACCGCGCCCGGCCGCAAATCGACATAGGCAACCGGCACCTCGCCCCAGATTTCGTGCGGCTCGCCGATGACGGCCGCCTCCAGCACGGCGGGATGCTGGTAGAGCGCGTTCTCGACCTCGATCGAGGAGATGTTCTCGCCGCCCGATATGATGATGTCCTTCTTGCGGTCGCGCAGCTCGATATAGCCGTCCTTGTGCATCACGCCGAGATCGCCCGAATGGAACCAGCCGCCCTTGAACGCCGATTCGGTGGCGGCCGGATCCTTGAAATAGCCCTTCATGATGTTGTTGCCGCGCATGATGACCTCGCCCAGCGTGGCGCCGTCGCGCTTCACGTCCGCCATGTTGTCATCGACGACGCGCGCCTCGCCGAAGGGCGCATATGGCACGCCCTGGCGCGCGCGCAGCCGGGCGCGCTCGGCGGGTTCGAGCGAGTCCCAGGCCGGGTCCCAGGCGCACACCGTATGCGGGCCATAGGTTTCGGTGAGGCCATAGACGTGGGCGATGCGGGCACCCTTCTCTTCCATGGTCTCGATGATCCGGGGCGAGGGCGGCGCGCCGGCGGTGACGATGAGCACGGGCCGCGGGAATCGGCGCTCGCGCGTCGCCTCGTGATTGGCCAGCATGATGAGGATTGTGGGGGCGCCGCAGAGATGCGTCACCCCTTCGCGCTCGATGAGATCGAAGACCAGCGGCGGATCCACCTTGCGCAGGCAGACATGCGTGCCGCCCGCCGCCGTCACCGCCCAGGTGAAGCCCCAGCCGTTGCAGTGGAACATGGGGAGCGTCCAGAGATAGACGCTTGCCGGCCCTAGTCCCATCTCCATCACCTCGCCCAGCGCGTGGATATGGGCGCCGCGGTGGGTGTAGAGGACGCCCTTGGGGCGCCCGGTGGTGCCGCTGGTGTAGTTGATGCTGTAGGTCGCGAGGTCGTCGTCGAGAGTGAAACCAACGCGAGTCTCGCGCGCGCGGGCGAGGAAATCCTCGTAAGAGGTGGCGGCAAGATCGGGTCCGGGAATGCCGTCATCGATGACGACGATCTTGCGCAACGATTTGAGCGACGCGGCGATCGGCTGAACGAGGCCGTTGAGCTCGCGGTCCACGAACAGGAACGCGGCTTCGGAATGGTCGAGGATATAGGCGATCTCTTGCGGGTTGAGGCGAAAATTGATGGCGCCGAGTACGCCGCCCGCCAGCGGCACGGCGAAATGCGCGGCCAGCAGGGCCGGCGTGTTGGGGGAGAGGAAGCTCACCGTCTCGCCGGGTTCGAGGCCGCTCGCCTTCAAGGCCGAGGCCATGCGGTGCACGAGGTCCTCGAATTCGCGATAGGTCAGGCGCCGGTCGCCATGAACGACGGCGACGCGGCCGGGAAATACGGCGGCCGTGCGCGCCAGCAGGGACAAGGGTGTCAGGGAATCGAAATTGGCGGGCCGCATGGGCTTTATCCGGTGTATTTTCTGGCACGACAGTAGCAAACATATCGGCCATGGGTATCGCCCGTCTCGCCATTCTTTGCGCGCTGATCGCATCCATGTCGCAGCCGGCCTGGGCCAAGTTCCGGCTGGAGATCGGCGGCACGCCGGCGGTGAAATTCTCCGCCACATGCGAGGCGGTGGGCGGCCCCGACGCGGGAACCTACAAGCTGTCGGGACTGGCGCCGCGCCGGTACGACATCGACGCCGAAGCGGTCGAATGCCGGGTGCGCAAGGAGGACGTCGTCGGCCGCCTGACGGCGCAACTCATCGCCGGGGGCCGGGTCATCGCCGCCGCGACGACGGCCACCTTCCACGGCGTCGTTGAGGTGCGCAGCGACGGACCCTGGGGCAAGGCGCGGGCACGGCGGGTCAAGCGCGGCGCAGGGAGTTTCATGCCGGCGCCGGGTACGGGCGGCGAGACCGTGCCGCCGCTGGAAGGCGAGGTCGTCCCCCCGATTCCAAATCGGGGAAAGATCGTACCGCCGCTTATTCCGACACCTTGACCGGCCGGTAATCGGCGGCGATCACCATGAGGCAGTCGCCCTTCTGGATGAGCCCGAGCGCATGGCGCTGCCAGACGAAGCCGGCGCGCCTGGCGCGGTAGACCGCCGGCGCGCGGCCGACATGATCGAAATGGTGCACGCGGGCGATCGCGGCGCCTTCCTTCACCTCCGCTCCCAGATCGACGAGCGGCTCCATCATGCCGGAATCGTCGGCGATGATGAAGGAGCGCGCATCGGGCGTGTGCAGAAGCCGCGTCGGCGCCGGCGCTACCCGATCGCGCGTAACACCGAAATGCGCGAGGATGTTGCGCACGCCCCGGTCGGCGATGGCGACGTTGCGCGCGGTAGCAAAGCCGGCGCCGCCGAGCTCGGTCGAGACCAGCACCTTGCCGAGCGATTCGACCGCGGTATCCAGCATGCCTTCGGCATCGAGTTCGCGCAGCAGCATGCCGACGGGCGCGCCGAAGGCCAGCATCGCGTCCAGGGTGCGGCGCATGAGCGCGGGGTCGTCGAGGAAATGCGCGACCGCGCTCGGCACGATGTCGAGGGTGCGGCCGCCGGAATGGATGTCCACCACCGCGTCGGCGATGCGGATGAGGCGCGTATGGACGTAGTGCGCGATCACCTCGGTGATAGAGCCGTCGCGACGCCCCGGAAAGACGCGGTTCATGTTGCGCCCGTCGATGGGCGAAAGCCGCCTTCCCGCGCGCACCGCCGGCAGGTTGAGATGCGGCAGGATGACGACCCGTCCCCGCACCCGCGCCGGCTTCAAGGCGCGGGCGAGCTTCATGAGGGCGATCTGGCCTTCGTATTCGTCGCCGTGATTGCCGGCGGTGAAGAGGATGGTGGGGCCGCGCCCATTGGCGACGACGGTGATCGGCAGCTCCACCGCGCCCCAGGCGGAATCGTCGCGCGAATGGGGAATTGTCAGATAGCCCTGCTGCTTGCCTTGCCGGTCGAGATCGATCGCGGTCGTGACCTTCGATGGGTCGAGCGCGCCGGCGCGGTTCGGTTTCCTGGCCATGGTTCATGCCTCCGTCAAATTCGGCTCCGGCCCTGAATCGCGGCTTCGGCCTCGCGCACGATGCGATCCAGGATCTCGCCCGCGGGTTCGATCGCGTGGATGAGGCCGGCCGCCTCGCCGACAAAGGTGTTGGCGACATCGACATCGCCCTCGGCCCAGGCCTTGCGCCAGCGCGCCGCTTCCTCGTCGGCGTTGGCGCGCAAGTCCTCCTCGCGCCCATGCCAGCGGTCGGTGAAGGAATTGCGCAACACCCGCGCCGTGAATCGCGGCGGCCAGTCGATCCGGCGCGCGATGTCCATGACGCTGGAGCGGGTGGTGTCGTCGCCGCAGGCGGCGAGCGCCGCCCGATGCATATTGGGATGCACCAGCGCTTCGCGCGAGGCCCAGAAGCGCGAGCCGATCACGGCCCCGTCCGCGCCCAGCATGAGACAGGCGGCAAGCCCGCGGCCATCGGCGATTCCGCCGGCGGCGCAGAGCAGCGTCGCTGGCGAGCGCGAGGCGATGAGGTCGGCGATTTCGGGCACGAGCGTCATCGTCGCCCGCCGTTCGCCATGCCCGCCCGCCTCGGACCCTTGCGCCACCACCACGTCCGCGCCGATGTCGATGGCGCGGGCGGCGTCGCGCACCGTCTGCACCTGGCAGATGACGGGGATGGACCGGGCGCGGATGAGCGACGCGAACGGCTCGGGATCGTCGAAGGAGAGGAACACCGCCTTGGGGTTGCGCGCGAGCACCGCATCGAGAATCTCAGGGGACTTCCGCAGCGACCAGGTGATGAACCCGCATCCGACCGGCTGGTTGCCGGCGGCGGCGAACTGTTCGTCGAGCCAGGCCGCGTCGCCATAGCCCCCGCCGATCAACCCCAGCCCGCCGGCCGCGCCGACCGCGCCGGCGAGCGCGCCGCCGGCGGCGAACGCCATCGGCGCCGAGATGACCGGATGCTTGATTCCGAAGCGCTCGGTGAGGCGGGTGGAAAGAGACATAAAATGATCATCCTCGACAATGCCCGATCACTTTACTTTGCAACGCCGCGTGCTTCAATGTGAAGCGTGATTCGCATTCATGGAGGATGTTGGCCGCCATGCCCGTATTCGAGAGACACGAGTATCTCGCGCGCATCGACAAGGTGAAGACGCGCATGGCGGCGGCCGGCATCGACACGCTGCTGGCCGCCGATCCCGCCAACATGAACTATCTGACCGGCTATGACGGCTGGTCGTTCTATACGCCGCAGGTGGCCGTGGTCTCGGCGGCGCTGGCCGAGCCGGTCGTCATCGTGCGCCTCATGGACGCCAACGGAGCCAAGGTCACGACATTTCTCGACCACGGCAACATCGTCGGCTACCCCGACCGCTATGTGCAATCGACCGAGCGCCACCCCATGGACTTCATCGCCGAAGAGATCGAGCGGCGGGGGTTGGGGCGGGGCGTCATCGGCCTCGAGATGGACGCCTATTATTTCACCGCCGCCGCGGTCGGGGCCTTGACGCGCGGCCTGCCCAATGCGCGGTTCAAGGACGCGACCGCGCTCGTCAACTGGGTCCGGGTCGTGAAGTCGCCGCGCGAGCTGCAATACATGAGCGAGGCGGCGCGGATCGTCGAAAAGGTGATGGCGACCGCGTTCGAGGCGATCCGGCCGGGGGTGCGCCAATGCGACGCGGCGGCGCTCATCTACAAGGCCGAGATCGAGGGCACGCCCGAGTTCGGCGGCGACTACACCGCGTTCGTGCCGATGCTGCCCACCGGCATCGGCACCTCGACGCCGCATCTCACCTGGTCCGACCGGCCTTTCGTCGCGGGCGAGGCGACGATCCTGGAACTCGCCGCCTGCCGCCACCGCTATCATTGCCCGATGGCCCGGACCATGTTCCTAGGTTCGCCGCCGCCTAGGCTGGCCGATACCGCCGCCGCGGTCGTCGAGGGGCTGAACGCGGCGCTCGAGGCGGCCAGGCCCGGCGTCACCGCCGAGGAGGTCGAGGCGGCCTGGCGGCGCGCGATCGCCAAGAGCGGGCTTACCAAGGAATCGCGCATCGGCTATTCGGTCGGGCTCAACTATCCGCCCGATTGGGGCGAGCACACGCTGAGCCTGCGGCCCGGCGACAGGACCGTGCTCCAAGCCGACATGACGCTCCACTGCATCCCCGGTATCTGGATGGACGATTGGGGCTTCGAGGTAAGCGAGTGTTTCCGGGTCACGCCATCCGGCGGCGAGCCCTTCGCCCGCGTGCCCCAGGCGCTCTATTTGAAGGGGTAGGGGCAAGAATCACGGATACCTGAGTCGGCCCTCATCCTTCGACAGGCTCAGGATGAGGGCCTCATGCTGAGCTTGTCGAAGCATGAGTGTGGCGGCCTCCCGTCAGAACGCGTTCAGCGGGATCTTCAAATACGAAGTCCCGTTCGATTCGGGCGGCGGCATGGACCCGGCGCGCATGTTCACCTGGACCGCCGGCAGGATGAGCTTCGGCATGGTGAGCGTACGGTCGCGCTCGGTACGGAGTTTCACGAAGTCATTCTCGCCGATGCCGTCGTGGAGGTGGATGTTCTTGGCCCGCTGCTCGGCCACGCTCGTCTCCCAGGCATAACGGTCGCGGCCCGGCGCCTTGTAGTCGTGCAACAAGTAGAGCCGCGTCGCCGGCGGCAGCGCGAAAATGCGCTGGATCGAGCGGTAAAGCGTGCGCGCGTCGCCGCCGGGAAAATCGCAACGCGCCGAGCCGTAATCGGGCATGAACATGGTGTCGCCGACGAAGGCGGCTTCGGCGAGGACATAGGTAACGCAGGCCGGGGTGTGGCCGGGCGTCGCCATGATTCGGACCTCGATGCCGCCGATGCCGAAGGTCTCGCCGTCGGCGAACAGGCGGTCGAACTGGCTGCCGTCGACCTTGAAATCCGGGCCGAGATTGTAGAGCTTGGCAAAGGTCTGCTGCACCGTCGCGACCTTGGCCCCGATGGCGAGACGCCCGCCGAGCTTCTCCTTCAGATAGCTTGCGGCGGTCAGGTGGTCGGCATGGACATGAGTCTCCAAAATCCAATCGACCGCGAACCCGCGCTCGCGGACATGAGCGACGATGGAATCGGCCGAGCGGGTGGACGTGCGCCCGGCGGCCGGGTTGTAATCGAGGACGGAATCGAGGATCGCGGCCCGTCCCGCCGCCGGATCGGCGATGACGTAGCTGACGGTGAAGGTCTCTTCGTCGAAGAAGGCGCGAATGTCGGCTTGCATGATCGATTCCGTTCGAGGCACAAAATGCTTCAATGCGAGCCGATCAGGCTCTAATGATGATCCGCTGGAATCACAACCGATAAAATAGACCATGGCCGTTCTTCGTGTCGATCCCGGCACCGACTTGATCCAGGACTTCGCCGACCGAGCCCGGGCCGGCGACGTCATCGAGCTTGGCCCCGGCCTGCACAAGGTGACCAAGCCGGTGGTGTTGAGGCAGGGCGGCACCCTGGGCGCGCCGCTCACCATCCGCGGGCTCGAAGGCGCCCTGGTGCGCGGCGACCGCCATCCCGATGCCGACGATCTCGGCCCGCCCGCGCCGGCCAGCAACAAGAACGCGCGGCTGCCCAACGCCGGCGATTGGTGTTTCTTGCGCATGCGCGGGCTTGCGCACGTCACCATCGCCGATCTCGATATCGCCGATTGCTGGCCGCTCGCCGTCTATGCCGAGAACGTCCGGCACCTGACCTTCGCCGGCAATCGTATCGCCGGCGGCACTTTCGCGCTTTTCGTGCGCGACCATGTCCCGCGCGACCGGTCGCACGACATCGTCGTCGAGCGCAATCGGTGGCAGCAGGACACCTCGCCCGGCCACGATCTGTGGCGAACCATCGACTGGCGCGAGGCGCACGGCCAGGAGGACGGCCAGGGAACCAGGCGCTATTTCGCGGGCGCCCTCTTCGGCAGCGCCAATATCGGCGGGCGGCTGTTCTTTCGCCACAATACGGTGATGGACTGCTACAACGGCATCGTCGCCTGGGTGACCAAGGGCCTGCACGAGAAGAGGTTCGAGGCGGAGCTCCTGAGCCGCAATATCGGCCTCTTCATCCACGACAACGATTTCATCCGCGTGCGCGACAACCCGATCGAGCCGGAGGGGCACGCCAGGAACCTGCACGCGCGCCACAACCGGTTTCTCGACTGCCATGCGTGGTTCTCGCTGGAACGCGTGCGCGGCGGGCCGTGGTACATCTACGGCAACCGCGGCTGGTTCACCGAGCGCCAGGGCGGGCCGGTGAACACGCGCGGCAAGGTGCTGAAATTCGAGGAGTTCGGCGATAGGCCCTATTTGCGTACCGCGTCGCCCACTTACGTGTTCAACAACAGCTGGTACCTGCGTTGCCCGCTGATCGCCGGGGACGACGACGCGCTGGTGAGTTCCAAACGCCTCAAATTCTTCAACAACGTGTCGGTCTTCTGCCGACCGGAGGACCACGCGGCCGGCCCGGATGGCGCCAACCCTTGCGCCGCCACCAGCTACATCGAAGGGTTCGATTGGGACAGTCCGAAGATGGCGCTCGACCGCAACTTCTCGAATCACCCGGATTTCCCGTGGCTGCCGCGCGAGTTCGGCCAGGAGCCGACCGGCGAGCATCTGGATAGCGCGGTCTTCCGGGACGCCAGGAATGGCGATTTCAGGCCCCTGCCCGGAGCCAAGATCTTGGGCGCGGCCCGCGAGATCCTGGTCGAGGCGCCCGATGGAACTTTTTTCACCATCGCCGCGGGCGGAAACGCCGGCGCGTGGCAGGCGGATGGTCTCATCGCCGTGCCGGAACTGGAAGCGTGGTCGGCGGGCGTGAGGCAGGCGTGATGGCGCGGAAGATCGTCGTGGTCGGCGGCGGCGTGGTGGGGTGCGGCGTCGCCTGGCATCTGGCGGAGCGGGGCTTGGGCGAGGTGACGCTTGTGGAGCGCGACCGTCTCGGCTCCGGCACCACCTGGCATTCGGCCGGCAATATCACCTGGCGGCCGGGGCCGACGCATGACGAGGCGGTGCTCTACGCCTTCGACACCATCAAGCGCCTGACCGCCGAGACCGGGCAGGAAACCGGATGGCTCCATACCGGGCGCCTGTTCCTCGCCCATGGGGCCGCCGCCATTCGCGGCCTCGAAGGCTACCAGGAACAGGCGGAGGCGCGCGGCGTCGCCGCCCGCATGATCGACGGAAGGGAAGCGGCGAGGCTGCATCCGCTGTTGCGCGCCGATTCCATCGCGGCGGCGTGGATGAATCCTCTTTCCGGCCGGTTGAACCCGGCGGACCTGACCGCCGCTTACGCCAAGGCGGCCCAGCGCGTCGGCGCCGGGATCGTCGAGAATTGCAAAGTTCTGGGATTGACGACGACCGGCGGGCGGATCGCCGGCATCGAGACATCCGAGGGGAAGATGGCGGCGGACGAGGTGGTGATCGCGGCGGGCTTGTGGTCGCGCGGGCTGCTGACGCCGCTCGGGATCCATCTCGCGCAGTGGGCGTGCGAACACTTCTACCTGATCTGCGGCGTGACCCCGCGCCTGCCGCGCGGCACGATCTCGTTCGTGGGGCCGGAGGATCTCATCTATGGGCGCGAGGAGGTGGGCGCGATGATGGTGGGTTTCTTCGACGAGAACGCCAAGACGATCGACGCGGGCGCGCTGCCCGAGCCTTTCGCCTTCACGCTGCTGCCCGAGGACTGGGACAAGATCGCGCCCTATGTCGAGCGCGCGGTTTCGATCTTCCCGGCGCTGGAGGCGGCACCGGTGCGGCGTTTTGTGAATGGCCCGGAATCCTTCACCCCCGACGACCGGCCGCTGGTCGGACCGGCGCCCGGCATCGAAGGCTTGTGGCTGGCGACGGCGATGAACTCGGGCGGCGTCACCTATTCCGCCGCCGTCGGGCACATGGTTGCCGACATGGTGGCGGGAACGGCGCCGCGCTTCGACGCGACGAATTTCGCTCCGGCGCGGTTCGGCGAGAGGGGTCGAGACAAGGCGTGGCTCAAGTGCGAAGTGTCGGCCGTCGTCAGCCGCGGCTACCGCGAGACGAATTTGGTCGCGGGGTGAAGGGCGGGTCCCAGCGGACGACGCCGATCTCGCGGCTAACGCTGCGTCACCGTTGGCGGTCTTTAAGGATCGGCACGGCGCTGTCCGAGAGCTTGCGGCGGCCCAGCCGGCGCTGCCAAGCCTCCGACATCGCCCGCGCCTCCGCCATGGTCAAGGTAGTGACGCCGGTTTCGAGAATCGCCTTGGCCTCGTCCTTCGAGACGCGCCCTCTCGGGCGCTCCTCAGGACGAGGGGGCTTCCGTGGATTCCTCACGCTGAGGAGCCGGTGAAGCCGGCGTCTCGAAGCGCGAAGAACCGTTGCGCCCACCACCTATGCTCTGGCTTGCTCGCGACCATCCCCACCCCTACCTCACCACGCCCTGTTCGCGGCCGACCGCGATGAAGGCGGCGATGGCCCGGTCGATGTCGGCCGCGTCGTGCGCGGCCGAGAGCTGCACGCGGATGCGCGCTTCGCCCTTCGGCACCACGGGGAAGGAGAAGGCGACAACGTAGATGCCGCGCTCCAGCAGCGCCGCCGCCATGGCTTGCGCGGCGCCCGCGTCATGGAGCATCACCGGCACGATCGGGTGCCGGCCGGGTCTCAACTCGAATCCCGCCTTGGCCATGCCGTCGCGGAACCGGGCCGCGTTCGCATCGAGGCGGCAGCGGAGTTCCTGCCCGCCTCCGCCTTCGAGGAAATCAAGCACGGCGAGGCCGGCGCCGACCACCGGGGGCGGCAGGGCGTTCGAGAAGAGATAGGGGCGCGAGCGTTGGCGCAGCAGCGCCACGATCTCGGCGCCGGCCGCGGTGACGCCGCCGGCACCCCCGCCCAACGCCTTGCCGAGCGTGGTGGTGACGATATCGACCCCATCCTCGACGCCGCATGCCTCGGCCGTGCCCCGGCCGTGTTCGCCGACGAAGCCGGTGGCGTGCGAATCGTCCACCATCACCAGCGCGCCATGGGTCCGCGCGAGCGCGACGATCCGTTCGAGAGGCGCGATGTCGCCGTCCATGCTGAAGACGCCGTCGGTGGCGATGAGGCGGGTGCGCGCATCTTTCGCGGCCAGCAATTGCCGTTCGAGGTCCGCCATGTCGGCGTGGGCGTAGCGGTAGCGTCGCGCTTTACACAGGCGCACGCCGTCGATGATGGAGGCGTGGTTGAGGGCGTCGCTGACGATGGCGTCGCGCTCATCCAAGAGCGTCTCGAAGAGTCCGCCATTGGCGTCGAAGCAGGAGCCGTAGAGGATCGCGGCCTCGTGGCGCAGATACGCGGCGAGGCGTTCCTCGAGCCGCTTGTGCAGGTCTTGGGTGCCGCAGATGAACCGCACCGAGGCCATGCCGTAGCCGTGCGAATCGAGCGCCGCCCTGGCCCCGGCCACCACCGCCGGATGGCCGGCGAGGCCGAGATAGTTGTTGGCGCAGAAATTCAAGACCTCGGCGCCAGAGGCGAGGCGCACCCGCGCCCCTTGCGGGCCGGCGATGACGCGCTCGTCCTTGAACAGGCGTTCGGCGCGAAGTGCCTCGAGCTCGGCCCGCAGGCGCTGGGCGAGGACCGCCCGCGCGCTAGCGCCAGTCACAGACCACCTTGCCGCATTCCCCCGCCGCCATGAGCTTGAAGCCGGTTTCGAAATCGTCGATCCTAAGGCGGTGGGTGAGCACGGGCGAGAGATCGAGCCCGCCCAGGACCATCTGCGTCATCTTGTACCAGGTCTCGAACATCTCGCGGCCGTAGATGCCTTTGAGGTGCAGGCTCTTGAAGATCACCTGGTCCCAGTCGATGCGCGTGTCCGACGGCAGGATGCCGAGCAGCGCCACCCGGCCGCCGTGATACATGTGGCGCAGCATGTCGTTGAAGGCGCCGGGGTTGCCCGACATTTCGAGGCCGATGTCGAAGCCTTCGCGGATGTCCTGCTCGCGCATCGCCTCGGCAAGCGTCTTCTCCTTGACGTTGACGAGATAGGTGGCGCCCATCTTGCCGGCGAGGCCGAGGCGGTAATCATTCACATCGGTGACGACGACGTGGCGGGCGCCGATGTGGCGGCAGATGCCGGCGGCCATGATGCCGATGGGTCCGGCGCCGGTGATGAGCACGTCCTCGCCCACCACGTTGAACGAGAGCGCGCAATGCACGGCGTTGCCGAAGGGATCGAAGAAGGCGGCGATCTCGGAAGGGATTTGCGGCGGGATAAGCCAGAGGTTGGACGCCGGCACGACCACGTATTCGGCGAAGGCGCCGTTGCGGTTGACACCGATGCCGACCGTGTCGGTGCAGAGATGCCGCCGCCCGGCGCGGCAGTTGCGGCACTCGCCGCAGGTGATGTGGCCTTCCGCCGAGACCCGGTCGCCTTCGCGGTAGTTGGCGACGCCCTGGCCCAGCGCGGCGATGCGGCCGACGAATTCATGGCCGATGACGAGCCCCGGCCGGATATTGCGCTGGGACCACTCGTCCCACTTATAGATGTGCAGGTCGGTGCCGCAGATCGCGGTCTTCTCGACCTCGATGAGGACTTCGTTGAAGCCGGGCGCCGGCACCGGCACCTCCTCCATCCAGATGCCGGGCTTGGCCTCGCGCTTCACCAGCGCGCGCATGGTCGCCATGGGTTCCTCCTCGTGCTTCAATGCGAAGCGATCGGGCTCTATGGTATCCCGATGCCGACCGCACGGCACCAACGATTACGCTGACGACCCATGCCCCTCGACACGCCCGCGGATTACGAACCGCTCACCGAACGCACACTCCCCGCCTATCTCGCGGGGCTGCCGGCGGCGCGCGCCGAGCTGGGCGGCGCGCCGCAAGATTGGCGCGTGAAGGAGGTCGGCGACGGCAACCTCAACCTCGTCTTCCTGGTCGAGGGGCCGGCGGGCGGGCTCTGCGTCAAGCAGTCGCTGCCTTATGTGCGCCTCGTCGGCGAGGGCTGGCCGATGCCGCTGTCACGCGCCTTCTTCGAATATCGGTGGATGCAAGAGCATGGAAGGCACGCCGCCGGCCGGCTGCCGTGTCTCTATCACTATGACGAGCGCATGTACGCGATCGTCATGGAGCGCTTGGCACCCCATGTCATCATGCGGCGCGCCATGATCGAGGCGAGGCGCTTCCCGCTTTTCGCCGAGCACATGGCGGCGTACACGGCGCGGACGCTCTTCTTCACCTCCGATCTCGGCATGGGTGCCTCCGAGAAGAAAACAATGACCGCGCTCTTCTGCGGCAATTCGGCGCTCTCGAAAATCACCGAGGATCTCATCTTCACCGAACCCTATATGGTAGCCGCGCGCAACCGCTGGACGGCGCCGCAACTGGACGCCATCGCCGCCGAGTTCCGGGTCGATGCCGCACTGAAGCTCGCCGTGTCGCGACTCAAGAACAAATTCCTGCACTCGGCCGAGGCGCTCATCCATGGCGACCTTCACACCGGCTCGATCATGGTGACCGAGAAGGATACGCGGGTCATCGACGGCGAGTTCGCCTTCGTCGGCCCCATGGGCTTCGATCTTGGCGCCATCGTCGGCAATCTGCTGCTGAATTACTTCGCGCAAGACGGCCACGCGGGCGCGGGGGATTCGCGCGAGGCGTACCAAGAATGGGTGTTGTCGGCGATGGAGGAATTCTGGGGCCGGTTCGAGCGGAATTTCGTCGAGCTGTGGCGCCACGAGGCACGCGGCGATGCCTATCCGGCGGCGTTGTTCGCCGATCCGGCGTCGCTGGCGGCGCTCGATGCCGAGCGGCAAACCGACATGGCGCGGCTCTTCGCCGACACGCTCGGGTTTGCCGGCGCCAAGATGATCCGGCGCATCCTCGGGCTCGCCCACAACATCGACCTCGAATGGATCGCGGACCCGGACGCCCGCGCGCTTTGCGAGACGCGCTGCCTTCGCTTCGCGCGCGAGCTCATGGTCGGGACGCCCCGCTATCGCGCCATCGCCGAAATCGCCGCCGCCGCGCGCGCGGCGCGCGAGGATATCGGCGGCATCCGGGGCTAAGGCGACATCCGAAGAATCGGATTTAGGCATTTCGCGGGCAATTTCGAGCCAAGCCCTTGTCCGACATGGCATTTTGTCCTAATTCATCCGAACGCGATTCTATTTTCCGGAGGAACAACCCCATGAAGACTTTTTCCTGGGGAAACCGCCCGCGGAAAACGGCCATTTTCGGGGGCGGAACCCGCCCCGGCCGGCGACCGCTCGCCCGCGAGGGCGCCGTCCGCCAAAGGCCCTATTCACGATGTCAAAGAGCTACGCCGATCCCGCCGAAACGGGATGCAAGAACAATATAGGAACTCGTTAGGGAAAGTCAATAACTTTCATCGATTTTGCAGGCTGGCATGCCAATGGCGGGAGCCAATCGGTCTTGGCTGCCCCCGCCATGCACGATGGTGTAACCGGCGGCGGCGGTGTTCGCCGAGGACGCCGTCCAGCGGGCGTAGAGCTGGTAGCTGCCGGGCCCCGGGATCGCCGGCGTCCAGGTGAAGGCGTCGGTGACCACGGGCTCGGCCACCATGTGCACGGCGTCGGCCGCGGCCCGGCCGATGGAATTCCCCATGAGCGTCACCTTGTAGCCGGCGCCGCCCGACGTAAAGGGAAACGTGCCGAGCAGCACCCACTGGCCCCCGTTGACGCGCTGGTTGACGGTGACGTTGGTGGTGCCGCCGCCATGGGTCACCGCGAACACCGCATTGGTGGGATTCAGATTGGAGGCGGGCCATTTGGCATAGACGCGGTGGTTGGCGGTCTGCGCGGCCGAGAGCGTCCAGGTCGCGGTCTTGGTCACCGGCTTGCCCAGGAACCGCACCGCGTCGGCCTCGACGGTGCCGTTGGCGTCGTCGCGCAGCTCCACCCGGTGGCCCTGCCCCGGCGCCATGATGAAGGTGCCGAGCGGGACCCAGGTGCCGTTGAGGACGTTGTCGGCCTGGTTCACCCGGATCGTCGTCGAGCCGCCCTCGCGGAACACCACGTAGGGCGCGTCGGTGGCCCGGCCGCTGGTGTGCACCCAGCGGACGTAGACCTCGTACTCGTCGCGCGCGGGGATCGCGGGCGCGAACACCGCCGCCGGCGGGGCTGAGCCCACGCGCTGGAACCCGACCGCGTCGGCGACCACGATGCCGTCGGCCATGTTGGTGAGGACCGCGCGGTGGTTCTGGTTCGCCGCCATCGGGAAGGTGCCCAGCAGTTGCCAGACGCCGCCGTTCGACACTTGGCTCTTCCATACCAATGTCTTGCCGTTGGCGTGATGGATACGGAGCGGGTGAGGCAAAAGGCAAGACCTGACCCCTTTGCTGGGACCCCTTTGCTGACGTCACCGAAATTCGATAACGGCCCTCATGTTTCGACAGGCTCGACATGAGGGCTTCGTTCTGGGCGTGTAAAAGATGAATCCTTAACGCGATCCGGGAACATCGCGGCGAGGCCGGCGCGGGTCGCGGGCGCGACGCCTCGTTCGGTGACGAGCGCGGTCACCAGGCGCGCGGGCGTCACGTCGAACGCATAGTTCGCGACGGCCGTGCCCGGCGGAGTCAAGGCGACGGTGACGATGTTGCCGGCGGCGTCGCGCCCGGCGATCTCGGAGACCTCGCTGCCGGCGCGCTCCTCGATCGGGATGTCGGCGCCGCTGGCGATGCTCCAATCGATCGAGGGCGAGGGCGCCGCCACGTAGAACGGCACGCCGTTGTCGAACGCGGCCAGCGCCTTCAGGTAGGTGCCGATCTTGTTGGCGACGTCGCCCGCCGCGGTCGCGCGGTCGGTGCCGACGAGGCAGAGATCGACCAGCCCGCGCTGCATCAAATGCCCGCCGGTGTTGTCGGCGATCACCGTGTGCGGCACGCCATGGCGGCCGAGCTCCCAGGCGGTCAGCGCGGCGCCCTGGTTGCGCGGCCGGGTTTCATCGACCCAGACATGGACCGGTATGCCCCGGTCATGGGCCAGATAGATGGGCGCGGTCGCCGTGCCCCAATCGACGGTGGCGAGCCAGCCGGCATTGCAGTGGGTGAGGATGTTGACGGGCCCGCCCGCGCGTTTTGCCGCCGCCGTTTGGATCAGCGCGAGGCCATGGCGGCCGATCGCTTCGTTGATGGCGACGTCTTCCTCGGCGATCGCGGCGGCTTCGCGGTAGGCCCGCGCCGGCCGTTCGGCGATGCCGCACGGCCCAAGCACCCGCGCCATGCGCTCGAGCGCCCATTTGAGGTTGACGGCGGTCGGCCGCGCCGCGGCGATCCGGGCGCTCGCGTTAGCGAGGCTTGCATCGGACGCATCGTCGCGCATGGCCAGGCAGAGCCCATAGGCGGCGGTGACGCCGATGAGCGGCGCGCCGCGCACTTGCATGCCGGCGATGGCGCGCGCGGCGTCCTCGGCATTGCGCAAGGTCGCGGTGACGAAACGATGCGGCAGGCGCGTCTGGTCGATGATGCCGACCGACCAGCCGTCGGACTCCACCCAGATCGTGCGTTGAGCGCGGCCGTCGATCTTCATGGCGGCTCCATATCAGGCGCCCGCGGATCATGTCCAGACGAGGGCTTGACAGGATGCCGGCGGAACGGCGAACAGTAGCGCCATGCGGCAAGATGCCATCGAGGACGCGGCTCGCTTCCTGTGGGCCGCCTGGCAGGAGCGTCGCCTCGTCGAGGCGCTGCCAGAGAATTTGCGCCCGCGCGACGTCGAGGAAGGCTACGCCATCCAGGACGCGCTGGCCGAATTGGCGGGGCCCAGCATCGGCTGGAAGATCGCCGCCACCAGCAAGGACGGGCAGAAGCATATCGGCGTCGACGAGCCGCTGGGGGCGCGGCTCTTCCAGCGCTTCGCCCATGGCGACGGCGCGGCGCTGCCGGCCGGATCCTTGCACATGCGCGTCGCCGAGGCCGAGTTTGCGTATCGGATGGGGCGCGGCCTGCCGCCGCGCGGGCGGCCCTATACGATGGACGAGGTGATGGCGGCGGTCGATACGCTGCATCTCGCCATCGAGGTGCCGGATTCGCGTTACCGCGACTACGCCAACGTGGGCGCGCCGCAGATTGTGGCCGAGGACGCCTGCGCCTGCTTCTTCGTGCTCGGGCCCGAGGCCAAGGGCTGGCGCGCGGTCGATCTCTCCAAGCATGCGGTCTCGCTTTACAAGAACGGCGCCGTCGCCGGAACCGGTAGCGGCGCCAACGTACTCGGCGATCCGCGCCTGGCGCTCGCCTGGCTCGCCAACGACCGGGCCAAGCGCGGGGCGGGACTGAAGGCGGGCGAGGTCATCACCACGGGTACTTGCGTGAAGCCGGCCGGCATCGCGCCCGGCGACAAGGTGACGGCCGATTTCGGCGCGCTCGGCCAGGTCAGCGCTTCCTTCACGGTGTAACGATGCCGACGCCGCCCTATCACCGGACGCCGATCGACCAGAAGACTTTGCGCGCCTATCGCCTGGGGCGGGTGCGGGCGGAGCTGAAGCGGCACGATTATGCCGGGATCCTGCTCTACGACCCCATCAACGTCCGTTACGCCACCGGCAGCGCCAACATGCAGGTCTGGACCCTGCACAACAAGGCGCGCTATGCCTTCGTCCCGACGCAAGGGCCGGTGGTGCTGTTCGATTTCCATAACTGCGAGTTCCTGTCGAAGGGGATCGAGACCATCGACGAGGTGCGCCCGGCCACGTCCTATTTTTATTTCATGGGCGGGCCGCGCGCGGACGAGTTCGCTTCGCGCTGGGCGGCCGAGATCGCCGAGCTCGTCCGACTCCACGGCGGCGGCAACCGGCGATTGGCGGTGGACAAGATCGATCCGCCGGGCCTGCAGGCGCTCGTATCCCTCGGCGTCCAGATCATGGAGGGCGAGGAGGTGATGGAGACCGCGCGCGCCATCAAGAACGCGGTCGAGATCGAGGCGATGCGCGAGGCGGTCGTTGGGTGCGAGGAGAGCATGCGCCGGATGCAAGCGGCGTTGAAACCCGGCATCACCGAAAACGCGCTGTGGTCCGTCCTTCACCAGACCAACATCGAATTGGGCGGCGAGTGGATCGAGACCAGGTTGCTCACGAGCGGGCCGCGCACCAATCCCTGGTTCCAGGAATGCTCGGAGCGCGTCATCGAGGCGGGCGACATGGTCAGCTTCGATACCGACCTCATCGGCCCCAACGGGTATTGTTCCGATCTTTCCCGTAGTTGGATTTGCGGCGAGCGGAAACCGACGAACGAGCAACGCACGCTCTATGCGCTTGCACGCGAGCAGATCGAGCACAATATCGCGCTGGCGGCTCCCGGCATCGGCTTTCGCGAATACGCCGAGAAGGCGTTCCGGCTTCCCGAGGACTGTCTTCCCAATCGCTACAGCGTGCTGTTCCACGGCGTCGGGCTCTGCGACGAGTATCCGGCGGTGGTGTTCAAGGAGGATTTCGAGCGCGGCGGCTATGACGGCGTGCTGGTGCCGGGCATGACCATCTGCGTCGAGGCCCTGGTCGGGCGCCAGGGCGGGCGGGAGATGGTGAAGCTCGAGGAGCAGGTGCTGGTGACCGCGACGGGCGTGGAGAAGCTGTCCAGCTATCCCTTCGAAGAGGGTTTGTCCTAGTAGATCGATTCCATGAAACCTCTCATGTCCCCGAGCAAGGATTCACCACAGAGTCACAGAGGCACAGAGTCAGGACCGAAAGCTTCTCTGTGCCTCTGTGCCTCTGTGGTTCCAACGATGGTTTTGAGCCTATGATTCTATCCTCGGAAACGATGTACTAGTTTTTCCCATGCACAATACGGACGTCCTCATCATCGGGGCCGGCATCGCCGGGGCCGCGGCCGGTTTCGCGCTGGCGCCCCGGGCGCGCGTCATCCTGCTCGAACGCGAGGACCAGCCCGGCTATCACAGCACCGGGCGCTCGGCCGCCATGTTCATCGAGGCTTACGGGAACATCGCCATCCGCCGGCTGGTGCGCGCCAGCGGCCGGTTCCTGCGCCAGCCCCCGCCGGGCTTTGCCGATCACCCGATCCTGACGCCTCGCGGCGTGCTCTTCGTCGCGCCCGAGCAGCAGCGCCCGAGCCTCGACGCGCTGCTGGTCCAGATGAGCGATCTCGGCGACCGCCTGCGAGCCATCGAAGTCGAGGAAGCGGTGCGCCTCGTCCCCATCCTCAATCGCGACTTCGTTTCCGCCGCCGCCTTGCAAAGGGACGCCGAGGACATCGACGTGCATGCGCTGCACGGCGGTTATTTGAAGGGCATCAAGCACCATGGCGGACAGGTGGTTTGCGCGGCCGAGGTGACGGCGCTCGAGCGGCGCGGCGGCGAATGGCGGGCGGCGACGCCGGTTGGCGATTTCAGCGCACCCGTCGTCATCAACGCCGCCGGGGCGTGGGCGGACAAGATCGCGGCCCTGGCCGGCGTGCCGGGCATCGGACTGCAACCGATGCGGCGCACCGCCTTCATCTTCGATGGCCCGGCCGGCCTCGATGCGCGCTCGTTTCCGCTCGTGACCGATCTCGAGGAGCAATTCTACTTCAAGCCCGATGCCGGGCGATTCTTGGGCTCGCTGTCCGAGGAGACGCCGTCCGAGCCGTGCGACGCCCAGGCCGATGACATGGACGTGGCGACCGCCGTCGATCGCATCGAAAAGGCGATCGCCTTTCCGATCCGGCGCGTTCATCGCGGTTGGGCGGGTCTCAGGAGCTTCGTCGCCGACCGCACGCTGGTCATCGGCCCGACGAAGGCGGCCGAGGGGTTTGTGTGGATGGCGGGGCAAGGCGGCTACGGCATCGAAACCTCGCCAGCCGCCGGCGCCATCGCGGCGGCGCTGGCGCTGGGGACCGAGCTGCCGGCGGCGTTGCGCGGCGAGGGGATCGTCGCCGCCGAGCTTTCGCCGGACCGGGCCGGTTTGCTCAGTTAGCCGGCGGCCCGCAGGCGAGCCGGCCCTCGAGCCGGCAATCGCCGGCGTAACGCCGCGGCGGCGCATGCAACACCGAGAGCAGCGGCACCGGCGCGTGCGTCGCCGACCAATCCGCCGCCGTGCCGCAGATCACCCGCTCCAGCATCATCGTGACACCGGCAAGGCCGGGGCGCGACAGCGTCCCGAGCGCGGGATCGCGATCATAACGCAGCGTCAGCGACTTGCCTGCTTCGGCCGTTCCCTCCTCGGCGGTGACGTAGTGGGCGAATTGCGACACGCAGCGCATCTGCTCGCCGGACCGGTTGCGCAGTTCGATGTCGATTTCATCGGCCCACGCCAATTGGGGCGCGATCGCGGCGACAACGAGAGCGGCGACGATCAATTGCCGGCGGGATGGCATGGCGCCAATGGCTTTCGGCCACGAAAAAGATCGCTCGCCCGCTCGGCGATGGCGACGATCGCGGCGTTGACGGGTCCGGTGGTGATACGCGGGACCACCGAGGCGTCGGCGACGTAGAGACCCTCGAAGCCGCGCAGCGCGAGATCGGGGCCGACCACCGCCGCCTCGCCCGCGCCCATCCGGCAAGTGCCGACCGGATGATGATGGGTATAAGCGGCGCGTTCGAGGAAGGCGAGACGGTCGGCGGCGGCGGTGCATCCGGGACCCGGCAGCAACTCCCCCTCCCGCCAATCGTCGAGCGCCCGCGCGGCGCCGATGGCCTGCGCCCAATCGAGCGCCTCAAGGAACATTTCCCTATCATGGCTTTCGGCGAGATAATTGGGGTCGATGAGCGGCGCGGCGCGCGCGTCGGCCGAGGCGAGGCGCAAGGTGCCTCGGCTTCGCGGGTGGCCGAATCCCGCCATGATCGTGTAGGCGCTGCCGAAAGGCGGCGCGGCGAAGGCCTCGGTCACCACGGGTGCCGCGACGCAAGCCAAGGTCAATTCCGGGGCCGCGCCGGCGGATCGCTCGATGTAGAGCAGCGATTCGGAATGCTGGTACTTGGACACTGGCACGGGCCGGCGCGCGCGATAGACGTTGCCGCCGGAGAGCAGATGATCGTGGAGGTTCGCGCCGACGCCCGGCAGATCGAGGCGCACCGTGATTCCGATCTTGCGAAGATCGGCCGCCGGGCCTATGCCCGAGCGCAGGAGAATCAAGGGCGTTCCGATGGTTCCGGCGGCGAGGATCACGGCGCGCTCGGCGCGGATGGCGCGGACCTTGCCGCCGCGCTTCGTCGCGACACCGGTGCAGCGCGGGCCCGGCACGGTCAGCAGCTCGACGACGACGGCGCGATCAAGAACCGTCAGATTGGGGCGCCCCAGGGCCGGCGTGAGATAGGCATCGGCGACGCTCTGCCGGCGCCCCTCGACGATGGCGAGGGTGTTGAGCGTCGGCCCGGCCATGCGCGGGCCGTTGTGTTCGCCGGTGGGTTCGAGGCCGAGCTCCGCCGCCGCCGCCATGAAGCATCGCGCGACCGGGTGCGGATCGGAAGGAGTCATCAGCCGCACCGGGCCGGAACGCCCATGATAGGGCGAGGGCGCGAGGGGCCAGGTCTCCGAGCGCAAGAAGTAAGGAAACAAGTCCGCGAAGCCCCAACCGGCGCAGCCATCCCGCGCCCAGGCGTCGAAATCGGCGGGAGCCCCTCGCACGTGGGCCATGGCGTTCATGGCGCTCGACCCGCCGATGACGCGCCCGCGCGGCCAGGCATGGACGCGCCCGGCGGTGCCGGCTTGCGGGACGGTCGAATATTGCCAGTCGATCGCCGTGCCTTGCAGGCGCGGCCAGGCGAGCGGATCGGCGATTGCCGGATCCGAGGCCGGCCCGCCCGCCTCCACCAACGCGACAGTGATGTCGGCGTCCTCCGTCAGGCGCGAGGCGAGCACCGAGCCGGCGCTGCCGGCGCCGACGACGATGAAGTCGAAGCTGTCCATCGGTTGTGCCGCCTTCTCGCTGCCGACCGGTCGGATTATCATATAACGCCCGCGAAGCAGATCGGCCGTATCGCTGGCATTGGGGCGTGATCCGGCCTAAGGTGGGCTCGCGAGTCAAGCAATGGAACCCAAGACCTATATCGTCCGCGCGCGCTGGGATGACGCTTCGCGGAGCTGGTGGACGGACGGGGAAGACATTCCCGGCCCGTGCTGCCAAGCCGCGACCTTCGAGGAGTTGGCGGATTTGGTTTTCGCGCTGGCGCCCGAATTGCGGCGAGCGAATGGTGTCGTGCCGCCTGGCGCGGCGGAGATTCCCATCAGTATCGTGGCCGAGCGCCGAGGCATGGCCCACCTGGTCGCCTGATGGCGGCCCT
>VFKA01000049.1 GCA_009885795.1 Rhodospirillales bacterium | reverse complement strand
CAGATCCGCCAGCAGATCGAGGAAACGACCTCCGACTACGACCGCGAGAAGCTGGCCGAGCGTTTGGCGAAGCTCGCCGGCGGTGTTGCCATCATCCGTGTCGGCGGCGCCACCGAGGTCGAGGTGAAGGAACGCAAGGATCGCGTGGACGATGCCATGCACGCGACCCGCGCGGCGGTCGAGGAAGGCATCGTGGCGGGCGGCGGCGTGGCTTTGCTTCACGCGGTGCGCTCGCTTGATAAGCTGAAGGTCGCCAACGACGACCAGCGTGTCGGCGTGGACATCGTGCGCCGCGCCATCACCTGGCCGGCGCGTCTCATCGTCGAGAACGCCGGCGTCGACGGCGCGATCGTCGTCGGCAAGCTGCTCGAGTCGAAGAACACCAACTGGGGCTACGACGCGCAGGGCGGCGAATACACCGACCTGGTGAAGGCCGGCATCATCGACCCGACCAAGGTCGTGCGCTGCGCCCTTCAGGACGCGGCTTCGATCGCGGGCCTGCTCATCACCACCGAGGCGATGGTTGCCGAGCGGCCGGAGAAGAAGGCCGGCGGCGGCGGCGGTCATGGCCACGGCGGCGGCATGGGCGACATGGGCGGCGATTTCTAAACGAAGCCGCCGATTGCCAATCGATGGAAAGGGCCGCGCAAGCGGCCCTTTCTTTTTGCGGCGACGGACCCATTAGGTATAATTGGTGACGGTATATAATTAATTTTCGCCCCCCCCCGCGAGGCCATGCGCGGCCGATTTCATGGGCGAGGCGTGCCGAAGACCCGCGCGGTAGCGGCGGGGTCTCGGCCGTCACTCCGGCAGGCCGGCCTTGCGCATCCCGTCGAGGAAATTATTCAGGTCGGCTTCGTTCTTAAAAGACAGCTTCTTGCCTTGGCCTGAGACGGAGAAGTCGGGCCGCTCCTGGAGCGTCAGGGCGGCGTGTTTGCGCGCCTCTTCCATCTGGCCGAGTTGGGCATGACAGGCCGCGACATAGGCATGATAGAAGGAGGGCCGTCCCGTGGTTCGGCCATAGGCATCCAGCGCCTCGGTGTAGCGCCCGGCAGCGTGCAGGACGTAAGCAAAGACGTTCCAATACCAATTCGGGTGATAGGGATTGAGCCGCATCGCCTGGCGGGCGCTCTCAACACCCTCTTCCGCGCGCCCCAATTTGCGCAGTATGCCCGCCCGGAAGATGGCGGCGAACGCGTCGTTGGGGTTGAGGGCAATGCTTCTGTCGGAGTGGTGTTCCGCGCGATCGTACTGACCGAGCTGTCCATAGATCATGCCGAGGATGCGGTGGCAGCGGCTGTCGTTCTCGTCCAAGGCGAGCGCTTGGCGCGCGGTGGCGAGGGCGCGATCGAATTCTTCCTGGGCGCGGTTCGTGATCCATTGCACGTGGATGGCGAGCGACAGATAGGCGTGGCCCGCCGCGTAGCGCGGGTCCAACTCGACAGCCTTCTCGAACAGGCGGCGCGCTTCGGCGTTGTGTTCCTCCCCGTCCAGGTTCAGCTGCTCGATGCCGCGCAGCACGTAATCGTAGGCGATGAGGCTCTCCGGCGGCTTGCGCTTGGCGAATTCAGCGCCCGCCGTCTCCAATCGCCCCGCTACCGTCGCCACGACGGTCCGCACGACTTCGTCCTGAACGGCGAATATGTCCTCCAGCTCCCGGTCGTACCTGTCGGCCCAAAGATGCGCGCCACTCGCCGCGTCGATGAGCTGGGCCGTGATGCGGACCCGATTGCCGGCCCGGCGAATGCTCCCCTCAATGACGTATCGCACGCCCAGTCTTCGCGCGATCTCGGCGACGCCGATCCGTTCGTCGCGAAAGGCAAAGGATGAATTGCGGGCAATGACGAAGAGCGAGCGGAAGCGCGACAGCTCGGTGATGATGTCCTCGACGACACCATCGCCGAAATACTGCTGTTCGGGGTCGGCGCCCATGTTCGTGAAGGGCAGCACGGCGATCGAGGGTTTATCGCCCGTGACCTTGAGTGGGGCCTTCGCACCCACAGGCCCGCCCGCGATACGGTAGCAGCGCACCGGCTCGGTAATGTTCTTCAGGCTCTGGGGGCCAAGATCGAAAAAACCGGCGCTAACCTTGTTCTTGACGTAGTCATGAACGGTGCCGGAGACCACGATGCCGCCCGGTTCGGCGATACCTTCGAGGCGCGCCGCGATATTGACGCCATCGCCATAGAGATCGCCGTCCTCGACCATGACGTCGCCCAGATTGACGCCGATGCGCAGCATGATACGGCGGTCTTCGGGCAGGTCGCTGCTCGCGGCGGCCATCGCTTGCTGCATTTCGATGGCACATTGCACGGCGTTGACGGCGCTGCCGAACTCAACGAGCATCCCGTCGCCCATGACCTTGAAGATGCGGCCTTGATGACTGGCGATGAGAGGGTCCAGGACCGCCTTGCGCCGTGCCTTCAGCACCGCCAGCGTGCCGGCCTCGTCCCGCTCCATGAGCCGGCTGAAACCGACCACGTCGGCTGCCAGTATGGCGGCGAGTCGGCGTTGACCGCGGTCTTCGACCATAAGGGCGCCGATACCTTTAGGAAATACGGAACCTAGGCAAGATTGTATTGGGAGCGCGCGCAAGAGTCTATCGAGGGGGCCTTACGGCTGATGGCAAGCATAACCCACCGCGGTCAGGTACAGCCCCTCGGGCGGCGCGGTCGGGCCGGCCGCCGAGCGCTCGCGCCGTTTGAGCGCGCGCTCGACATCGTCGGGCGTCCACTTGCCTTCGCCCACGAGCTTCAGCGTGCCGGCGAAATTCCTGACCTGGTGGTGCAGGAAGGAGCGCGCGCGGGCCACGATACGGATCTCCTCGCCCGCGCGGGTGACCTCGAGTACGTCCAGCGTCTTCACCGGCGAGGCCGACTGGCACTGGGTCGAACGAAAGCTGGTGAAGTCATGCGTGCCGACGAGGCGGCGCGCCGCCTCGGCCATCGCCTGCTCGTCGAGCGCGTGCGCCACCCACCAGGCGCGGCCGCGCTCGAGCGCCAGCCACGCGCGCCGGTTGGCGATGCGGTAGAGATAGGCGCGCGACGTGGCCGAGAAGCGGGCATGGAAATCGGGCGCCGCCGCCTCGGCCTCGAGTACGACGATCGCATGCGGGCGCAGGTGGAAGTTGAGCGCGCCCCGCACCGTCTCCGCCGTCGTCGGCTTCAGGATGTCGGCATGGACGACCTGGCCTAGCGCGTGCACGCCGGCGTCGGTGCGCCCCGCGGCGGCCGTCACCGTTTGCTCGCCGCAGAAGGCCAGGATCGCGTCCTCCAACGCCGCTTGAATCGACGGACCGTTGTCCTGTCGCTGCCAGCCGACGAAGCCGCCGCCGTCATATTCGAGCGTCAGCTTATAGCGCGTCACGCCAGCACCAGCCCGCTGCCCAGTTTGGCGCCGCGCAGGAATGCCGCCGTATCCATCGCCTTGCCGCCGGCCCGCTGCACGGCCCGCACGTCGAGCGTAAGCCCGTCGCCGCAGGCGATGGCGAGGCTTGCGTCCCGGACCGTTCCGGGCACGCCGCCGCAAGCGGCCCCGACCGCCGCCTTGCGCACGCGGATGCGCTGGCCTCCAAGCTCGAACCAGGCGCCGGGCCTGGGGTCGAAGGCGCGCACCTCGCGTTCGAGTACCGAAGCGGGTTTGCGCCAGTCGAGGCGGCCTTCGGCTTCCGCGATCTTCCCGGCATGGGTGACGCCTGTCGTGGGTTGCGGGCGCGCCGTCAAGGTGCCGGCGGCTTGTCCCTCCAGCGCCTCCAGCATCGCCTTCGCGCCCAGATGCGCGAGGCGCTGGGCCAGATGCCCGGCGTTATCCTCGGGGCCGATGAGAATCTCTTCCGCCAGCAGGATGGGGCCGGTATCGAGCCCTTCCTCCATGCGCATGATGGTGACGCCGGTGATCGGATCGCCCTCGAGGATGGCGCGCTCGATCGGCGCCGCCCCGCGCCAGCGCGGCAGCAGCGAGGCATGGAGGTTGAGGCACCCGAGCCGCGGCGCCGCCAGCATTGCCTTGGGCAGCAACAGGCCATAGGCGACGACCACGGCGGCATCGAGGCCAAGGGCCGCGAACGCCGCCTGGATTTCGGCCGGGCGCAAGGTCTCCGGGTGTCGACAAGTCAGCCCGCGCGCCTCGGCGAAAATCTGCACCGGCGAGGGGCGCGGGCGCTGGCCGCGCCCGGCCGGGCGCGGCGGCCGGCAATAGACGGCGGCCACTTCATGGCCCGCGGCGAGCAGCGCCTCGAGCGTCGGGACGGCGAATTCGGGCGTGCCCATGAAGGCGAGGCGCAGCCGGGTCATGTCCCGGCCTCGGCCTTGGCCCCGGACCGGCGCGCGGTCAATGCGGTACGGCGGCCTTCTCCGCGGCGGTCTTTCGGGTCTTGGCCAGCCGGCGCAGGATGATCCCGCGCTTCAAGGCGGAGATGCGATCGACGAACAGCACGCCGTCCAGGTGATCCATCTCGTGCTGAATGCAGGTCGCGAGCAATCCGTCGGCCTCGGTGATTCTGATCTCGTTGTCACGGTCCAGATAGCGCACGCGCACCCGCGCCGGGCGCTCGACATCGGCCCAATGATTGGGCAGCGACAGACAGCCTTCGTTGTAGATCGACATCTCGTCCGACGCCCAAAGGATCACCGGATTGGCGAGTTGCCAGGGCCGCGGCGGCTCGTCGGCGCGCGCCGGATCGACGACGATGACGCGCTCGAACACGCCGACCTGCGGCGCCGCCAGGCCGATGCCGGGCGCCGCGTACATGGTCTCCAGCATGTCGTCCATGATCCGGCGCACGCGCGCATCGACGCGGACGACCGGCTTGCACGCGCGCTTGAGCCGTGGATCGGGGGCGATGATGACGTCGAGCTTGGCCATGGACGGAGAGATCGAGGGACGCGCTTTTGCGCCCTTACCTATGGCACGGGTGCGCGGGGCGTCAAGCAGCGGCGGCGCGTGCGGGTGGGCGAGGAGCCTGCTAGGCTAGGTTCCATGATCGGCTCCGAGCTCATGATCCTGGTCCTGGCGGCTGTTGTCGCGCTGGTGGCGGTGGCGGCGCTGGCGTTGCGGCGCGGCGGTGGGGCGGGCGCCGAAGTAACCGGCCGCCTGGCGCAGATCGCCGAGGCGCAAGCGGCATCGCAAGGCCAGCTCGCCGAGCGGCTCCAGGCGCAGGAGCGCGCCTTGACCCAGCACCTCGCCGAGTTCGGCGATCGGGTCGGCAGCCGCCTCCAGGAACATTCGACCCTCACCGCCCAGTCGATGGGCGATCTCAAGGAGCGGCTCGCCGTCCTCGACGCGGCGCAGAAGAACATCGTCGAGCTATCGACCCAGGTCGTGGGCCTGCAGGACATCCTCGCCAACACCCGCGCGCGCGGCGCCTTCGGCGAGGTCCAGCTCGAGAACCTGGTGCGCGACATGCTGCCCGCCAACGCCTACAAGTTCCAGGAGACGCTGCCCAACGGCAGGCGCGTCGACTGTCTCATCAACCTGCCGCACCCGCCCGGACCCATCGCGCTCGACGCCAAGTTCCCGCTCGAAAGCTACCGCGCGCTGCGCGAGGCAAGCGACAAGGCGCAGCAGACCAAGGCCGCCCGCGATTTCACGATCGCCATCAAGGGTCACGTCGAGGACATCGCCGAGCGCTACATCCTCGCCGGCGTTACCGCCGATTGCGCCCTCATGTTCCTGCCGAGCGAGGCGGTCTATGCCGAGCTGCACGGCAATTTCCCGAACCTGGTGGAAGACGCCCAACGCCGGCGGGTCTCGATCGTGTCCCCGTCCACGCTGATGTTCCTCCTCAACACCGTGCGCGCGGTGTTGCGCGATGTGCGCCTGCGCGAACAGGCCGGGCGCATCCGGGCCGAGCTCCAGGCGCTCCTCGACAACATGCGCCGGCTCGACGACCGCGTTCAGAAACTTCAAACCCATTTCGGACATGCGAGCGAGGATATCCGCCAGATCCAGATCTCGAGCGAGAAAGTCTCCCGCTTCGCCGAGCGACTCGACCAGGCCCAGCTCGAAGACGCCGTGGAGAAACCAGCTCTCATTCCAGGTCCATCATAGAAAAATTAACTCTATAATAATTACTATTTACTCATAATACAGTTAAGTAACATGAAAACGGTTGTAATTTATGTGACAGCCTGGCTAGGACAGGTCGAGTTCTGGCACTGGTGGGTTGCCGGCGCCGTGTTCGCCTTCATCGAATTGCTGCGGCCGGTCATGTTCTGCCTATGGCTTGGAATCGCCGCCGGCCTGGTCGGGCTCATGGCATGGCTCGTGCCCACTCTCGGTTGGAAGGCGGAGTTTCTTGCCTTCGCGATCCTCGCGGCAATCGTTGCGATCGCCGGGCACGTTTATCTCCGCCGCCGCGCTTCGGCCGGCGGCGACCCGAAAGGCGAACTCTAGAGTCAGCTCTTCTCGCGGCTTGGCCGGGCGGCCTTCAGCGCGGCGCCGAAATCGGCGAGCGCCTGTCGAAGCCCCTTATCGGCGACGGCTTCCGTCTCGCGCCCGATCCGCGCCATTTCCGTCGCGTCCGGCTTGCGGCGAACGGGGGGGGCGCTCGGGGCCTTGGGCAGGACGCCGCGCCGCATCTTCAACCTGGCCACGGCGCGGTAGCCGAAAAAGCCGTTGATGCGCTCGACGACCTGCGGCGCCAAATGCTGCAACTCGACCGCCCACGGCCCGTCGACCACGAGATGCAGCGTGCCGTCCTCGCGCCGCCCCGGCGCGAAGGCCAGCCTCTCGGGCGCGGTGTGCCGGGCGATGTCGGCGCCGACCAGCGCCGGCCAATCGGAGACGAGGCGCCCTTCCGCCAGGCCGCGCTTGCCGAGCGCCTTGCCGGCCACCGCGGGCAAGAGCGCGCCGACCGCGAGCAGGCCATGGCGCCGCCGCGCATCCTCGCCCGCCGCGTTGCCGCGCTTGGCCATTCTCGCTCCCTTTGGTCGGACCCGCGTTGCATTCTATAGTCTGGCGGCCGCCATGAAATCGACAAATCGACCGCGCCCGGCAAGCCCCCATTCTCTCGCCCGCCTCCTGTTGCGCTGGTACGACCGCCATCGCCGCGATCTGCCGTGGCGGGCGCTACCCGGCAAGTCCCCCGATCCCTACGCCGTGTGGCTGAGCGAGATCATGTTGCAGCAAACGACCGTGGCAACCGTCGGCCCCTACTACCGCGCCTTCCTGGCGCGTTGGCCGACGCTGGCGCGCCTTGCCGCGGCGTCCCAGGACGAGGTGCTGCGCGCCTGGGCCGGCCTCGGCTATTACGGTCGGGCGCGCAACTTCCACCGCGCCGCCGGGGAGGTCATGGCGCGGCTGGGCGGGCGCATCCCTTGCGAGGAGGCCGAGCTTCGCCGATTGCCGGGAATCGGCGCCTATACGGCGGCGGCCGTGGCCGCGATCGCCTTCGGCAAGAGGACGACGCCCGTCGACGGCAATGTCGAACGGGTCATGGCCCGCTACTTCGGGGTCGAGACGAAGCTGCCCGCGGCCAAGCCGGAACTGCGCCGGCTCGCCCAGGGCCTGACGCCGGCGCGCCGGCCCGGCGACTATGCGCAAGGCGTCATGGATCTGGGCGCCACCATCTGCCTGCCGCGAAATCCTCGATGCGGCCAATGCCCGTGGCGGCGCGGCTGTGTCGCGCGCGCACGCGGCATGACCGGTTCGCTACCCGCGCGCCTGCCCAAACGGCCGCGGCCGCTGCGCCATGGTGTCGTCTATTGGATTCTGGCGCCCGACGGCGCGGTGCTGCTGCGCCGCCGGCCGGAGAATGGCTTGCTCGGCGGTCTCATGGAATTTCCGACGACCGCATGGCGCGCCGAACCCTGGAGCGCCGGCGAGGCCAGGGGCCTGGCACCGGTGGCGGCGCGCTGGCGGGAATTGCCCGGCGCGGTGCGCCACGGCTTCACGCATTTCGAGCTCGCCTTGACGGTGCTGGTCGGACGCGCCCGGCGGCGGAGCGAACGAACGGGCGTGTGGTCGCCGGTCGATCGCTTGAACGACCACGCCTTGCCCACGGTCATGAAGAAGGTCGCGCGCCACGCGCAAGAGGGCGGTGTCAGCCGGCGAAGATCTCGGCCCTGAGTTTTTGCCGCAGCACGTCGATCGGCATCATCTGCCCATCCTCCATGCGCAGGCACCAGAACTGCCAGCCATTGCAGGCCGGAGCGCCTTGCACGCGGGCGCCCACCTGGTGGATCGAGCCGCGATGCTCGGCCGTCACCAGCATGCCGTCGGCGCGCACCTTGGCGTTCCACCGTCCGTCGGGGCTGCTCAGCACCGCGCCGGGCCGGAGCCATCCCCGTTCGACCAGCCAGCCGAAGGGGATGCGCGGCTCCTCGCGCTTGCCGGGGGTCGAAATATCACTCGTGTCGCTGGGCGGTTGGACGGCGGCGAGACGCTCGCGCGCGACCTCGATGTAGCGCCGGTCGCGCTCGATGCCGATGAACCGGCGCCCGAGGCGCTTGGCGACCACGCCGGTCGTGCCGGTGCCGAAGAAGGGATCGAGGACGACGTCGCCCGGCCGGCTCGCGGCCAGGACCACCCGGTGCAGCAGCGCCTCCGGTTTCTGGGTCGGATGCGATTTGCGCCCGTTCTCGTCCTTGTGGCGTTCCGGTCCGCCGCAGACCGGCAGCAGCCAGTCGCTGCGCATCTGCAGATCCTCGTTTAGCGCCTTCATCGCGTCGTAGTTGAAGGTGTAACGCGCCTCGCGGCTCTTGGCGCACCAGATCAGCGTTTCATGCGCATTGGTGAACCGCCGGCCGCGAAAATTCGGCATCGGATTGGTCTTGCGCCATAGGATGTCGTTCAGAATCCAGAACCCCATATCCTGCAGTATCGCGCCGACGCGAAAGATATTGTGATAGGAGCCGATGACCCAGAGTGCGCCGTCGTCCTTCAACAGGCGGCGCGCTTCCCGGAGCCAGCTCTTCGAGAACCGGTCGTAATCGGCGAAGTCGCCGACCTTGTCCCATTCTTCCTCGACGCCCTCGACGCGGCTCATGTTCGGGCGGCGCAGATCGCCCGAAAGCTGCAGGTTGTAGGGCGGGTCGGCGAAGATGAGATCGACGCTGGCATCCGGCATCGTCGCCATGGCGGCGATGCAGTCGCCCTCGATGATGCGGTCGAGCCGGTCTGGCGCGACCGTACCCGACGCCTGATTCTTGTTGCCGGCCCCCATGGGAAAGGCATCCTGAGGGCAGTCGAGTCATCGGTCAAGAGTCTTTATGAATCAATCTTTTAAAAGAACAAGTTGAGATATTGGACTAAAACTACGACGGTGCGCCGGCGTCACCCCTAGATGTAGTAGGGCCGCTCGATGCTCAAGCGTCCCATAGCCGGCGTTGCGGGCGAAGCCGTATCCCGGATAACACGAATCGAGCCCGGCCATGAGCCGGTCGCGGGTCACCTTGGCGATGATCGACGCCGCCGCGATCGAGAGCGAGATTCCGTCGCCGCCGATGACGGCCTGCATCCGGCAGTCGAGGTCCGGGCAGCGATTGCCGTCGATCAGCGCCACGGCCGGCGCACGCGGGAGCTTGGCGACCGCCCGGCGCATCGCCAGCAGCGTGGCCTGGAGAATGTTCACGGTGTCGATCTCCTCGACGCTGGCCTCGCCGACGCCGAACTCCGCGTTGGCGGACAGCCATTCGAACAGTCTCTCGCGCCGACCCCTCGTGAGCTTCTTGGAATCGTCGATCGCCGCCGCGATCCCGGCCGGCATGTCGGACCCTAGAATGCAGGCGGCCGCGACCACGGGACCGGCGAGGGGGCCGCGTCCGGCCTCGTCGATGCCGGCGACGGGGCGCTCGGCCTGCGCGATCTCCAAGGAAAAGTCGGGCATCAGGGTCAATCGCCGAACAGCGACAACTGGCGCCGATCCGCCGGTTCCGGCACCGGCGGGCGAAACTGGCTGATGTCGCCCCGCCAACGCTGGCGGTTGAAGCCGAGCCGCTCGCACGCCAGCTTGAATCGCTGCGCGATCAACTGCGCATAGGGTCCCTCGCCCTTCATGCGCCGCCCGAACGCGGGATCGTAGAGCGCGCCTCCATGGGTCTGGCGCACGAGCGACAGGACGTGTCTGGCCTTGCCCGGCGCGTGGGCCTGGAGCCATTCGGAGAACAGATCCTTGATCTCGAGCGGCAATCGAAGCAGCACATATCCGGCGAAGGCCGCGCCGGCGCCGGCCGCCTCCTCCAATATGCGTTCCATTTCATGATCGTTGAGCGCGGGGATTATCGGCGCCGTCATGACCCCGGTCGGAATGCCGGCTTGGGCGAGCGCGCGAATGGTCTCCAGGCGCCGCGTTGGCGCCGCCGCGCGCGGCTCCATCCGGCGCGCCAGGTCGCGATCGAGCGTCGTCACGGACACATAGGCCATCGCCAGTCCGCGCGCCGCCATGGGACCGAGAATGTCGATGTCGCGTTGAATCAGCGCCGACTTGGTGACAATGCCGACGGGGTGATGGCACTCGGCCAGAACCTCGAGAATGCCCCGCGTGATACGAAGCCCGCGCTCGACCGGCTGATAGGGATCGGTATTGGTGCCGAGCGCGATCAGGGCCGGACGATAGCCGGGCTTGGCAAGTTCCTGGCGCAACAGCGCCGGCGCGTCGGGCTTGGCGAACAGCTTGGTTTCGAAATCGAGGCCCGGCGACAGCCCGAGATAGGCGTGGGTCGGGCGCGCGTAGCAATAGACGCAGCCATGCTCGCACCCGCGATAGGGATTGATCGATTGGTCGAAGGGGATGTCGGGCGATTGATTGCGGGCGATGATCGTGCGGCTGGCGTCATAGGCGACAGTGGTTCTGAACGGCGGCAAATCATCTTCGTCTGGCGCGCCCCAACCGTCGTCTTCCGCCACGCGCCGGCCCGGCTCGTAGCGCCCGGTCGGATTGCTCACCGCGCCCCGGCCCTTTCGCGGCAGGTCGGGAAGAACGATGTCGGGATGCGGGTCGGGCGGGCCTGGTCTCATGGTCGAAAGCATAGGCCGATGGGCCGGAACATTTCAAGAACCAAATCCGGTTCAAGCCGATTTCAGATGCTCCAGCAGGCGCGGCATGAGCTCGGCCAAATTGCACGGGCGGTGGCGGCTGTCGAGCTGCCACTTCAGAATTCCTTCCCAGCCGTCGCGGGCCGCGCCGGGCGAGCCCGGCAGCGCGAACAGGTAGGTGTTGCCGGCCACGCCCCCGGTGGCGCGCGACTGGATCGTGGAGGTCTCGATCTTCTGGAAACTCAGCCAGCGGAACAGCTCGCCGAAGCCCTCGATCTCCTTGTCATAGACCGAGTGGAACGCCTCGGGCGTCACGTCGCGGCCGGTGACGCCGGTGCCTCCGGTGGCGATGACCACGTCGATCCCAGGGTCCGCGATCCACGCCTTCAACCGCGCCACGATGCTTGGCTTGTCGTCGCGCACCAGCGCGCGCGCCGCCAGATGGTGGCCGTCGCGCCGGATGAGTTCGGTCAGCGTGTCGCCGGACGTATCGTTCGCCGCGGTGCGTGAATCGGAAACGGTCAGGATCGCGATGTTGACCGCAAGGAAGGGCCGCGTCTCGTCAATGCGTGCCATAGCGCGCCACGCGCGTGCCCGCGCCGTCCATCGGCTGGTAGATCGGCCACTCGCCGGCGACCAGCGCATCGAGCGCCGGCGTGTCCTGCCCCAGGCGCTCGTGATAGATCCACAAGGACGCCAGCACCCGGCGCACGAAGGTCCGCGTCTGCAAGGACGGAATGCTCTCGACGAACAACAGCGGATCGTCGATTTGCAACTCCGACTTCCATGAACTGTAATTGCCGGGCCCGGCATTGTAGGAGGCGATGAGCCCGATCAAATTGCCATCGACCGCCGATTCATCGAGCAGGGTCTTGATGTACTTCTGCCCGAGCGTCAAATTCACCACCGGGTCGAGCAGGCGATGCGCGCGCGCGCCGGTGAAGGCGCCTTTCTTGCGCGCGATGACGTCGGCCGTCGCCGGCATGATCTGCATGAGGCCCTTGGCGCCGGCGCCGCTGTTGGCGTCGGGATCGAAGCCCGATTCGTGGCGCATGACGGCGTAAATCAGGGCCCGGTCGATCAGGAATCCGTCCGCGGGTTTCCAGGCCGGCATCGGATAGCGCATGGCGTCGAGCCAGGGAGCTTGACTGCGATCCTCGACCGCCGCCGCCACATTGAGCGCCAGCGCCGGCATGTTCGCCATCTGCGCCAATGCCGCCATCGCGTCGCCGAGCGCGTTACCGCGTTGCGCCTGCAACGCCAGAAGCTCCTTCTCGGCCCAATGCGTCTCGCCAACCTGCAGAAGTGCCAGCGCGCGGCTGCCGGCCGGCGCTACCAGAAGCGCCTTGGCCTCGACCGAATCGAAGGGCCGCAAGCTGAAGTCGAAACCGGGGTCGAGCCCCAGCATCCGGCGCGAGATCTGCCCATAGAAGCTCTCGCGGTACTTGGCGGCGACCTTGAGCCACTTGCCGACCTGGGCGGGCTGGCGATCTTTGAGATGACTCCGCGCGGCCCAGAAGGCGCCGGACGACTTGTCCCATGGTGGGCTCTCTAGACTCAGCGCAACCTTCTCGAATCTCATCGCCGCCGGGCCGAAATCGCCATCCTTCCAGGCTTTCAGCCCGGCGAGCCAGTCGGCCGAAGGCTCGGTTACGTGATTCTCCGGCGCGCCCGCGAGGTCGACGGCCGATGGCGCCGCCGGGGGCGCCTTCGCATTCTTGGGCTTTTTCAACAGCGCCAGGGCGTGAATGTCGCGCGCCTCGGGCAGGTCCCGGTACGCCGAGAGCCAGCCGACCAGTTCCTTGTAGGTCGAGCGATAGCCCGTCGGATGCAGATAGCGCTGCGCCAGGACGTGGCCCATCAGAATAGGATCGTCGAGCTTTCGGATCTGCCTGTCGGCCGACGCCCATAGCCCCTGCTGCTGCACCCGGAAAATCATCCGGTATCGCTGGGCGTCCGCCTCGCCAAGCGGCGTCGCCAACGCCAGCGTCGTCGCCGAGTTTTCCTCGGCGGTGCTTTGGTTCGGGGTGTTGGAAGGTTTGGTTGGGGGTATGGCGGCCGCGAAGGGCCCCGGCCCGTGGATCAGCGCGAGGACGACGGCTACGGCGGCAATGAAGGCCACGCCGGCGCCGAGACGGCGCCAAGGGGGTCTCCCCAGCAACGATTTGATGCTTTTCATGCGTCCTACCTAGGGAAGCGAGCGCTCCATGGCAAGAGAAAAATAACCACTGATCTATATGTAGTAGGTCATCTTGGTTGTTTAACACTAGGTATTGATAGACCCAGGCTCTCGGCCTTTTCCTGAAGGGCCAACATGTCTCGCCAAGCGTACCGTTTCTGGGCCGGCTGGCGCAGCAGATAGGCTGGATGCAGGGTGGCCAAGGTCGGGATGGGACGGGCGAGTCCGGCGCTCTCGTACTGAAACCACTGACCGCGCAGAGTGGTGATTCCTTCCTTGCGGGCGAGCAGGCTCTTTACCGCCGGAGCGCCGAGCAGGACCAGGATTTCAGGCGAAACGAGTTCGATGTGGCGCTCGACGAAGGGAAGGCAGGCCGCGATCTCCTCGCCGGTGGGCGTGCGGTTGCCCGGCGGGCGCCAATAGACCGCGTTGGCAATGTAGACCCGCGTCCGGTCGAGGCCGATGCAGGCCAACATGCGATCGAGCATCTGGCCGCTGACGCCGACGAAGGGGCGGCCGATCCGGTCTTCATCGGCGCCGGGCGCCTCGCCCACCAGCATGATGCGCGCATCGGGATTGCCGTCGGCGAACACGAGCTTCGTGGCCGTCTGCTTCAGGGGGCAGCCCTCGAACAACGCCAAAGCCTCGGCCAACTCCCCGAGGGTTCGGGCGGCGCCGGCCAGCGAGCGGCCGGAAGCCTCTCCCGGCGCCCGAGGCGCGGGCGGAGCCAGAGCCCTGGCTGGAGCCGGCGCGGCCTTGCGCGGGGGTGCCTGTGGCGCCAAGGCTGTCGCCGCATAGCGGTCGATCGGGTGTTCGGCGATCGCCTCGTCGGCCCCGGCCTCGACCTGCCAGCGCAGGAGCGCGAGCAGGTCGGCGGCGCTTCTATTGCTTTGCTCGGCCATTGGCACTCACCCGCGAGAGACGGCGTATGCTAAAGTAGCCGCGCTCGATGTCCAGTGACCGGGGGATCACGAGATGGCGCGCGAGACCATGGAATTCGATGTCGTGATCGTGGGCGCGGGGCCATCCGGGCTCTCGGCCGCGATCCGCCTCAAGCAATTGGCGGCCGCCGGCGGACGCGAGGTCGCCGTCTGCGTGATCGAGAAGGGGTCCGAGGTCGGCGCTCACATTCTCTCCGGCGCGGTCATCGACCCGGCGGGCTTGAATGAACTCATCCCCGACTGGAAGGACAAGGGCGCGCCGCTGAAGACGCCCGTGACCGACGACCGGTTCCTGGTGCTCACCGAGCGGCGCCATTTCAAGGTGCCGGGAGCGCTTCTTCCGCCGCTCATGAACAATCACGGCAACTACATCGTCTCGCTCGGCAATGTCTGTCGCTGGCTGGCGAGCCAGGCGGAGGCGCTGGGCGTCGAGATCTACCCCGGCTTCGCCGCCGCCGAAATCCTCTACGACGCCAAGGGCGCGGTCGCGGGCGTCGCCACCGGCGACATGGGGCTGGCCAAGGACGGGACGGCCAAACCCGGCCACACGCCCGGCGTCGAGTTGCGCGCCAAGTACACGTTCCTAGCCGAAGGCTGCCGCGGCTCGCTCTCCGAGCAGATCATGAAGCGCTTCGATCTCCGCGCCGGGGTCGAGCCGCAGAAATACGGCATCGGCCTCAAGGAGCTCTGGCAGGTGGCGCCCGAGCGCCATAGCCCGGGCCTCGTCGTGCATAGTCAAGGTTGGCCGCTCGATTCCAAGACCGGCGGCGGCTCCTTCATGTATCACCTCGAGGACAACCAGGTCGCCGTCGGCTTCGTCGTCCATCTCAACTACAAGAACCCGCATCTCGCGCCGTTCGAGGAGTTCCAGCGTTTCAAGACCCATCCGGCGATCGCCCCCACCTTCGAGGGCGGCAAACGTATCGCCTATGGCGCGCGCGCCATCAACGAGGGGGGTTTGCAATCGATCCCCAGGCTCGTCTTCCCCGGCGGCTGCTTCATCGGCTGCGCCGCCGGCTTCGTCAACTTGCCGCGCATCAAGGGCACCCATAACGCGATGAAGACCGGGATGCTGGCGGCCGAGGCGGCCCATGCGGCGCTCGTCGGTGGGTCATCGGGCGGCGACGAACTCGTGGCGTATCCGGCGGCGTTCCGGGCGTCCTGGGCGTACCAGGACCTCCATAAGGTTCGCAACGTCAAGCCGGCGTTGAAGCTCGGGGTTTGGCTCGGCACCGCCTATGGCGGCCTCGACATGTGGCTGCATTGCCTGGGTCTCGGCGTGCCCTGGACATTGAAACACGGGAAACCGGATCACCTCTGCCTCGATCCGGCCAGCGCTTGCCCACCGATCGAATACCCGAAGCCCGACGGCAAGCTCACCTTCGACCGGTTGTCCTCGGTCTTCATCTCCAACACCACGCATGAAGAAGACCAGCCCGTGCACCTGCGCCTCGCCGACGCCGCCATACCGACGGAGGTCAACCTCGCGCTCTACGACGCGCCCGAACAGCGCTACTGCCCGGCCGGCGTCTACGAGATCGTGCACCAGGACGGCAGCCCGCGATTGCAGATCAACTTCACCAATTGCGTCCACTGCAAGACCTGCGACATCAAGGATCCGCGCCAGAACATCCAGTGGGTCGTGCCCGAGGGCGGCGGCGGGCCGAGCTATCCGAATATGTAGGGCCGAATCTCGGAAACTTTCACCCGGCCGCCATGCTTCGAGACGCCGCTTCGCGGCTCCTCAGCATGAGGTAATACTCCTCATCCTGAGGAGGCCCGAAGGGCCGTCTCGAAGGATGGGCCATGGGTCTCGGGCGCCCGAGATTCGGTATCCCGGTCAATGGTCCAGGAACGCGTCGATGGCGTTGCGGTCATAGCCCCGGCTCGCCACCAGCAGCTGGCGCGAATAGGGGTGGACGAGTTTCCCGCGCTCCAACTCTTCCGCCATCGCCGTCTCCACGATCTCGCCCTGGCGCATGATGGCGAGGCGCCGGCACATATGCGCGACCACGCCCAGATCGTGGCTGACCAGCACATAGGTGAGGCCCATTTGCTGGCCGAGGTCCTGGAGCAAGTTGAGGACCTCCGCTTGGATCGAGACATCGAGCGCCGATGTGGGCTCGTCCAGCAGGATGACCTTGGGCTGCAGGATGAGCGCGCGCGCGATCGCCACGCGCTGGCGCTGGCCGCCGGACATCTGGTGCGGATAGCGGAAGCGGTGAACGGGTTCCAACTGCACCTGGTCGAGGGCCAGGCGCACCCGGCCCTCGACGTCGTCCATGCCGTGGATTTCCAGCGGCTCCGACAGGATGCGGTCGACCGTGTGCTTGGGGTGCAGCGATCCGAATGGGTCCTGAAACACCATCTGCGCCAAGCGCCGCAGCGCGCGCGGCCGCTTCTTGTCCATGTCCCGGCCGCACAGGCGGATGCGCCCGCTCCAATCCTCGTTGAGGCCGGCCAGCGCGCGCAGGATCGTCGACTTGCCGCAGCCCGATTCGCCGACCAGTCCGAAATTCTCGCCTTCGGTGACGGTGAAATCGACGCCTTTCACCGCCGCGATGCGGTTCTTCCCCTCGCCGAAGCCGATCGTGAGATTCTCGACCTCGATGATAGCGTCGCTCACGGCGCCACCGGCTCGAGCCATTGGGGATCGCGCCGGAGCACCGTCAACCGTTCCCGCCGATGGTCGATCTCGGGCGGACAGGCCAGCAGCCCTTGGGTATAGGGGTGGCGCGCAGCCGCCAGTTCCGCCGCCGGCAAGGTCTCCAGCACTTGCCCCGCGTACATGACCAGCACGCGGTCGCAAAAAGTGCGCACGAGGTTGAGATCGTGACTGATGAAGATGAGGCCCATGTCGCGGGTCCGCACCAGGTTGTCGAGAATCGCCAGCACTTGCAGGCGCACGGTGACGTCGAGCGCCGAGGTCGGCTCGTCGGCGATCAGAAGCTCCGGCTCGGCCATCAGCATCATGGCGATCATGACACGCTGGCCCATGCCGCCGGACATCTCGTGCGGCCAGGCGCGGAACACCCGTTCTGGATCGCGGATGCGCACCGACGCCAGCATGTCGAGCGCGCGGGCGCGCGCCGTTTTCGCCGATCCCCGGTCGCGATCGGCCTCCAGCAATTGCTCGCCCACCGGCATCACCGGATTAAGGGAGTATCTCGGATCCTGCATCACCATGGCGATGCGCCGGCCCCGGATCGCGCGCCATGCCCTCGCGTCGAGTCCGAGCAAGGTCTCGCCATGGAACGCCAGGCGTTTCGCGCTGACGCGCCCGTCGCTGAGGCCGAGGATGGCGCGGCCGGCCTGGGTCTTGCCGGAGCCGGATTCGCCAACGATGGCGAGCTTCTCCCGCCCCATCTTGAAACTCACGTCGCGCACCGCGTGCACCACGCCTCTCGGTGTATGGAAGCTGACGTTCAGCCGGTCGGCCTCGAGTAGCGGCGACTTATCCATCCCGGCCCTCGCGCGGGTCGAGTACGTCGCGCAACCCGTCGCCGATCAGGTTGAACCCGAGGCTGACGAGGAAGATGGCGACGCCCGGATAGGTGCAGACCCACCATTGCTCCAGGATCTGGCTGCGGCCTTCGGAAACCATCGACCCCCATTCCGGTTGCGGCGGCGCCACGCCGAGGCCGAGGAACCCAAGCCCGGCGGCGATCAGGATGACGCCGGCCATGTCGAGCGAGACTCGGACGATCAAGGACGGCAGGCACATCGGCATGATGTGGCCGAGCACGATGCGCAAATCCGAGGCGCCGTTCAATTTGGCGGCGGCGACGTAGTCGGTGCCGCGCACGGCCAGGGTCTCGGCCCGGGCGATGCGCGCGTAAGGAGGCCAGGCGGTGAGCGCGATGGCCAGGATCGCGTTCTCGATCCCGGAGCCCAGCGCCGCGGCGAAGGCCAGCGCTAGGACCAGCTTGGGGAACGCCAGGAAGGCGTCGGTGAGGCGCATCAGCACGGTCTCGACCCAGCCGCCGAGATAGCCGGCGCTGGCGCCGATGACGATGCCGATCGGCGCCGCCGTCACCGCCACCATGAAGACGATCAGAAGCGTGGTGCGCGACCCGTAAATGATCCGGCTCCAGATGTCGCGGCCCTGCTGGTCGGTGCCGAGCCAGTACTCGCCGCCCGGCGCCAGCAGCCGGTTGGCGAGATCGCCCGATACCGGATCGAGCGGCGCCAGCGCCGGCGCGAAGAGGGCGCTCGCTAGCAAGGCCAGGAAAATGACCAGGCCCAGCATCGCCAGCGGATTGCGGCTGAAGGCAATCCAGCCGAGATAGGCGCGGGCGGCTCGCGCCTGGCGGCGCGACGTCGGCGCGTCGCTCAGCAGCCAGCGTCGCCAGGACGGCGGCATCTAGCGCGCCCTCGGATCGAGGACGCGGTAGGCGACGTCGGTCAGCATGTTGATGACGATGAAGATGGCGCCGACCGCGATGGTGCCGCCCATGACCGCCGGCAGGTCCTGGCCGAAGATCGAATCGGTGATGTAGAGGCCGAGCCCGCGCCAGGAAAAGACCGTCTCGGTCAGCACCGATCCCTCCAGCAGATTGCCGTAGGACAGCGCCACCACCGTCAGCAGCGGCACCAGGATATTGCCCATGGCGTGCTTCCAGACGATGCGGGCCTCGGACACGCCTTTCACCCGCGCTGTCAGAATGTATTCCTGGCGCAGCTGGCCCAGCATCAGCGACCGCGTCATGCGGCTGATATAGGCGAGTGAAAAATAGCCCAGCAGCGACGCGGGCAGAATGAGATGCGCCAGCGCGTTCCCGAACAGCGCGACATCGCCGGCCAGAAGTGTGTCGATCGTCATCAGCCCGGTCACCGGAACCACCATTTCCTCGTAACCGAAATCGAGCCGGCCGGGACCCGGCAGAAGATCGAGCTTGGCGTAGAACACCAAGAGGCCCATCAACCCGAGCCAGAAGATCGGCACCGAATAGCCGATGAGGCCGATGAGCCGGATCAGATGGTCGATCATCGTGTCCTTGCGCGTGGCCGCCAGCACGCCCAAGGGAATGCCGAACACCACCCCGATCAATGTGCCCAAGGTCGCCAGCTCGAGGGTGGCCGGAAAGACATGCGCCAATTCCCGAAGGATCGGCCGCCCGGTGCGCACCGATTTCCCGAGATCGCCGGTCGCGACGTTTCCGAGATAGATTGCGAATTGCGTCAGGATCGGCTTGTCGAGGCCGAGATCGTGGCGCGCCTTGGCGATGGTCGATTCCGAGGCATGGTCGCCGACGATGGCCAGCACCGGATCGGCCGGCAGCAATCGGCTGATGACGAAGGTCACCAGCAGCAGGCCGAGCAGCGTGGTGGCAACGGAGAGCGAGGTTCGCAGGATGGATTGGACCCGCCCGGATATCATCGGCCGGCCGATTCAATAGGCGGGAAGGGAACGGCTCCCGCCCAATCCTCCCCCGAAGCCGGGGGAGGATCGGATAGGGAGCCGGTCATCGGTCAGTTCTTGACCACGTTCTTGTAGAGGTTGAGATCGAAGCTCGGCCCCATGATGAAGCCATCGACATTGGAGCGGATGGCCGCGGTTTCGACCTGTTGGAACAGGATCACGAAGGGGCTTTCATCGAGCGCCATCTTCTGCAGGTCCATGTACATCTGCGTCCGCTTGGCCGAGTCCCGCTCGTCGCGCGCGGCAAGGACGGCCGCCTCCCGCTCCGGCGACTGCCAGCCGTTGCGCTTGGCGAGCGGCACGTTCAGATAGCCGTCGGCGTTGGAATGCGGATCCTGGTAATCCGATCCCCACGTGCCGAGGTAGATGTCGTGCTCGCTGGCGCGATACTTGGTCAGGGTCGTCTTGTTGTCGGCCAGCTTGATGATGAGATTGACGCCGGCCTTGGCCATGGTGTTCTGCAGCGAGGCCGACAATTCGCGCGTCTCCGACTTGTTGGTGACATTGATGGTCACGTTGAAGCCGTCGGGCAGGCCGGCCTGGGCCAGCAATTCCTTGGCCTTGGCGATATCCAGGGTGAAGGGCGTGCTGTTATCCGCCCCCAATTGGCCGTCCGGCAGGAAAGTCTGGTGCTTGATGCCGGTGCCGTTGAACATGGTCTTCTGCAGGCCGTCGTAATCGACCAGGTATTTCATGGCCTGGCGCGCTTCCTTCTTGGCCAGGTACTGGTTCTTGGTATTGAGCCCCATGTACCACAAGGTGGCCTTGGGCGCGGAGAGCGTCTTGATCGACGCGTCGCCGGCGATGGCTTTCAACTGGTCGCCGGTCAGGTTGCGGGCGATGTCGATGTCGCCCTTCTGCAACAGCAATTGCTGGGTGGCGCTTTCGGTCACGTTCTTGATCAGCACCCGCTTGATCTTGGGCACGCCGTCCCAATAGCCTTCGTTCGTTTCGAGCACGAGCGATTCATTGGGCGCCCAGCTCTTGAAGACGAACGGACCGGATCCGGCCTCGTTGGTCTTCAGCCATTCATGGCCGAAATCGCCGCCGGCCTCGTGCGCCATCGCCGTCTTCTTGTCGACCACGACGCTGGTAAAGGACAGGCAATTGAGGAAGAAGCTGGGGGCGTAAGCCGCGTCGAGCTCGATCTCGACGGTCATCGGATCCTTGACCCGCACCTTGTCGGCGACGTTCTCGGCGGTCAGGCCGAACTGGTTCATGATGAAGGCGGGATTGAGGTTGAGCGCCACGAAGCGCTCCATCGAGAATTCCGCGTCCTCGGCCGTCATGTCGTTGCCGGAATGGAACTTGATGCCCGGCCGGATCTTGAAGGCGAAGACCTTGCCGTCATCGCTGACCGACCAGCTTTCCGCCGCCTGCAATTTCAACTCCGAAGGGTTGGCGGGGTCGATCGCGATCAGGCGGTCATAGGCGTTGGCCATGTATTCGGACGTGGAGATCTCGTAGATCTCCGCCGGATCGAGCGAGATAATATCGTCGATCACAAAGGCCATGACCAGGGTGTCGCCGGGAGTCTCGGCCACGGTCGCGCCCGCCGAGAACGACAGGGCAAGCCCTGCGATTGTCGATCGCATAAGGGATTTCATCTTGTGCCTCCTCGCTTTTCTTGGGTTTCGTGGCCACAATCTCGGATGCCAATGCCCTGTTGTCCAGTGCTATCGGTTGACGAGGCCGGCCCCTTCTACGAACCACCGGCCGGTTCCATCCGGCCGAAATATGCTCTAGATTGGCAATGGAATTGGACGGGAAACAAACGTGATCAAGCTCAGCATTTTCATCGGCGCCGGCTTGGCGTTCCTCGTCGCGGCCTCCGGCCTGCCCGCGGGCGCCGCCGAGTCGCTGCCCGAGGACCAGCCTGTCGTGGGCGCGCCGCTCGCGGCGTCGTCTTACGGGCGCTATCTCGCCGGCCGCCACGCCGAGATCGAGAACGACGCCGCCACGGCGGCCGATCTCATGTCGAGCGTCTTGGCGAGCGACCCGGACAACCGCGAACTCGCGCACCGCGCCTTTCTGCTCGCCTTGGCGGCGGGGCGGGTGCCGGAAGCCGAGGCGCTGGCCGAGCGCATCCACGCCTACGACCCCACCGCGCAGATGGTGGCCCTCACGCTGGCGGTCGATCTCATCAGGCAAGGCAAGAACGACGAGGCTGTCGGCCTTCTGGGGGGGCTGCCGGGCGGCGGCGCGGACGCGGTGCTGCTGCCGCTCATCAAGGCTTGGGTCGCCGCCGGTACCGGCGATCTCGCCGGCGCCTTGGAGACGATCGCGCCGCTGGAGAACCTGAAGGGCCTGGGCGCGTTCCACGCCATGCATGCGGGGATGATGCAGGATCTCGCCGGGCGCGCGGTCGATGCCGAGGCAAGCTATGAGGCGGCGCTCGACGAGGCGTCGGACCCCTCGTTGCGGATGCATGAAATCGTCGCTAATTTCTACCTGCGGCAGGGACGGGCCGCCGATGCCCGCGCCGTTTATGATCGCTATGCCGCCGCGACCGGCGCACCCGACCAGGTCGAGACGCTCATCGCGGTGATCGACGAGCCGGGTCCGCTCGCGGCCAGCGTCGGCGGCGTGGCGGCCGGAATTGCCGAGTCGCTCTTCGGGATCGCCACGTTGGTGAGCCAGGACAATATCGGCGAGCGGGCGTCGATGTATGCGCATCTGGCGTTGAGCCTGCGGCCCGACCTTGCCATCGCGCGCATGCTGATCGCGGAAATCATGGCGAGCCAGGGCCGCGACGAGGATGCCATTGCCGCCTATCGCCGGGTTCCGCCGGACTCGCTCTTCGGCTGGCAGGCGCGGCGCGAGGCCGCCGAGGCGCTGACACGCCTTGGCCGCGTCGAGGAAACGGTGGCCGAGCTTCAATCCATGATCGAGGCGAAGCCTCGATTGTCCGATGCCGCGGTCAGCCTCGGCAATGTCTTGCGGGCCGAGAAGCGATTCGTCGAGGCGGCAACGGCCTACGACACCGCCATCGCCCGGTTGGGCAACGTCACGGCCGAACACTGGCTGTTGTTCTACTATCGCGGCATCGCCCGCGAACGCGCCAAGCAGTGGGAGACGGCGGAGAAGGATTTCCTGCGCGCGCTGGAGCTTCAGCCCGACCAGCCGCACGCGCTCAACTATCTTGCCTATTCCTGGGTCGAGCAGGGGCGCGATTTCGACAAGGCGCTCGAGATGCTGCGAAAGGCCGTCGATCAGCGCCCCGATGACGGCTACATCGTCGACAGCCTGGGCTGGGTCTATCAGCGCCTCGGCCAATACGACAAGGCCGTGGAACTCCTGGAACGCGCCATCGAATTGAAGCCGCAGGACCCTGTCATCAACGATCATCTGGGCGACGCCTATTGGCGGGTCGGACGCAAGCTCGAAGCCCGGTTTCAATGGCGCCGGGCGCTCTTCTTCGAGCCGGAGCCCGATCAGGTGGCCCCGATCGAGGGCAAGATCGAGGCCGGCCTCGCCGACGGCCCTTCGGACGGTTGACGGTGACCTCGGGCGCCGCCGCCGGCATTGTTGACGAAACACCGCTGTCGTACCGGCGAAAGCCGGTACCCATGGCGAAGCATCGCGATGGATTCCGGCTTTCGCCGGAATGACAGGCTCCTGAATCGGGAAGTCCCTCGTGGGGCAGCACTCGAAGCCCGGAATGAGATTCATGCATCCGATAGCGCGCCCCGGCGGCAAAGCGGTGCGGCGCGTCGCCCGGGCCAAGATCAATCTCTATCTTCACGTCACCGGCCGCCGGGCCGATGGCTATCACCTGCTCGACTCTCTGATCGCCTTCGCCGATATCGGCGACGAGATCGCCTGTAGCCCGTCGCCCGATCTCTCACTCGCCATCCAAGGCCCGTTCGCCGACGCCCTGTCGGCGGGCGAGGACAACCTTGTCATGCGCGCGGCAAGGCGGCTGCGGGCCGCGTGCGGCGGCGCTTCGGGCGCCGCCATCGCCCTCGACAAGGTTCTGCCGGTCGCCTCCGGCATCGGCGGAGGATCGGCCGACGCGGCGGCGGCGCTGCGGGCGCTCATGGAACTTTGGGACGTGAAGCTGGATGAGCCCGAACTGGCGCGGATCGGTCTCGGCCTCGGCGCCGACGTGCCGGTCTGTCTCTTCGGCCGGCCCGCTTTCGTGAGCGGCATCGGCGAGGCCGTCGAGCTAGCGCCCGCGCTTCCGCCCGCCTGGTTGGTTCTGGTGAATCCCGGTTCGCCGCTTGCGACGGCCGATGTCTTTCGCGCTAGGACCGAGCCGTTCTCCGCGCCGGCGCGCTGGCCCGACGCGCCGGCGGACGCGTCCGAACTCGCGCGGCTGCTTTCCGCCCGCGACAACGACCTCGCGGCGCCGGCCCGGGCGTTGATGCCGGTTATCGGCGAGGTCGAGACGGCGTTGTCTCGCCAAGCCGGCTGCCTTCTCGCGCGCCTCTCGGGCAGTGGCGCCACCTGCTTCGGCCTCTTCGCCGGCGACGGACCGGCCCTGGCCGCCGCGAAAACGATCAAGAGCGCCCGGCCCGGCTGGTGGGTCGCCCCTTGCGCGCTGTCGCGATGAACGTTGCGGCGCGCGCCCGATCTTGCTTTAACCCTCCTTCGCATGGGGCGTAGCCAAGCGGTAAGGCAACGGGCTTTGGTCCCGTGATCCCAGGTTCGAATCCTGGCGCCCCAGCCAGCGGCATTGAGACAAGCGGCGACGTGCCGATATCGAGTTGACGAGGGAGCGTGATGACGGTGGATGGGACCAGTTTCGACGAGTTTCGGGCTCGCTTGGCGAGCGAGGATCTCGTCCAACTCTTCGACTATTGGCTCGCGCGGCGCGGCTCCCGCGCCATGCCGTCGCGCAAGGACATCGATCCGCTCGACCTTCGGCGTCATCTGCCAAGACTCATGTTGATGGAAGTGCTCCACGAACCGTTCCGCGTGCGGTACCGGCTGGTCGGAACGGACGTGGTGGCCGCGACCGGCGAGGATCGAACCGGCCGCACCTCGGATGCCGTCGCTTTCTTTGGCGAGCACCCGGACGTGCTGAGCGCTTACGAATCCGTGGTCCGCGACCGGGCGCCGAAGCTCGTGCGCGAACCGTTCCGCAATCCTAAGGAAAACACGACCTACGAAACGGATACGCTGTTGCTGCCGCTGTCCGCCGACGGCGAACGCGTCGACATGGTGTTGGTGTATTTCGGATTCTTGACCGGTCCTTACCGGACGATGTGAATCTTAAGCGCCGTCTTCCCGCCGCCCATTCAGGAATTCGCGCGCGAAGGCGGCGTAGCCGGCCTCGGTCTCGCGCTGAACGGCGAGGCCGACCAGCGCGTTGAAGGCATCGAAGTCCATCATGCGTCCGGCCATCGCCTGCGTGCCGCTGTCGCGCCGCAGGGTCGCGTAGAGCTCGGCCAGCGCCGTTGCCACCGCGTAAGTCGCCGCCACCGGATGGGTCACGACCGCGAAACCCATGTCCTCGAGTGTCTTGGCCGGAAGGGACGGGGTGCGTCCGCCCTCGACCGCGTTGGCGAGGCAGGGCCCCGGGATCTCCGAACAGACCCGGCGCAATTCCTCGACCGATTCCGGCGCCTCGACGAACAGCAGATCCGCGCCTATTTCGCGAAAGATTTGGGCGCGTTCGATGGCCGCTTCGAATCCGAGCACGGATCGCGCGTCGGTGCGCGCGGTGATGACGAAATCGCCGTCGACGCGGGCATCGAGCGCCGCCTTGAGCTTGGCCGCCATCTCCTCGATCGGTATGACATCCTTGCCGGCCATGTGGCCGCAGCGCTTGGGCGCCACCTGGTCCTCGAGGATGAGGCCGGCGACGCCGGCGCGCTCATAGGCCCGCACGGTGCGCGCGACGTTGCTGGCGTTGCCATAGCCGGTGTCGGCATCGGCCAGGATCGGCAGCGCCGTCGCGGTGGCGAGCCTGGCGTAGAGATCGGCCATCTCGCTCATGGTCAACTGACCGGTGTCGGGCGCGCCCAGAAGCGAGGCGGTGGCGCTGTAGCCGCCGCAGGTCAGCGCCTGGAACCCGGCATGCTCGATCAGCCGGGCGGCCAGCGCGTCGTGCGCGCCGGGCAACAGCAGGATATCCGGGGCCTCGATGAGTTGCTTCAGTCGGGCGGTGACGCGCATGGCAAGTGCTCCGTGGACGCCAATCGGGCTTTGCCCCGGCGTGGCGTGTGCGTTAGTCTATGAAGACAATCGCCAACAATAGTCGAGGAAACGGATCGTGATGGCAAATGTCCGATCATGCGCTGTCGCGGCGGCGCTCATTCTGATGGCGGGGCTGAACTGGCCGGCGCTGGCCGATGAGGCGGCGGAGGCGACCTATGTCGGCTATCACCAGGCGATTCGCGCCGCCGTGCATTGCCTGCGCGATAACACCGAATTCAACCAGCCGGAACAGACCAAGATGGGCGCCGTCATCGACGCGGACGTAGGCTTCGGCGTCGGCGCGGGAAGGCGCCTGACGCTCATCGAAAAGGCGAAGTCCGAAATGCGCGACATGGTCCAGAAATGGGGCTGCAAGAGCGACAAGCTGGCACCCCACCTGGCGCTCTTCCATGAGAAGCTGGAGCCGGCGCTGCAATAGGCGCGCGTCTTATCGCCCCTCGCGCCACCAGGAAAGCAGCAGCGCGCCGAGCCCGGCGGCGAGTACCAGGATCGGCGGTACCAGCGGCGTCTGGCTGACGCCGCGCACGATGTAGTCGTTGTTGGCTCGAAGCCCGAGCCAATCCCGCCCGGCGGTGTCGCGCCCCGAGGCGACCTTGCGGATTTGCGGATGGCGGTCCGGCGAAAGCGGCAGGATCGCGCCGCCCGTCGCCTCCGCCAGCGGTTGCAGTCTTTCCGCCGTCGCCCGGAGGTCGGCGAATTCAAGCGGGTTCAGCGGGCCGCTCGCGGCGAAGGCGTGGCGATCGCCATCGCCGACGCGATAAAGACCGATCTCGCCGGCCTGCGTGTCGGCCGCGGCCCGGCCGGGGCCGTCGGGACTAAGTTCGAGCGCGAAAGAGCGGCCCGAGGGCGTGGTCACCGTGACGTCGCCCTGATCCTCGTCGAGGCTGCGGCGGGTGATCCGCAGCCGGCCTTGCTCGACCGTCGCGCGCAGCGCCTCCTCGTCGAGTTCCGGTTCCTTCATCAACCAATGCGCGACCCGGCGCAGCAGTTCGAGCTGCGGGCCGCCGCCTTCGAATCCGCGCGACCACAGCCAGATCTGATCGCTCAGAAGCTGGGCAACGCGGCCCTCGCCGACACGGTCGAGAACCAACAGCGGCAGCCCGTCGATGCCCTCCATCACCGCCGTGCCGCGCTTCAACCTGGTATCCACGTGGCGGAACCAGCGGCCCCATCGCGGAACGGCGGCGTCCTCGCCGGATTCCGCCATCGACCCGGGCAAATCGGCGGTCACCGGATGGCGCCGGCCAAGCACGCTGACCATCGGCCTGAATCCGCGCTCGATCACCCGTCCGGTCGGCTCGGCCGGCAGAACCTCGCTCAAGGGCGACTGATAAACACTGAGCGGGCCGGCGTAATCGGCGCCCGACGATTCCAGAAGCGCGCCGCCGGCGCGCACGTAATCGACGATGTTTTCGAAATAGGCCCGCGGCAGCACGCCGCCGCGCCGATAGCGGTCGAAGATGACAAGATCGAATTCATCGAGCTTGGCTTCGAACAGCTCCCGCGTCGGGAACGCGATCAGCGACAATTCGTTGACCGGCGTGCCGTCCTGTTTCTCGGGCGGGCGCAGGATGGTGAAATGGATCAGATCGACGGCCGTGTCGGCCTTGAGCAGGCTGCGCCAGGTGCGCTCGCCGGGATAGGGCTCGCCCGATATCAGCAGCACGCGCAGGCGGTCGCGCACGCCGTTCACCACGGCGATCGCCCGGTTGTTGACGAGGCTGAGCTCGCGCGGGCCGTTACCGACCGCGATCTCGAACACCTGCGGCCCGCCATGGTCGATCGGCAGTTCGATCTCGTGATCGACGCCGAGCGGCACCTCGACCGGCGCCAAGGGCTCGCCATCCTTCCACAAGCTAACGTTGACCGTTCCGGCGCCGCCTGCATCCGGCAGGTCGTCGACGCGCACCGTGACGGTGACCGGCTTGCCGACGAGTCCGAATGTAGGGGCCTTCGGCAATGTCAGCCTGCGGTCGCCATCCTGGGAGAGGCCCGTCAGCAGAACATGGAGCGGCGCATCGAAGCCGGCCGCGGCCGGGCCGGTGGGCACGTCATGGACCTGGCCGTCGGTGATGGCGACGATTCCGGCCAAGCGCCGGTTGGGAACGTCCGATAGCGCGTCATTCAGCGCCGCGAACAGCCGTGTTCCTTCCTCGCCGCCGGGTAGCGCGCGCCCGGCGCGCACGACGCGCACCTCGATGTCGGGAAGCGCGCGCATGCGCTGCTCCATCGCCGCCGCGGCGGCCGCGGTTTGCGAGGGGCGCGGCGCTATGTCCTGGCTCGCCGATTCGTCGATGAGCAGGACGGCCACGTCGGCAAGCGCCTCGCGTTCCTCGGCGATGAGCGAGGGGTTGGCGAGCGCCGCCGCCATGACCGCGACCGCCATGGCGCGCCACAAGATCCCTCGCGCGCGGCGCCACGCGCCCAAGGCCACCAGGCTCGCGCCGACGCCCGCGAAAGCAAGGATCGCCCATGGCGGCAATAGCGGCGTCCATTCGATGCCGAGGCTCGCCGGATCCATGGCGGTCATTGCCCCAGGCGCTCGAGGATGGCCGGAACGTGGACCTGGTCCGACTTGTAATTGCCGGTGAGCGCGTACATCACCAGATTGACGCCGAAGCGATAGGCGATCTCGCGCTGCTGCTCGCCGCCCGGCACCGCCGGAAACAATGGCGACCCGAAATCATCGACGGCCCACGCGGCGGCATAGTCGTTGCTTCCGATCAGCACCGAGGCGACGCCGTCGTTGAGGCGCCCTTCTCCCGAATCGAGCCAGATCGTTCCGCCGTCCCAGCGGCCGGGAAACTGCCGCAGCAGATAGAACGACTTGGTCAGCACGTGATCGGGCGGCATCGGCACCAGCGGGGGAATGTCGAGGCCGCGCACGATTTCGCGAAGGGCCTTGGTCCCCTCGCCGGCTTCGCCGAGCCCTTCGAGCGCGCCCTGATCCCGGGTATCGAAGAACACGATGCCGCCGTTGCGCAAATAGGCATCGAGGCGCCGCAACGCGCCGGGGCCGGGCAAGGGCTGTTCGGCCGTCATCGGCCAATAGAGCAGCGGGTAGAAGGCCAACTCGTCGGATTCGAGATCGACGCCCGCCGGCGCCGCCGCCTCGACCGCCGAGCGCTGCTTCAGCACCAGGATCAGACCTTGCAAGCCCGCATGGCTGGTGGCGTCGATCGCGGGCGAGCCGGTGCGCACGTAAGCCAGATGCGTGTCGCGCGTGAGCGCGATGGCGGCTTCATCCGGGTCTTGCGCCAGCGAAGGGGCGGGGCGGCCGCCCAGGCCAAGACCCGCCAGGCACGCCAGGACCGCCAACGCGGCCGCGGCGCGGCGCCGCGGCGCCGGAAGCAGGCCGCGCAATACCAATGCAATCAGAAGATCGATAAGAAGAAGCGCCGCCGCCGCCGCCAGCAGCCAGGGCTTCAAGTCGGTTTCCCGCTCGACGCGATAATCGCCGATCTCGGCCGCCGCCGGCATGTCGCCCAGCGCATTCACCTCGCGCAAGCCCGCGCCAAGGTTCAAGGCGCGGCGCGACGCCTCGCCGCCGTAATAGCCCGGCGGGTGCCTAGGCCCGACCTCGCCTTTGTCGAACACCCAAGCCGCCGCCGGCGCCGCGGTCGGCGGAGGCACGCCCAACCGTCCGAAACCGTCGAGCGTCCGGTAGGGGGCCAAGCTTGCGCTCGTGTCGCCGCCGGCGACGCCTTCGCTCATGTCGACGATCCGGCGCAGCATGTCGACGAAGAGGCCGGAGAGGGCGAGCGACGACCAATCGGTGTTGGCGGTCGTGTGCACGAGCACGAGCCAGCCCCGCCCGCGCCGCTCCGCCGTCACCAGCGGCGTGCCGTCGGCCAGCCGGGCCCAGGTCTTGGCGCCGAGATCGGGCTCCGGCTCCGCCAGCACCTGGCGCTTGACGGTCACGTCCTCGGGGATCGCGAGTCCGGCGAAGGGGCTGTCGGAGGCGAAGGGCGCCAGTGCCGCCGGGCGGGTCCAGGACAACGCGCCGCCCAGCGTTCGCTCGCCCAGCCTGAGGCGCACCGGCAACAGCGTGGGGTCGGCGTTTTCCGCCAGCCGCTCGCCGGCAAAGCGCAGCAGCACGCCGCCGTTTTCGATCCAGGATTTCGCCCGGCCCGAATCCTCCTCCGGGATGACGCCCACATCGGCCAGCACCAGCACCGCCGTTCCGGCTTGCGCCAGCTCGGCAATGGTCCCGCGGTGGAGCTCCGTGAACGGCGCCAGCGCGCGCTGGAGATAGTAGAGTTCGCCCAGAAGCGGCTGCGCCTCGTCGTCGCCGGCGCCGCCCATGAGCCCGACCGGCCTTCTGCGCCAACGCTCATCCAGCAGCACCACGGCCCCGGCGCCGGCCTCGCCCTCGATGCCGATGCGCTCGATGCGATTGATCAGTTCGGGCGGCAGCTCGATCGCCTTTTCCGCGCCGCGCTGGCCGGCCTCGAAGGCCACTTCGGCCAGGGTGACCAGGCGTCCATTGCCTTCGCTCGCCCGCACCAACACCGTCCTTGCTCCTTCCGCGGTCGCGCGCGACAGGTTCACGGTCAGCACGGCGCCGCCCCGGCCGGGCGCGTGGTTGAGCAGCGGCAGGCGCGACGGCGGATCGCGCATCACCTTAAGCGGCCCCAACGCCGCCAGCCGGTCGGCGAAGGCCCGGTCGGCTTCCGGCTCGGTGGCGACGCCGTCCGACAGCCAGAGAACGTCGCCCATCGCGCCGTCGCCGAGCGGCGCCAGCGCGGCCATGGCAAGCGCCCTGTCGGCCGGCCATGGCAGCGGCTGGAGCGCCCGTACGCGTTCCATCGCCTCGGCGGCGGTCTGCGGTCCCGACAACAGGCCGGCCGCCTCGCCGTCTTGCGGCGCCGTGACGAGGACATAGATGGGCCTCTCGTCGCGTTGGGCGCGCTCCAAGGCGTCGATCATCGCCTCGCCGCGCGCAGGCCAGCGCGAAGCCGCGCTCCAGCCATTGTCGATCGCCAGCAACAGCGGACCCGAACGGCCGCCTGCGCCGGTCGCATCGATCAGCGGATGCGCCAGCGCCACGATGACGAGGCTTGCCAGCAGCAGGCGCAGCAGCACGAGCCAGAGGGGCGTGCGTTGGGGCGTTTCCTCGCGCGGCTCGAGCCCGAACAGCAGGCGAATGGCGGGGAAGCGGATGCGCCGCGGCGTCGGCGGCAGCAGCCGCAGCAGCCACCACAGCGCCGGCAGCGCCGCCAACGCGGCGAGCAGCCAGGGCGTGACGAAGCTGAGCGAGCCGAAATCGATCATCGCGCAATGGTGCTGTTAGTGTAGTGACTCTGACACCGCGAACCCACCGATGTCATGGCCGGGCTTGACCCGGCCATCCAGGAATCGACGAAAAAACCTGGATGCCCGGATCAAGTCCGGGCATGACAAATGAGACGGAAGTCGCAAGCGGAGAAACCATCGGATTGATCCGCTACATTAGGATTCCCTGACTCTACCCGGCTCCGCCAATTGAAGATAGAGCGACAGCAGGGCCGGTTGGGGCGAATGGTCGGTGCGGTAGGCGGCCTTGGTCCAGCCAAGCGCCCGCGTCATGTCGGCGAGCGCCGCTTCATGCGCGCGAAATCGCGCCCGGTAGGCCTCGCGCACGCCTTCGACACGGGCGACCAGCATCTCGCCTTCGGCCTCCGGCCCCTGGAAGCGCACGCGCCCGGCGAAGGGCAGCGATTCCTCGGACGGATCGAGCACTTGCAGCAAATGGCCGCGCACGCCCAGATCGGCAAAGCGGCGAAAGCTGGCATCGAGCTCGGGCAGCGGCGACAGAAAATCGGAAATCAGAACCAGGCGCGCGTGCCGGGGCAGCTTTTCGAGCGGCGGCAGGCTCGGCGCTTCCGCCTCCGGCCGCGCCAAGGTGAGTGCCAGGCGTTGCAGCGTCATGCGCGCGTTGCTGGGTCTGAAACCGCGGCCCAGCAGCGCCACGCGCTCGCCGCCGCGCAACAGCAGCGCCGCCAGCGCCAGCGTCAGCAGGCCGGCGCGCTCGGCCTTCTCGGGCAGATCGCCCGAGCGATAGCGCATCGACGCCGAACCATCGCACCACAGCCATACGCTCTCGGCCGCGGCCCATTCCATCTCGCGCACGAACAAGGGGTCGGCCTTGGCCGACTGGCGCCAGTCGATGCGCCTCGCCGTGTCGCCCGGTTCATAGCGCCGGAATTGCCAGAACGTGTCGCCCTGGCCGGACCGCCTTCGCCCATGCACGCCCGGCAGGACCGTGGCCGCGATTTGCCGCGCCGCGACCAGAAGCGGCGGCAGGCCGGCCGCCAATTGCTCGGCGCGATCGAGCAGGCTCATCGTGCGGGCAGACCGCCGACGTACGCGCCCATGTTCATCAGGCGAAGGGCTGGCAGAGCTTGGCGATCACCTGGTCGAGGGTGATGCCGTCGGCGCGCGCCCCGAAATTCAGCGCCATGCGGTGGCGCAAGGTCGGATGCGCCAGCGCCAGCACGTCGTCGACGGACGGCGCGAAGCGGCCATCGAGCAACGCCCGCGCGCGCGTCGCCAGCATCAGCGCCTGGCTCGCCCGCGGGCCCGGGCCCCAGGCGACGTGGCGGCGCACCTCGTCGATGTCGCTGGTGTCGGGCCGGCCGTTTCGCACCAGCGTCAGGATCGTCTCGACGACGGCTTCGCCGGCCGGGATCGCCCGCACCATGCGCTGCGCGTCGATCAGTTCCTCGGCCGTCATCACCGGGACGGCGCTGTCCTCGTTCGGTCCCGTGGTGGCGAGAAGCATCTGGCGCTCGGCGGCAAGATCGGGGTAGCTCACGTCGATCTGCAGCAGGAAGCGGTCGAGCTGCGCTTCGGGCAATGGATAAGTCCCTTCCTGCTCCAGCGGATTTTGCGTCGCCAGCACGTGGAAGGGCCGCGGCAGCGGGTGCGGCTGGCCGGCCACGGTGACGCGGCGCTCCTGCATCGCCTGCAACAGCGCCGATTGGGTTCGCGGGCTGGCGCGGTTGACCTCGTCGGCCATGAGCAGTTGGCAAAAGACCGGTCCGGGGATGAAGCGAAAGCCGCGCCTTCCCTTGTCGGTCTCCTCGAGCACCTCCGAGCCCAGGATGTCGGCCGGCATCAGGTCGGGCGTGCACTGGACCCGCTTGTCCTCGAGCCCGAGGACAGTGCCCAGCGTCTCGACCAAACGCGTCTTGGCGAGGCCCGGCACGCCGATCAGCAAGGCGTGACCGCCGGCCAGCAGCGTGATAAGAGTTTCCTCGATGACGGCGTGCTGACCGAAGATCACGCGCCCGATGCTGCGCCGGACTTGGTGCAACCGCTGGCCGAGCGCCTCGATGTCGCCGGCGGCCTTATTAGCGCTATCGCCGGTTCGCGCGGCGGTCGGCGGATAGGTGGTTGTCAATCCGGTTCTCCCTTGGCCATGACGCGGAGGTGAAGCACCCCATGACCGGCGCAACGGACCCTTCCGCCGGATTATCCCTGCCTCGCGACTCTGGCGCCGGGGGACCGGCCCCCGATGCGCCATGCGGCGATTTCGGCATCCGCATCGGCCGCGATGGCACTTGGTTCTATCATGGCTCGCCGATCGGCCGCAAACCGCTGGTTCGCCTGTTCGCCTCGGTGTTGCGGCGCGAAGGCGATGGTAGTTACTGGCTGGTGACGCCGGCGGAGCGCGGGCGCATCGCGGTCGACGACGCGCCCTTCGTCGCGGTCGAGCTTGACGTGGAGGGCCAGGGCCGCGAGCAGGTCTTGCGCTTGCGCACGAATTTGGATGACGTGGTGGCGGTTGGGGCCGATCATCCGCTCCGCGTCAGCCACGATGCGGCGAGCGGCGAGCCCAGCCCCTATGTCATGGTGCGCGGCGGTCTCGAAGCGCTGCTGTCGAGGCCGGTCTACTATGCGCTGGTCGAGCTCGGCGAGGAGCGGCGCCTGGGCGGCAGCGAGCAGTATGGCGTATGGAGCTGCGGCATGTTTTTCCCTCTCGGCAGTCTGGCCTAGTACATCGTTTCCGAAGATCGAATCATGTGTTCAAAACCATCGTCCTAGTTTCCTCGGCCGGCCGGGAACCACAGAGGCACAGAGGCACAGAGGCACAGAGAAGATTTCGGCCGAGACTCTGTACCTCTGTGCCTCTGTGGTAAATTCTTGCTCAGCGTGATACGCAACCCCAGCCCTCATGTTTCGACAGGCTCAACATGAGGGCCTCATCCTGAGCCTGTCGAAGGATAGAGGCCCGATTCACGGTTCCATGATTGCGGGCACTAGCTCATGACCGCGGGCGCCATCGACCGCGGTTTCGTGCTGGCGCGGTTCGCCGCCGCGCCGCCGCCCGGCCGCCGGCGCGGGCTCACCCCCGATTCCTCGCTTGGCCATTGGCGCGGCGATCACGATCTCAATCCCGATATGCTGCCGGTGGGCTGGGACAAGGGGCGGGCGCTGACGCCGGCGGCGGTGCTGGTCGGCCTGGTCGAGCGCCCGGCGGGGCTCACGGTGCTGCTGACCAGGCGCACGGAACATCTTACCGACCATGCCGGCCAGGTGAGCTTTCCCGGCGGGCGCGTCGATGCCGGCGACGCCGACGCGCTCGCCGCCGCCATTCGCGAGGCGCGGGAGGAGATCGGTCTGCCGCCCGAATCGATCCAGCCGATCGGGCGGCTCGACACCTATCTCGTTCGCACCGGGTTCGAAGTGACGCCGATCGTGGCGCTGGTCGAACCGCCGCCCGCCTACAGCCTCGATCCGAACGAAGTGGACGAAGTGTTCGAGGTGCCGCTGGACGTGGCGGCCGATCCGGCGCGCTATGAACGCCATTCGCGCGAGTTTCAGGGGCGCGAACGGCAGTTCTACGTGCTGCCTTGGGAGCACTATTATATCTGGGGAGCCACCGCCGGCATGCTCGTCAATTTGGCCGAGATCCTAGGTGCCAAGCGATGAGGCAGGTACTCTCGATCCTGTTGCCGTTGCTGCTGCCGACGGCTGCCTACGTTCTCTATGTTCATTTCATGCGGCGGCGCGCAGGCACCGGTGCCGGGCCGGAGTGGCGCGACGTGCCGTGGACCTGGCTCGCCGTTGCCGGCGGCGTGTTGGCGGCGGTCGTGTTCGCCGCTTATGCCCTGCTCGGCGGCGCCGAGCCCGGCGCCACCTACAAGCCGCCCAGGCTGATCGACGGCAAGATCGAGCCGGGCGCGTTCGAATAGAAGCGCCGCCGATGAAGCCGGCGCCGCGTTTGCCGCCCCAGCCCTGGATGACGGCGCCGGCGACAAGGGCCGTGATCGCGGCGCTCACCACCGAGGGGGCCGAGGTCCGCTTCGTCGGCGGCTGCGTGCGCGATGCGTTGATCGGGCGCGCGGTGAAGGACATCGATCTCGCGACTCATGAGCCGCCGGAGCGAGTGATGGCGCTGCTCGAGCGCGCCCGCGTCAAGGTCGTGCCGACGGGCCTCAAGCACGGCACCGTGACGGCGGTGGTGGAGGGGGCGCCCTTCGAGATCACGACCTTGCGCCGGGACGTCGAAACCGATGGCCGGCACGCCAAGGTCGAGTTCACCGACGATTGGACGGCGGATGCGAGCCGGCGCGACCTCACCATGAACGCGATCTTCATGGCGCCGGACGGCCAACTGTTCGATCCCTTCGGCGGCATCGACGATTTGAAGCGCGGCCGGGTGCGGTTCGTCGGCGATGCGGCGACGCGCATGCGCGAGGACGTACTTCGGCTGCTGCGCTTCTTTCGCTTCCATGCGCATTACGGCAAGGGCGCGCCGGACAAAGAGGCGCTTGAAGCCGCCGCCGAGTTGGCGCCGCTGCTGCCGGCGCTCTCGGGCGAACGGGTCGCGGCCGAAACCTTGAAACTGCTGGCGGCGCCCGACCCTGCCGCGATCATGTCGTTGATGCGCGACCTGAACATCCTCCGGCACTTCCTGCCCGAGGCGGTCGAGCTTGAACGGCTCGGCCGGCTGGTCCGGATCGAACAGGCGCTGGCGGCCTTGCCCAACGCGATCTTGCGTCTTGCCGCGTCGATCGGAGGCAGCGGCGCCGCCTCCGAAGTGGCGCGGCGCTTGCGCTTTTCCAACCGCGAGCGCGACAACCTCGTCGGCTGGTCGGAAGGCCCGGAGCTTTCGCCGGCCGAAGACGAGCATGGCCTTCGGGTTCATCTCTACCGGCTAGGCCAGCGCCGCTACCGGGGCCGCGCGCTCATCGCCTGGGCAAGTTCGGGCGAGGCCGTCGACAGCGCGCCTTGGCGCGCGCTCGCTTCCATGGCCGATAAGCCGGTGCCGGTATTCCCTCTGAAGGGCCGCGACGGCTTGAGCTTGGGTCTGGAACCCGGACCGCGCCTCGGCGAGGCCCTGGCCGCGGTCGAGGCATGGTGGATCGCCGGCGATTTCCGGGCCGACCGCCAAGCCTGCCTCGACAAGCTGCGGGACATAATTAGTGACGGACATAATTAGTGACGGTATATAGTTTTTTTCGAAAGTTAATTATATACTGTCACTAATTTTCCGGTCACTAATTTTCCGGTCGCTCGCGCGAATGTGAAGGCGAAATCGTGGACATCGACCCTTCAGTCGCATATCTTGTCGCCCGATGTTGGGATTTCCATTCAGGCGGTCGCTGGGCATGCTGTGGCTGGCGGTCTTCGCTTTGGCCGCGGCGCAGGCGGCGGCCGTCCCGAAGGCAATGGCGTCCTTTGACCACGCTGCAAGCGCGACCCAAATGTCCGGCATGTCCGGCTGCGGCTCATGCGACCAACAGAACATGGCCGATGACACCTGCGGCCCCATCTGCGCGCCAACGTCCTTCGCGATGCCGCCGGCGTTGGCGAGCAAGGCGATCGCCTGGTCCATTAACTGGTTATGGGATGGCCAAGCCCTACCCGGCCGCCTGACTTCCCCCGAGATTACCCCGCCCCGATCCTGAATTCGCGCTCGGAGTCCGTCCGGCGCTTGCCGGGGTAAATCGGCTTCGCTGATTTGCCGCGGTCTCTCCGCCATGGACGATTTGAGTGACTACGGTCGAAGACCGTTTGGATGCATGGGTAGTCAGGGAGGAACAAAATGAATTGGAATCCACGCTCGAATCTGTCTCGCCGCTCGCTTCTTGTCGGCGGCGCGGCATTCCTCGCTGCCGGTGCCATGATCGGGCGTGTGTCGGCGGCCGCGCAAGCCGGGACCGCGATCCGGCTGATTGCGAAGCCGGCTCGAGTGCCGCTGGTCGGCGGTCATCGCGACGCAACCGACGTCTGGGCCTACAACGGCTCGGTCCCCGGTCCCGAACTGCGCTTTCGGCAAGGCCAGCGCCTCCGCATTGCGGTGGAGAACCAACTTGCGGAGGAGACGACCGTCCACTGGCACGGGGTCCGCACCCCGAATGCCATGGATGGCGTGCCATTCCTCACTCAGAAACCGATCGCCCCTGGGGAGACCTTTGCTTACGAGTTCGATCTGCCCGACGCCGGCACCTTCTGGTATCACCCGCATCATCGCAGCTTCGAGCAGGTCGGCCGAGGCCTCTACGGCCCGCTGATCGTCGAGGAGCTGGAACCGATCCAGGTGGACCGCGATGTCACCTGGGTGCTGGACGACTGGCGCCTGCTTCCGGACGCCCGCATCCGCGACGATTTCGGCGGATTCATGGACATGAGCCATGCGGGGCGCATCGGCAACACCGTGACGATCAACGGTCGCGTCCCGCAGGCGTTCTCCGTGCGCTCCGGCGAACGCCTTCGTCTCAGGCTCGTCAATGCCGCCAATGCGCGCATCTTCGGCCTCCAGTTCGAGGGACATCGCTCGAAGGTCATTGCCCTGGATGGGCAGCCGGTCGAGCCCCATGAACCGGAGAACCGACGGATCGTTCTCGGCCCCGCGCAGCGCGCCGATCTTGTCATCGACATGACCGGCGCGCCCGGCGCCACCCACGCGGTCTTCGACCGCTTTTCCCAAGGCTCCGCCTACAAGCTGGTCGATCTCGCCTACAGCGCGGAGCCTCCGATTCGAGCCGAGCCTCTCGACGCGCCCCTACGCCTTGCCGATAACCCCTTGCCCGAACTCGACCTGGCCGCCGCCGAGCGCCATGAAGTCGCATTCGGCGGTGGCATGATGGGTGGCGGAATGATGGAGGGGATGATGAGCGAGACAATGAGCGGCGGAACGATGGAGGGGATGATGGGTGGCGGAATGATGGAGGGGATGATGGGCGGGATGTCGGATGGGAAGATCTGGACGATCAACGGCGTCTCGATGATCGGGCATCTCGATACGCCGTTTCTGACGCTTCGGCGGGGCGGCTCCCATGTTCTCGCCATGCGCAACAGCACGTCTTTTCATCACCCGATCCACTTCCATGGCCATGCGTTCCGTGTGCTCTCGCGAAACGGCGAACCGACGGTCCACCGCGAATGGCGGGACACGGTGCTCATGGCGCCGGATGAGCGCGTCGAGATCGCCTTCGTCGCCGACAACCCGGGCGACTGGATGATCCACTGCCACATCCTGGAACATCTGGCCGCCGGCATGATGGGGACGATTCGCATCTAAGCAGAGATTCGCTGATTGGCCAACGGATGGGGTTTTCGGCTTTCGTTCATGGCTTTGATCTCTTCGTCGATTACGGTTTTGAGGCTGTCTGCGTCCTTGAAGGT
>VFKA01000026.1 GCA_009885795.1 Rhodospirillales bacterium | reverse complement strand
GAAGATGGGCTTGCCGAAGAAGAGGGCAGGCTCCAGCAGCAGCGCCATCCCGGCCTGCCGGAAGAGGGTGTCACCAAGCCTTCCGCCGCCGAGCACGAAACCGATCTCGGCCTGACCGAGGACGAATCCGACACCGCCGCCGACAAGCGCGCCATGGACCGCCTGCGCGGCCTCGGCACTGTCGTGCGCGCTCACGCCATGAACGAGGGCACGGGTCGCGGCGACGACCTGCTGCCGTCCTTCTGAGGGGGCACCCATGACATCGCCTGCCAAATCCCGCCATCAGCTCTATCTCGACGCGGATCTCACCGAGAAGCTGGAAGCACTGGCGGCGAAGCCCGGTGCGTCCAAGTCCGCCATTCTGGCCGATGCGGTGGCGGCGTGGCTCACCCGGCGCGGGACGCAGGAACTCGACGACCGCTTCGGGCTCCGCCTCAATCGAATCAGCGCCCAGCTCAACCGCATCGAGCGCGACGGCCAAGTGCTGCTGGAGAGCCTGGCGCTGTTCGTTCGCTACCAGCTCACCGTGACGGCGCCGCTGCCCGAACCGGATCAAGCGGCGCGCGCGGTTGGACGCGACCGCTTCCAAGCCTTCATCGACCAGGTCGGCCGGCAGATCGCCGGTGGCGGCCGCACCCTCGGCGGCAATACGGATGGAGAGGGAACGCCATGAGCAGTCTCTCTCATCCCGAAGCCCAGGGCCGCCGCCGCGCCATGCTGCGCACCGCCATGGGACCGGCGATCGCGGCGGCGCTCGCCGATCCGCTCGTCATCGAGGTGATGGTGAACCCCGATGGCAGCCTGCGGCTCGACCGGCTGGGTGAGGGTCGCATCGACACCGGGGAACGGCTTGAGCCGGCCGAGGTCGAACGCATCATTCGTTTGGTTGCGAGCCACGTCCGCATGGAGGTGCATGCCGGCAATCCGGTGGTCAGTGCCGAGCTGCCGCCGCGCGATGACGGTATCAGCGGCGAACGTTTCGAAGGTTTGCTGCCGCCGGTCTCGACCGCGCCTTGCTTCGCCATCCGCAAGCCGGCGGCGAAGATTTACACGCTCGATGATTATATCGCCGATCGCATTCTGGCGCCGATCCAGGCCGAAGCGTTGCGCAAGGCGGTTCGGGACCGGCGCAACCTGCTGATTGCCGGCGGCACCAGTTCGGGCAAGACCACGCTTGCCAATGCCCTGCTCGCCGAAGTCGCCGGGCTCGACGAGCGCGTCATCCTGATCGAGGACACCCGCGAGCTGCAATGCGCGGCGCCTGACTGCGTGGCGCTGCGCACCAAGCCAGGCGTGGTGACCCTAGCCGATCTCGTCCGCTCGACGCTGCGGCTCCGGCCCGACCGCATCATCGTCGGCGAGGTCCGGGGCGCGGAAGCCCTCGACATGCTCAAAGCCTGGAACACCGGCCATCCGGGCGGCATCGCCACGGTGCATGCGAACTCCGCCCGATCCGCGCTCTACCGCCTCGAGCAGCTCGTGCAGGAAAGCGTCGTCACCGTGCCGCGCCGGCTGATCGCCGAGGCGATCGACCTCGTGGTCTTCATCCAGGGCCGGGGTCTGGCGCGCCGCATCGAGACCATCGCCGAGGTCACGGGCCTCGACGCCGACGGCGATTACGCCGTCACCGATCTCACCCCCCACCGGCTTCATGCCCTCTGACAGACGGGAGACCCAACATGCGTGCTCATCTTCGTTCGCTGCAAACGGCCGTCTCGGGCGCCGTGCTTTCGGTGGTCGTGACCGCGACGGCCCACGCCGCCGGCTCCAACATGCCCTGGGAGCAGCCGCTTCAGCAGATCCTGGAATCCGTGCAAGGGCCGGTCGCCAAGATCGTGGCGGTGATCATCATCATCGTCACCGGCCTGACGCTCGCCTTCGGCGAGACCTCGGGCGGATTTCGGCGGCTGATTCAGATCGTGTTCGGGCTCAGCATCGCCTTCGCGGCTTCGAGCTTTTTCCTGTCCTTCTTCTCCTTCGGCGGCGGGGCGCTCGTGTCATGAGCGCCCATAGCGCCAATCACCTGGAGGGCTTCGAGGCGCCGCTGCACCGCGCGCTGACCGAACCGATCCTCTTGGGCGGCGCGCCGCGCGCCATCGCCATCGTCAATGGCACGGTGGCCGCCGCCATGGGGCTCGGCTTGCAGATGTGGATCGCCGGCCTCGCGCTCTGGGTCATCGGCCATTCACTGGCGGTGTTCGCGGCAAAACGCGATCCCGACTTCGCACGGGTGCTCGCGCGCCACCTCCGGCAGAAGGCATGGTGGTCATGCTGAACCTCGCCGAATATCGCCAGAGGGCGGACAGGCTTGCCGACCACCTGCCCTGGGCGGCGCTGGTCGCGCCCGGCGTCGTGCTCAACAAGGACGGCAGCTTCCAGCGAACCTTCCGGTTCCGCGGGCCGGACCTCGAGAGCGCGACCGAATCCGAGTTGGTCGGCGTCTGCGCGCGGGCCAACAACGTGCTGCGGCGGTTCGGCTCGGGCTGGGCGCTCTTCTTCGAGGCCGAGCGGGTCGAAGCGCTCGGCTATCCAGACGCGACCTTCCCCGATGCCGCGGCGTGGCTGGTGGACGAGGAGCGCCGCGCCGCTTTCGAGGGACAACGCGGGCAGCACTTCGAGAGCGCCTACCATCTCACCCTTCTCTATATGCCGCCCGCCGATCAGGTCAGCCGGGCCGAGCGGGCGCTGGTCGAAACCGCCCATGACACGAAGGGTAGGGACTGGCGCCAGGACCTCGCGGTATTTGTCGCCGAGACCGACCGTGTCCTCGATCTGCTCTCCGGCCTCATGCCGGAAGTGCGGGCGCTCGACGATGGCGAGACGCTGACCTACCTGCACGGAACCGTATCGACCAAGCGGCATCGCCTCGCCGTTCCCGAGACGCCGATCTATCTGGACGGCATCCTGGTCGATACCTCGCTAAGCGGCGGTATCGAGCCGATGTTGGGCGACCGGCATCTCCGCACGCTGACGGTGCTGGGCTTCCCGAACCTGACCCGGCCGGGGATTCTCGACGCGCTCAACCATCAGGATTTCGCCTACCGATGGGTCACGCGATTCGTCGCCCTCGACAAGACCGAGGCGACCAAGACGCTGACGAAGCTGCGCCGGCAGTGGTTTTCCAAGCGCAAGTCGATCACGGCCCTGCTGCGCGAGGTGCTCTATAACGAGCCGGCTCAGCTACTCGATTCCGACGCCGACAACAAGGTGGTGGACGCCGATCTGGCCCTTCAGGCGCTGGGCGGCGATCACGTCGCCTTCGGCTATCTCACCGCCACCATCACGGTCATGGACGAGAACCGTGCTCGGGCGGACGAGATGGTCCGCACCGTCGAGCGCATCGTCAACGGGATGGGTTTCACCTGCATCCGCGAGAGCGTCAACGCGGTGGAAGCTTGGCTCGGTTCGCTCCCCGGCCATGTCTACGCGAATGTTCGCCAGCCGCTCGTCCACACGCTGAATCTCGCCCATCTGATGCCGCTGTCTTCGGTGTGGGCTGGCCCGGCACGCAATCCCCATTTGGACGGGGCGCCGCTGCTCTACGCCGAGACCAGCGGCTCGACGCCGTTCCGGCTATCCACCCATGTCGGCGATGTCGGTCATATGCTGATCGTCGGGCCGACCGGCGCCGGCAAGTCCGTGCTGCTGGCGCTCTTGGCGCTCCAGTTCCGCCGCTATGCCGGCTCGCAGGTCTATATTTTCGACAAGGGGTATTCCGCGCGCGCCGCCGTGCTCGCCATGGGCGGCGAGCATCATGCGCTGGGCTCCGACGGTTCGCTCGCCTTCCAGCCGTTGCGGGGCATCGACGATCCGGCCGAACGGAGTTGGGCCGCCGAATGGATCGGCGCGCTCTTCGCCCATGAGAAAGTCATCGTCACCCCCGAGGTGAAGGAGGCCGTCTGGTCGACGTTGACCAGTCTGGCTTCCGCGCCCGTCGAGGAGCGCACGCTCACCGGCCTGTCCGTCCTGTTGCAGTCCAATGCCCTCAAAGCCGCGCTGATGCCCTACACCCTGGACGGTCCGTTCGGCCGGCTGCTCGACGCCGCCGAGAACCGCCTGGCGCTCGACGACGTGCAGTGCTTCGAGACCGAGGAGCTGATGTCGCAAGCCGGCGTGGTCCTGCCGGTGCTGACCTATCTCTTCCATCGGCTGGAGGAGCGCTTCGCCAGCCTGTCGGAGACAGGGGAGAAAGGCCGGCCGACGCTGCTGATCCTGGACGAAGCCTGGGTCTATCTCGACAACCCGATCTTCGCCGCGCGCATCCGCGAATGGCTGAAAGTGCTGCGCAAGAAGAACGTCGCCGTCGTCTTCGCCACCCAGTCGCTCGCCGACATCGCCGGCAGCAGCATCGCGCCGGCCATCATCGAGAGCTGCCCGCAGCGCATCTTCCTGGCCAATGACCGGGCGATCGAGCCGCAGGCGCGCATCGCTTATGAGCGCTTCGGCCTCAACGACCGGCAGATCGAGCTGATCGCCCGCGCCACGCCGAAGCGCCACTACTACCTGCAATCGCGCCGGGGCAATCGCCTGTTCGAGCTGGCGCTCGGGCCGGTGGCGCTCGCGTTCTGCGGCACATCCGATCCGGCGTCCCAAACCATGATCGACCGCGTGCTCGCCGAGCACGGCCATGACGGCTTTTCCGCCGGTTTCCTCAACGCCGCCGGCCTCGATTGGGCGGCCGCGTTGCTCGCCGACTTCCCCAACCCTGCACCGGAGAAAACATCATGATCCGCCGCACTCTTGCCGTCGTGCTCGTCGCCACGTCGCTATCCGCGCTGCCCGTTGCCGGCTTGGTTCAGCCGGCCGCCGCCATCACCGTGTTCGATCCCTCGAACTACGCCCAGAACGTCATCCAGGCGGCCCGCGCACTGGAGCAGATCAACAACCAGATCCAATCGCTTCAGAACGAAGCGACCATGTTGCAGAACATGGCGAAGAACCT
>VFKA01000094.1 GCA_009885795.1 Rhodospirillales bacterium | reverse complement strand
GACGAGGGCGACGAGGGCGACGAGGGCGACGAAGGGGACGAAGGCGACGAGGGCGACGAGGACGACGGCAACGAAGGCGACGAAGGCAACGAAGACAACGAGGGCGATGAAGGCGACGAGGGCGACGAGAACGACGGCAACGAGGGCAACGAAGGCGACGAAGACGACGAAGGCGACGAGGGTGACGAGAACGACGGCAACGAAGGCGATGAAGGCGACGAGGGGGACGAAGGCGACGAAGGCAATGAGGGCGACGAAGGCGATGAAGGCGACGAGGGCAACGAGGACGACGAAGGCGACGAGACGAATCCCGGCAACGACGGCGACGAGGGCAATGAAGGCGACGAAGATAACGAAGGCGACGAGGGCGACGAAAACGACGAGAACGATGAGGGCGACGAAGGCGACGAGGGCGACGAAGGCGATGAAGTCCAAGATCCCAGCGTCTTCGGCGACGAGGGCGATGAGGACGATGAAGGCGACGAGAACGACGAAGGGAACGAGGGCGACGAGGGCGATGAATCGGACGAAGACGACGAAGGCGACGAGAACGACGAGAGCAATGAGGACGACGAGGGCGATGAAAACGACGAGGGTGACGAGGGCGACGAAGCGGACGAAGGCAACGAGGACGACGAAGGCGACGAGATCTCGTTCCTAGGCAACGTCATCTGCTACCAGGATGACGGCAACGAGGGCAATGAAGGCAACGAGGACGACGAGGACGACGAAGGCAACGAGGGCGACGAGTAGGCGCCGGCGCGAGGCCTCAGGCCGGGCGCGCGCGCACCACGTCGCGGGCGTCGATGGCGACGGCCTTGATCATCGCATAGACTGGGCCCCCCGGCCGCAATTCCAAATCATGTACCGAGCGCGCCGTAATCCGCGCCCATAAGGGCGTCCCCACATCCAGCCTGACATGAACCTGGGCGCCGTCGGCGGGGGCGATCTCGACCACGGTTCCGGACACGATGTTGAGGATGCTGACGGCGCTGGGCGCGGTCAGGGCGATAGACACATCGCGTGCATTGACGCGCACGCGCACGGATGTGCCCGCCGGCAGTTCCAGCCGCGGCACGCGGAGTTCGCCGCCGGCAAACGAGAGGCGCGTCAGGTGGAAGGCCTCGTCCTGGCCGACGACCCTGGCCTCCAACACGACCGCCACCTCATGCATGCCGGTGAGCGCCGCGAGATCGAGGCGGCCGAGGATGTCCTCGACGGTCCCGACGGCGGCGACGCGGCCCTCGGCCATCAGCACCGCCCGGTCGGCCAGCCGCAGCAGCTCGCCCATGTCGTGGCTGACATAGACGATGGGCAGCGCCAGATCGTCGCGCAGGCGCTCGATGAAGGGCAGGATCTCGGCGCGCCGCGCCGGATCGAGCGAGGACAGCGGTTCATCGAGAATAAGGAGGCTGGGGTTGGAGAGGAGAGCCCGGCCGATGGCGACGCGCTGCTGCTCGCCGCCCGAAAGGGTTCCGGGGCGCCGGCCGAGCAGCCCATCCAATCCCAGAAGCGCGAAGACCCGTTCGGGGTTCAAGCGCCGCCGGGCTTTCTCGGTCCGCCTCCAGCCGTAGAGAAGATTTCCCCGCGCGGTCAGGTGCGGAAACAGGCGGCCCTCCTGGAACACATAGCCGATGCGCCGGCGCTCGGGCGCCAGGTCGACCCTGCCGGCGCTGTCGAACAGCACGGCGCCATCAAGCGCGATGCGCCCGGTCTCGGGGCGCAGCAGGCCGGCCAGCATGGTGGCGATCGTGGTCTTGCCCGAGCCCGAGCGTCCGAACAGCGCCAGGATGCCGCGCGCCGGTGCCTCGAAAGCGGCATCGAGGACGAAATCGCCGCGACGCGCCCGAAGCGCCACCTCAAGCATGGGGGCCGCCGATCCGCCGGTGCAATGTCCGGGCGAGGATTTCCGACATGGCAAGCGCGCCGAGCGCCAACAGGATCGACACGATGCTGAGACGCAACGCCGCGGCGTCGCCGTCGGGCGTCTGGGTCAACGTGTAGATCGCGACCGGAATCGTCCGCGTCTCGCCCGGAATGTTGGAGACGAAGGTGATGGTGGCGCCGAACTCGCCCAAGCTCCGCGCGAAGGCGAGCACCGTGCCCACCAGGATGCCCGGCGACATCAGCGGCAGGGTCACGGTCAGGAACACGTCGAGCGGCGTCGCCCCCAGCGTGCGCGCCGCCGCTTCGAGGCGCCTGTCCACCGCTTCCAGGGAGAGGCGCATGGCCCGCACCATCAGCGGAAAGGCCATCACCGCCGCCGCCAGCGCCGCGCCGCGCCAGGTGAAGATGAGCGTGACGCCAAAGGTGTCATACAGCCAAGCGCCGATCGGCCCGCGCCGTCCCATCAGCACCAGCAGGATGTAGCCGATGACGACCGGCGGTACCACGAGCGGCAGGTGCACTAGGCCGTCGAGGAGCAGGCGTCCGGGGAATCGGCAGCGCGCCAGCAGCCAGGCGACCAGCAAGCCGGCAGGCAGAGAGGTGGCGACGCTCCAGAAAGCGACGCGCAGGCTGAGGCGGATCGCCTCCAGTTCGAGGTCGCTAAGTGCCGCCACCGGGCGCAAGCACGATGAAGCCGAAGCGCTCGAAGATCGCCTTCGCTTGCGCGCCGGCGAGATAGTCGGCAAAGGCGCGCGCCGTCGCGTCGTCATGTTCCGTCACGATCGCCATCGGATAGGCGATAGGCGGATGGGTGGCGGCGGCGAACTCGGCGACGACGCGCGCGCCGCCGCTCCCCTTGGCGTCGGTGGCGTAAAGAATACCGGCCGCGGCCTCGCCGCGCTCGACCAGGGCCATTGTCGCGCGGACATCCTTGGTGCGCACGAGGATCGGTTCGATCTCGGCCCACAGGCCCAGCGTCTCGAGCGCCGCCTTGCCGTAACGGCCGACGGGAGCGACATCGGGGTCGGCCATCGCCAGTTTGCCGTCGCCGAGCGCCGCCTTGAGGGCCACGCCGGGGCGAAGCTCTATGGACAGTCCGCTGTCCTTGGGCGCGATCAGCACCAGACTGTTCGACAGCAGGTCGCGCCGGCTATCGGCGGCGATGAGACTTCGCTCGGCCAGGTAATCCATCCACTTGCCGTCGGCGGAAACGAAGAGCGCCGCCGGGGCGCCGTTCTCGATCTGCTTGGCCAGTTCGCCGCTGTTGGCGAAGGATAGCGTGACTTCGTTGCCCGTGGCGGCCCCGAAGCCGAGAGCGACCTCGTCCATGGCGTCCTTGGTGCTGGCTGCGGCGAAAACCAGCAGGTCGCCGGCGCGGGCGCCGGAGGCGGCGAGGCACGCGAGCAGCGCAACCAACATGAGCCGCCGCAAGAACCCCTCACCCGTCCGACGCTTCGCGCCGGACACCCTCTCCCGCCTCGCGGGAGAGGGAGGGACCCGTGCGTCGGCACGGGAGGGTGAGGGTGCTCGAGTCACGGGACGGCAACTGGCGGTGCTAACGTATGTCATCGGCGTCCTCGATGATGGCACCCTCGCGCACGGCGCGGAAGAAGCAGGTTCGCCTTCCGGTGTGGCAGGCGGCGCCCGTCTGTTCCACCCGCAGCAGCAACGCATCGGCGTCGCAATCGATCCGCAATTCGACGAGACGCTGGACATGGCCCGAGGTCTCGCCCTTGCGCCACAGGGCGCGGCGCGAGCGCGACCAATAGCAGACGCGGCCGGTGGCAAGCGTCTCGCGCACGGCATCCGCGTTCATCCAGGCCAGCATCAGCACCTCGCCGGTATCGTGGCTTTGCGCGACGGCCGGGACGAGGCCGTCCGGCCCGAAGGCGATGGCTTTGATGACGTCGTCGAGGTTGCCGGTTGCGGTCATGCGTGAAGTCCCGACCGTTGAAGCCGCTCGAAGCCCAACGACAGATCCGCGATCAGGTCGTCCGGATCCTCGAGGCCGGCATGAATCCGCAACACCGGGCCCGGCATCGTCCAAGGCCGCGCCGTTCGCACCGCCGCCGGGTCGACCGGAAGGATCAAGCTCTCGTACCCGCCCCAGCTATAGCCCATGGCGAAAAGACGCATGCCTTCAAGCATGGCCGCGAGCGCCGGCCGCGGCATGGGCTTCAAGACGACGGAAAACAGTCCCGAGGCGCCGGTGAAATCGCGCCGCCACAGATCGTGGCCGGGGTGATCGGGCAAGGCAGGGTGAATGACGTGCTCGACCTCCGGCCGGCCGCCAAGCCAGCGCGCCAGCGCCAGCGCCGTTTCCTGGTGCCGGCGCAGGCGCACGCCCATGGTGCGCAGGCCGCGCAGGGCCAGATAGCAGTCGTCGGGCGCGGCGCCATATCCCAGGCCGTGGCCTTGGCGCTTCACCGCCTCGTACTCGGCGTCACGCATGGCGATGAAACCGATCATCACGTCGGAATGGCCGGCGACGTATTTCGTGGCGCTCTCGAGCACGAGGTCGGCGCCGAGATTCATCGGCTTGCCGAACAGCGGCGAGGCCCAGGTGTTGTCGGCGACGACCACGGCGCCCCGCCCGTGCGCGGCCGCCGCGATGGCCGGAATGTCCTGGACCTCGAAGGTGAGCGATCCGGGCGATTCCACATAGACGATTCGGGTGTTGCCGCGCATGAGCGCGGCAATGCCGGCGCCAATGGTTGGGTCGTAATAATCGGTCAGGATGCCTTGTGCCGCCAGGATCTTGTCGCAGAGCTTGCGCACCGGTTCATAGACGCTGTCGGTCATCAGCAGGTGGTCGCCGGCCTTAAGGAATGTCGTCAGGGCGACGGCGATGGCGGCGAGGCCGGAAGGCAGCGCCATGGCCTTGTCGGCGCCGGAGAGCATGGCCACGGCCTCCTCGAACGCGAAGGTCGTCGGCGTGCCGTAGCGGCCATAGGTGACGCCCGTAAAGCGGTCGCGGCCTGCCTCCTCCAGCCGGGCGAGCGTGGGGAAATGTATCGTCGAGGCGTGATAGACGGGCGGGTTGGCGATCCCATGGTTGTCGTCCGGGTGCGTGCCGAGATGGCAGAGCAGCGTGTCATCGCGATCGGTGGTGCGCGGCATGGGAATTCGCTCGAAAGTCCCTGGATCGAGACGGGGAATCGGCTGCTTGTATCACCGCCTCGCCCCGTGTTAAAGCTGCCATTCCAGGTGAAACGAATATCACCGCGAGATTAGAGACCACCACAACAGGGAAGGAAGCGATCATGATTCGATTGAAGCATTTGGCCGCGGGCGCGGCTGTCGGCCTCTTGGCGCTGGCCAGCGCGGCCGGGGCCGGCACGCTCGACGACGTGAAGGCGCGCGGGGCCGTGAATTGCGGCGTCACCACCGGCCTCGCCGGTTTCGCGGCGCCGGACGACCAGGGTGTCTGGTCCGGGCTCGACGTCGATCTCTGCAACGCGGTTGCCGCCGCGATCTTCGGCGACATCGGCAAGGTCAAGTACGTGCCAACGACCGCCAAGGAGCGCTTCACCGCGCTGCAATCGGGCGAGGTGGATTTCCTGGCGCGCAACACGACCATCACCTTCTCGCGTGACACCGATCTCGGCTTCGACTTCGTCGGCGTCAACTACTACGACGGCCAGGGCTTCATGGTGCGCTCGGCATTGGGCGTCGACAGCGCGCTCAAGCTCGGCGGCGCGTCGGTCTGCGTGCAGACCGGCACGACCACCGAGCTCAACCTCGCCGACTACTTCCGTGCCAACGGCATGGAGCTGAAGTCGGTGGTGTTCGAGAAGAACGAGGAGGCGCGCCAGGCCTATGACGAAGGGCGCTGCGACGCCTACACGACGGATGCCTCGGGCCTCGCGGCCGAGCGTTCGGTCCTGAAAGCGCCGGCCGACCACATCATCCTGCCCGAGATCATCTCCAAGGAGCCGTTGGGGCCGCTGGTGCGCCATGGCGACAACAATTGGGGCGATGTCATTCGCTGGTCCCTGAACGCCATGATCATCGCCGAGGAATTCGGCGTGACCCAGGCCAATGTCGACGATCAGTTGGCCACGTCCCAGAACCCCGAGGTGCGCCGCCTGTTGGGCGCCGAGGGCGAAATGGGCAAGATGGCGGGCCTGCCGAACGAATGGGCCTATAACATCATCAAGATGGTCGGCAATTACGGCGAGAGCTTCGAGCGCCATGTCGGCTTGAAGACGCCGCTGCAATTGGCGCGCGGCTTGAACGAGCAATGGAGCAAGGGCGGGCTCCTGTACGCCCCGCCGATCCGGTAGAAGCCTGAGAGCGCTGCCCCCTCACCCTCCCGCGCTGACGCGCGGGGCCCTCCCTCTCCCGCAAGGCGGGCTACGGCATGCACACATTTCAAATTTTCTTGGTTCGGGATTGAAGACATGATTCTCTCTGATGGTGAACATCGGTGGAGGATGGGCGATGGAACAGGCTATTTTGGG
>VFKA01000089.1 GCA_009885795.1 Rhodospirillales bacterium | reverse complement strand
TGCGTGACCTTCAAAGGAGTCTTGCCCGTCATGATCAGACCTCCGAATCAATCCCAGAGATTGAATCACGCATTTCTCCCGTTGGCCAATCATTACAGGTCTGCTTAGGCATGGCGGTTGCCGATATACGCGAGCGCGTCGCCAAGATCGCCGCCGCCGAGGGCATCGACGAGGCCACCGCCACCGCCATCGCCAACGATGCGGCGGGGGGCATCGGCGTCGCCGGAAAATCCGAGGCGGCGGCGGAAGCCTTGGAAGAGGAAGACCGCGTCTATATCGGGCTCACCACGCTCGCCTCGCGCGAGCGCGAGCTTTATCTCGAAGCCCATCGCGACCGGCTGGTGTCGCGGCGCATCGCCGACATCGCCAGCGCCCAGGCGAGTCGATTGCAGGACGGCGTGAAGACCGCGAGCCGCGCCGGTTACGAGGCGGCGGTGGCGCGCGATCTCGGCTTCTCGGCGCTGTTTCGCCTGGCGCTCCTCGCCTATCGCCGGCTGGGCCACAAGCGATGGCTGGCGGCGCTGCTCGCCGACCGGTTCGAGATCCTGCTGATCCAGCAGGCGGTCCAGAGGCGCCTGGCCGAGTTCACCTCGGGCCGGCTCGCGGCGCTGCTAGGGGCCCCCACGGCCCTGACGCTTGCCGGCATCCTCGCTTCGCGTCTTGGCGCCATCGACCGGGCGTTGGCGGCGTTGAAGCTGCAATACCCCGACTATGCCCGCGCCATGCAGGCGAAGTACCTAGGCCGCATCGCGCTCCGCTTGGAGGAGGCGAGCTATCGCGGCCTCTACGCGGAATCGGCGATCAGCCAGGAAGTCTTCCGCGATCTGTCGCGGCGCGTGTCCGGACGCTGGCAGGAGATGCGCCGGCGCCCGCCGCTCGATATCGCCGTCCTGCGCCAGACGATGCTCGAACGGGTGCCGCTCTTCGCCGATCTCGCGCCCGACCGGCTGGCCAACATCGCCACGCTGCTGCGCCCGCGGCTCGCGGTGCCCGATGAGACGATCATTGCCACCGGCGACCATGGCGATTGCATGTTCTTTGTCGCCTCGGGCGCGGTCGAGGTGCGCCTCGCGACCGAACCGGTGCGCCTTGGCAGCGGCGAGTTCTTCGGCGAGATCGCGCTCTTGACCCACCGGCCGCGCATGGCCGACGTGGTGGCGCTGGGGTACTGCCAGCTGCTGGTACTCCATACCCGCGATTTCAACCGGCTGCTGGAAGACGATCCGGACTTGCGTCAGCGCATCGACCGCGTGGCGCGCCAGCGGTTGGGCAAGAGCGATTGACCGGCGGTTTCTTGGACCGCCTCGCGGCCCCGACGGAACCGGGCCAACGGGCCATGCAGGAAAGTAGTCTGGAAAAATCGATGGCTTTCCGAGACGCTGTCGCGGGCGAGCCACGACCGGCGGCCGGTTGTGTCCGGGGTTTCGGCGGAGCATCGGGAGATTGTGTCAACCGCTCGCGCGTTACCCCGAGCCAGGGCACGGATTAGCGACTAGACTGCCGGCCTATCCGGGGCTATTGTCCGGGCTGCATTTCCTAGGCGAGGGTCGATACCATGAGCTTCACGCATAAGCAGGTCTGGCGGGCGATCGATCGATTGGCCGAGAAACATGGCCTTACCGCATCGGGGCTTTCGCGTCGCGCCGGACTGGACGCGACGGCGTTCAACGTGAGCAAGCGCATAACCCCGGGTGGCCGGCGGCGGTGGCCGGGGACCGAGACGGTGGCGAAGGTGCTGGACGCCACCGGCGAGACGCTGGTGTCCTTCGCGGCGCTGATGCGCGGCGAGGTCGCTAAGCGCGTGGCGAAGCGTCGGAACGGTAGACGGCGCGCGAAGTAGGGCGGACGGGGCTGCTGCTGCCGGCGTGGCCGATTGCCGTTTCGGCGGTCGCCCCCTCGCTCGGGCGAGCGTTCGAAATCGATCACCTCGTGCGCGACTGAATCCGTCGGATTGGTATCAAGCCGCCGTCAGGCGCTTGAGAAACACGATCTTGTCGTCGCCGGGCGCGTAGAAATCGGCCAGCCGCGCGGCTTGCACATAACCGCGGGCAAGGTAGAAGGCGCGCGTCGTCTGGTATTGCGCGCGGCCCGAGGTATCGACGTAAAGCGCGTCGGCGCCAAGTGCCATCGCCGCCTGCTCGACGAGGCCCAAGAGCCGACTCCCGAGACCCTTGCGCTGCGAGCCCGGCGCCACCGCGATCCAATAGAGATCGTAGCTCGATCGGGTCAGCGGAATGCGCCCATAGCAGGCAAAGCCCAACAGCCCATCACGATCGGCCAGGATGAAACGGTATCCGGAGGCGGTCCCATGGGCGAGGCTGGCCTCCACGATCTCGCGCGCCGTGTCGGCCTCTTCCTCGGAGAACATGCCCGTAGCCTGGACGAGCCGCGACACGGCGTCGATGTCGCCCGGCGCCGCGATGTCGCGAAACTCCAGCAACGCCGGCATGACCAATCACCCAACGGCCGGAATCGGTTGCGCCGTGCCGGGCGCGATCTCGGGCCGGCGCGTGGCGGCCGGGTTGAGGTCGGCGACAAGGCGCTGGAGAATCGTGGGGGTTTCGAGGCCGCCTCGCAAACCGGCGGCGGCGAAGCCCGCATCGGGCGACAGGCACGGATTGATGTTCACTTCCAGTACCCAGGGGCTGCCTTCCTGATCGACCCGGACGTCCACCCGAGCATAGCCGGAGAGCCCAAACAGCGTCCAGCAAGCGCGCGCGATCTCCTCCAGGCGCCCGATGAGCACGCGGTCGCTATCGGGAAAGTCGAAGCGCCGGACGGTATTCACGAATTCGAACGATCCCTGATGCCACTTGGCGGCATAATCGACGATGCGCGGCTTGCCGGCCGGATAGCCGACGAAGCACATCTCGGCCACCGGTAGGATTTCGACCCCCTCGGCGCCGGCGAGCAAGGACAGGTTGAATTCGCGCCCGTCGATGAAGCGCTCGGTGAACCATTCGCCGCCATGGTTGCGCTCGCGCCGGCGCAACAGCGGGCCCAGACGGCGGCGGTCGCCGGTCACCGAATCGGCGTCGATACCGATCGAGGCGTGCTCCCACACCGATTTCACGATGTAGGGGCCGGCGAAGGCCGGTGTCGAGGCTTCGGCGCCAACGGCCCAGGGCGGCGTGGCAATGCCGGCCGCCGCCAGGAGGCGCTTGGCAAGCGGCTTCGGCGTGGTCAGGCACATGGCGCTGGTGTTGGCCCCGGTATAGGGAAGTCCAAGCGTATCCAGGAGCGAAGGCGCCAGGTGGATGAGGCGCCCGTCGCCTTCGAGCGCTTCCACCAGATTGAAGACGAAAGCGGGTTTCAGGGCCGCGAGGCGCGCCCGCGCGGCGGAAAGATCGAGCGTCATCGCCACTGGGACCGGATCGTAGCCAAGGGCGAACAGCCCTTGCGTCACCGTCTCCAGTTGAATCAACGCATCTTGTTCGTCGGGGCCGGATTCGGGGGCGATGGCCGCGTGCAGGACGGCGACGCGGCGCGGCTGGCGCTGGCGGATCGGGATCGGCGTCATTCGGCCGCCGACTGGGACCGGCCCGAGAAACTCGTACTCGAGATCGCGGCGCGAGGCGCCTCGACGCGCCGGCTGGCCGATTCGAGGATGAGGCCGATCAGACGGTCATAGCCGATGCCGGCCTTCGCGCACATGATCGGCAGGTCGGAATGTTCCGGATGCAAGCCGGCCAGGGGATTGGCTTCCAGGAATTGCGGCGCCCCATGGGCATCCGAGCGCAGATCGACGCGCCCGGCGTCGCGGCAACCGAGCGCCCGCCAGGCGGCAAGCGCGATCCGCCCGGCGGCCTGCGCCTCGGCGTCGCGGGCGAGCCGGTATTCGATCCGGTCCTCGCATTCTTCCTTGTTCACGAATGAATAAGCGACCGCTTCGGCGCCGGGTTTGAGGCCGATCTCCATGACCGCCAGCAATTCGGCGGCCTTTCCCGTTCCGGCGATGCCGGCGGTGAATTCGCGGCCGGGCAGGAAGGTCTCGACCAGCACGGGCTGCCGAAATCGTTCGAGCAGCGCCCGGCAGATACGGACCAGGGCCTCCTCGGATTCGACGCGCGAAGAAGGCGATATGCCCTTGCCGGTGCCCTCGGCGATCGGCTTCACGAAGAGCGGATAGGCGAGGTCGAGGCCGACGGCGCCGGCTTCGTCCTCGACGACCCGGAACGGCGCGGTCGGCACGCCGCAATCGCGCACGACGCGCTTGGCCATGGGTTTGTGCAGCGCCAGCGCCATGACCATGGTGTCGGAAAAGGTGTAGGGGATGGCGTAGGCTTCGAGCAGCGCCGGCACCTGGGCCTCGCGCCCAACACCCTCGAGCCCCTCGGCGATGTTGAACACGAGATCCCAACTCTTGCCCGCGACCAGCGCGCTTGCCAGGTCGCGCACCGTGCCGATGCGCTCGGTGCCATGGCCGAGGCGCCGGATCGCGCCTTCCAGGGCATCGATCGTTTCGGGGCGGTCGAACTCCGCCGTCTCCTCCAGCCCGTAGCCCAGCGCCAGATAGTGATCGCGCAGATCGTAGGTGAGGCCGACGCGCATGGAACCAGCGGTTCTCTAAACGAACGGCGCAAAAAAAGACGGCATCACGGCCGTCTCGCTACTGCTGGTTCCGAGCTTGGGATCATGAGGCAGCCGATGGCTGCATCTACTTGGAGGCTCCGCGTCTTCCGCGGCAATGCGGGTAGGCATCGCTCGACAAGGCTCCCAAGGCTCCATGGCGCAGGCTCGTGAACGCAAGTAATCTCATCCGGTTCGTTTGTCCAGGGTCGATGTGAGGGTGGGTGAAAGATTCCCAGCCCTCGGTGGATCCTCGGCCACATGGTTCGAGACGGAAGCTGGCGCGGCCTCCTCGCCATGAGGTTATTGATTGGCTTTCCCCGTCTTCGCTTCCCAAGGACGGTCTCGGCGCGCCATGGTGCGGGCCGTCCTTACCTTCCGGAATTTTCCCGATGCGCCTTGCTCCTGCGTCCGGCCCGATGACCCGCGGCATGATCTACATGCTGTTGGCGGGTCTGCTCTTCGTCCTGATGGACGCCTGCGGCAAGTACCTGGCGCTGCGCTATCCCGTCATCGAGGTCACATGGGCGCGCTATGTCTTTCACGTCGCCGCATTGCCCTTCCTTGCCGGCAGGCTCGACTGGTTCGCCTTCGCGCGCACCCGCCATTTGGGCCAGCAGTTGTGGCGCGCCGCCCTGATGATGGCGACCACGGTGCTGTTTTTTCTCGCGGTCCGGCATATTCCGCTGGCGACGGCGACCGCCATCGGCTTTGCCGCGCCCCTGTTCCTGACCGCGCTCGCCGTGCCGATGCTGGGCGAGGAGGTCGGTTGGCGGCGCTGGTGCGCGGTCATCGTCGGGTTCCTCGGCACGCTCGCGATCATCCGGCCCGGCCAGGAGGCGGTGCATTGGGCCATGGCGCTGCCGCTGGCAACCGCGCTCTGCTACGCGCTCTATCAGGTCGCGACGCGCAAGATCGGCGCCAGCGACCCCTGGGAAACGACGCTGTTCTACACGGCGGCGCCGTGCGCCGTGCTGAGCAGCCTGCTGGTGCCGTTCGACTGGCAGTGGCCCAGCGCCTTCGACTGGGGCGTCATGGTCGTGACGGGCCTGCTCGGCAGCCTTTCGCACCTGGCGGTCATTCGGGCGTTCACGCTGGCGCCGGCCTCGGCCTTGGCGCCTTTCTCCTATGTCCAGCTCGTCTGGGCGGGGATCATCGGCATGATCGCCTTCGGCGACGTGCCGGGATCGTGGGATCTGGTGGGGACCGCGATCATCGTCGGCAGCGGCCTCTACGTCTATCGCCGGGAGCGGATGGCCCGAGCGAGGGCTTGATGCTTGACCGGTTTTCGGCCCGATGCGCATAGTTTTGGTCGGCTTGCCGCCGCCGAAGGTGGACGATGGCTCTTGCGCTGCTGAAGGTCTGCAATCTGCATGCGACGCCGCGGCTGGCGGATTGCCGCCATTGCGCGATGCGGTCGCTCGCGATCTGCTCGGCGCTAGATTTAGTAGAACTGGACGCGCTCGAATCGGTCGTTCTGCCGATCACGCGCCACGCGGGCCAGAGCCTGTTCCATGAAGGCGATGCCCTGGATCAAGTCTTCATCGTGACCGGGGGATATCTAAGGACCTTCAAGCTGCTGGCCGATGGCCGGCGCCAGATCACCGGATTTCCGACGGTGGGCGATTTTCTGGGTCTGGCCGGGAAGGAGACCCATGGTTTCGGCGCCGAGGCCCTGACGCAGGCGCGCCTCTGCCAGGTGAAACGCCGGGACATGGATGACCTTCTCGGGCGGTTCCCGGATTTGCGGAAGCGGTTGCTGGACCTTGCCCGGCACGAGCTGGCGCTGGCGCAGGAGCAACAGCTGCTGCTTGGCCGCAAGACCAGCCGGGAACGGGTCGCGTCGTTCCTGCTGGCGCTGGTCGAGCGCGACAAACGCAACCCGGGAAACCGGGCCGGATTCGTGGCCTTGCCGATGACGCGGGGCGACATCGGCGATTATCTCGGGCTCACTCTGGAGACCGTCAGCCGCGTCTTCAGCGCCTTCCGGCGCGAGCGCCTGATCGACACCAGCGAGGACGGCGTCGCGCGCATCCTCGACCGCGACGGCCTGGAGGCCCTCGCGGCCGGCGACGGCGGGTGAGGCCATGCGCGCCTATCACGACCTTGGCGGATTGCCGGCCGGACCGGTCGAGCGCGCCGAGCACGATTACGCCCTTTGGGAAAAGCGGGTCGACGCCATGCTGGTGCTGCTCGGCGACAAGGGGCTCATGCGCACCGACGAATTGCGCCGGGCCATCGAGGGGCTTGGCTCGGCGGCTTACGAGCGCATGAGCTATTACGAGCGCTGGCTCGCCGCCATCGTCGAGATCATGATCGAGCGCGGCGTCGTCACCGTGGACGAGCTTGGCCGCAAGATGGCCGAGATCGAAGAGCGCCGGGACGAGGCCCTATGAGCCGGCATTTTGCCGTCGGCGAGCGGGTACGGGTGCGCCAGGCCTCGCCGCCCGGCCATGTGCGCACGCCCGCCTACGCCCGCGGCAAGGACGGTTTGGTCGAGCGCCTGTGCGGGCGGTTCGCGAATCCCGAGGAACTGGCCTATGGCCGGCTCGGGCTGCCGGCGCGCACGCTCTATCGTGTGCGCTTCGCGCAAAGTGAGCTGTGGCCCGACTATCGCGGCCACACATCGGACACGGTCGATATCGAAATATACGAACACTGGCTGGAGCCGGCGATCCATGCATGACGGCCACGACCACCCGACCCTGCCCGAGCGCGACGAGGAACTGAACCGGGCCCAGATCACGGAGATGGCGCTGCGCCAGCTGCTCCACGAGAAGGGCGTCATCACGGCCGATGAACTGCGCCGGCAGATCGAAACCATGGACGCGCGAACCCCCGCGCAAGGGGCGGCCGTCGTGGCGCGGGCCTGGACCGACCCGGCGTTCAAGGCGAGGCTGCTGGCCGATGGCGCGGCGGCCTGCCGGGAGGCCGGGATTTCGACCGGCCCCTTCAACCTGGTGGTGGTCGAGAACACGCCCGAGCAACACAATCTCGTCGTCTGCACGCTCTGCTCGTGCTACCCGCGCTATGTGCTCGGCCTGCCGCCGGACTGGTACAAGAGCAAGGCCTACAGGGCGCGCGCCGTGCGCGAGCCACGCGCCGTGCTGGCGGAGTTCGGCACCGTCTTGGCCGATGGCGTCGCCGTGCGGGTGCACGACTCGACCGCCGACATGCGCTACCTGGTCCTGCCCATGCGCCCCAACGGCACCGAAGGCTGGAGCGCCCCGCGCCTGGCCGAGCTCGTCACCCGCGACAGCATGATCGGGGTGGCGCCGGCGCGCGATCCGTAGGGCCGAAAGGAAAACCACGGAGGCACAGAAGCACCGAGAAGAATATTTTCTCCTCTGTGCCTCTGTGTCTCTGTGGTTCGCTTTTTCTTGAGCTGTTCTATCCGTCCAGGAATCGCTCCAGCCGGTCCATGGCCTCGGAGAGCCGCGCGGTCGAGCAGGCGTAGCAGAGGCGCAGGAACGTCTCGCCGCCCGCCCCGAAGGCCGCCCCTGGCGCCAGCCCGACGCGCGCCTCGGTCACCAGCCGCTTGGCGAGCGCCAGCGTGTCGCGCTCGCCATCCACGCTGAACATCACGTAGAAGGCGGCGTCGGGGCGGCTGACCCGCACCCGCCCCATGCCGCCCAGCCGCTGCAAGACGAGGTCGCGCCCCGCCCGGCAGCGGGCCACGAACTCGGCCACGAACGGTTCGCCCTGCCCCAGCGCGACAGCGGCGCCGCGCTGCAGGAAGGGCTGCGCGCCGCTGGTGTTGTATTCGAGGAGCTGGTCGAGCTTGGGCTGCAAGGCCGTGGGATAGATCATCCAGCCGAGCCGCCAGCCGGTCATGGCCCAGGCCTTCGAGAACGAGTTGACGACGATGAGCGGATCGTCCGGCCCGGCCTTGGTCAGGAAGGACGGCGCCACGGGCCGGTCATAGACGAGGCGGCCATAGACCTCGTCGGCGATCAGCCATATCCCGCGCTTGCGGCAGAAATCCATGACTGCCTGTTGCTGCTCGTCCGGCATGAGCCAGCCGGTGGGATTGCCCGGCGAGGCGATGGCGATGGCGCGCGTGCGCGCGTCGCAGGCGGCGAACAGGCGGTCGAGGTCGAGCGACCAGCCGCCCGCGCCGGCGTCGAGCGGCACCTCGCGCACTTCTCCGCCCAGGATTTCGGTGGCGGCGATGCCGTTGGGCCATACCGGCGTCACCGTCACGACATTGTCCCCGGCGTCGACGATGACCTGGAGGGCCAGCATCATCGCGTTCATGCCGGCGCTGGTGACGGCCACTCGCCGGTCGTCGAGTTCGACGCCATAGAGTCGGCGGTGATAGTCGATGAGCGCCTGGCGCAATTCGGGCAAGCCGCGCTTGTGGGTGTAGAAGGTGTCGCCGGACAACAACGCCTCGCTCGCGGCGCGGCAGATGAAACCGGGTGTCGGCAAGTCCCCTTCGCCCACCCAGAGGCCGATCACGTCGGGCACGTGAAAGCCCATCTCCCAGACCTCGACGATCTTGGATTCCCGTAAAGTCGCGATTGTCGGACGGATGGCGAGCGTGGTGCCGGGGAGAACGGCCCGCGCCGAATGGTTCGCATCGTTCATGGTTCGACTAACTCCTGCCGGTGAAGGGGCGCCCGGCGGCGCAGCACCAGAAGATTGCCCGCCAGCACCAGCGCCACGCCGGCCACCGCCGGCGGCGTCCACTCGTAGCCCTCGAAGAGGGTCGAGAGTCCGAGCGCCACCAAGGGAAAGACCACCGTGACGTAAGCCGCCCGGTCGGCGCCGATGCGATGGACCAGCGTCAGATAGGCGCTAAAGCCTATGACCGTCGCGAACAGCGCCAGATAGATCAGCGACCCGACATAGAGAGGGCGGGCGTCGAACTCGAGCGGCACGCCCATGACGAGCGCGGTGAGGAAGGCGAAGCCGGCGCCATAGGTCATGCCCCAGGTATTGCTCTGCACCAACGGCACGCCGGCCATCTTGTGGCGCACCGCCAGCATGTTACCGAGCGAGGCGCAATAGGTCGCGGCGAGCGAAAGCGCCAAACCGATGGATGCGTCCCCGGACAATTCCAATTCGGCGAACTCGGACCAGAACAGCAACACCAGGCCCGCGATCCCGGCCGCCGCCGCCAACACGATGCGCCGGTCGACGGGATGGCGGAAGAACACGGCGCCGTTGAAGATGTTCATGACGATGATGGTCGAGAAGGCCACCGCCAGCAACCCGCTCGGCAGGCGCCCGGCGGCGAGATAAAAGAGTTCATAGTTCAGATAGAACAAGAAGAATCCCTGGGCCGCCATGAAGGCGTGATCGCGCCTGCCATAGCCGAGCTTGCGCCTTGCGGCGAAACAATACGCCCACAGGATCGCCGCCGCCGCCATGTAGCGGTAGGCGACGGAGAGTTCCACCGGCACGACGCCCAGCTGAAATTTGATCCCCAGCCACGACGATCCCCATATGAGCACGACGACGGCGTAGAGAGCGGTGGCGGGCATTAGGGCATGCTTTCACAAAGGGCTGATCCGCGGGTTCCCGGCCCTCATGCTTCGACAGGCTCGGCATGAGGGCCTCATCCCGAGCCTGTCGAAGGATGGGGCCCGTGCCGGTTATCCGTGATTCTTGGTACTAGGGGAAATCGCCTCTCCGCCGTCAGCGCCATGCCGCCGCGCTTTGCGCGAGGCGCTCGGCGATCGCGGGCATGATATCCGCTTCCACATTGGCAAAGGCGAAGCGAAGAAACGCGTCCTGGCCCGGCCCGAACATGCTGCCCGGCAGGCAGAGGATGTTCTGCTCGTCCGCCAGCCGGCGGGCGATCCGGGCGGCGGGCTCGCCGGCAAAGGGATGGCGCAGATAGGCGAAATAGGCGCCGGCGCTTACGAGCTCGTAGCCGAGGTCGTTGCGGGCAAGCGCCTGGCGCAGGTGGCCCAGGCGTTCGCGCATCAATCCGGTGTTGGCGCGGCGCCAATCGGCCAGGTGCCCGAGGCCGTAGAGCGCCGCCTCCTGGCCCAGCCGCGGGGCGCAGATCGAGACGCAGTCCATGGCCTTGGCGATCTCCGCGATCAGCTTCGTGCCGGCGACGATGGCGCCGACCCGGTGGCCGGTCAGGCTGAAGACCTTGGAAAAGCTGTAGAGGTGAATGAGCGTGCCGTGCCAATCGGGATCGTCGAAGAGACCGTGCGCGCGTTCGTCCGCCGGCAGGAAGTCGCGGTAGGTTTCATCGACGATGAGCGCGAGGCCGTGCTTCCTGGCGAGCGCGTGGAACGCCGCCAGGGCCGAGGGCGGATAGACGGCGCCGGTCGGGTTGTTGGGCGTCACCAGGACGATGGCGCGCGTGCGCGGCCCGATCAGGCGCGCCGCGTCCGCCACGTCGGGCACGCCGCCGCGTTCGGGGCGGAACGGCAGATGGACCGCGCGCAGCCCTTGCATGTCCAGCCACATCCGGTGATTGAAGTAGTAGGGCAGCGGCAGGATCACCTCGTCGCCCGCCCCGGCCACGGCCATGACCGCGAGGCAGAAGGCCTGGTTGCAGCCGGCCGTGATCATGACCTGGCCGCCGGCCACCGTGGCGCCATAGACGCTCGATATGTCGGCGGCGAGCGCCTCGCGCAAGGCCGGGATCCCTTCGATCTCCGTATAACGGTGCGCGGCCGGCAGCATCGCCACGCTCCCCAGGTGAAGCGCCAGTTCGTTGGGCGGCGGGTAGCCGGGGACGGCCTGCGCCAGATCGATCAAGGGCAGCGAGTCCGGGAAACGCCGGTCCTTGATCCAGCCATGCGCCTCGGCGATGGGTGGAGGGGAGACGGCGGCGAGCAATGTGTTGACCCGATACATTCGAGAACAACTAACACCGACGGTCGCCGGCTTCCAGCTTGTGTCGAGGGGAGTGGACGACACAAGATGCCCCGATGTCATTCGCCCGATCCGATCGCGCCGACGCCCGAACCATGCCGCCCGCGATCATCGGCGCCACCGGCGGGTCGGGGTCGCGCGCGCTGCGCGCGGCCCTCGTCGCGGGCGGCGGCTATTTCGGATCGAACGTCAATCGAGCCGGCGATGCGATCGAATTCTTCCCGCTCTACGACCAACACATCAATCCCACGTTGGTTGCGGCAGGGTCTCTCGATTACCGTCTTGCCGAATTGCCGGCGCCCGTGCGCGAGGCGGCGCTTGGCGAGTTACGCCGCGCGCTCGCGGCCTATCGCGCCGGGATCGATCCGTCGGCGCCGGCTTGGGGCATCAAGGGGCCGCGCAGCATGTTCATGCTGCCCTACTTCGCGAGCGAGTTGCCCGCGTTCGTCTTCCTGCACCTGATACGCGACGGGCGCGACATGGCCTTGTCGCGCAATCGGGGACAGATGCGTCACTACGCCGCCCTGTTCGGCGAGCCGCCGCGCCAGCCGATGGAACTGGCGGCGGCGCGGCTGTGGACCAAGGCGAACATGGAGGTCGCGGACTGGGCCGAGGCCAATCTCGCGGGGCGTTACCGTCGCATCCGCTACGAGGATTTGTGCCGCCGGCCCCGCGAGGAACTGGCAGCCGTCTTGGATTTCCTCGGCTGGCCCGTCGCCGGAGCGGACGTCGATCGCATGGCGCTCGAGGTCAGGCCGGCCGCGGGGATCGGGCGCTGGCAAGGGGCCGACCCCGACCTTGGCGGGCGGATCGAGGAAATCGCGCGCCCGGCGCTGATCCGGTTCGGGTACTCGAGGTCAAGGCCGCTCACTCCGCCTTGAGGTCGAGCTTCTCGATGTTCGATTGCGCCGCGTCGCCGGCCGGCGTGCCGCCCGCGAGCTTCACCACCACCAGCCAGTCCGCGCGCGCGCCGCTCGCATCGCCAGCCAGCCGGCGCAGGATGCCGCGCTCCAGGAGCGCGTCGATGTTGTCGGGATCGAGCGCGAGGGCCCGCCCGGCGTCTTCCAAGGCGAGATCGGCCGCATCGACATACCGGTAGGCGCTCGCCCGGTAGACGAAGATGTCGGCACGATCCGGCGCCAGCTCGGCGGCTAGATTGAGGTCGTCGATCGCTTCCCAATAATTCTTGGCGCTGGCGCGAGTGACGGCGCGATCGACCAGGAGATCGACGCTGTCGGGAGCGAGCTTGAGCGCGGCCGTCTGCAGCACATGCGCGCGCTCGAGATCGCCCGCCATCACCCAGGCCTGACCGGCCTGCCCCATCAGGCCGGCGGCAAGGCCGGCTTGCTCGACCGAGAGCGATTCCGCCGTCTCTTGAAGGCGCACCGCCGCGCCGCGAAAATCCTCGAGTTCGATCTGCGCCACGGCGGCGCAATGCTGCGCCGGGGCGCCGCCGCCTTGGGCGGCCCAGGCGAGCGCGCTCTCAAAGCCGTCGCCGGGCACGCGCCGGGCCAGCGTCATGCAGTCCTCGTATTCCTGCGCGTTGCGATACTCCTCGAGCGTCTTGGCGTCGCTTTGCGCGAATGCCGGGAGCGGCGATGCCGCCGCCGCCGCCATCATAGAAAAAACGAGCATGGCCACGTCACGCATCTTGTCGATCGGCCCCCTGGTTCCTACTGTCGGCCCGTCATGGAGACATCTCCGCCACGGCTATTCTGCTTCGGTCTCGGCTATAGCGCCACTGCCCTCGCGCGCGGGCTGCTGCGCGAAGGCTGGCGGGTCGCCGGCACCTGCCGGAGCGAAGCAAAGCGCGTCGCTCTCGCCGGCGAGGGGTTCGAGGCTTTCCTCTTCGATCGCGGCCGGCCGGTCGGCGCCGAGGCGCTGGCCGGAACGACGCATCTGTTGAGCTCGGTGCCGCCCGACCGGTTGGGCGATCCGGTGCTGGATACGCATGCCGGCGACATCGCGAAAGTCGGCTCGATCGTCTGGGCGGGGTATCTCTCCACGACGGGCGTCTATGGCGACCGGGGCGGCGATTGGGTGGACGAGGCGAGCGCGCTCCGGCCCACGGGCGAGCGCGGCCGCCGGCGGGTCGCGGCGGAAACGGGGTGGCTCGATCTCAAGGCGCGGCACGGCTTGCCGATGCACGTCTTTCGCCTTGCCGGCATCTATGGCCCGGGACGCAGCGCCATCGATGCCGTGCTCGCCGGCAAGGCCCGGCGCGTGGTTAAGCCCGGCCAGATGTTCAGCCGAATCCATGTCGAGGACATCGCCGCCGTGCTGCGCGCTTCGATGGCAAGGCCCAATCCCGGCGCCGTCTACAACCTTTGCGACGACGATCCGGCGCCGCCGCAAGATGTGATCGAGTTCGCCGCGCGCCTCATCGGCGTCGAACCTCCGCCGCTCGTGCCGTTCGAAGAGGCCGAATTGTCCGACATGGCCAGGAGCTTCTATGACGACAACAAGCGCGTGCGCAACGATCGCATCAAGCGCGAACTGGGTATCCAGCTTCACTATCCCAGTTACCGGCAAGGGTTGTCGGCGCTGGCCGATGACGGCGACTAAAACCAAGCATCATGGAAGCGCGATACGCGGCCCAGGCCCTCATGCTTCGACAAGCTCGAGCCATGAGGGCCTCATCCCGAGCCTGTCGAAGGAGAGGCCCGGCCGGTCAGTTCATCGACCGCCGCGAACAGCCGATCTAGGTCTTCGGCCCTAGACAGTCGATGATCGCCGTCCTTGACCAGCGACAAGACCACGTCCGGGCCAAGGACGCGCTCGGCCAGGCGCAGCGAGGTCCTCCACGGCACGTCGGCATCGGCCATGCCGTGCAAGAGCCTTATCGGGCAGCGAATGGCGATGGGGCCGCCCAGCAGCAGATGGCGCCGGCCGTCCTCGATCAGGTGTCGCGTCAATGTCATGGTCCCCGGATCGTAGGACGAGGCTTGGGTCAGGCGCCCCTCTTCCATCAGCCGGCGGCGGTCGGCCTCGCCGAGGCGGTTCCAGACGAGCTCCTCGGTGAAGTCGGGGGCCGCCGCGATTCCGACCAGCCCGGCGACGCGCTTCGGGCGGGCCAGCGCCGCCAGCAGCATGATCCAACCCCCCATGCTGGACCCCACCAGTATTTGCGGCCCCTGGGTGAAAGCATCGAGGACGGCGAGCGCGTCGTCGAGCCATCGGGACACAGAGCCATCCTCGAACCGTCCCGACGACCGGCCATGGCCGAAATAGTCAAATCGAACATAGGGCTGGCCGCGCCCGGCGGAGAATGCCTCGAGCGCCGAGGCCTTCGTACCGGTCATATCCGACGAGAAACCGCCCAAAAACAGGATTCCGGGGCCTGTGGCACATTTGCCATGGATCCGGGCTAAGCGCCGGCAGGCAATTGTAGCGCCATCGGGGCGTGGTAGTATCTCGGTCGTGGGTGAACCGGGCGTATCGCTGAACATGGTTAAGGCGGCCGGACGGGACTGATGTCTTATCGCGAGACGAGCGACAGCAGCACTACCAGGGCGCGCGGCGCGGCGGAAGCAATTCCGGCGGCCGTTCTCCATATCATTCCGCGGCTGCTGCCGGGCGGCGCCGAGCGCGATGCCGTCGATATCGCGGGTGCCGTCGTCGAAGCAGGCGCCCGCGCCTATGTGGCGACGGCCGGCGGCCCGCTCATCCACGACGTCTATCGCATGGGCGTGAAGCCGGTTTTCCTGGAGCTCGAGAGCGGCGGATTGCTGTCGATGTACCGCAATACCCGACAGCTGACGCGGATCATGCGGCGCTACCGCATCGATATCGTCCACGTCCACGGGCCCACCGCGGCCTGGAGCGTGATGCTGGCCGCGCGCCGGGCGGGCTGCTACCTGGTGACGACGTGCCGAAGCGTCCTTCCCGGCGCCGGGGTCGCGGCGCGGCGCTACGCCGAAGTGATGCTGCGCGGCGATCGAATCGTCGCGGTATCCGATTTCATGGCGAATTACCTGCGCGTTCAGTACGCGGCCGTCGCCGACCGGGTCCGCCTGGTCGAACGCGGCGTCGATTTCAACCGCTTCGACCCGGAACGCGTTAGCGCCGAACGGGTGGTGCGCCTCGCCCGCTCCTGGCGGCTGCCCGATGGCGTGCCGGTCGTGTTGCTGCCGGGACGATTCGCGCCGGACAAGGGGTTCGACCTCCTGATCGAGGCGATCGCGCATCTGGGCAACCGCGAACTCATGGGCGTGCTCTGCGGTTACGACGGCGGATCGGCCGAGTACCGCGACGTGCTGGAGCGGCGAATCGAAAAACTGCGGCTCGGCAACCGCATTCACGTCGCCGACGATTGCCGTGACATGCCGGCGGCCTACATGCTGGCGGATGTCGTCGTGGCGGCGACGGCCAATCCGGGCGCATCGGGCCGCGCCGTCATAGAGGCGCAGGCCATGGGCCGGCCCGTGGTCGCGATCGATCACGGCAGCGCCCGGCGTTGGCTCGACGGCGGGCAGATGATGTGGCTGTCGGAGCCGGGCGATCCCATCACCCTTGCCGCCGCCATCGGCCGGGCGCTGGACTTGCCGGCGTCGACGAGGAGCAGGCTTGCCCCGAGCGCGATCGCCAACGCCACGGCGCAAGCCTCGAAAGAGGCGATGGTCCAGGCGACGCTCGATCTCTATGGCGAATTGCTCGGCACGCCCGGCGCCCGCGAGGACGCCCACGGCGCGGCCGAGAACGACCCCGCCTTGACTCCTGTTTGAATCCACTTAGATTGCCGCGGCCCGAGGTCGGAGGATGGCCGGTACGGGCTATGAGGTTTCGGCGATGATATTGCATGATCTTACTCACCCTTCCTGACGGCAGCGCGCGCCGCTTCGATGGTCCGGTGACCGGGGACGAACTCGCCCGATCGATCGGTCCGGGGCTGGCCAAGGCGGCGCTGGCGGTGAAGGTGGACGGGATCATGCGGGATCTGGCGCTCCCCATCGAGCGGGACGCGAAGGTCGAGATCGTAACCCGGACCAATCCCGACGCCCTCGAACTGCTGCGGCACGATGCCGCGCACGTTCTGGCCGAGGCGGTTCAGGAACTTTTTCCCGGCACGCAGATCACCTTCGGCCCGGCCGTCGACAACGGCTTCTATTACGATTTCGCGCGCGACGAGAAGTTCACGCCGGAGGATTTTCCGAGGATCGAAGCGCGGATGAAGGAGATCGTCGATCGCGACGAGGCCATCGTCCGCGAGACGTGGACGCGCGACGAGGCGATCGGGTACTTCGCCGCCAAGGGCGAGGCCTTCAAGGCCGAGTACGTCGGCACCATCCCGGAAGACGAATCGATCAGCATCTATCGCCAGGGCAAGTTCGTCGATCTCTGTACGGGGCCGCATCTGCCCTCCACCGGCAAGCTCGGCAAGGCGTTCAAGCTGACGAAGCTTGCCGGCGCCTATTGGCGCGCCGACGCCAGGAACGCGCAATTGCAGCGCATCTACGGTACCGCCTGGGCCGACGACAAGCAGCTCCAGGCCCATCTCGGCCAGATCGAAGAAGCCGAGCGGCGCGACCACCGGCGCCTGGGGCGCGAGATGGAACTCTTTCACCAGCAGGACGAAGCCGCCGGCATGGTGTTTTGGCACCCGAAGGGCTGGACGCTCTTTCGCACGCTCGAGGATTTTCTGCGCCGCCGGCTGGAGCGCGCCGGTTATCTCGAAGTGCGCACGCCGCAACTGGTCGACCGCAAGCTGTGGGAAGAATCCGGCCATTGGGAGAAATTCCGCGAGCACATGTACATCGCGGAGAACGAGGCGGGCCTGCGCCAATTCGTCGCCGACCCGAAAGAGCGCGTCTTTGCCTTGAAGCCGATGAACTGCCCCTGCCATGTCCAGATCTTCAACCAGGGGCTCAAGAGCTATCGCGACCTGCCGCTGCGCATGGCCGAGTTCGGCTCGTGCCACCGCCATGAGCCGAGCGGCGCGCTGCACGGCATCATGCGCGTGCGGAATTTCATCCAGGACGACGCCCACATCTTCTGCACCGAGGACCAGGTCACGGCCGAGAGCATCGCCTTCTGCGAGCTGCTGCACGGCATCTATCGGGATCTGGGTTTTCCCGAGGTGGCGGTGCGCTTCGCCGACCGGCCGCCGGTGCGCGCCGGCGCCGATCCGGTGTGGGATCGCGCCGAGGCGGCGCTCGGCGCGGCGGTCGAGGCGGCCAAGCTTCCCCACACGATGGCGCCGGGCGAGGGCGCCTTCTACGGACCCAAGCTCGAGTTCCACCTCAAGGACAGCATCGGACGGAGCTGGCAGTGCGGCACGCTGCAAGTCGATTTCGTGCTGCCGGAGCGGCTCGACGCGAGTTACGTGGGCCAGGACGGCGCCAAGCACCGGCCGGTGATGCTCCACCGCGCCATCCTTGGGTCGATGGAGCGGTTCATCGGCGTACTCATCGAACACCACGCCGGCAAGTTCCCGTTATGGCTGGCGCCGGTGCAGGCCGTGGTCGCCACCATCGTCAGCGAGGCCGACGACCATGCGCGCCGGGTCAAGGGCGCGCTCGACGACGCGGGCTTGCGCGCCGACATCGACCTCAGGAACGAGAAGATCAACTACAAGGTTCGCGAGCACAGCCTGGCGAAGGTGCCGGCGCTGCTGGTCGTGGGCAAGAAGGAGGCGGCCCAGGGAACGGTGGCGCTTCGCCGTCTTGACGGCTCGGACCAGGAAGTCCTTGCGCTCGATGAAGCGGTTACTAGACTGCGCAACGAAGCGGCGGCGCCCGGCGCTTCCTAGAAGCACCGGCGCCATCCGCGAACAACGAGAGGAGAGATATCAATCGCCAGACCAAACGCTGAAGCGGCGCCGTCCCGCGATGGGCCGCGCGTCAACGTCCAAATCAACGCACCCACGGTGCGCTTGATCAACGAAGCCGGCGAGATGGTCGGCGTCGTCAACATACGCGAAGCGCTCGACATGGCCGCCGAGGCCGGCCTCGATCTTGTCGAGATATCTCCGAATGCCGAGCCGCCCGTGTGCAAGATCCTCGATTACGGCAAGTACAAGTACGAGGTGCAGAAAAAGAAGGCCGAGGCGCGCAAGAAGCAGAAGGTCATCGAGGTCAAGGAGATCAAGCTGCGCCCCGGCATCGACGAACACGATTACGAGGTGAAGATGCGCTCGGTGCATCGCTTTTTCGACGAGGGCGACAAGGTGAAAGTGACCATGCGTTTCCGCGGCCGCGAGATGGTGCACCAGGAACTTGGGTTCCAGGTACTGGAGCGCGTGCGTCTCGAGCTTGAAAACCGCGCCAAGGTCGAACAATCGCCGCGTCTCGAAGGTCGCCAGATGGTCATGGTGTTGGCGTTGAAGTAGCCACCCCGGTCAAGGCCATGGGAAGCGACGGCGCGCCTGTCGGCGGCCATGGCGCGCGGCCGTGGCAGGCCTTGATGTTGCTGCTTTTTCTGGGGACGCTGTGGGGCGGCACCTTCACGACGGCGAAGATCGCCCTCGACGGCGGTGTCGCGCCCGCCGGCTATCTGTTCTGGCAGATCGGCGGGTCGGGCGCCGTGTTGCTGGCGGTGGCGGCATTGCGCCGGCGCGCGCCGCCGATCGACCGGCGCCATCTCTTCTATTACTTCGTGACCGGGGCGTTCGGGCTGGCCCTCCCAAATCTCATCATCATGACGGCGATGCAGCACATGCCGTCGGGCCTTGCCGCCATCGTCATCAACACCGCGCCGTTGCTGACCTATGTGTTCGCCGTCCTCTTCGCGTTCCAGTCTTTTCGCTGGGTGCGGATGGCGGGATTCCTATGCGGGCTCGCCGGCATCGGTTTCATGGTAGTGCCGCAAGCCTCGCTGCCCAACCCCGACATGGCGCCCTGGATCCTGTTCGAGTGTCTGGCGCCGTGCATCTACTCGCTTACGAACCTCTTTATCGAGCGCCACCGCCCGCTCGGCACGGATTCATTCACGCTCGTCGCCGGCACGCTCGCCATGGCCTCGCTCTTCATCGTGCCGAGCGTGTTCGTGCTAGGCCAGCAGCACATGTTTTCATGGCCGCTTCAGCCGCGCGACATGGCGATTCTGGCGCAAGTCGCGATCAGTTGCGTCGCCTATGGGCTGATGTTCGAATTGCTGCGGCTGGCGGGCGCGGTCTATTTCAGCCAGGTGGGGTACATCGTCTCGCTCACCGCGCTGGCATGGGGAACGGTGCTGTTCGGGGAGCGCCACAGCCCTTGGGTCTGGGCCGCGGTCGGCCTCATCCTCGCCGGCTTGGCGCTGGTGAACCGGCGCGCGCGGCCGGCATCCTAAAGATAGGCGCGGATGGCGTCGGCCAGTGCTTCGGGCGAGGCGCTGGCGTCGGTATGGGTGAGGTAGCGGCCGTCGGGGCCCATCAGATAGACAATCGAGGAATGGTTGATCTGATAGTCGGTTGCATCGCCGCCCGCCGCCTTGTCGTAATAGACGCTGTAGGCTCGCGCCAGCGCGGCGATGGCGGCTTGGTCACCCGTGAGCGCCACCAGGCGCGGGTGAAAGTTCGCGGCATAGGCCTTGAGCGCGTCGGGCGTATCGCGGACGGGGTCGACGGTGATGAACAAGGGCGCGATCCGCTCCGCGTCCTCGCCCAGGCGGTCGAGGGCCGCGCTCATGACCTGCAGCGTCGCCGGGCAAATGTCCGGGCAGTTGACGAACCCGAAATAGACCAGCATGAACCGGCCGCGAAAATCGCTATCGCGGCGTGAATCGCCATGCTGGTCGGTGAGGGCGAAGTCCCCGCCCAGGAGGCCCGCGCCGGCGATTTCGGTGGCGCCCGAGCGCAATTGCCAGGCCCGCCATCCCGACCACGCCGCCAGGACAGCGATCAGCACCAGCGCGGCGACAAGCGCCGTTCGCGCCGGCGCGCCGCGCGGCAGGTAGTCGCGCATCCCCCCCCTCGCCCGGCCGTCAGGCGCTAATAGGGTGCGAGCGCGTTGCGCAGCGCTTGCGCGTTTTGATTGACGTATTTGCGCTCGATGACGATACCGTAGGGTGTCGCGCCCTTGTCGTAATAGTCCTCGTTGTACTCGTCGCGTTTCAAGATGCCGGCGCCTTCGAAGGAGACGCCGCCGAACAGCCCCTCGGTCGAGGCGAAGGAATAGACGTCGGCGCCGAAATTGGTCGTGATGTCGGCGCCCGCGCCGCGCCCGATCGGCCCCACGGCGATGCTCACGTCGCCGCCGAATTTCGCCTGATTGTCGAGCACCGCGTCGAGGGCCTTTGCGCTCATGATCGTGAAGACGGCCTCGGACACCTGCACGCCGATCTGCAGGCCGATGCTGCCGGCGGCCAAGTAATAGAAGGCCGGGTGGCTCCACCCGAGCTTCTCGTCGCGGACCACGAGCAGGCCGGACCCACCCTCGCCGCCGATGACGAACCCGCCCTTGACCAGGGTGGGGAAGATCAACAGGGCCTTCGCCTTTTCCACATAGTCGCGCATCTCCGGGAAACGCTCGTCCTTGACCATGCGCTCGAAGCTGTAGCGGGATTTGTCGATCAGCTCTTGCACATCCACGTCGGCGGCCCGAGCCGCGGAAAACCCGAAGACGAGCGCCGCCAACGCCATGGCGCAGGCGCGAAACATCTTTGTCATCGCATGATCCTCCTTGCCGTTCTTTTTCATTAGGCCGGTCGATTTTGTCATTAGTGGGGCGAGCCCGCCACAACATCTTGTCACCGGCGCAGCCGCTCGACCGCTTTTTTCCGTGCCTCGTTGCCAATGTTCCCCGATGAGGGGGCCTCGGCCCCGCCGGAATTTTCGGCCGCCGCCTTGACCCGGCTGGCGGAAGTCCCGGCCCCCGGGTCGGCCCCCGGGTCGGTCATGGCCATCGGCAGCGGGCGCGCCGGAAGACCGGCCAGGGCCTCGGCCATGAAGGCGCGCCACAACCGCGCCGGGCCCGAACCACCGGTCACCTTCGCCATCGGTTTGCCATCGTCATTGCCCATCCACACGCCGGTGACGAGCTCGGCGGTGAAGCCCACGAACCAGGCGTCGCGGAAATCCTGGCTGGTACCGGTCTTGCCGGCGGCGGGCCGGTCGAGCGCGGCGCCACGCCCGGTGCCCCATGCCACCACCGCCGACATGACATCGACCATCGCGGCAACCTCGCGCGGACGAACCAGGCGCCCGGCGCCCGAGCCTTCGCGGCGGTAGAGAAGCGCGCCGCGGTTGTCGCGCACTTCGACGATGCCGTGCGCCCACACGCCATAGCCCTTGTTGGCGAAGGTGGCGTAAGCCGCGGTGAGGTCGAGCAGCGTTACCTCGTCGACGCCGAGCGCGATGCTGGGCCCGAATCCGGGCGCAATGGCGAGGCCCAGACGCGTCGCCGCCTCGGCCACGCGCCGGCGCCCGACCTTTTCCGACACCTGGACGGCGACGCTGTTCAAGGAGCGCGCGAAGGCCTCGCGCAGCGTCACCGCGCCGAAATACTTGCCCTGATAATTGGCCGGACGCCAATTGCCGATGGCGAGCGGCCCGTCGAAGAAGACCGACTTCGGGGCAAGGCCGCGCTCGAAGCCGGCCAGATAGACGAACGGCTTGAACGCCGATCCCGGCTGGCGGCGCGCCTGGGCCGCGCGGTTGAACTGGCTTTGCCGGTAGTCGCGGCCGCCGACCATGGCGCGCACCCGGCCCGAAGGCTCGATCGCCACCAGCGCCCCCTGCGCGGCGCCGAGCGCCTCGCCCTCCTTGGCCAGCATGCCCGAAAGAGCGGATTCGGCGATGCGCTGCGCGCGCGGGTCGAGCGTGGTCATGACCACGAGATCGCGGTCGGTGAAGCCCACATAGTCGGCGACCTGGTCCAGCACCCAGTCGGCGAAATACTGGCCGACCGGCGCCGGCGTCGCGGATTGGGCCACGACGTCGTCGCGGCCTGCCGCCGCGGCCTCGTCGGCGCTCAAGTATCCGGCCCGCACCATGTTGGCGAGCACCAGACGCGCGCGCCCGGCGGCAAGGGCCGGATCGCTCAACGGATTGGTGCGCGACGGCGCCCTCAGCATGCCGGCCAGCATGGCGGATTCGTAGAGCGTCAAGGATGGTGGGGTCTTGCCGAAGAACTTGCGCGCGGCGGCGTCGAGGCCATAGGTGCCGGCGCCGAGATACATGCGATTCAAGTAGAGCGTCAGGATCTCGTCCTTGGCGAAATGCCATTCGAGCCACCAGGCGAGCAGCAGCTCCTGGCCCTTGCGCCGGAGCGAACGCTCGGGCGTCAGGAATACGTTCTTGGCTAGCTGCTGGGTGATGGTGCTGCCGCCCTGGGCGAGGGTCCAATCGCGCAAATTGACGTAGATGGCGCGCGCGATGCCGATGGGATCGATCCCGTAATGGCCATAAAAGCGCCGGTCCTCGGTGGCAAGCACGGCCTCGACCACGTAAGGCGGCAGCTCGCGCAGATTGACCGGCTCGCCATAGAGGTCGCCATAGGTCGCGAGCAGGCTGCCGTCCGAGGCGAGCAGGGTGACACTCGGCCGGCGCTCGATGTTCGCCAGCTTCTCGACGCCCGGCAGATCGTAGGCGAGCCAGCCGGCGAGGATGGCGGCGGCGAAGACGGCCCAGATGATTCCGACAAGGGTCCACTTGACCAGCGGCCAAATCCGGCGCCGGCGGCGCTTCGTCCTTTCGCGTTTTTTCCTCTTCGCCATCCCTGCCCGTCTTAGGGGATTCGCCAAGCCGGCGCCACGAATGCCGGGAGCGAAAACCGTGACATCGGTTGATCGGGGCGACGGGCCTCGTTAGGGTCGCGCGTCCCGCAACCAAGTCCGCCGATGCCATGACGAGCGCTCGCGATCCGCATATCCGGCCGACAGTGCCGCGGGACGGCGAGGCGATCGCGCGGATGTGCGCCGGTTTGAGCGCGCATGAGGGCAAGAACCCGCCCGCCTTCGACGCCGAGATTTTCCGCGAGGCCTGTCACGGCCCGGCCGCCGTGCTTGCGGGCCATATCGCGGAGATCGACGGCGAGGCGGTGGGCTATGTGCTGCATTGTCCCGACTACGACACCGACCGGATGTGCCGGGGCGTCACTGTCGTCGATCTTTATGTCGAAAAGGCGGCGCGGGGCCGAGGGCTCGGGCGCGCGCTGATGGCGGCGGCGGCGCGGGCCGGAAGCGCGGCCGGCGCGCGGATGATGGCCTGGACCGTCGAGGCGGACAATGAACTGGCGCGCGGGTTCTACCGGAGCGTGGGCTGCGAGGCCGACGCCATCCTGATGTGCGGAGCGGGCGACGACCGGTTGCGGGAGTTGGCCGCGGCGGCTACGCCTGCTGGCTTGCGGCTGCGCGCGCCCTTGCCCGGCGACGCCCCGGCCGTCGCCCGGATGATCGAGGCGCTTCTGATCGATATGGGCGAGGTGCCGCCGGCAGACATAGGCGGCCGACTGATGGCCGATGGATTCGGACCGGCGCCGGCCTTCGTCGCCACCGTCGCCGAAACCGGCGGGACGCTCGCCGGTTACGCGGTCCATTGGTTTCTCTACGACACCGAGGCGGCGCGGCCGGAATTGCTGTTGTCGGACATCTACGTCATGCCCGAGCGGCGCGGCGACGGCGTCGGCAAGGCGCTGATGGCGGCGGCGGCGCGCCGGACGCTTGAAGGAGGCGCGCGGTTCATGGCCTGGCAAGTCTTGAAGACCAACGTGCAAGCCCGCGCATTCTACGGCAGGTTCGCCGAGGAATGGCCGGGGGTGGTCTATTGCCATGCCAGCGATGACGAATTCGCGGCGTTGGCGGGACGCGGCGGACCCCTTCTTGCGACTGAGCCGACGTAAATCAGGTTAAGCCATTGAAATAGAATAATAAACCTTGCGAATCCGCGATTCCGAGATTCTATTTTCTCGAGGAACAACCCCATGAAGAGAATTCGCCATGGGATTCAAGGACTAAGACGCCCGCCGGTGAAACTATATTCACGATGTACCAAGAACGAGGGCCCCGCCCTTCATGCGGAGTCGATGGGGTTATTATAGGAACTGGCACCTAAATGTCAAGGGAAATTTTCGTCGCGGGCGCCGGGAAACTGGACGATTCAGGACGCCAAGAAGCGCTTCGGTGCGGTCGCCGAGGCCGCCCGCCGCCAACCCCAGACCGTGACCGAGCATGGCAAGCCCGCCGTGGTAGTGGTCGCCGCCGAGGAGCACGCGCGGCTGAGGCGCCTGGAACGCCGCAAGGGCAAGAGCTTCACCGAGCACTTGCTTGCCATGCCCACCGATGACGGCGCCTTCGAGCGCATCGTGGCTCCTTTGCGCGGGTGCGGCGACGTGGCCATGAGCACGGATGACATCCTGGCCTTGACGCGCGACCGTTGATCGGCGGCGATCGCGGCTACTTCCCCAGCCTCTCCCCGATCGCGCCGGGCTGGGAGTAGCCGAAGTGGCTTCGACCGATCGCGAAGCCCAGTGGTGTCCGAGTTTGACCCTGAGCGGTCATGAGGCGCGATAGACTCCCCAACGTGGCACCCATACAATCGATCCCACTGCGGCCTCTGAATGCGACGCACCACATGGCTGAAAAACGCGCCCAACGCCGCCTTGCCGCGATCCTCGCCGCCGACGTGGTCGGCTACAGCCGTTTGATGGAAACGGACGAGGCCGGCACCCTGGCCGCCCTCAAGGCCCGGCGCCGCGACGTGTTGGACCCACTGGTCGTCAAGCATCAGGGCCGCATTTTCAAGACGACCGGCGATGGTGTACTTATCGAGTTTGCCAGTGCCGTCAACGCCATGCAGTGCGCCGTCGATCTGCAACAGGGCATGACCACTGCCAATGCCAACCAACCTCAAGATCAGCACATCATCCTGCGCATTGGTGTTAACCTGGGCGATGTCATGGTCGAGGGCAGCGATCTCTATGGCAACGGCGTCAACATCGCGGCGCGCCTCGAAGCCTTGGCCGACCCTGGCGGCATCTGCGTTTCTGCCAAGCTGCGCGATGAAATCGGCCGAAAGCTCGATTTGGCCTTTAATGACCTAGGCGAACAGACTCTTAAGAACATTGCATCGCCCGTGCGGGTCTATGGGGTAAAGTCCGACAAGGAAGCAACAACGGTGCGACCGACCCTGGCGCTGCCTGACAAGCCGTCGATCGCGGTCCTGCCATTCCAGAACATGAGCGGTGACCCCGAGCAGGAGTTTTTCTCCGATGGAATTACTGAGGACATTATAACCGCGCTGTCGCGCTACAGATCCCTGTTCGTCGTCGCGCGAAACTCCTCATTCGTTTTTCGCGGGCGGGCCGTCGATGTCCGCGAAGTCGGCAGGGCGCTGGGCGTGCGAGTTGTTCTCGAGGGCTCTGTCCGAAAGGCCGGTAACCGCATTCGCGTAACCGCTCAGCTGATTGACGCCACTTCGGGTGATCATTTGTGGGCGGATCGCTATGATGGCGATCTTGTCGATGTGTTTTCTCTTCAGGACGAAATTTCTCGCACGATCGTGTCCACGATTGCCGGCCGGCTGGAAGACAGCGATGCGGATCGCCTAACCATTCGTCCCACGGGCGACCTGAATGCATTTGAGCAGGTCCTCCGCGGACAGAAGTATCTTCATCAATATTCGAAGGAGGACTATAGTTTGGCGCGCGAATGTTTTCAGCACGCAATCTCATCCGATCCGAAATTTGCCCGCGCGCATGGCCTTCTTGCTGTCGTCGAAGCATATAGCTATTTCTGGGACAGCGAGCCTTCTCGGCTAGAGCGTGCGGTCGAAATCGGTGAAGGCGGCCTCGCGCTCGACCAGCACGAAAACAAGTGTCACCTCGCGCTTGGAATCGCCTATCTCTTCCGGGCAGCGCACGACAAGGCGGGGTTTCACCTGTCTCATGGCTCAGAGCTCAATCCGAATGACGACTTGGTCATGGTCGAATCTGGGCGCTACCAAATGTATGTAGGACGGTCGCTGGAAGGCGCAGAACTCGTCAGACGCGCGATGCGGCGAAATCCATACCACCCGAACTGGTACTGGAACATACTCGGGCGCTGCCTGCACACGGCCGAAGCATTTGAAGAGGCAATCCCCATCTTTGAGCGCATCACGACGCCTCAGTTTTGGACGCACGCCTATCTTTCCGCCTGCCATGCGGCATTGGGCCATACTGGCGAAGCAGCGGAGCAAGTCAGGAAAACGCTAGCGCTGAAGCCCGAATTCACCGTCTTGGCATTTTCCAGATTCCTGCCCTATCGCAATGCGGCGGACTTGGACCGTTTTGTTGAGAGCCTGCGGCGTGGCGGACTACCGAATTGATGAGACCTTGTTTCCTATCCGCGCAAAGGGACGGGTGATGAGCCGCGAGCTTGTCTACGATCAGGAATTGTCGATCAAGCAGGCACTGGTCGCCAAGTCGCCGGATATGGTTGCGCAGCGGAAACGCATGCACGCTGCCCTTGAGCTGCAACCTGGCGAACGCGTCCTGGAAATCGGATGCGGTACCGGCATCATGGCTTCCGAAATGGCGGCTTCCGTCGCGCCGACCGGAAACGTGACAGGCGCGGATACAAGCGCAGCAATGATCGCAATGGCACGGGGTCTGTGCGCTGCGCTGGTCAATGTCGAGTTCATAGAGGCGGACGCCGCGGATCTGCCTTTCGCCAACGGTTCTTTCGATGTTGTCACGGTAACGCAATGCCTTTGCCTGGTCTCAAATGTCGAAGCCGCGATAGGGGAAATGTTCCGCGTCCTAAGGTCAGGCGGTCGCGCAGTGATACTGGAGACGGACTGGGACACTCTTGTCTGGAACTGCACCGAGCCTCGTCTTATGGACAAGATAATGGCGATTTATAAAGATGTTTACATCGACGCGCGTTTGCCTCGCACGCTGTCGAGGCTGCTGAAGCGCGCGGGATTCGATATCCGTGGGCGCGACCAGTTTGCGATGCTGAACTGGACCTTCGATCCAGACACCTATTCAGGTCACCAGATAGATTTCACCATGGCACTGGTGAAGAACCATCAAGTACTCTCAGTCGGCGAACTGGAGGCTTGGCTGGAAAGCATCCGAATGGCAGCCGAGGCGGATGAGTATTTCTTCAGTCTCAATCGCTATATCTTCAGCGCCGTGAAACCGTAGCTTCGTTCCGCTCGGCTTTCCGCAAGTCGCACGTGACACGACGCGCCATTTAGATAGGGACAGTGCGGTTTTATCGGGTGCCTTCATCTCTGGGCGCAGACGCGTTCCCGCATAGCGTCACATAGGCTCGCTCTGCGGTTCCCCCGCGATGTCCTCTTCTGCACAATGCGGACATTCTACAAACTGGGACGATACCAGAAGCCCGGCACGCCGAATCAACATGAATGCTGGCGTTTGCCGTTATGACAATTCGGGAGAGCAGTCGCCGGTGCGCGGCGCGCTTGCCGACCTCTTCTTCGAGACGGGCCCCTATCCTGAGTTGGCCGACCTCTGGTTCGAGACGCGCCCTTTGGGCACTCCTCACCATGAGGTCGGCTCTGTGAGGGCGTCGCGCGCCGCCCGCTCTACACGTCCAGATTGACGACGTTCAGCGCATTCTTCTGGATGAAGTCGCGGCGCGGTTCGACTACGTCGCCCATCAGCGTCGAGAACACCTCCTCGGCCTCGTCGACGTGGCCATGAGCACGGATGCCATCCTGGACTTGACGCGCGACCGTTGATCGGCGGCGATCGCGGCTACTTCCCCAGCCTATCCCCGATCGCTCCGGGCTGGGAGTAGCCGAAGTGGCTTCGACCGATCGCGAAGCCCAGTGGTGTCCGAGTTTGACCCGGAGCGGACTCGTC
>VFKA01000009.1 GCA_009885795.1 Rhodospirillales bacterium | reverse complement strand
CGAATCGCCTCGCCGCACATGGTCTCGTTCTTCCATGTGGGCATTACCATCAGGGTCTTCACAAATGCATATCTCCTATGCCGGTAATTATTCCATGAAGTTTTGTTGGTGCTGGGGCAGACATCGCATCCCGCCATGCGAACAGCGCCGCGGTCACCCGCCCCTCATCCCACGGCTCAGAAAACTTCCGCGGGTGGTCGTACATCGGCCCCGGCAACTGCTTACGGGCATGAGCCAACCAACGCTCCAGACGAGGGCTCACTTGGTCTCCTTCGCCTTCTCGATGTCGTCCGCGCGGTCGCGCAAGAACATCCCCTCGTCGTGCCACTCGGGCGCGTACCGGGGCTTGTGAACCGTCTTGGCGCTGGTATCGACATAGATCGGAATTCCGGCCTTGCGACACATGAAGCAGAACTGAATATCCTCGCCCGCACCGGGATTCGAGAACCAGGGCTTCGGCATCCGGCGAAACACAGACCCCTGAATCAAGACCACTCCGAACCCGATTGCATCCACCTTTTGCAGCGCGTCCCGCTCATAGTTCAGGACCGGGTTGTTGATGACGCCGCCATTAGCCCCCTCGGTGAACTTGTAGATGACCGGGGTGATAGGCGGTCTCGCCGTGAATGCGAGCGCCCCAACCACCGGCTTCTCGTGGCGCAAGAGCTTGAAGAAGATCGAGCAGTCGAACATCATGTCGTCGTCGTAGAAGAGGAGATAGTCGGCCCCCGAGGCCAGCGCCGCGTCGATGCAATGTTCGCGGGCCGTGCCGGGGAGCGAGTACCCAACCATCGCGACGATCAGGAACTCGATGTTGGTGCCGATGAACTGTTCGGGGATTTCGGCAGAACCAGTCTTGTCCCACGAATCGAGCGGGGTAAGCCCCTCCAACCCTTCGCGAGCATAAAAGTTCGCATCAGGAGTAGCGTTCAGGATGCTGAGCCAATAGAGCCTTTCCTGCACGCGCCCGAGGTAGTGCTGGAAGGTCAAGAACGCCGCGACACAATCCGGGTCTGCCCCGTTGTACCACGGCAGGCACAGGGCCACCTTGATGGTTCGGCTCACAGCCATCCCACCAACACCTTGAAGTATTCGATCGCGGACATGCTGACTGCGGGGCCAAATCGGTGCCCAGCGTGCCCCTCAAGCCGATTCACGCTGACCAGTGCCCCGCCGCACTTCTGACACCGCCGCCAATTTTCCGCCTCCCACGCCCCCTGAGCCCCGCGGAGTCGGGTCAGGTACCTCACTCCCCAAATCCCGACCACCACAAGCCAGATTCCCACAAGCGCAGCAACTGTTGACATATTGTGGACGAGCCTAAAGCAGAACGGGCCACCTGTCAACTACCCAGATGG
>VFKA01000064.1 GCA_009885795.1 Rhodospirillales bacterium | reverse complement strand
CGGCCCTACGGGCCTCCTCAGGATGAGGAATATTACCTCATGCTGAGGAGCCGCGAAGCGGCGTCTCGAAGCATGGTACAACCGCGCGATCAAGCCAGCGGGGCGCAGCCCATGTCTTCCGCCTCGCGCTCCATGGCCGCGATGCGGTCGTAGGCGCCGGGCGGAAGCTCCTCGAAACCGGTCAGCAACAGCGACGCCCGGCAGGATTCCAATTCGGGATCGGCCGCGGCCTCGCGCAAGCCCTGGCGCAGCCGCGACAGCCGATCGTCGCCGGCGCCGCCGGCCGTGATGTAGGGCAGCCCCGGCGCGGGCTCGCTCAGGCACAGAACCCGAAGTCCGGCCGCCGCTTCAGGCCGCTCTCGCTTCATCAGCGCAAACGTGACGCAGTCGATGGCGGCGATTTCGGCCTTGCCCGCCGCGACGGCCGCCATGCTGGCGAAGTGCGCCCCGGTAATGATGGTTCGCCCGAAGAATCGTCCCGCCACTTGCAGCGGCGCCGCCATTCGCCGCAGCGCGTTGCACCCGGAATGGGAGGTCGGCCCATTGATGGCGGCCGTGACCCCGCGCAGATCCGGGAACGCGGCCACGCGCGCATCCTCGCGCACCACGATCACGCTGCTGTATTCGGCGCCGGCGCAACCCTCGGCCGCGTAAACTGGCGTCGCCACCACGCGCACATGCCCCGCGAATTCATGGGTCAAGGGATAGCCGCAGGTCTGGCTCAGCAGAAGATCGGGCGCCATCCAGTGGGCGTGACAATCATTGGAGCTGGCGAGGCGGCTCGGAACATCTTCCAGCCCTTGGCGACGGAACCACCGCGCCAACCCCGCCCACCACGCCGCCGTCGCTTGCGCCAGCTCCGGCAGATCGTACATCGGCAGGCTCGCCAACATTGGGATCGGCCCTCATGTTTCGACAGGCTCATGCTTCGACAAGCTCAGCATGAGGGCCTCGTCCTGAGCCTGTCGAAGGACGAAGCTCGACTCTCGTATTTCCGATAGTCGGTACTAGCCGGCGGTCATCGTTCCCGGAAACCGTTTCAAGCCATCGGCGATCCGGTAATAGTCGCCGCGATGCGCGACGAAAATATTGTAAATGCTGCCGAGCCGGGTCGGCGAGTCCAGCGTGCCCGCCGCGATGCCGATGGTAGCGCCGCCGTGGCGTTGCCAGAACAGGCTCGACCCGCATTTCGCGCAGAAACCCCGGCGCGCGATCCTGGATGACCGGTACCATTTGAGGTGGCGCGCGCCGGTGAGCGAGAAATCCGCCAGCGCCGCGTTGGTGTAGGCGGCGACATGGCCGTGCCAGCGGCGGCACTGCCCGCAATGGCAGTTGACGACGCCGCGCAGCTTGCCCCGCGCCTTGTAGCGAACGGCGCCGCACAAGCACCCGCCGCTTGCCGTCACCGGCCCAAGCTTCGCCGGTTTGCGCTTCAAGCCGGGGCGCGGCGCCTTTGTCACGGACTTCATCGACTTGGTCTCCTCATTGCCCATTCACTCGCCATAGTGATAGTTTCCGGCGCCACCTTCAACCAGGATCGGAACGTATTTGCCGCCCGCCGCCGCCCCCTCGAACGCCTTGGTGCCACGGCCCGCGGTCGACTGGCCGACGATCGCCGTCGGCGCCGGCGTCTATGTCTCGTTCGGGCTGCTGACGTGGTTCTATCACGCCTTGCCCTGGTGGCTGGTGCCGCCGCTGGGCGGCTTCATCGTCTGCCTGCATGGCTCGATGCAACACGAGGCCGTGCATGGCTGTCCGTTTCGCCGGCGCTGGCTCAATACCGCGTTCGTCTTCCCGTCGCTTTGGCTGTGGCTGCCCTACACGCATTATCGCGACACCCATACCGTTCATCACCGGGACGAAAGGCTGACCTGCCCGCTGGACGATCCGGAATCGAATTATATGACGGATGCCCAGTGGCAGGCCATGAGCCCGTGGCACCGCCGCTTGCGCCGCGTTTTGGGGACGCTCGCCGGCAGGCTCCTGATAGGGCCGGCTTATTTTTCAATCCAGGTGTGGATCGCGTCGGCGCGGCAATTGGCGGCGGGCAACCGCGACCAGTGGCGGCATTGGCTGATGCACGTTCCCAGCGTGGCGGTCGTGCTGTGGTGGGCGGTGGGCGTGTGCGCCATTCCGCCTGTCGAGTACGTCCTGTTGTTCGCTTATCCCGGCCTGTCGTTGACCCTGTTGCGGTCCTATGCCGAACATCGCGCCGCCGGCCCGGTCGCCGAGCGCAGCGCCATCGCCGATTCAGGGCCGCTCATGGGCCTGCTTTACCTCCATAACAACCTGCACGCGCTTCACCATGCCGAGCCGCGGACCGTGTGGCACCGGCGCCCGGCGCGCCTTCGCGTGCGCAGGAACGAGCTGCTGGCCGGCAACGGTCATTATCGCTTCGCCGGCTACGGCGAACTGTTCAAGCGCTATCTGTTCCGCGCCAAGGAACCCGTCATACATCCCATTCCCGGCCTTTGAAACCATAGGACTCCCGTCATGACCGTCATCGACCGCCAACGCTTGAAGACCGCGCTCGCCGCCGAACAGCGGCGTTTCGAAGCCGATCACCCGCGCTCGAAGGCGCTGTTCGAGGAAGCGAAGGCGAGCCTCTTCGACGGCGTGCCGATGAACTGGATGATCCGCTGGGCGGGTTCCTTTCCGGTGTTCGTCGATCATGGCCAGGGCGCCCGGTTCGTGGACGTCGACGGCCGGGAATACATCGATTTCTGCCTCGGCGACACCGGCGCGATGACCGGTCACGCGCCCAAGGGGGCGGTCGAGGCGATCGTCGAACGGCTGCGCAAGGGCACCACCTTCATGCTGCCGACCGAGGATGCGGTCTGGGTCGGCAAGGAGTTGAAGCGCCGGTTCGGCCTGCCCTACTGGCAAGTGGCGCTGACGGCCACCGACGCCAACCGCTTCGCCATCCGGCTCGCGCGCCTGATCACCGGGCGCAAGAAGATCCTGGTGTACAACTGGTGCTATCACGGCACCGTGGACGAGACGATCGTCACGTTGCAGAACGGCGTCACCGGGCCGCGCCCCGGAAATATCGGACCGGCGGTCGATCCGGCGGTGACCACCAAGGTCGTCGAATTCAACGACGTGAAGGCATTGGAGGCGGCGCTGGCGCCTGGCGACGTCGCCTGCGTGCTGGCGGAGCCGGCGCTCACCAATATCGGCATCGTGCTGCCCGACCCCGGCTATCACCAAGCGCTGCGCGAGATCACGAAGCGTACCGGCACGCTCCTCATCATCGACGAGACCCACACCATCTGCGCCGGCCCCGGCGGCTACACCAGGGCCCACGATCTCGCGCCCGACATGCTGACGCTGGGCAAGCCCATCGCCAGCGGCGTACCGGCGGCGGTCTATGGCTTCAGCGCCCATGTGGCCGAGCTTATCCGCAGGCACATCGACCGCGACAGCTCCGACACCGGCGGTATCGGCGGCACGCTGGCGGGGAACGCGCTGTCGCTCGCGGCCATGCGCGCGACCTTCGAGCACGTGCTGACCGACGAGGCCTTCGTCCACATGATCGCTCTGGGCGAGAGATTCGAGGCCGGCGTCGCCGGGATCATCTCGGAGAAGCGCCTGCCGTGGAACGTGAAGCGGCTCGGGTGCCGGGTCGAATACTGGTTTCGCGGCGAACCGCCGAGGAACGGCGGCGAGGCGGCGGCGGCCGTGGACCCCGAGCTCGATCGCTACCTGCACCTGGCGGCGCTCAATCGCGGCATCCTCATGACACCCTTCCACAACATGGCGCTGATGGCGCCGGACACGACGGAGGCCGACGTCGATCGGCATACCGAGGTGTTCCGGGAGAGCGTCGCGGCCTTGGTGGATTAGGTGGCGCTATGCGGCGACGAGGCCGGCAAGCTCCGCCTCGATCAGGGTCTCTTTCTCCAGAAGAGCCGCGGCGCATTTCTCCAGCAAGGCGCGGCGCTCCTTGAGGATGTCGACCGCGCGGGCGAAGGCCGCCGCCACGATGTCGCGCACGGCGCAGTCGATCTCGCGCGCCGTCTCTTCGCTGTAGCGCCGCTCCGCGCCCCAGGGCAGGCCCGGGCCGCCGAGGAAGGTCGTGGGCTGCTCTTCGTACGTCATCTGCCCCAGCTTCTCGACCATGCCGTAGCGGGTCGCCATGCCGCGGGCGATATCGGTCACCTTTGACAGATCGTCGGCGGCGCCGGTCGATAGCTCGCCGAAGACGATCGACTCGGCGGCGCGTCCGCCCAAGAGGACTGCCATCTTATTTTCGAGCTCCGCCCGGGTCATCAGATAGCGGTCTTCGGTCGGGCGCTGAATGGTGTAACCGAGCGAGCCGATGCCGCGCGGGATGATCGACACCTTGTGAATGACGTCGCTGCCGGGAAGCGACAGCGCGACCAGGGCGTGGCCCATCTCGTGATAGGCCACCACCTTGCGTTCCATGGGATTGAGCAGGCGGTTCTTCTTCTCGAGCCCGGCGACGATGCGCTCGATCGCCTGGGTGAAATCCTCCATCGTCACCGAATCGGCCTGGCGCCGGGTCGCCAGCAGCGCCGCCTCGTTCACGAGGTTGGCGAGATCGGCGCCGGTGAACCCCGGCGTCAGCGCCGCGATCTGCTCCGGACTGACGTCGGGGCCGAGCCGAGCCTTCGGCAAATGGACGTTCAGGATCTGCACCCGCCCCTTTTTGTCCGGGCGGTCGACCAGTACCTGGCGGTCGAAGCGTCCGGCCCGCAACAACGCCGGATCGAGGATCTCCGGCCGGTTGGTGGCCGCCAACAGCACCAGGCCCTCGCTCGGGTCGAAGCCGTCGAGCTCGGCCAGCAACTGGTTCAGCGTCTGCTCCTTCTCGTCGTGGCCGCCGCCCATCGGAAAGGCGCCCCGCGCCCGGCCCAGCGCGTCGAGTTCGTCGATGAAGATGATGGCGGGGGCCTTGGCCCGAGCCTGTTCGAACAAGTCGCGCACGCGCGCCGCGCCGACCCCGACGAACATCTCGACGAATTCGGAACCGCTGATGGAAAAGAACGGGACGCCGGCCTCGCCGGCCACGGCGCGAGCCAGCAGCGTCTTGCCCGTTCCGGGCGGGCCTACCAGCAGGATGCCCTTCGGCATCCGCCCGCCGAGCCGGCCATAGCTTCGCGGATCCTTGAGGAAGGCGACGATCTCCTGAAGCTCGGCCTTCGCTTCATCGACGCCCGCCACGTCGGCGAACGTCACCTTGGTATCTTTTTCGACATAGACCTTGGCCTTGCTCTTGCCGATCGTCATGAATCCGCCAAGCCCCTGCTTGTCCGCAAGCTTGCGGAACACGAACATCCAGAGACCGAAGAACAGGAGCACCGGGACGATCCAGGACAACAGATCGCGCAGGAACGTCTGCTCCGTGGCGCCGGTGACGACGACCCCGTACTTGTCGAGCTCGGCGGCGAGACCGGGATCGACGCGGTTGGTGGCGAATTGGTTGCCGTTCTGGAGCACGCCGCGAATCGATTTTTCAGTGACGACAATCTCCTTGACCTGCCCGTCGCGCAGGTAGTTCTGGAACTGGCTGTAGGAGATCGGCTCCACCGCCTGCCATTGGGCATAGAGGGATTGTAGCAAGAGGACGCCGAACACCGCCGCGACGACGTACCAGATATTGAAGGTGTGCTTCTTTTCAATTGCCATGATGATCAAGCGGCCAAGACGCCGCCCTCGCGTTTGCGCCGGGCGACGAAGTCCTTCAGCGCTTCGTCCACGGCCTGGTCGATGGCGGGCGGTTCGAACTCGGCCAGAAGCTGCTTCCACACCGCGTTGGCGCGATCGGCCGTCGTCTGCGCGCCGGCTTCTCGCCAGCTTTCGAAATTCCGCCAGTCCGACAGGATGGGCGCGTAGAAGGCGGTCTCATAGCGCGCCAGCGTATGCGCCGAGCCGAAGAAGTGCCCGCCCGGCCCGACCTCGGCGATGGCGTCCAGCCCCAGCGTGTCGTCGTTGACGACGATCGGCTGCATGAACTCGCCCATCATCTGCAGCAGTTCGGCGTCGACCACCATCTTCTCGAAGGACGCGACCAGGCCGCCCTCCATCCACCCGGCGCCGTGCATCACCATATTGGCCCCGCCCATCACCGCGCCCCACAGCGACATCTCGGATTCGTAGGCCGCCTGGGCATCGACGGTGTTGGCGGCACACGCGTTCGACGACCGGTAGGGCAGGCCGTAGCGCCGGGCGAGCTGGCCGCCGGCCATCGCCGCCTTGGTATATTCGGGCGTGCCGAAGGCCGGAGCGCCCGATTTCATGTCGACGTTCGAGGTGAAGCCGCCATAGAGGCAGGGCACGCCCGGCGCCACCGTCTGGATCAGCGCGATCCCGGCGAGGGCCTCGGCATTCTGCTGGGTGAGCGCGCCGACGATGGTGACCGGCGCCATCGCCCCGGAGAGCGTGAAGGGCGTCAGCACCACCGGCTGGCCGGCGCGCGCCATCTCCATGAGACCTTGGATCATCGGGCCGTCGAGGCGAAGTGGCGAGCTCGTGTTCACGATCGAGAACAGGCTCGGCGACGCCTTCAACTGGTCCTTGGTAATGCCGCGGGCAATGCAGATCATCTCGACCGCGTCGGCGATGCGCTGGCGCCCCAACGAGTAGGGATGCCAGATGCGGTCGGTGAGCGTGATCGCCGCGTAATGCGCGTCGAGGTGCCTGGTGCCGGGCGGCAAATCGCCCGGCTCGACCGGATAGCCCCCCAGGAATTGCACGACGTTGAGACTCTGGATCAGGCGCAGCAGGTTGCAATAGTCGGCGAACGTGCCGGGCCGGCGGCCATTGTCCATGTCGGAGACGTTGGGCGCGCTCGCCACCGAGGCGAAATTCACATGGTTGGCGCCGAAGGTAAGGTTGCGAGCCGGGTTGCGGGCGTGCAGAGTCACTTCCGCCGGCGCCTTGGCGACGCTGTCCAAGATAAGGCCGCGGTCGAAGCGAACGCGTTGGCTGCCGGGCTTCACCTCGGCGCCGGCCTGCTTCAGGATCGCCAGCGCCTCCTCGTCGAGGAAATCCATGCCGATCTCCTCGAGGATCCGAAGCGAGGCGTTATGGATCGCTTCGAGCTGGTCCGCGCTCAGGACCTCGATCGGCTTGTATGGATTGCGGTAGGTGCGCCACGGCAGCTGCGCGATGCCGCCCTTCGCCCGGCGCTCGCGCCGGCGGCCCGGTTCACGCGTCATGATCGGTGCTCGTCAAGAAACCTCTATGCATCATGGCTCCCAGGTTGTATATACAACTTAGCGTCCACCCCGAAACGGAGCCTCGATCATGACCGCAATCCCCGCTTCCGTCACCTACGCCGTCATCGGCGCCGGCATCCACGGCCTCAGCACGGCGTGGCATCTCGCCATGGAGCTCGAGGCCAAGGGCAAGGGCGGCGGCAAGGACATCGTGGTCCTCGACAAAACCGCGCCCGGCGCCGGCGCCTCGGGCATCGCTTGCGGGTGCGTGCGCAATCTCTACATGACCGAGCCGTTGCACGCGATCCTGCGCCACTCGGTCGATGTGTGGATGCACGACCCGGTCCGCTTCGGATTCCAGCAGGTCGGCTATGTGTCGGCCGGCGAGGGCAACCAGCTTCCCGACTATGAGCGCCTGCACGCGAGCCAGAACCGGGTCGGCTATCCCTCGGACCTCTATGCCGGCAAGGACGCCAAGAAGTTCCTGAAGGGCATCTGGCCCGATTTCAACGTGGACGGCATCGACGTGGCGCTGCACGAGAAGCCGTCGGGCTATGCCGGCACGCTCCAGGCGATAGCGGGGCTGGCGCAAAAATGCGTCGAGCACGGCGTCAAGATCTTCTCCGGTGTCGAGGTCACGGGCTACGACATGGAGAACGGCCGGGTGCGCAAGCTGCGCACCAATGCCGGCGATATCAAATGCGATGTCGTGGTGCTGGGGCTCGGCGCCTGGACCGGCAAGCACTGGGACATGCTGGGCCTGCCCAACGCGCTCGACCTCCGGTACAAGGACGGAAGCGTCACGCCCAACAAGGACATGTGGACCTATTGGCGCCTCTTGGAGGGCGAGGTCTATATCGACAAGCCCTACCGCACCGCCGACGACCGCGACCCGCCGGTGCTGCACGTCGAGCTGATGACGACGCCGGTCAAGGAAGACGGCGCGGGCAAGGAACTGGCCGACCATCTCTACGTCTATTGGAAAAACGGCGCCGAGCGCATGGACCGGCCCGGCGTGCAGGGCGGCACGATTCCGATCAAGATCGGGCCCAAGGCGACGCTCGACCCCTATGGCCACGCCAATGACGAGTACCAGGCCGAAACGAACTTCGCCGACTACCTGACCGGCGCCATGGCCCAGCTCATGCCGCGCTTCAAGGGCCACAGGAAAAATTTCCGCGAGCGGCGCAACGGCGGCATCGGCGCCTTCACCCCGGACAACGTGCCGATCTTCGATTGGATCAAGCCCAACGTCTACATGATCGCCGACAGCAACCACGGCTTCAAGATGACCGGGGTGGGCAAGCTGGCGGCCAGGCTGCTGGCCGGCGGCAACCGGGTGCCGGAACTCGAGCCCTTCGCGCTCTCGCGTTTCTCCGACGGGCGGACCTTCGGGGCGTCCAACAGCCATTGCCCCTGGGTGTGAGATCACTCTAGCGGCGCGAATCCGCCATCGGGCCGCAGCAGGGTCAGCAGACCCGAGCGGATGTCGAAGACCGCGCCGGTGAGGCGGAGCTTGCCGTTCTCGACGCGCTCCCTCACCCAGGGGAACGTCATCAGGTTTTCGAGCGAGAGCTTGACCGCTTCTTCCTCGCACGCGGCTTGGATGTCGGCGGGCTTGCGGGCCAGCGCCCGGCGCCTTGCCGGTTCGGCCACCCGGATCCAGGGACCGAGGAAATCCCCCGACGGGTCCGGCAACCCTTGCAAGAGCGCTTGGATGCCGCCGCACATGGCGTGGCCCATGACAATTGCGTCGGGCACGGCGAGCACGCGGATGGCGAATTCCAGCGCCGCGCTGGTCGCGTGCGCCGCTCCGTCCGGCGCATAGGGCGGCACCAGATTGGCGACATTGCGGATGACGAAGATCTCGCCCGGCCCGGCATCGAGGATCATGGCGGGATCGACGCGGCTGTCGGAGCAGGCGACCACCAAGGCCTGCGGCGATTGTCCGCGCCGGGCCAAGGCGGCGAACCGTTCGCGCCGCTCCGGCCACGCCCTGGCCCGAAACCGCCTATATCCATCGATCAGGTCGTCCATGGTTCATCCTTCCCCGTCGAGAATACGGTAGGCGACGTCACTGGGTTTGCAATCCGGGCCGTTGACCGGGAAGATGTCGTGCGGACAGGCCGACATGACGACGCGCGCGTCGCGCAGGGCGCGCAGAACGACGAGATCGCCGGGACGGGAGACGGGCGGCACCAGCGACAGCTTGCCACTGGGTTCGACCACGACGTTCATGAAGAGATTGAGCGGCGCCGGCGGCTCGCCAGCTTCAATGCCGATCGCGGCCAGCGCCGCGGCATAATTCCCGGCGCAGCTTGCATGATCGCTACCGGCACCGAGCTCGACATAGCGCCTCGCATCGCAACAAGGAAAGAGCGTGTCGTGGATTCCCGGCGAGGTATCCTCCGCCAGCGTCACGATCGGCCGGCGCCGGTTGGTGACGAATGTGGCCCCGATCTCGGGCCTGATCCGATACCAAGCGTTGCGCGAATGGGCCATCGACAGGTATTCGCCGGGATCGGCCGCGTCGAGCGCCCAGAAATCGACGACCTGCGTGCCATGCGTGTTGATGATCTTGAGGCCGAGCCCCTTGGCCAGATCGAAGGCCACCCCCTCCCCCGCCGGCAGAATGGTCACGACTATGCTGGTCATGGCTCTGCTCCTCGTACCGCAAAATGGTCCTTGCCGGCATTGAATCTCACGCCCGGCCGTCCGCGACAAGATCGGCGTGCGATGGTAGGCTAGGGCCAGGTCATGACGAATGAAAATTCACTGGTCACCGGGGCGACGGGTTTCGTCGGATCGGCGGTCGCCCGCACGCTGATCGCCGCCGGGCATGGGGTGCGCGTTCTGGTGCGCCCGACCAGCGACCGGAGCAATGTCGCGGACCTGCCGGTCGAGATCGCCGTGGGCAGCCTCGAAGACCGGGAGTCGCTCGACCGGGCGCTTGCCGGCTGCACCGCGCTCTTCCACGTCGCCGCCGACTATCGCCTGTGGGTCCCCGACCCCGCCGCGATGATGGAGAGCAACGTCGCCGGCACCGAGCGCATCATGAAGGCGGCGGCCGAGGCCGGCGTGCGGCGGATCGTCTATACCAGCAGCGTGGCGACGCTTGGCCGCCATCCCGGGGGCGGCTCGGCCGACGAAACAACGCCGACAAGGGAGGCCGACATCATCGGGCCCTACAAGCGCTCGAAGTTCGAGGCCGAGGAACGGGTGCGGGCGATGATCGCGGCCGGCCTGCCGGCGGTCATCGTCAATCCGGCGGCGCCCATCGGCCCGCGCGACATCAAGCCCACGCCGACGGGCCGCATGATCGTCCAGGCCGCGAGCGGCCGATTGCCGGCGTTCGTCGATACCGGGCTCAACGTCGTGCACGTGGATGACGTGGCGGCCGGACATCTCATGGCCTTCGAGCGCGGCCGGATCGGCGAGCGTTACATTCTTGGCGGCGAGAATCTGGCGCTCGCCGACATCCTGGGCAAGATCGCCAGCCTGACCGGACGCAAGGCCCCGCGCCTGCGGCTGCCGACAGCGCCGCTGCTGCCCATCGCCATCGCCGGCGAGATCGCGGCGCGGCTCTTCGGCATCGAGCCGATGCTGACCCGCGACACGTTGCGGATGGCGAAAAAGCGGATGTACTTCTCGTCCGGTAAGGCCGAGGCCGAACTCGGCTACCGCCCCCGCCCCGCCGACGAGGCGCTGGCCGACGCCATCGCATGGTTCCGTTCCGCCGGTTACGTCCGATGACGGCGCTGGAGCTCCTCGGCGTTCTCACGGTCTTCTGCAGCGCCTACCTTCTTCTCGGGCGCGGCGGGTTCTGGCGCGAAGCGCCGATGGCGCCGGCGCCCGCACTTACGCATTGGCCCGAGATCGTCGCCGTCATTCCGGCGCGCGACGAGGCCGATACGATCGAGCGGACGGTCGCGTCGCTGCTGGGCCAGGATTACCCCGGCCGGATTCTGGTCATCGTCGTCGACGACGAGAGCGGCGACGGCACCGCCGACGCGGCGCGGCGCGCGGATACAAAGGACGGCCGCTTGACGATCCTCGCCGGGCGCCCGCTGCCGCCGGGCTGGACGGGCAAGATGTGGGCGGTGGCGGAAGGGCTGGAGGAAGCCGCGACGTGGTGCCCAAGCGCCACTCACGTCCTGCTTACCGACGCCGACATCGAGCATCACCCGGCGAATTTGGCGGAACTGGCGGCGCGGGCCGTCGGCGAGGACCGCGATCTCGTGTCGCTGATGGTGAAGCTCAATTGCGAGACGCCGGCCGAACGGATGCTCGTTCCCGCCTTCGTCTTCTTCTTTCAGATGCTCTATCCCTTTGCCTGGTCGCGGCGGCGGGATTGCCGTACGGCCGGGGCCGCCGGGGGCTGCATGCTGGTACGAATGGATGCGCTGCGGCGCGCCGGCGGGATCGAGGCGATCCGCAGCCGGCTCATCGACGATTGCGCGCTTGCCCGCCAACTGAAGGCGCAAGGGTCGATCTGGGTCGGGTTGACGGCGGCGACGCGCAGCTTGCGCCGCTATCGGCACTTCCGGGATATTTGGATGGTCGTGGCGCGAACGGCGTACTCGCAACTCAGGCACTCGCCGGCGCTGTTGGCGGGGACGGTCATCGGCATGCTCGTGGTTTTCGTGGCGCCGCCGGCGCTGGCGCTGGCCGGAAGCGGTTGGGCCGCCTGGCTCGGCCTTGCGGCCTGGGCCGGGCTTGCCTTGGCTTACGCGCCCACGCTTCGATTTTATGGCCGCTCGATTCTGTGGGCGCCGCTTTTGCCGCTGGTCGCCCTCTTCTACACCGGCGCCACCATCGATTCCGCGCGCCGGCACGGGCAAGGGCGCGGCGGGGCCTGGAAGGGCCGCGTTCACGGACGGGAGCCGGCATGACCGCTTCGGTCGAAACGCCGTCGGGCAAGAGCGCCGGCGGAGAGAATTTTCCCGTCGGCTCGTTCCTTATCCGCGCCGATCTCCGGCGCCACGTCCATGCCTTCTATCGCTTCGCCCGCGCGGCCGACGACATCGCCGACAACCCCGCCCTCGCGCCCAAGGAAAAGGTGCGGCGGCTCGACATCATGGAGTCGGTGCTGACCGGCAAGACAGCGCAAGGATCGCCCGCCGCGACGGCGATGCGGGCCGATCTTCTGGAAACCAAGATCGATCCTCGGCACTGTCTCGATCTGCTGGTTGCGTTCCGCTTGGATGCGACCAAGCTGCGCTACGCCGATTGGGGCGAGCTCATGGAATATTGCCGCTTTTCGGCGGCGCCCGTCGGGCGTCAGGTGCTCGACCTGCATCGCGCGCCGGCCGCGGCCTACGCGCCGTCCGATGCCTTGTGCGCGGCCTTGCAGGTCATCAACCATCTGCAGGATTGCGGCGCGGATTACCGGGAGATGAACCGGGTCTATGTGCCGCTCGATGACATGGCGGCGTGCGGCGCCCATCTGGAGGAGCTGGCCGCGGCACGATCGACGCCGGGCTTGCGCCTCGCCTATGACCGCATGCTGACGCGCGTGGAGGCGATGCTGGCCGAGGCCCAGGGGCTGCCCGCCAACGCCGGCGGCGCGCGCCTGCGCTGCGAGACCATGGTGATCGTGACGCTTGCCCAGCGCCTGACCCGAATGTTGCGCCGCCAGGACCCGCTGGCGCGCCGGGTGAAGCTCGGCAAGGCCGGCTTCATGTTGACCGGCGTCGAAGGCGCGTGGCGAAGCGTCATGGTGGGGGTCCGCCGGTCGGGCACGCCGTCGGGCAAGGCGGCGTGAACCGCGCCGTCGAAACTCCGGGCCCGCCCGGCGATGACCTAGCCGCCCTCATGCGCGAGCGCGTGCGGGCATCGAGGACATCGTTCTACGGCGCCATGCGGCTGCTGCCGCGCCGCCGGCAGGCCGCGATGTACGCGATCTACGCGTTCTGCCGCGAGGTGGACGACATCGCCGATGGAACGTCGTCGCGCGCCGAAAAGCTCGCCGGCCTGGAACAGTGGCGTCAACAGATCGACGAGCTCTATGCCGGCCGGCCCCGGCATCCGGTCACTCGGGCGCTTCAAGAACCGATACGGGCGTTCCAAATTCGGCGCGAGGATTTCCTTGCCGTCATCGATGGAATGGAGATGGACGCGTGGGAGGATATACGGGCGCCGTCGCTGGCCGATCTCGATCTCTACTGCGGTCGGGTCGCCAGCGCCGTCGGCCGGCTATCGGTGCGGGCCTTCGGGGAGACCAGCGCCGATGCCGATCTGGTCGCCCGGCATTTGGGCCGGGCCTTGCAGCTGACCAACATTCTTCGCGACCTGGCGGAGGATTCCGATTCCGGGCGCCTGTACCTACCCCGTGAAATCCTGGCACGGCACGGCATCGAGGCAATCGAGCCGGCGGCGGTGCTGGCGCACCCATCGTTGCCCGCCGTGTGCGGCGAGGTCGCGGCGATGGCACGCGATCATTTCGTGAAGGCCCATGAAGCCATGGCACGCTGCAACAGGCGGGCCATGCGTCCGGCCTCCGTCATGGGCGCCGTCTACCGCCGCCTTCTCGACCGCCTGGTCGCCGGCGGCTTTCGCGATCTCCGCGCGCCGGTTCGGGTGCCGACGCCGATCAAGGTCTGGCTGGCGCTGCGCCACGGCCTGCTGTGAGTCTCCGATGCCACGTCATCGGCGGCGGGCTTGCGGGCCTTGCCGCCGCGGTGGAACTCGCGCAAGGCGGGGCCGCTGTCACGCTCTACGAGGCGGGACCGCGGGCCGGCGGCCGCTGCCGGTCCTATTTCGACAGCGAACTCGGCTGCCGGATCGACAACGGCAACCACCTGCTGCTTTCCGGCAACCGCGACGCCATGGCCTATCTCGAGACGATCGGCGCCGGCGACAGCCTGGTCGGGCCGAGCCGGCCGGAATTCCTGTTCCGCGATCTTCGCGATGGAGCGCAATGGACCATTCGACCGGACCGGTGGCTATGGTTTCTCGATCCCTCGGCGCGCGTTCCCGGAACATCGGCGGCGGACTACCTTCCGGCGCTCGCCCTGGCCTGGGCCTCGGCCGACCTCACCGTGGCTGGCGCCCTCGGCCGGCGGAGGGCCGTCCATGAGAAATTGTGGCAACCTTTTTCCGTCGCGGTCCTCAATACCGAATGCGAAGCCGCCTCGGCGCGGCTGTTGTGGCGCGTGCTGCGCGAGACGTTTGGGCGCGGGCCGGCGGCCTGCTGCCCGCTGGTGCCGCGTATCGGGCTATCCGAAAGCCTGGTCGATCCGGCGCTCGATCTGCTCCGCCGGCGCGGCGCCGAGGTTCGCCTAGGCGCGCGCGTGCGCCGCCTCGAGTTCGCGGACGATCGTGTCGGCGCGCTCGACCTCGGCGGCGAGCGCATCGACGCATCGCGCGACATGGTGGTGCTGGCGGTTCCGCCGGCCGTGGCGAGCGGCCTTGTGCCAGGCCTGGAGGTCCCCGATGAGTACCGCGCCATCCTCAATGCCCATTACCGGTGGCACCCGGGGCCGGATGCGCCCGCCATCGTCGGCCTTGTCGGGGGTACCGCCGAATGGGTGTTTGCCAAGCGCGAGGTCGTTTCGGTCACGGTGAGCGCCGCCGACCGCCTCATGGACCGTCCGGCGGAGGCGCTGGCCGAGGAGATCTGGCGGGAGGTCGCCGCCGTCCATGGCGCGCCGACCGCCCCGATGCCGGCTTGGCGCATCGTCAAGGAGCGGCGGGCGACATTCGCCGCTACTCCCAGCCAACTGCGCCGCCGGCCGAGATGCGTGACGGCGTGGCAAAACCTGGCTCTCGCCGGGGACTGGACCCGCACCGATCTTCCAGCCACAATCGAAGGCGCCATCAAATCGGGCCGGCGGGCCGCGGCAATTATCCTTAACGGGGGGAAGAGTTAACGATACTAAGCGCTTGCCTGATTTGAACGATTACAACATTATGGCGGCTCGGTGAGTCGCGCGTCCTTAAAGTGTTTCGGGGGTGCCTTGAGCGTCATTCATACCCAGACGGCCGAGCGCCTTGCGCTAGCTTATCCGCTCGACCAGGCCATCCAAAGCGCCGCCGCCAAGTTGCGCCATCGGCAGCGCGACGACGGCCATTGGGTGTTCGAGTTGGAAGCCGACGCCACCATTCCGGCCGAGTACCTGTTGCTCGGACACTATCTGGGCGAGATCGACGACGAGCGCGACCGGGGAATCACGGACTTCCTGCGCTCGCTGCAGGGTGAGCATGGCGGCTGGCCGCTTTTCCATGGCGGCGATTTCAACATCAGCGCCAGTGTGAAGGCCTACTTCGCGCTGAAGGCCGCCGGCGATTCACCAGACGCCCCGCACATGGGCCGGGCGCGCGCGGCCATTCTCGCCCATGGCGGCGCCGCCAAGTGCAACGTCTTCACCCGCATTCAGCTCGCCTTGTTCGGCGAACTGCCTTGGCGCGGCGTGCCGGTCATGCCGGTCGAGATCATGCTGCTGCCGCGATGGTTCCCGTTCCATCTCAACAAAGTGTCGTATTGGTCGCGCACGGTGATGGTGCCGCTTCTGGTGCTGATGGCCTTGAAGCCCAGAGCGCGCAACCCGAGGCGGATCTCGGTGGCCGAGCTCTACACGACGCCGCCCGAAAGCGTGCGCAACTATCACGACATGTCGCGGCGCGGGTTTTGGGCGAGCGTCTTCCGCGGCGTCGACGCCGTCTTGCGCCGCGTCGAGCCCCGGCTTCCGGCTTCGGCGCGCCAGCGCGCCGTCGCCAAGGCGGAGCGGTTCGTCCTCGAACGGCTGAATGGCGAGGAGGGCCTTGGCGCCATCTACCCGGCGATGGCGAACACGGTCATGATGTTCGATTGCCTCGGCTATCCCAAGGACCATCCGGCGGCCGCGATCGCCAGACGCGCGCTCGAGAAGCTGATGGTGCGCAAGGAGGGGCGGACCTATTGCCAGCCCTGCCTGTCGCCCATTTGGGACACGAGTCTTGCCGCCCTCGCCATGCTGGAAGCGGGCGACGGCGCCTCCAAGGCGTCCGCGATCGAAGCCGCGCGTTGGCTGAAGAACCAGGAGATCATCGATACCGTCGGCGATTGGGCGGAGCAGCGCCCCGGTCTCAAGCCCGGGGGCTGGGCGTTCCAATACGCCAACGCATTTTATCCCGATGTCGATGACACCGCCGTCGTCGCCATGGCGCTCGACCGCGTCGGCGATCCGGCCTTGCGCCCAAGCGTCGATCGCGCCGCCGAATGGGTCGTCGGCATGCAAAGCCGGAATGGCGGCTGGGGCGCCTTCGACGCCGACAACACGCACCACTATCTCAACTACATCCCGTTCGCCGATCACGGCGCGCTGCTCGATCCGCCGACCTCCGACGTGACGGCGCGGTGCGTCAGCTTCCTCGCCCAGATCGGCCGCGACAAGAGCGACCCGGTCATGATTGCGGCGCTCGACTTCCTCGCCCGCGAGCAAGAGCCGGATGGCTCCTGGTTCGGACGCTGGGGCACGAATTACATTTACGGCACCTGGTCGGTCTTGTGCGCCTACAACGCCGCCGGCATCGACATGACACGCCCCGACGCCCGCAAGGCAGCGACCTGGCTGCTGGCTCGCCAACGCGCGGATGGCGGCTGGGGCGAGGACGGACGTTCCTACCAGGACGGCGCGACGCGCGGCGAGGCCAAGACCAGTACGGCCTCGCAGACCGCCTGGGCGCTCTTAGGGCTCATGGCGGCGGGCGAGGTTCGCAATCCGGCGGTGAAGCGCGGCATCAAGTACCTCTTGGAATCGCAAGGCCAGGACGGGTTGTGGCCGGAGAAGGAATTCACGGCGGTGGGGTTCCCGCGCGTCTTCTATCTGCGCTATCACGGCTATCCGGCGTTTTTCCCGCTCTGGGCACTGTCGCGCTATCGCAATTTGCGCCAAGGGAACGCCGACGCGGTGATTCACGGCATGTGATGCGCGTCGGCGTCGTCACGGGCTTCCGCGCCGAAGCGGCGGTCCTGAAACGGGACGACGCCATCGTGACAATGAGCGGCGGCGATCCGGCCAAGAGCCTCGCCCTGGCCGAGGCGCTGCTTCGCGAAGGCATCGCCGGGCTGATGAGCTTTGGGCTTGCCGGCGGGCTGGCGCCTCGGGTGGCGCCGGGAACGCTGGTGCTGGCAACCGGCATCGTGGACCGGGATAAGGTTCGCGATACCGACGCCGCCTGGCTCGCGCGGCTGGCGGCGAGCCTGCCGGAGGCCGTCCCCGGTCGAATTCTCGCCGGCGAACGGATCATCGCCAACGCCTCGGACAAGCGGCGCCTTCATCTTGAAACCGGCGCGCTGGCGGTGGACATGGAAAGCGGGCCGGTGGCGCTTGCCGCCAGCCGCGCGAACATTCCCTTTATGGCCATTCGCGCGATCGCCGATCCGGCGGAGCGGTCGCTGCCGCCGGCCGCGCTCGTCGGCCTCACCGCTTCCGGCGGCTATGCCATCGGCGCGATCCTGCGTTCGCTGCTGCTGGAGCCGCGGCAGCTTCCGGCGCTGATCCGACTTGCCAGGGATTCGAGGCGCGGCCTCGACGCCCTACTCCGCGGCGGCGCGCACCTGGGGCCGGGCCTTGGTCTTGGGTAGCTGCGCCATGGCCTTCTCGACGTGGCCCTTGAAGACGTATTCCGCCGGGCGCTGGCCATGGAGCGGGATTTCCGGCGCCATGGGGCCGTCGGTCCGCACGCCGCGCAACGACACCGCCAAAGCCTTCAACGGATGCTTCACCGCGTCGGCCACGGCCGAGGCCTCGTAGCCGCTATGTACCATGCAGTCGGCGCATTTCTCGTAATTGCCGGTGCCGTAGTCGTCCCATTTGGTATCTTCCATCAGTTCCCGGAACGTCTTGGCGTAGCCTTCGCCGAGCAGGTAGCAGGGCCGCTGCCAGCCGAACACATTCCGGGTCGGGTTGCCCCAGGGCGTGCAGTGATAGGTCTGATTTCCGGCCAGGAAATCGAGGAACAGCGTCGATTCGCTGAGCTTCCACGCCTTGCCGCCACGCCCGCGCCGCAAGATGTCGCGGAACAGCTGCTTGGTCTTGCGCCGGTTGAGGAAGTGCTCCTGATCGGGCGCGCGTTCATAGGCGTAGCCCGGCGACACCGTGATGCCGTCGATGCCCATGACCATCATGTCGTCGAAGAACCGCGCGGCGCGCTCGGCATCCGTCCCGTCGAAGAACGTGCAATTGATGTTGACGCGGAATCCCCTATCCTTCGCCTTGCGGATGACGGCCACCGCCTTGTCGTAGACGCCGTCCTCGCACACAGAACGGTCGTGCATGCCTTGGTCGCCGTCGAGGTGGACCGACCAGGTGAAAAACGGGCTGGGCGTGAAGCGGTCGAGCTTCTTGTCCATCAGCAGCGCGTTGGTGCACAGATAGACGAACTTCTTGCGCGCGACGATGCCGGCGGCGATCCGCTCGATCTCGCGATGCAACAACGGCTCGCCGCCGGCGATCGACACCACCGGCGCCCCGCATTCGTCGACCGCGGCCAGACTGTCCTCGACGCTCAGGCGCTGATTGAGAATCTCATCGGGATAATCGATCTTGCCGCAGCCGGCGCAAGCCAGGTTGCAGCGAAACAGCGGCTCGAGCATGAGCACGAGGGGGTAACGCTTCACGCCCATGAGGTGTTGCTTCACGACATAGGCGCCTACGCGAAGCTGCTGATGCACCGGAACCGACATTGTACTTTACCCTCTCGCGTTTATTTTTTCTCGTTTGCGGCGAAATTTCAAGCGGCCGGCGCGACCGCCGCCTTGGCATCCAAGAGCTGGCGGGGCATCCGGAACCGGATATTCTCGTCGGCGCCCGGCAGAACTTCAACGTCGATTTTGTCCAGGACGAGCGCGCGGATCGCCGCCACCAGATCGTGAACCAACACGTCGGGCGCCGAGGCGCCGGCCGTGATGCCCACCGTGCCGACGCCTTCGAGCCAGGCCGGGTCCAGCGAACGGGCGTCATCGATGAGATAGCTGCGCACGCCCATCTCGGCCGCGATCTCGCGCAGCCGATTGGAATTGGAGCTGTTGCGCGCCCCGATCACAAGCACCACGTCGACGAGCTTTGCGAGATCGCGCACCGCCCGCTGGCGGTTTTGCGTCGCATAGCAGATGTCCTTGGTGTCCGGCCCGATGATGTCCGGGAAGCGCTGCTTCAGCGCCTCGATGATGGCGCGCGTGTCGTCGACGCTGAGCGTGGTCTGGGTGACGTAGGCCACCATCTTCGGATTGGCCACTTCCAGAGTGCCGACGTCGGCGACCGAGGAAATGAGGTGCACGCCGCCAGGAATCCGGCCCATCGTGCCCTCGACTTCCGGGTGCCCGGCATGGCCGATCAGGACGACCTCGCGGCCATGGCCGGTGTAACGCTGGCCCTGGTGATGGACCTTGGAGACGAGCGGACAGGTGGCGTCGATGACCGGCAATCCGCGCTCGCGCGCCGCCGCCTCGACCGCGTTCGATACCCCATGGGCGCTGAAAATGGTGATGCCGCCGGGCGGTACCTCGTCGAGCTCGTCCACGAAAATCGCGCCCTTGGCGCGCAGGCTTTCGACCACGTGCTTGTTGTGCACGATTTCATGGCGCACATAGACCGGCGGGCCGAACTTGGCGAGCGCCCGTTCCACGATCTCGATCGCCCGCTCGACGCCGGCGCAAAAACCCCTCGGGTGCGCCAGAATAACCTTCATCATGCCATCAACCACGCCGTTCGAAGGATGGCCCCAAGGGGCAAAGGTGATTCTTAACAGAAAGATTGGGGCGGGTCGAGCCTTCGCGTGGCAGCCGTGGCGCGATTGCAACAGTCCCGGCCCCGCTGGAGAGAGCCGGCATATCCCTTTTTTCGACGATGGACCCCATGCAAAGCGGGAATTGCCGCTGGGCGCCGCTTGGCTGTCGGATGTCAGTCGTCAGTCGTCGGTTTCGAGGGGGTATCCCAGGGTAAAATTCGGAGGTTCAATTGCGCGGCCTTGCCACGGTGAGGTCGGGATCGAACCAGGGTTGCTTCAATGCCCTTCCCCGCGAGGCGCGAAAGAGCCTTTCGGCTTTCCTATTCACGATGTCAAAGAACTAGGCCGGTCCCGCTGAAGCGGGGTTCGTGAACATTACACGAACATGGAGCCGTGAAACAGTAGAATTCCTTGGAAAAGCCGGGATTCGAGATTGGCGTTGCAATCGCAAGTCGTTTACCGTTCTCAACGCCAATCGAAGGAGCCTCGATGACCAAGCGGGCGGGCGCGGGCGGCGGCGGCAAGAACCCTACTCATTCGGGCGGCGGGGTTCTGCCCACGTCGCCTCCGCCGCTCGACCTGGCACCCCCGCCGCAATCCACTTCCGGTAAGCCCAACGGCAAAGACCATGCGGGATCGGCCGCGCCGGAGACCGGCACGGGCACCGCCGCCACCCCGGCGACGTCTGGTCCCGCCACTAGCCCCGCTCAGTCCCCCGCCCCCTCGCTCGACAAGATCCAGGCCATGGGCCACGCGCTGTGGCTGATGATGCAGTCGCCGCTCCACCGCCACCTCTTCATCGCCGATCTCGAATG
>VFKA01000096.1 GCA_009885795.1 Rhodospirillales bacterium | reverse complement strand
CAGCGTCTTGTGATCGAGCGTTCGGCCATCGCGCTTCATGGGGCATTCTTACACCAGATCGCGTCCAGACGCAAGTCAATGTAGCCTATATTATTGACTGATTAGTAATTGTATACTGTCACTGGTTTTGTCACTGGTTTTTGGGGCGGTTTTCGGTTGCGCTTGGGGCGGGCGGCGCTTCATAGTCGGGCGCATGGCCGACGAGGATCCCATGCGCGTCTTCGACCGGCGCCTGGTCCGGGCGCGGCGCCAGCGCTGGGCGGCGTCCTTCTCCCGGCATGATTTCCTGGTGCGCGAAGCGGCGGGGCGGCTGGCCGACCGGCTCGACGACGTCGCCCGCAAGTTTCCCTTGGCGCTCGACCTCGGCTGCCATGACGGCGCGCTCGCGCGCGTGATGGGGGCGCGCGGCGGCATCGAGCGGCTGGTCCAATGCGATCTCTCCGAACGCATGGCCGGATTGGCGCGGGCCCGGCGCGCGCCCGTCCTGGTTGCCGACGAAGAGGCGCTGCCCTTCGCGCCGCGAAGTTTCGATCTGGTCATGAGCAGCCTCGGCTTGCATTGGGTGAACGACCTGCCGGGCGCGCTTTTGCAGATTCGCCAGGCCCTGAAACCGGACGGCCTCTTCCTGGCGGCGATGCTGGGCGGGCGCACACTGGTCGAACTCCGCGAGGCCTGGCTCGAGGGCGAGCTGGCCACGACCGGCGGCGTCAGCCCGCGGGTCTCGCCCTTTGCCGATCCGGCCGACCTCGGCGGCCTGCTGCAGCGCGCGGGCTTCGCCCTTCCGGTCGTCGATAGCGATACGCTCGACGTCACCTATCCCGACCCGCTCGCCCTCATGCGGGACTTGCGCGGGATGGGCGAGGCCAACGCCGCCACCGCGCGACGGCGAGGGCTAACCCGCCGGGCCACGCTCGCCGCCGCGGACGAGGCCTACCGGCGCCTTGCCGGCGGCGGCGAGGGGCCCTTCCCGGCCACGTTCCAGATCATCTACCTGACCGCCTGGGCGCCGCATCCAAGCCAGCAGGCCCCGTTGCGGCCCGGCAGCGCGGCCACGCGTCTCGCCGATGCGCTCGAAGCAATCGAGCGGCCGGCGGGCGATAAGGCGCGGCCATGATGGGCAACACCCCGCCGATGCGCTAGGATTTCCCGACGAACGACCGAGAGAGACACGCATGACCTTCAGCGGCCCCGGCCTCGACGACAAGCTTGCCTGCCTTCGGCTGCCCGAGCCGACCTATGCCTTCGGCCTGGCGGTCGACATGCTGCGCATGCACAAGCCTTTTTCCGACTTCAAGTTCGGGCGCTTGGCCAGCGTCATCAGGACCCAGATCCGCCGCAACCATTTCGTCTTCACCTTTCGCGGGTCGAAGCCCGTGGGCTACGTCGGCTGGGCCTTGTGCAGCGAGGAGATCGCGAGGGCCTGGATCGAGCGCCGCTATGTCCCGAAATACGAGGAATGCCTGCGCGGCGAGTACTGGGTGGGCATCACTTTCTACGCCGAGAACAGGGAGGTGACGTTCTTCCAGTCGCGCTATTGCCGGAAGCTCTACCCGAACGCCAAGGTGGCGTTCCTGCGCGATTATGGGGGCGTGCGCCGGCGCATGACCGAGACGGTGAACCGGATCAGGTCCGAGGAAGCGTCTGCCGGCGAGTGGCCGGCGTGACGGGGCATCCGATGCCGACCAACGCCCCGTTCGACGCCGAGGAAGTCCGGCGCCAGGACATCGACCATCACTTTCACCCCTTCACCGATTTCTCGACTTTCAAGAAGACGGGGTCGATGATCCTGGCCGAGGCCAAGGGCGCCTATGTCACCGACAGCGCGGGAACGCGCTATCTCGACGGCATCGGCGGGCTGTGGTGCGTCAACATCGGTTACGGACGCGAAGAGATGGCCCAGGCCATCGCCGATCAGGCGCGCACGATGGTCTATTACTCGTCCTTCGGCCATCACACCTCGGTGCCGGCCGCCCGGCTCGCCGCCAAGCTCGCGGGCCTGGCGCCGGGGACGCTCAACCACGTGTTCTATGGCACCGGCGGCTCCATGGCGAACGACACCGCCGTGCGCATGATCCACTTCTATTTCAATAGATTGGGAAAGAAGTCCAAGAAGAAGCTGATCACCCGGCACGGCGGTTATCACGGCAGCACCTACATGGCGATGTCGCTGACCGGAATCGCCTTCGATCATCAGGGCTTCGATCTGGCGCTGGGCGACCTGGTCCATCGCATCTCCTCGCCCAACCCCTATCGCCGGCCCGACGGCATGACGGTGGCGGCGTTTCTCGATTTCCTGGTGGACGAGTTCAGGGCCAAGATCGAGGAGCTTGGAGCGGAGAACGTGGCCGCTTTCTTCGCGGAACCCATCATGGGCGCGGGCGGGGTGATCGTGCCGCCCGAGGGCTATCACGTCCGCATGGCGGAGGTGTGCCGGGAGTACGGCGTACTCTACGTCGCCGACGAGGTCGTCACCGGCTTCGGACGTCTTGGGCATTTTTTCTCCTCCGAGGCGATGTTCGGCATGGTCCCCGACATCATGGTCGCGGCCAAGGGCCTGACCTCGGCCTACGCGCCGCTGTCGGCGACCATCCTGTCGGACGAGTTCTATGACGTGTTGAGCGTGCCCCAGGCCGAGGGCGCGATGTTCACCCACGGGTTCACTTATTCCGGCCACCCGATCTGCTGCGCCGCCGGCTTGAAGAACATCGAGATCATGGAGCGCGAGGACATCTGCGGCCATGTGCGCCGGACCGGGCCCTATTTCGAGCGGCGGCTCGCGGAACTCGCCGATCTGCCGACGGTCGGCGAGGTGCGCGGCAGCCATTACATGCTGTGCATCGAGAACGTCGCCGACAAGAAGACCAAGGCGCTGTTACCGCCCGAGGTAGACGTGGGCCACAGAATTGCCGATGCGTGCGAGCGGCGCGGCGTGCTCGTGCGCCCCGTCGGTCCCTATAACATCCTGTCGCCGCCGCTGATCCTCTCGACCGCGGAGATCGACCGGATCGTCGATACCTTGCGCGAGAGCATTCTCGAAGTCGCCGACGGCCTGACCCGCGAGGGGTATCTGCGTTAATTGGTGCGTTAATTGGTGACGGTATATAATTACTAATCAGTCAATAATATAGGATACATCTGGGACTCGGAAAAACGAGCGGACCAGCGCCGGGTTTTCCTGGATCGCGAATAGGTCGGCCTCGATGTTGTCTTGCAATGACTGCCCCGAGGCGAGCGGGCGCCGTGCCGTGCCGGTGCGCTTCATGTAGTTCCATACCAACTCGTCGGGATTCAACTCCGGCGCATAGCCCGGCAGAAAGTGCAGTTCCAGTTTCCCGCCGGTCGATGCGACGTAGTCTCTTACGACTTTCGCCTTGTGAGCCGGCAAACTATCGAGAACCAGGAACAATCCATTGCGACGACGGCGCATCAGCAGCTTGAGCATCCCGACAAAAAGGTCTGCGTTCAGGCCGCCCTTGTAGGTGGCGAACCAAAATGCCCCCTTCGAATTGACCGCCGAAGCCGCCGATACCGACTGACGAGTGCCGGGCACCGCGATGACCGGCGTCTTCCCCTTGACGCCCCACGTGCGGCCTTGTACCGCATTGGCGCGAAACCCCGACTCATCCCAGAAATAAATCTCAGCACCGCATCGTTTGGCCCGAGCCGCCACGCGCGGATAGACATCGTTTTTCCATGCTTCGATCGCCGCGGGGTCGCGCTGGTACGCACGCTGCAGCGGCTTTTGTGGCGTCAACCCGAGCCGGGCTAGCAGGTGGCCAACCGAAGCTAGACTCAGTTCAATGCCATACTTGGCGGTTATCAACTCGCCGACGACGCCACGCGTCCACAAACCGAAGTCGAAACCGTACTGCCGTGGGTCTTTACCATTGACCCAACGCAAGACTTGCCGCTCCTGCTTGGCTGTCAGCTTGCGCGGTCGCCCAGTGCCCTTGCGTGAACGCAAAGCTTGCAATCCATGCCCACGGCCCTTCGCCTTACGAATCCATTTGTAGATCGTCGTGCGGCAAAAGCCGTATGAACCGATCACCGCGTTCGGCGCCTCGCCTTCACGAAGCCGTTCGATCGCCATCCGCCGAATCTCCTCCAGCGTCTTGTGATCGAGCGTTCGGCCATCGCGCTTCATGGGGCATTCTTACACCAGATCGCGTCCAGACGCAAGTCAATGTAGCCTATATTATTGACTGATTAGTAAT
>VFKA01000088.1 GCA_009885795.1 Rhodospirillales bacterium | reverse complement strand
TCGCGTGAACTCGGCACTCAGTCCGTCGCGCTGAAGCAGCAGATCGACGCGTTCCTGAAGACGGTCAGGGCCGCCTGAGGAACCAGTAAATCGATTCCATGAAACCTCTCATGTCCCCGAGCAAGGATTCACCACAGAGACACAGAGGCACAGAGTCAGGACCGAAAGCGTCTCTGTGCCTCTGTGCCTCTGTGGTTCCGGCGATGGTTTTGAACATATGATTCGATCCTCGGAAACGATGCACTAGTGTCCTGACTCTGACATTTCGAACCCACCGATGTCATGGCCGGGCCTGACCCGGCCATCCAGGAATCGACGAAAAACCTGGATGCCCGGATCAAGTCCGGGCATGACAGGTGAGACGGAAGTCGCAAGCGGAGGAACCATTTGATTGATCCACTGCACTAGTGTTCTGACTCAAACGAAACGAACCCTCTCCCCCTGCGGGAGAGGGTGGCGAGCGAAAGCGAGCCGGGTGAGGGGTAAACGATTAACATGATTCATATTTTTCGCGCGCCAATGCGCGCAAACCCCTCACCCCAACCCTCTCCCACAAGGGGAGAGGGGGATTCGTTTGTCCGTTCCACTGCACTAGGACCCGCTGTCGTCAAGCGGAAGTGGGGTACGCCGGCGGCCGGTCCGGGTCCGGGCCGACGACGCGCGCGGCCGGCAGGCGCAGGGTTACCGTGGTCCCGCGCCCCGGCTCGCTGTCGGCGACCAGTTCTCCGCCGTGCAGCTCGGCGAAGGCCTTGGCGATTGAGAGACCGAGACCCGTTCCCTCGTATTTGCGGGTCATGCCATCTTCGAGCTGAACGAAGGGCTTGAAGGCCAGCGCGATCTTGTCCCTCGGCATGCCGATGCCGGTGTCGGTCACCGTGATTTCGGCCGCGCCCATTGGCGACAGAGAGGCCGCTATCTCGATGTTCCCCCCGGCCGGGGTAAACTTCACGGCATTGGCAAGCAAGTTCAGAAGGATCTGCCGCACCAGGCGCTCGTCGCCCATGACCGCCCGCGGATTGGGGCCGTCGCGCGTCGTCAATTCGATCTCCTTGCCGTCCGCTTGCGGGCGAACCATGCGCATGCAAGCCTCGATCAGGCCGGGCACTTCCACCACGTCTTCGTGGAGGACCATCTGTCCGACCTCGATCTGGCTGATGTCGAGAAGGTCGTTGATGATCTTGAGGAGATGCAAGCCGCTGCTGTTGATGTCGGCGCTGTATTCCTTGTAGGCCGGCGTGCCGACCGGCCCCAGCATTTCCTCCCGCATGATTTCGGCGAAGCCGATGATGGCATTCAAGGGCGTGCGCAGCTCGTGGCTCATATTGGCGAGGAACAGGGACTTGGCCCGGTTCGCCGCTTGCGCCTCTTCCATCGCGGCGCGCAGCTCGGATTCCAATCGCCGGCGCTCGGTAACGTCCTGAATGATGCCCGTCATGCGGATCGCCCGGCCATCGCCATCGCGCGCAACCTCGCCCTGCGAGTGCACGACGAGCACCTCGCCGTTCGGGCGCGCGATCCGATAGTCGAGGTCGTATGGCGCGCCCTCCTCCACCGCAAGACGGCGTGCGGCGGCGACGTACGCCGCGTCGTCGGGGTGAATGACCGATAACGAATTGGCGTAATCGAATTCTTTGATATTGGGCGGGAGCCCGAGAATACGACAAAGCTGCGCCGACCTGCGGACGCGTCCGCTGGCGATATTCCATTCCCAACTGCCCATACCGCCGATGCGTTGAGCGGTGGCGAGGTTCGTCTCGCTCTCGCGGAGTTCGGTCATGTCCTGCAGCGTGCCGATCGTGCGCAGCACGCGCCCGTCCCAGTCTCTTTGGTGTCTGGCGATCTCGTGTATGTGCCGCACCGCGCCGTCCGGCCGGACGGTGCGATAATTCAACGTGTAGCCGGGCGAGCTGGCGTCGGCCATGGTTGCGAAAGTCCGGGCGGCGGCGGCCCGGTCGCCGGGATGCACGAAGCGATCGAGGAATTCGCGGTTGGTCGTCCTCATATCGGCGGGTGAGACGCCATAAATGTCGGCCGCCGCCTTGGAGATTTCGAATTGCCCGCCCTCCCAGCCGCCGCCGGGGTCGGGGGTCCACGACCAGTGCCCCATGCGCGCGATGAACTGCGCCTCTTGGTAACGCTCCTCGCTCTCGCGGAGGGCCGCCTCGGTCCGCCGCTGCTCGGTGATGTCCTGGATGGTCGCGAAGCCGTGATGGTGCCCCTCCTCCGCATGCCAAACGTATCGACCGTTCTCTCGGATCGTCGCGGTCGATCCGTCGGACCGTACGATCCTGTATTCCATGACGAATGCGGAAAAATCTTCCGGGGGGGGCGCGGTAATTACACGGCGAACGGCTTCACGGTCCTCCGGGTGCACGAACCTCTCCACCCACTGCCCACCCAAGCGGATAAGTTCATCCGGCGACACACCGTGAATGGCGGCGGCTGCGGGCGACACCTCAAAAAAATCGCTCGTCACATGGCCAACCGGCGCCTTCCAACGCCAATGCCCAAGCTGCGCCAGTTTCTCCGCCTGCCGGTAGTGCGCCTCGTTTTCGCGCAGGGCCGTCTCGGTCTTGCGGAATTCGGTCACGTCCTGCAGCGTGCCGATGGTGCGCAGCATGCCTCCCTTCGAGTTTTTTTGGTGTTCGGCGATCTCGTGCATGTGCCGCACCGTGCCGTCCGGCCGGATAATGCGATAGTCCATTGTGTAGTCGGGCGAGCTGGCGTCGGCCATGGTTGCGAAAATCCGGGCGGCGGCGGCCCGGTCGCCGGGATGCACGAAGCGATCGAGGAATTCGTGGGTGGTCACCTGCATGTCAGCGGACGAAACGCCGAAAATGTCGGCCGCCGCTTCGGAATGATCGTATCGCCCGTCCTCCCAGGCACCGCCGGGGTCGGGGGTCCATGACCAGTGCCCGATGCGCGCGATGCGTTCCGCCTGCCGGTACCTGGACGCGGTCAAGTCCAGGCGCGCCAAGGCATCGGCAAGCCGATTTCCATGCGCGGCTTGCCGCCACATCGACAGTCCGATGGCGGCGCCGAAGAAGACCAAGAAAACGGTCAGGGCCCCGCCCAATTGGATATTGATGCGCCGCTGGGCTTGGGCAGGCGCCAGGATTTCCGAATACGAGAACAGGACTTCCACGGCCAGGGCATAGTTCTTCAGCCGGCGATACGCCCCGATGCGTTTGAAGCCGTCGAAAGGCGAAATGCGGAGGGCGGCTCCGGCCTCGGCCTTTCCATCGCCATGAATCTGGTCGAGATCATGGACGGTCGTATTTCCATCGAGAGCGAAGTCGGCGTCGGAACGACCGTCGCCATTCTGCTTCCGGCACCGCATGAAATGAAAGGACCCGTCCGGTCATCGGACGGGGCGGCCACGCTTGCCCGCGCCACTGCGTCAGTCCGGACCGTCGATGTCGCCCCCGCGGCCGCCCGCGGCTGATTGCCAACGCAAAGGAGTCCATCATGACCGACGCTATTCCTCAATTCGACATGGCACAGCTTGGCATGCTTAGAGAAGCGTTGGGCGACGACAATTTTCATGCGTTGTTGGTCGGCCTACCTGACGCGGGGTCCACGATCATCAAGCAAATCGCCGCCGCCATTGCCTCCGGCGATCTGGGATCGGCGCGCCGGGCGGCGCACGACCTGAAGGGCATGGCGGGCAGCTTCGGCGCGGTAAGGCTCGCCGACCTGGCCCGCGCGATCGAACTGGAGCCGCTAACGCTCGAGGAGGTCTCGGATCGTGTCACCGCGCTTGCCGATGCCGTGGAAATGGCGCGGGCAGGACTCTCGGAGATTTGGGGCACGGAAACTCGTTCCCTGGGCGTGAATACGGCGGTCAAATAAGGAAGAGCAGACGCCAATGGCGCCGATTTCCCGCGCGGCAAAGTACCGGTGTGTTTTCCCGGATTGAGCGCGGACGAGATGCCGGTTACTCGACCACGGCGATGGCGTATTCCTCGCCCGCGCGCTCGAGCCAGGCCCAGAGATAATCGGCGAAGCTGTTCAAAACATAGAGCTCGAAGGTCGGCGCGTCGTCGATTTGGTCGATGATGGCGGCCGCCTTGGCGAAGACGGTTTGGGCACAAGCGCCGGGGCCGAACACACGCGGGTGCGGATCGAGCGGCGTCGCCTTGGCCATGAGCTCGCGGGCGCGCGGGCCGGCGATGGCGATCACGGTGCGCGCCTCGGAATTGTCGGTGACGGCGGCGTGCATTCCGGCGAGCGCCTGGCGCAAGGCGGCGGCCAGGTCGCCCTCGCGCCCATCGCGCGCGACCACCAGCCATTCATCGGGACCGAGCCACAGCGCCTTCACGTCGCCGCCGCCGGATGTCGTGTTTGCCTTCAGCGGCAGGTCGATGCCGATGGCCTGGCGGACGGCGCCGATGAAGGCGGCGTCGCTCGCGTCCCCGCGAAGGTTGACTTGCGCGCGGTGCGGGCGCCAGGCCAGCCACAAGCCGGCGGCGCTTTTTCGCGGCCCATCGGCTTCGATGCGCGAAGGCAGGCTGCGATGCGCGAGCGGCCCACGGCGAAGATAGGCTTCAACCATCGAGGCGCTTTCCTTCCGGGTCGAAAAATTTCGGCTCCGTGACCGTGGCGCGGATGACGCGCTCGCCCGCCGGCACGTGAACGGTCTCGCCCATGCGGTTGCGGCCGTTCTTGATCAAGGCCATGGCGATAGAGCGGCCCGCATTCGGGCTGAAATAACTCGATGTCACGTGGCCGATCATGGCCATGGGCGGGCGGTCCTTCACTTCCGCGACGACCTGGCCGCCCTCGGGCAGCACCTCGCTCGGGTTTTCGGCGAGGAGTCCCATCAGGTGCTTGCGGTCGGGGCGGCTGGTGTCGGCGCGGGCGAGCGAGCGCTTGCCGATGAAGTCCTTCTTCGCCTTGCTCACGATCCAATCCATGCCGAGGTCGTGGGGCGTGACCGTGCCGTCGGTTTCCTGGCCGACGATGATGTAGCCTTTCTCGGCCCGCAGCACGTGCATGGTCTCGGTGCCGTAAGGCACGATCGCGTATTTCTCGCCCGCCGCCATGAGCGCCTGCCACAGCGCCACCGCATGGGAGGGCGCGACGTTGATCTCGTAGGAAAGTTCGCCGGTGAAGCTGATCCGGTAGATACGCGCCGGAATGGCGGCGACGCGGCCCTCGCGGAACGATAGGAACGGAAATTTCGCGGGATCGAGCTCGATGTCGGTCGTGAGCTCGGCCAGCAGCCGGCGCGCGAGCGGGCCGTTCAGCGCTACCGTCGCCCATTGCTCGGTGACGCTGGTGCAATAGACGCGCATGTGCGGCCATTCGCATTGCAGCCAGTTCTCGAGCCAACCGAGCACGCGCGCCGCGTTGCCGGTGGTCGTGGTCATCAGGTAGTGATTTTCGCCCAGCCGCGTCGTCACCCCGTCGTCCATCACCATGCCGTCCTCGCCGAGCATCAGCCCATAGCGGCACCGCCCGATCTCGAGCTTGTTCCAGGCGTTGGTGTAGACCCAATTGAGGAGTTCGACCGCGTCGGGGCCCTGGATATCGATCTTGCCGAGCGTCGAGGCATCGACGATGCCGACACCTGTGCGTACGGCCTTCGCCTCGCGCCCGACCGCCGCGTGCATATCCTCGCCCGGTTTCGGGTAGTACCAGGCGCGGCGCCACTGGCCGACATTCTCGAACGGCGCGCCCATAATTTCGTGCCAGCCGTGCAGCGGCGTCTTGCGGACGGGATCCAGAAGATCGCCCTGGTCGTGGCCGGCGAAGGCGCCGACGGTCACCGGCGTATAGGGCGGGCGAAAGGTCGTGGTGCCGACCGCGCCGACTTCGTGGCCGAGCGTCACCGCCAGCAGCGCCAGCGCGTTCACGTTGCTGGTCTTGCCCTGGTCGGTGCCCATGCCCATGGTGGTGTAGCGCTTCAGATGCTCGACCGAGCTATAGCCCTCGCGCACCGCGAGTTGCAGATCCGCGGCGGTCACGTCGTTCTGGTGGTCGATGAAGTGCTTGCCGCCTTCGCCGACGGGCTTCACCGACGGCACGATCCAGATCGGCATGGCGGGTTCGTCGGGCGTGGCCGGCTCGGCTTGGGGCGCGTCGCCGGCCTTTCCCGCCGCTCCGGCATCGGCGGCGGAAGCGGCGCCGGCCGCGTGCCCCTCGCGCAAGCAATCTTGGAGAGACGTGGCGCCATTGGCGGCGCCGGCGACCCTGATCGCTTGCACCGGCGCGCCGGGCAGGAACGTGGCCCGAGCCGCATCGAACCGCAGCTTGCCGCCCGACTGCGAGAAAAGATGTACGGTCGGATTCCAGCCGCCCGACATGGCGATGGCGTCGCAGCCGATCGAGCGCGCGGCGCCCGCGACCTTGTCGCCGTCGAGCTTCATCACTTGCGCCGACTCGACGCGACCGTGGCCCTTGGTGCCGGCGACGACGTGGCCCGCCAACACTTCGATGCCGCGCCGGCGAATCTCGGCGACGATGGCGGCGCCCGGATCGGGACGCGGATCGACGATGGCCGAAATGCCGATCCCGGCATCGAGCAGGGCGAGGGCGTCGCGGTAGGCGCCGTCATTGTTGGCGAAGACCAGCACGCGCCGGCCCGGCGCCGCGGCGTAGCGCCGGACATAGGTGGCGGCGGCCGAGGCCAGCATGATGCCCGGCCGGTCGTTGTCGGCGAACACCAGCGGCCGTTCGATGGCGCCCGCCGCCAGCACGACCTGACCCGCGCGCACCCGCCACAAGCGCTGGCGTGGGCCGGGGCTGCTCGCGGGCGGCAGGTGATCGGCGACGCGCTCGACCATCTGCACATAGTTATGATCGCCATATGAGAAGGCGGTCGTGCGCGCCAGCACGCGCGCATCGGGCATCGAGGCTAGCTCCGCCAAGGCGGCGGCGATCCACTCCGCCGCCGGCTGTCCGTTGATTGTCTCGCCGCTTGCCAGCAGCGAGCCGCCCGGTTCGGCCTGCTCGTCGGCCAGGATGACGCGCGCACCGGCCCGCCCGGCGGCGAGCGCCGCCGCCAGACCCGCCGGACCCGCGCCGACGACCAGCACGTCGCAATGCGCGAAGGTCTTGTCGTAGCGGTCGGGATCGGGCGCGTCGGGCGCCTTGCCCAGCCCGGCCATGCGGCGGATGAAATACTCGTACTTCATCCAGAAGCTCGGCGGCCACATGAACGTCTTGTAGTAGAACCCGGCGGGAAAGAGGCGCGACATCATGCCGTTGACGGCGCCGAGATCGAACTCGACCGACGGCCAGCAATTGATGCTGGCGGCGGAAAGCCCATCGTAAAGCTCCACTTGCGTGGCGCGGATGTTGGGCTCGGTGCGGTCGCCCACGCCAAGCTGGACGATGGCGTTGGGTTCCTCGGAGCCGGCGGTCATGATCCCGCGCGGGCGGTGATACTTGAATCCGCGTCCGACGAGGACCACGCCGTTGGCCAGCAGCGCCGAGGCCAGCGTGTCGCCCCGATAACCTTCGTAAGCGCGGTCGTTGAAGCTGAAGCGCAAGCGCTTGGCGCGGTCGATGCGCCCGCCCCGCGCGAGGCGATAGGGTTGGGTTGTCATGATTCCCCCTCCCCTTGCGGGCTACGGGAGTCACACATTTTGAGCCAGGCTCCAGCCGTGTTTTATAGAATCGAACTGTGTGAGACCGTAGTGCATGGTTTTTGGTCCGGCCGGTTTGTAACCGCCG
>VFKA01000023.1 GCA_009885795.1 Rhodospirillales bacterium | reverse complement strand
GATCGATGCGGCCGGGAAACTCGATGTAGACCTTGCTGCCGTCGTCGAAGGCGCGCACCGGCCGCCAGGGCGGGTTGTCGCCGCTGATCGCATAGCGGAACCGGAGGCTCTCCAAGGCGACTCCCGCCGCGACCGGCGCGGCGGCTTCCGCCTGATCGTTACGTCGCTGGAGCGCGATCAACGTATCCCGCGGATAGGTCCAGGAGATTGCCGCCATGGAGGTGCGATCCGTGCTTTCGAGCTGGAGATGGTAGGTGCGCCGGTCGGTGGTGATGACGACGTTGGTCTTGAGCCCCGGCGCGAAGGGCTTGACCAGCACATGGACGCGCTTGGCATCGCCCGAGCCGCTGGTGGTGTCGCCGATCACCCAGCGCACCGTGTCGCCGGCCGAGACGGCGGTGAGCGTCTCGCCCGGCTGAAGCGCGATGTCGCTTACCTGCTCGGGCGCGGCATAGAGTCGATACAGCGCCCCCTCCGTATAGGGATAAACCTGGACGGCGTTGATGTAGCCATACGCCGTGGGCTCTTGCAGCGCCGCCTTGTTCGCGGCCTCCACCCGAACCGTGGGCGTTCGCTTGTCGGGCTTCGTCTCGGATGGCGGCGGCTGAAGCTGGCCCGGCAGCGGCAAGGGCTCAGGCAGGGTAACGATCTCGACCGGCCTCGGAGGCTCGGCCTCGATCGCGGCCGGCCTGAAACTGTCGCTGTCATAGGCGATGGCCGGCGGTGGCGTCTTGCCGGCGCAGGCGGCGAGCGCGAGCGCGGAGACCAATAGAATAAGTGTAGAGCGCATGATCATGGCGTCCTCCCTTCAGGTGCTGTTCCGGTATCGAGCTCGCGCGACCAGGCGAGGCCGTTGACGTAGAGGCCAAGCGGGTTCTTCCTGAGCACGTCGGCGGTGCGCGGCGGCTGGACGACGACGGTGAGGATGGCGGTCCAGCGCTCGGTCCTGGCCAGACTGCCGCGCTCATAGCTCTGCTCGGTCCACTTCACCTGGAAGGAGGAGGTGGACGCGCGCACCACGCTCGTCACCTGCACCGAGACGCTGCGCGTGCCGACGGCTGAGAAAGGGTCGTTGGTGCGGGCGTATTCGTTGAGGAACAAGGCGGCGCGGTCGGTGGCGAAGTCGTAGGCTTCGAGCCAGTTCTGGCGCACCAGCACCGGATCGATGGAGAGCGCGCGCACATTGGTGATGAAGCGCGCCAGATACCAGGCGATCTGCGCGTCGCTCGGCTGATAGGATTCGATGGCCGGGCCGACCGCGCGCACCTCGCCGAGCTTGTCGACTTCGACGACATAGGGCGTCACACGGCTCTGCATGGATTGCCAGACCATGCCGCCGGCGAGGCCGACGCTGAGCATCAGGCAGCCAAACGCCATGAGACGCCAGTTCTTCGCTTGGCTGCGCGCGGAACCGATCCGCTCGTCCCAGAGTTGGGCCGCCTTCTGGTACGGCGTCACCGGCTCGGGCGTCTGGCCGTAGCGTTGAAGGGTTCGCTTGAACTTCATGGGGTTCAGTCCTCCCTGTCCTTGAGATCGGGGTTGGCGGCGCCGCCGGGCTTGTCGCCGTCCTTGATTGCCTGCGCCGTGGTGT
>VFKA01000068.1 GCA_009885795.1 Rhodospirillales bacterium | reverse complement strand
GAACAATCGGGAGATCCCTCATGATTCAACAAGCCCTTCGGACCCGCCACCGTATCGCAGCGGCCGCCTCCGTCACCTTCCTCAGTCTGGTGCTGACTCCCGCCGCACATGCGGCCGGCTCGTCCATGCCGTGGGAACAACCGCTCCAGCAGATTCTCCAATCGATCGAAGGGCCGGTCGCCAAGATCATCGCAGTGATCATCATCATCGTCACCGGCTTGACGCTCGCTTTTGGCGACTCGTCGGGCGGCTTTCGCAAATTGATCCAGATTGTCTTCGGCCTCTCGATCGCCTTCGCGGCCAGCTCGTTCTTCCTGTCATTCTTCTCTTTCGGTGGCGGAGCACTCGTCTGATGGCGGGGCTCAATGACAGTGCCGGCGAACTGCCCGGCTTCTCGGTTCCGGTTCACCGGGCACTTACCGAGCACATCCTGCTCGGTGGCGCACCACGCGCGATCGCCATCCTCAACGGCACTTTGGCGGCCGCGTTGGGCCTTGGCCTACGCCTTTGGCTGGTCGGCCTTGGCCTCTGGGCTGTCGGCCGCTTCGCGGCGGTCTGGGCGGCCAAGCGCGATCCGATGTTTGTCGATGTGGTGCGCAGGCATCTGCGCATCCCCGGCCATTTGAGCGTCTGAGGTGCAATCATGATGAACCTCGCCGAATACCGCCGCACGGCGACCCGCCTTGCCGATTTCCTGCCTTGGGTCGCCTTGGCTGATGAGGGCGTTGTCCTCAACAAGGATGGCTCTTTCCAGCGCACCGCGCGCTTCCGCGGTCCCGATCTTGATAGCGCCGTGCCAGCCGAACTGGTCGCCGTCGCTGGTCGGCTCAACAACGCCTTTCGTCGTCTCGGCTCAGGCTGGGCCATCTTCGTCGAAGCCCAACGCCATGCGGCAGCGACCTATCCCGCGAGTACGTTTCCCGACACCGCGTCAGCCCTGGTCGAGACGGAGCGCAAAGCCGACTTCGAGGAAGCAGGATCGCACTTCGAATCCAGCTACTTCCTGACCATTCTCTATCTTCCGCCAGAGGAAGACGCCGCACGCGCCGAAAACTGGCTCTATGAGGGCCGCGCGCAATCCGGCGTCGATGCCCATGAAATCCTGCGCGGTTTCGTCGATCGCAGCGACCGCGTGCTTCAGCTCATCGAAGGCTTCATGCCCGAATGCGGTTGGCTCGATGCGGCCGAGACGCTGACCTATCTGCATTCTTGTGTTTCGACCAAGAGGCATCGTGTCCGCGTGCCCGAGACGCCAATGTATCTCGACGCGCTGCTGGCCGATCAACCGCTCACCGGCGGATTGGAGCCACGCCTAGGTGAGGCCCATCTGCGCGTACTGACCGTCGTTGGTTTTCCGACAGCGACCACGCCGGGTGTGCTCGATGAGTTGAACCGGCTGGCGTTTCCCTACCGCTGGTCGACCCGTGCGATCCTGCTCGACAAGACTGACGCCACCAAGCTGCTGACTAAGATCAGGCGGCAATGGTTTTCCAAGCGCAAATCCATCGCCGCCATCCTCAAGGAGGTGATGACCAACGAGGCCTCAGTCCTGGTCGACACCGATGCGGCGAACAAGGCCGCCGACGCCGATCTCGCCTTGCAAGAGCTCGGGGCCGACTATGCGGGGCAAGCCTATGTAACCGCAACCGTCACCGTCTGGGACGACGATCCCCACATCGCCGCCGAGAAACTGCGTCTCGTCGAGAAGGTCATCCAAGGCCGCGACTTCACCGCGATGCCCGAGACCATCAATGCCGTGGATGCGTGGCTCGGCTCACTGCCCGGTCACGTCTATGCCAATGTGCGGCAACCACCCATCAGCACATTGAATCTCGCCCATATGATCCCGCTGTCGGCGGTTTGGGCGGGGCCGGAACGGGATGAGCATTTTGCGGCGCCCCCGCTGCTCTTCGGCAAAACCGAGGGCTCGACCCCGTTCCGGTTTTCTCTTCATGTCGGCGATGTCGGCCATACCCTTGTCGTCGGTCCTACGGGTGCGGGCAAATCGGTGCTGCTGGCGTTGATGGCGCTGCAATTTCGCCGGTACGAGGGCAGTCAGGTGTTCGCCTTCGATTTTGGCGGAAGCATTCGGGCTGCCGCGCTCGCGATGCGCGGCGACTGGCACGATCTCGGCGGCGACCTGACCGATGGCGCGACCACGTCCGTTTCGCTCCAGCCGCTTGCACGCATCCATAATGTGCCTGAACGCGCCTGGGCTGCCGACTGGATCGTCGCCATCCTGATGCGCGAGGGTGTGCCGATCACGCCGGAGGTCAAAGAGCATCTCTGGTCGGCATTGACCTCGCTTGCAAGCGCGCCCGTCAATGAACGCACCCTCACCGGCCTCGCGGTTCTGCTGCAATCAAATGACCTGAAACAGGCGCTTCGACCCTATTGTGTCGGCGGCGCCTATGGCCGGTTGCTTGACGCGGAGGCCGAGCATCTTGGCGAAGCGTCGGTGCAAGTCTTCGAGACCGAAGGTCTGATCGGCACCGGCGCAGCTGCCGCGGTTCTCGCCTATCTCTTCCACCGCATTGAGGACCGCCTCGATGGCCGCCCGACACTGCTGATCGTCGATGAGGGCTGGCTGGCGCTCGACGACGACGGCTTCGCGGGCCAGCTCCGCGAGTGGCTGAAAACGCTCCGCAAGAAAAATGCGTCGGTGGTCTTCGCCACGCAATCGCTTTCCGACATTGACGCAAGCGCCATCGCGCCCGCGATCATTGAGAGCTGCCAGACCCGTCTTCTGCTGCCGAACGAACGGGCGATCGAGCCACAGATCACCGCCATCTACCGCCGCTTCGGACTCAACGATCGCCAGATCGAGATCCTCGCCCGCGCCATGCCAAAGCGGGACTATTACTGCCAGTCACGTCGCGGCAACCGGCTGTTCGAACTCGGCCTCTCGGATGTGGCGCTGGCGCTCTGCGCCGCCTCATCAAAACAGCATCAGACCTTGATCGGTGAAGTGCTGGCCCGTTCGGGGCCGGATCATTTCCTCGAGGCATGGCTCGCCGAATGTTCGCTCGGTTGGGCCGCCGATCTCATCCCCGACCTCACCAACATCACCCCTCAAACCAATCAGGAGACACGACCATGATCAAGCCAATCTCTTCCCGCTCTCGCGCTGCGCGTTTGGCGGCGGCCCTGCTCATCGCGCCTGTCGCGCTCTCGCCGCTGATAACCACACCGGCGCACGCCATCATCGTCTTCGATCCGTCGAATTATGCGCAGAATGTGCTGACGGCCGCACGAGCTCTTCAGCAGATCACCAATCAGATCACGTCGCTCCAGAACGAGGCGCAAGGATTGATCAACCAGGCCCGCAACCTTGCGAGCCTGCCATACTCCTCGCTTCAGCAATTGCAGCAATCCGTACAGCGCACACAGCAGCTTCTTGCCCAGGCGCAAAACATCGCCTTCGACGTGCAACAGATCGATCGGGCGTTCCAGTCGACCTATGGCAAGGCCTCGATTTCCGCGTCGGACCAGCAACTCATCGCCGATGCGCGGACGCGCTGGCAGAATACGGTTGGCGGCTTGCAGGACGCGATGCGCGTGCAAGCTGGCGTCGTAGGCAACATCGATACCAACCGCGCGCAGATGTCGGCGCTGATCGGCCAGAGCCAAGGCGCGACCGGCGCACTTCAGGCAACTCAGGCCGGCAATCAGCTCCTTGCCCTTCAGGCCCAGCAACTGGCGGACCTTACGGCGCTCATGGCTGCCAATGGTCGCGCGCAGGCATTGCAATCAGCCGAGCAGGCCACCGCCGTCGAACAGGGCCGCGAGCAGCGCCGCCGCTTCCTCACTCCGGGCGCGGGCTATCAACCCGGCAACGCCAAAATGTTCAACAACGGCAATTGAGGAGCGAGCGATGGACGGAAAAACGCTCGCCAGGCTCGGCGCCATCGCCTTCGTCGCTGTCGCGATCACCACGACAGCGATCGAGCTGACCCGGAAAGAAGACGAGCCGTCGGTTCGTGCCCTTGGCCGCGCGGAGAGCACATCGTCCGATCCGCTGCGGGGCGAGTTGTTCCGCTGCGCCCGCCTGGGCGAGGGGGGCCAGCATGATGCCGTATGCCTGCGTGCCTGGGCGGAGAACCGCCAACGGTTCCTGGCGCCCGGATCACGGCCCGCCGAGCGGCTACCGACCACATCGGTCTCATCGAACCCTGTGGACACCGCCCCCGCCAAAATCGCTCCGAACCAGCCGGTCGCCGTCGATCCCCAACCAAGCGAGGCGCGATAACATCATGGGCGGCACCGGCGTCATCGACCATTTCCTGGAAGTCTTCACCCGCTACATCGATTCCGGCTTCGGTCTGCTCGGTGGCGAGGTCGCCTTCATCGCCACGACGCTGATCGTGATCGACGTGACGCTCGCCGCCCTGTTCTGGAGTTGGGGCGCCGATGACGACATCATCGCCCGGCTCGTCAAGAAAACGCTGTTCGTCGGCGTGTTCGCCTACCTGATCGGCAACTGGAACAATCTCGCCCGCATCGTATTCGAGAGTTTTGCCGGTCTTGGTCTCAAGGCTTCCGGAACGGGCTTCACGACCGCAGATCTCCTTCGTCCCGGCAAGGTCGCGCAAACCGGCCTCGACGCCGGGCGACCACTACTCGAATCCATTTCCAG
>VFKA01000069.1 GCA_009885795.1 Rhodospirillales bacterium | reverse complement strand
CCCGCTTGCGGGAGAGGGTAAGTCCGCAATCCCCCTCGCCCCCGTCTTCGGGGGAGAGGGTCGGGGTGAGGGGGCCTCGTCAGCGCGCCGCATGAGTCAGCATTTGTGGCCGTTGGTAATATACCTCATCCTGAGGAGGCCCGTAGGGCCGTCTCGAAGGATCGGCCATGGTCTCGGTTAGCGGGATTCGGTACTACTGCGCGTCGGCGGCGACGCTCATCTTGATGATGCGGTCGGGATTGGCGACCAGGCCATCGGCGTTGGCATCGCCCTTCTCTATGAGGTCGACGAACTCCATGCCTTCGACGACACGGCCCCAGACCGTGTACTGGCCGTCGAGGAACGTCGCATCGTCGAGGCAGATGAAGAACTGGCTGTCGGCGCTGTTGGGGTCGTTCGAGCGCGCCATGGAGAGGGCGCCGCGCATGTGCGGCTCGGCCGAGAACTCGGCCTTGAGCTTGACGCCCGATCCGCCGCGCCCGGTGCCGGTCGGATCGCCGGTCTGGGCCATGAACCCGTCGATGACGCGGTGGAACACGATGCCGTCATAGAAGCCCTCGCGGGCGAGCGTCTTGATGCGGGCGACGTGGTTGGGCGCGAGGTCGGGGCGCAATTCGATGACGACGCGGCCATCCTCGAGATCGAGGAAGAGCGTGTTTTCCGGGTCCGCGGTGCCGGCTCGCAAGTGCGAGAGCACCATCGCGGCGATGAGCAGCCATGGCGCGGCCAGGGCGATGAGGGGTGTTTCGACCACGATGGGTTTCCTTATCTTGATTTTGTCAGCGCGCGGCGGCCATGGCCGCCTTGAGGCCTTCGTCGAGCTTGTCGAGGAATTGAGTCGTCGTCAGCCACCGTTGGTCGGGAGAGATGAGCAGCGCCAGGTCCTTGGTCATGAATCCCGCCTCGACGGTATCGATGCAGGTCTTTTCCAGCGTTTCGGCGAATCTGGCGAGCTCGGGCGTGGCGTCGAACTTCGCCCGGTACCACAGCGCGCGGGTCCAGGCATAGATCGAAGCGATGGGATTGGTCGAGGTCTCCTTGCCCTTTTGGTGCTCGCGGAAATGCCGGGTGACCGTGCCGTGCGCGGCCTCGGCCTCCACGGTCTTGCCGTCCGGCGAGAGGAGCACCGAGGTCATGAGGCCGAGCGAGCCGAAGCCTTGCGCGACGGTGTCCGACTGCACGTCGCCATCGTAGTTCTTGCATGCCCAGACGAAGCCGCCGCTCCACTTCAAGGCCGCCGCCACCATGTCGTCGATCAGGCGGTGTTCGTAGCCGATGCCCTTGGCCTTGAAGGCGGCGGCGAATTCGCGCTCGAACACGTCCTGGAAAATGTCCTTGAAGCGGCCGTCATAGACCTTGAGGATCGTGTTCTTGGTCGAGAGATAGACCGGCCAGCCCAGCGTCAGCCCGTAGTTGAAACAGGAGCGGGCGAAGCCGCGAATCGAATCATCGAGATTGTACATGGCCAAGGCGACGCCGCTGCCGGGGAAATCGAACACCGGATAGTCGACCGGCTTGGCGCCGCCGGCCGGTTCGAAGCGCAGGGTCAGCTTGCCCTGGCCGGGGATGCGGATGTCGGTGGCGCGGTACTGGTCGCCGAAGGCGTGGCGGCCGATGACGATGGGCTGGGTCCAGCCCGGCACCAGGCGCGGCACGTTGCGGCAGAGGATCGGCTGGCGGAAGACGGTGCCGTCCAGGATGTTGCGGATGGTGCCGTTCGGCGATTTCCACATTTTCTTGAGATTGAATTCCTTCACCCGCGCCTCGTCGGGGGTGATGGTGGCGCACTTCACGCCGACGCCGAATTTCTTGATGGCATTGGCGGCATCGACGGTGATGCGGTCCTCGGTCGCGTCGCGGCTCTCGACCCCGAGGTCGTAGTACTTCAAATCGATGTCGAGATAGGGCAGGACCAGCTTTTCCTTGATCGTGCGCCAGATGATCCGCGTCATCTCGTCGCCGTCGAGCTCGACCACGGGGTTCTTGACTTTGATCTTGGTCATGCAGGGTCCTCGGGAGACGTTTTCGGTGACTCAGAAAAGCTCGCTGGCCTCGCGCAAACGCGGCTCGGGCAGACGTTGCAGCGCGGGAATGACCGCATCGACACGATCGACGACCTCGAACAGGCGGCGCCATTCGGGGGCCACGAATCCACTGCCCACCATGTGGTCGAAAAGGCGAAGAAAAGGTTGCCAGTAGGCCTCGACATCGACCAGCACGATCGGTTTGTCGTGAAGGCCGAGCTGGCGCCAGGTCAGGATCTCGAACGTCTCATCGAGCGTGCCGAGCCCGCCCGGCAGGACGACGAAGGCGTCAGCCTGCTCGAACATGGCGTTCTTGCGCGCGTGCATGGAATCGACGACAAGCAATTCCGTGATGCCGCGATGGCCCACTTCAAGGGATTCGAGATGGCCGGGGATGACGCCGGTGACCCTGCCGCCGCCGGCGATGACGGCGTCGGCGATCACGCCCATGAGGCCGATTCGGCCCCCGCCATAGACGAGGCGGATGCCGGTCTCGGCCAGGATCTCGCCGAAGCGGCGGGCGGCGGCGCGGTGGCCTAAGTCCTTGCCGACGGCCGAACCGCAATAGACGCAAATCGACTCGATGGTGCGCATGACCGATGCTAGCCGGCTTCTATGCCGGGCGCCACCTGCTATGATGGACGGGAATGTCGCGATCCAGTTCAAGAACGGTTGACGCCGCCAGGGCCGCGGTTCTTGCCCTCGCTCTCGTGTTGGCGGGCGCGCCCGGCGCGGCGGGCGACGAAGTCATGGAGCGCGGGGCCTATCTGTTCGCCCTCGGGGGTTGCGCCGGCTGCCATACCGATACGGCGGATGGCGGGCCGGTGCTGGCGGGGGGGCGCGTGCTTGCCACCCCGTTCGGGACCTTCTATGGCCCCAACATCACGCCGGACCCGGAGTTTGGGATCGGCGGCTGGAGCGACGAAGACTTCGCCAAGGCGCTGCGCCATGGCCTGCGTCCGGACGGCAGCCATCTCTATCCCGCCTTCCCCTATACGAGCTTCACCGGCATGCGCGACGAGGACGTCTCGGCGCTGAAGGCCTACATATTCTCGCTGCCGCCGGTTCAGACCGAAAGCCGTCCGCATGATCTGCGATTCCCGTATGGCTGGCGCTTCCCGCTGGGCGGGTGGAAGGCGTTGAATTTCACGCCCGGACCCTTCGCCGGGGATCCCGGCCGGGACGAAACCTGGAATCGAGGCGCCTATCTGACCGAGGCGGTGCTGCATTGCGGCGAGTGTCATACGCCGCGCGATTGGCTGGGCGCGCTCGATCGCTCGCGCGCCTATGCGGGGACCGCCGCCGGCCCGGAAGGCAAGAAGGTATCGAACATAACGCCGGACAAGGAAACCGGCATCGGCGCATGGGACGACGCGCAGCTGGAGGCGCTGCTGAAGATCGGGTTCCTGCCCGACGGCGACGTGGTGGGATCGGTCATGGGCGAAGTGGTGAAGCAATCCACGAGCAAGCTTAACGACGGCGACCGGCGCGCGGTCATCGCCTACCTGCGGAGCCTGGAGCCCATCGCCAATCCCGACGCCAAGGCGACGGCACCGGGGTGGGAATGAAACGGTGGATCGTCGTGGGCGCCGCGGCGGCGGTCATCGCCGCGGCCGGCGGCTATTATTGGGCGATGCAGCGGCCCGGGGAAGCGCCGCCCGCGCCGGTGGCAGCCACGCCCGCGCCGGCGCCCCTGCCCGAGCCGGCGCCCGCGGCCACGCCCGAAGGCCCGCCGCCGCCGAGCTTCGATATCGTGCGCATCAACCCGAAGGGCGGCACCGTGATCGCGGGACGGGCGGAGCCGGGCGCCACGGTGACGGTCCTAAGCGATGGCCGGTCCATTGGAACGGTGGCGAGCGACGGCAACGGCGAATGGGTGCTGGTGCTCGACCGGCCCATCGAAGCGGGCAGCCACGCCTTGAGCCTGTCCGCGGCGACGCCGGGCGGAGCGGTTCTGGCATCGGCGGATAGCGTCATGGTGGTCGTGCCGGAGGCCAAGCAGGAGGTCGCGGAGCAGGCGATGGCGATTCTGGTGCCGAGAAGCGGCGAGGAACCCATTGCCGTTCTGCAATCGCCGGCCGGCGATGGGCCGGTGGAGGCGGGGGATCTGAAGCTCGATGCCGTCGAATACGACCATACCGGCAACGTGACCGTCGGCGGGCGGGCGCCGGCGGGAGCGCGCATCCGTGTCTATGTCGACAATGAATTCGCCGGCGCCGGCGAGGTCGTGGACGGCCGCTGGACCATCAAGCCCGAGCGCGCTCTTGGCCCCGGCGAGCACGGGTTGCGAATCGACCAGGTGGACGAGGAGGGCGGCGTGCTGGCGAGGCTCGAAGCGCCCTTCGCCCGCCCGGAAGCCATCGTCCTGGCGCCGGGGCAGAAGATGGCCGTCGTGCAACCCGGCACCAGCCTGTGGCATATCGCGTTTTCGACTTATGGCGAGGGACTGCGCTTCGCGGCCATCTACGCGGCCAACCGCGGCCGGATCGCCGACCCGAATGTCATCTTCCCCGGACAGGTGTTCATCCTGCCGGCCGGCGACCCCGGCCAGTGATCATTGAACCGGCCGGGCGAGCGCCTACATTGGACGCCATGACCGCGGCCGGGGGAATGATAGGGGAGTCCGATAGGGTCGATGCCGGCGCCGCACCTGGCGCGCAAGACCGGGCATGGCTGGTCTATGACGGCCAATGCCCGTTTTGTTCTTCTTACGTCAAATTCATGCGCTTGAAAGAGAGCGTGGGCGCGATTCGGCTCGTCGATGCCCGCGCCGGCGGACCCGAGGCCGATGAGTGCAAGGGGCTGGGTTTCGACCTCGATAAGGGGATGGTCTTCAAGTTCGGCGGCCGGCATTACTTCGGCGCCGATGCGATCAACGCCATGTCGATGTTGAGCAGCCGAGTAGGGCTGTTCAACCGGCTTTGCGCGGTGCTGTTCCGTTCTCCCGGGCGGGCGGCGGCCTGGTACCCCTTCATGCGGCTGGGGCGCAAGGGCGCCCTGCGGCTCCTTGGGCGGAGCGATCTTTAGGCGGCGATCCAGGGGCGTCTTATCCGCATCCAGGTTCCGGATGGCGGCGTATCAGTTTTAGATATCGTTAACGCCGGAGAGACGGAAACCTTCTCGGAAAGGCGAAGGAGGAACCAGCGGGAATTGTGGTTAAAATCAAAGATAATTTTTTTAAGCAATCATGTATCATTTGAATAAATACTATCGGTCATTATAGAATATTATTGATAAACATTGAGTCAATTGCTGTATGTTTTATTTATCACTATTGCCGTAATTCTATAAAATTAGAGACAATTTTCTTGACAAGTCGATCGGGATTCCACATGTTGCTGATGTCCGAAGTGGGTGACTGTTAATTAACCAGTGGACTCGGCGAGCCAATTCGCAGCCAAGGCGAATGGCCTGGATGGGTTCCGGAGCGCGTGTAAGGGGCAAGGTTTATGAAGAATCCGACGTCGAAATTCGTGCGCAGGATGTACCGGTCCGTCTACGGCGAGAAGATGCCGGGGCGGGTGTCGTGGGCGACGCTGACGGCGGCCCTCGTGGCCGTGTTGGCCGGACCCGCGCTCGTGCACGAAGCCACGGCGGAGTCTTCGGCGGCCACCAAGGCCTATGGCGCTGGCAATTACGTCGAAGTCGGCGGCGGGCCGGCGACCGTTCAGCTGGCGGCGGCGCCGCTGAGCGAGGCGCGTGTCCAACAAATTTGCGACTTCTATAGCTCGTCGAGCAACGAGTGCCTCGAAGCAATCGCTTCGCTGGCCTATGCCGGCGCCACCGACGGCGGATCGGGGTTCGTGCCCCAGAGCGGACCGGCGGCCATTCAACAGGCGGCGCTCACCCAGGACGAAGCGCTGATTCTTTGCGTGCAGTATGGGCAGGACAGTGCCGAGTGCATCCAGGCCCTGACCGCGGTTGTGACGGCGGCGGGCGATGATGCGGCCACAACCACGACGACCGGTGCGGGCGGGGATGACGGCGGCGACGACGGCGGAGATGGCGGGCCGGGCGGCGGCGGTGATGACGATGGCGGCGGCCCGACCACGGGCGGGCCCGGCGATGATGATGATGACGATGATGACGGCGGCTCCGGCGACGACGATGACGACGACGATGATGGCGGCGCTGGCGATGACGATGACGACGACGATGATGGCGGCGCTG
>VFKA01000101.1 GCA_009885795.1 Rhodospirillales bacterium | reverse complement strand
TTGCGTGACCTTCAAAGGAGTCTTGCCCGTCATGATCAGACCTCCGAATCAATCCCAGAGATTGAATCACGCATTTCTCCCGTTGGCCAATCATTACAGGTCTGCTTAGAGTCAAGATTCGCTTTTCATATTGGATCATTCTGGTTCAATCTGAAACGACCTTGATCGAGCGGGATGCCGGCCCCCATGACGAAATTGACGCAGAGCTACGTTCACGGCGCCAGCGCCGTGCCCTTGATCGGCGAGACCGTCGGCCAGCACTTCGACGCCGTCGTCCGGCGCCATCCGGACGCCCTCGCGCTCATCGTCAGGCACCAGGGCGTGCGCTGGACCTATCGGCAGCTTAAGGAGCGGGTGGACGCCTTCGCCGCCGGCCTGCTCGCGCTCGGCCTCGAGCCCGGGGATCGCATCGGCATCTGGTCGCCCAACAACGCCGAGTGGGTGGTGACTCAGTTCGCCACCGCCAAGGCCGGCCTCATCCTCGTCAACATCAACCCCGCCTACCGCGTGACCGAGGTCGAGTACGCGCTGAACAAGGTGGGTTGCAAGGCCCTCGTCACCGCGACGGCGCTGAAGGCCAGCGACTACGTCGCCATGCTGCGGCAGTTGGCGCCGGAGATCGATACCTCGGCGCCGGGTCATCTGCACGCGGCGCGCCTGCCGGACCTGCGCCTGGTTATCCGCATCGGCGGCGCCGCGCCGGGCATGCTCGGCTTCGACGACGTGGCCGGCCTTGCCGGCGCGCCCGAGCGCCAACGGCTCGACGAGCTTGCCCCGCGGTTGCAATTCGACGAGCCCATCAACATCCAGTTCACCAGCGGCACCACCGGATTCCCCAAGGGCGCCACGCTCACCCATCACAACATCCTCAACAACGGCTTCTTCATCGGCGAGACCATGCGTCTCGACGAGAATGACCGCATCTGCATCCCGGTGCCGCTCTATCACTGCTTCGGCATGGTCTTGGGCAACCTCGCCTGTGTCACCCATGCCGCCGCCATGGTCTATCCGAGCGAGGCGTTCGATCCCTTGTCCGTGCTGGAGACCGTGGCGGCGGAACGCTGCACCGGCCTCTACGGCGTTCCCACCATGTTCATCGCCGAGCTCGGCCACGCCGAGTTCAAGCGCTTCGATCTCTCGAGCTTGCGCACCGGCATCATGGCGGGCTCGCCTTGCCCGGTCGAGGTGATGAAGCGGGTGATCGCGGAGATGCACATGAGCGAGGTCACGATCTGCTACGGCATGACCGAGACCAGTCCGGTGAGCTTCCAGACCGCGGCCGACGATCCCTTGGACCGGCGCGTCGGCACGGTCGGGCGCATCCACCCGCATGTCGAGGTTAAGATCGTCGACCTCGAAGGACGCATCGTGCCGCCAGGCGAGCCCGGCGAGCTCTGCACGCGCGGCTATTCGGTCATGCGCGGCTATTGGGGCGATACGGAGAAGACCGCCGAGGCCATCGATGCCGGGCGCTGGATGCACACCGGCGACCTCGCCACGCTGGACGCGGAAGGGTATTGCAACATCGTCGGGCGCATCAAGGACATGGTGATCCGCGGCGGCGAGAACGTCTATCCGCGCGAGATCGAGGAATTCCTCTACCGCCATCCGAAGGTACAGGACGTGCAGGTGATCGGCGTCCCGGACAAGAAATACGGCGAGGAGCTGTGCGCCTGGGTGAAGCTGAAGCCCGGCGAGACGGCGAGCGAGGAGGACATCCGCGCGTTCTGCCGCGGCCGGATCGCGCATTACAAGGTGCCGCGCTACGTGAAATTCGTGGACGGCTTTCCCATGACCATCACCGGCAAGATCCAGAAATACCTGATGCGCGAGCAGATGAAGAAGGAATTGGGTTTGGTCGACGAGAAGACGGCGTAGGGGCACAGCGCCGGCCTCGCCCTTCGAGACGCCACCCTTTGGGTGGCTCCTCGGAGTGAGGCCGTTCCACAGGCATCGAGGATTTCCTCATCCTGAGGAGGCCGCAAAGCGGCCGTCTCGAAGGATGAGGAAATGACGACGAAGGCACATGCGATAGCTTCCGTCTCTACTTCGCCGCGATCTCGTCGCCGGTATGGACCTCGGCGTTGGCGAGGATCGGCTTGGCGATCTCGAAGAAGCGCATGACCGCCGGCGATTTGTTGTGACGTTCCATCGCCGCGCGGTCGGTGAAACGCTCGAAGGTCACGAACACGTTCGAGTCTTTCGTGGATCGCGTCAGGTGATAGGCGAGCGTGTCCGGCTCGTTCTCCTTCACATAGGCGATGACGTCGAGGAGCGCCTTGCGCATGGCCTCGGCCTGGCCCGGCTTGGCGCGAATGATGGCGGTGAGCGATACGGTCATGTCCTTGTTCCTTCCGTTGCCTCGATCCCGACGAATTCGCCGATGAGGGCGCGCTCGCCCAGCGCGTCGGCGGCCACTTCGCGCAAAATGCGCCCCTTCTGGATGATCAGCACGCGCTCCGACAGCGTCTTGATGAAGTCGAGATTCTGCTCCACCAGAATGACGGTCAACCGCCGCTTGCTCTTCATCTGTCGGAGAAGCGCCTCGATTTCCTCGATGACCGAAGGCTGGATGCCTTCGGTGGGCTCGTCGAGCAAGAGGAGTCGCGGCGCGCAGATGAGGGCGCGGGCGAGCGCCAGGATCTGCTGCTCGCCGCCGCTCAAGGCCCCGCCCTGGCGGTCGAGCAGCGGCAGAAGGCGCGGAAACTCGGTCAGGATCTCGTCCATTGCCGCCTTGTCTTCGCGGCCCTGGCCGGCCGGCCCCAAGCGCAAATTGTCGCGCACCGAGAGGCCGGGAAAGATTTCCCGCCCCTGCGGCACGTAACCGATGCCCATGCGCGCGCGCTCGTGCGGGCGGGCATGGGTGATGTCGGCGCCGTCGAACGCGACCTCGCCCCTGGTCGCCTTGAGATAGCCCATGAGGGTCTTCAAGAGCGTCGTCTTGCCCATGCCGTTATGGCCGAGAATGCCGACGAACTCGCCCTCGGCGACGGTGAACGAGACGCCGTCGAGGATCGGGATGCGGCCATAGGCGGCGGCGAGATTGGAGACTTGCAGCATCTCACGCCCCGCCGTGACGCCCGAGATAGACGTCGCGCACCCGCTGGTCGGTCATGATGCGGTCGAAGGAATCCTCGGCCAGGATCGACCCTTGATGGAAGACCGTCACCTTGGTGGCGATCTGGCGGATGAACTGCATGTCGTGCTCGACCACGACCACGGTCGCCGTGCGATTGACCTCGCGAATGAGAGCGGCGGTGCGGTTGGTCTCGTCGATGCTCATGCCGGCCGAGGGTTCGTCCAACAATACGATCTTGGGGTCGCGCAAGATCACCATGCCGATCTCGACCCATTGGCGCTGGCCGTGCGACAACTCGCCGACCGGCCGATTGGCGAGGGACGAGAGTTCGAGGCGTTCCATCATGGCATCGGCCAAGGTGCCTGCCTTGGCCGCGCCATGAGCAAAGCGCGCCGCCAGCCAAAGATTCTCGCGCAAGGCAACGCCGTTGAAGACGTCCGGCACCTGGTTCTTGATGCCGATGCCGAGCCGGCCGATCTCGTGCTTCTCGGCGCGCGAGATGTCGGTTCCTTGGAAGAGGATCGAGCCGGAGGTGGGCGGGATCTGGCCTGTCACCATCTTGAAGAAGGTACTCTTGCCGGCGCCGTTGGGGCCGATGAGGCAGCGCAACTCGCCCGGCTCCAGCCGAAAATCCACCCCGGCGATGGCGCGAACGCCGCCGAAGCGTTTCTCGAGGGCGCGGGTTTCAAGAATGGGGGCGGTCAAGGATCAAGCCTCGCGCCGGCCTAGGCGGCGGCGAACCCAGGCGATTGCCAATGCCGCCGTCGGCAGCAGGCCTTCGCGGAAGACGAGCACGAAGATCATCAGCACGACGCCCAGCCACAACGACACCTGGCCCACCCCTTGGGTTCCAAGCCAGTTTGAAAGGTACTGAACCACGGCGGTGCCGGCGACAGGGCCGATCAGCCACGACTTGCCGCCGACGATGACCCAGATCACCACCTGCGCCGCCTGGTTCAGGTGGAACATGGCGGGCGAAACGAAGTTGCCCCAGACTCCGTAGAGAACCCCGGCCAATCCGGCGATGCCGCCGGCCAGCACGAAGGCCGCCAGCTTGTAGCGCCTTGCGTCATAGCCGAGAAGTTCGACGCGCCGCTCGTTCTCGCGGATGCCCACCAGCACCCGCCCGAAGCTGGAGGCAAGCAGAAGCCGCAAGCCCACATAGACGAGTACCAACAGGGCGGCGGAGAGGTAGAACACGCCGTCGATGAAGAGCTCGGTCCCGGGGTTCCAAGGCAGTTGCAGCGACGGCACGGTGGGGATGCCGTTCTGGCCGTTCAACCGCACGCTGCCGATCACGTACTGGTCGCCGGAGGTGGCGCGGATGCCCTTCTCCAGGATCAAGGTGACGACGAGAGTGATGACGCTCAAGTAGATGTCGCTGATGCGGCCGTAGATCATGAAGTAGCCGACCGCCAAGGCGAAGGCCATGGAAAGCGCGATGGCGATGAAGAACGCGCTCGTGGTCTCGCCGGTATTGAGCGCCAGCACCGCGTAAGAATAACCGCCCAAACCGAAGAAGGCGGTCTGGCCGAAGCTCAACATGCCGCCCTGACCCCAGAGGAATCCCATGCTGAGGGCAAGCAGCGCCAGGATGAAGATGATGGAGATGTCGAGCTGGTCGGCGATATCGAGATAGGACGGCGCCGCCATGAGGACAACCAAGGCGGTGCCGATCGATGCCCACCACCACCACGCCGGCCGCTCGCCCGCCATCGCTCAAATCCCCCGCCGCGATCGCCCGGTGATTCCGTCGGGCAGAAGCCGCAGCAGAACGATGGCGACGAACAGCACGGTCATGTCGGCGACGACCGAGCTCGACACGAACGACACGATGCCGTCGATGAAGCTGAACAAGCCGGCCGCGCTCAGCGTGCCGATGAGCGGCAAGGGCCCGCCGGCGATGACCGTGATGAAGGCCTTGGCGACGAAGAAGAGGCCCATCGGCGGCGACGCACCGGTCACCGGGACGAGGACCGCGCCGGCCAAGCCCGTCAGGCCCGCGCCGAAACCGAACGTCGCCATGTAGACGAAGTCCGCGTTGACGCCGAGCCCGCTCGCCATGCCTGGGTTCTGCATGGTTGCCCGCGCCACCAGGCCGAAGCGCGTGAACCGCCACAAGACGAAGGTGAAGACCAGCATGGCCGCGGCCACGCCCATCATCACGAAGTTGTACGCCGACAGGGTGTAGGTGCCGACCGCGACATTGCCGAGATCGGCGGCGATGCTCCGGGTCTGCGGACCGAGCAGCGTGGTGACGCCGCCGACGAGGAAGAGCGACAGCCCCCAGGTGGCGAGCAGGGTATCGACGATGCGGCCGTATAGATGTCGGATGATGAGCCGCTCGACCAACACGCCGAACAACCCCACCGCCAGCGCCGCCGCCAGGAAGGAAAGCCAGAGGTTCAGCCCGGCCTGGTTCGCGAAGGTGCAAACAAAGGCGCCGAGCATGAGAAATTCGCCCTGGGCCAGATTGATGACCCGCATCATGCCGAAGATGACGGCGAGGCCCAGGCTGACGAGGATGAAAATGCTGAACGAAACGCCGATCAGATAGGCTTGGATCGCGGCCTGCTCCACACTAGCGCCCGCTTCTACAAGTTAACGATACGCCGCTGCCGCCCTCATGCTTCGACCCGCCTTCGCGAAGCCCGCTTCGGCCGGCGAAGCAAGGCAAGCTCAGCATGAGGACCTCGTCCCGAGCCTCCTCATCCCGAGCCTGTCGAAGGACGAAGGACGAGGCCCGTGTCGGGCAAATGAGATTCCAGATACTAGCGCTCCCCATGTAAGGCGCGTCCGGCGAACGGCCGCCCGGGCCAACTATCTTGGCATGGGCGGCCGAACCGGCATCAGATCTTGACTTCGTACTGCGTGGTGTCGTTCGGGTTCGCTTCCAGATCGCAGACGAGCTGCGTGTCCTTGGGCGGCTGCTGCGAGAAGGATTTCAGGATGTCGAAGCCGGCGTTCTTGTTGCCGCGCACGATATGGATGTCCATGGTCGTGTGCTGGGTCTTGCCGTCGACCGAATAGAGGCCGCCGGCGCCTTCGACCTTGACACCGCCCTTGGCCAGCGCGGCGATGACCGCGTCCGGGCTGGGATCGCCGGCCTGGCGTACGGCCTCGGCCCAGATGCCGATGCCCCGCGCGCCGTACTCGCCATATTCCCCAACATAGGTGTTGTCGCCGGTGTAAGCCTGGAGTTTGCTCACGAAGCTCTTGGCGGCGTCGGTCTGCAAATCGTCCACGAACGACGTGGCGAGCAGGATGCCGTCTCCTTCGTCGGGACTCAACTGCAATTGCTCCAGTCCTACGCCATAGGTCGTGGAGGCGAGGACCATGTTTTTCTTGCCGATGGCCGCCTCGAACTGGCGGTAGAAGGCGATGTGCGCGCCGCCGACCAGCGCCGACCACACCACGTCCGGCTTGGCCGCCTGGATGCGGGCGATGGCCGGCTCGAAATTGGTGACGTCGAGGGGGAAGAACTCGACGGCCAGATCCTCGCCGCCATTGTCGCGGATGATCTTCTGCATCCACTTGCTGGTAATGTGGCCGTAATTGTAGTCGGCCGCGAGGATGTAGCCGCGCTTGGCGCCGTGCTCGCCCATGACGTAGGGGATGAGGGCTTCGAGCTGCTGGGCCGGCACCATGCCGGTGCTGACGTGACGGCGGTCGCATACGCCGCCTTCATAGAGCGAGTTATAGAAGAGCAACCCCTTGAACTTGTCGACCAGCGGCCGCATGACCTCGCGCGACGAACTGGTGATGCCGGCATGAATCACGTTGACCTTGTCCTTGACCAAGGCCTGCGTCGCGTATTGCGAATTGAACTGGTTGTCGGACTGCGAATCGTAGAACAGCAATTCGACCGGCCGGCCGAGCAACCCGCCCGCGGCGTTGATCTCGTCGATCGTCATGGCGACGGCGGCGATCTGCTTCAGGCTGTAAATATTGAGACCGCCGGTCTTGTCGAGGATGTTGCCGACGCGAATCGGCTCTTCGGCGGCGATGCCGGCGCGCTTCAGCATACCCGTCGCGCTGGCAAAGGCGAGCGCGCCTGTCGCGGTGCGGAAGAACTGTCTGCGATTGAAGTGCATGGATTTCCCTCCCTGTTTCGGCTCCCCTTGGCGCCTTGCCGGAGGCGATTTGATCGCCCTCGGATTTACCGGCGGGTGGGGCTCCCGTCGCCGAAAAATAGCAGGCGGCCGGGCGGAGCGAAACAAGTTATTGGAGGGGGCAGGACACTAGACGCCGAACCCTAGGGCGGGATGCTAATTGGCGCCGAGGCCACTCATGGCGACGAGCGTGCGGGGCGACAATTCGCGGATCATCATGCCGACGTCGCCGCCGTCATTGCGCCAGACGACCTCGGCCACGAACTCGCCATCGCCGGCGACACCCGGCAGGCGCACCCGGCCGGCCACCCGGTCGCCGGGGATCAGCGGCGCGTGGCATTGGCCGACGCGAAAGCCGCTCAGCGACCAGTCGCGGGTGCGATAGCGAATTCCGTCGATCTCGATACGCAGCAGCGGCGACTGAACGCGCGGCTGACGCCGTCTTTCGCTGACGCCGATAGCACTAAGCACGCGACGCATCACGCTCATGACCGGTATCCCACACGCCGTTGTCGTTTTTTCTTGGCGTCGCCTTGCCGGGTTATTCTAAACCGTCCCGGCCGCGACGCCCTTACCTGTATCGCGGGCGGCTTAAGCATCCACTAAGAGTAGGTAGAATCCAAGACAATTGAAGGGAGGCCCTAAGCGTGGGTCAATCGATGCAGAGTTCCGCCGCCGGCATCGCCCGCATGCGCGCCTCGATGGTGAAGGCCCGGCCGCTCGCATAGGCGCTGGGCTTGCCGGCCGACCAGCGGCGCGGATTGGGCAGTACGGCCGCGAGCAGCGCCGCCTCGCGCCGCGTCAGATCGGAAGCCGGTTTCTTGAAATGCGCCTGGGATGCCGCCTCGGCGCCATAGATGCCATGGCCCCATTCGACGGAGTTGAGGTAGATCTCCAGGATGCGTCTCTTCTCGAGCAGCGCCTCCAGCAGCAGCGTCAGATAGGCCTCGAGACCCTTGCGCAGGATGCTTCGGCCGGGCCAGAGGAACAGATTCTTCGCCGTCTGCATGCTGATGGTGCTGCCGCCATGGAGCCGTTCCCCGCGCAGGTTCCCTCGAAATGCCTTTTCGATCGCCTCCCAATCGAAACCGTCATGCAGGCAAAACCGGGTATCCTCCGCCGAGATGACGGCGCGCGCGAGTTCGGGCGAAATTCGCGCCAATGGCCGCCAGCGCCGCTCCAACCCTTCGCCCTCGAACAGCCGAATCACCATGAGCGGCGTGATCGGCGGCCGCACGATTCCATAGAGCGACACCAGGAAGGTGGGCACGACGATGAAGAGGGCCAGTGCCAGAATGAGATACCGCTTCACGCGGCGCGCAAGGGTCACGGGGGTGGGCTCGCTCCTTCGCGCGCCTCATGCACGCCGGAGCGTATCAATGTCAAGCCGCGCGACGTTCGCTCGTGCTATGATTTCGGCCCATGGGCAGCGCGCCGAAACACCTCTTCCTGGTCGATGGCTCGGGCTACATCTTCCGCGCCTTCCATGCCATGCCGCCCTTGAGCCGCGCCGACGGCACGCCGGTGAACGCCGTGCTCGGCTTCATCAACATGCTGACAAAGCTCATCGACGACACCGATGCCGACGCCATCGCCGTCATCTTCGACAAGGGCCGGCGCACGTTCCGCAACGACATCTATCCCGAGTACAAGGCCCATCGCCCCGACCCTCCGCCGGAGCTCGTGCCGCAGTTCGGCCTCGTGCGCGAGGCAACGCGCGCCTTCAACGTGCCGGCGATCGAAGCCGAGGGCTTCGAGGCCGACGACCTGATCGCCACCTATGCGAGACGGGCCGCCGCTTCCGGGGCCAAGGTGACCATCGTCTCTTCCGACAAGGATCTGATGCAGCTTGTCGGGGACGGCATCGAAATGTTCGACCCGATCAAGAACCGCGCCATCGGCCCGGCCGAGGTGAAGGAGAAATTCGGCGTCGGCCCCGACAAGGTCGTGGACGTTCAGGCGCTCGCCGGCGATTCCAGCGACAACGTGCCGGGCGTGCCGGGCATCGGCGTCAAGACGGCGGCCGAGCTCATCAACCAGTACGGCGATCTCGACGCGCTGCTGGCGCGCGCGGGCGAGATCAAGCAGCCCAAGCGCCGGGAATCGTTGCTGGCGAACGCCGGCAAGGCGCGCATGTCCCGCGACCTCGTGCGCCTGCGCGACGACGTCCCCTTGCCCGAGCCGCTGGAGGCGCTTGGCCGGCGTGAACCCGATCGCGACCGCCTGTTCGAATTTCTCAACGCCAATCAATTCGTATCGGTGATCAAGCGCTTCGAAGCCCGCATGGGCGGCACCAAGGCCTCCGGAGCCGGCGTCGCCCCGTCGCAAGCGGCGGTCGCCCGCGATGGCTACGCCTTGGTCCAGGATCTGGACGAGCTTCGCGCGTGGACGAAGCGCGCGCGCGACGCCGGCGCGGTCGCGTTCGACACCGAGACGACCGGCCTCGACCCGTTGCGCGCGGGCCTGGTCGGATTCTCGCTTGCCGTGACGCCTGGGGCCGCCTGCTATGTCCCGCTCGCCCACCGCCCGCGGGCAGGCCAAGCGAGCCTCGATCTAGGATCCGGGACCGAGCCAAGCGAGGTGCCGAAGCAAGTGCCGAAAGCCGAGGCTCTGGCGATCCTGAAACCGCTCCTTGAGGACGAAGGCGTCCTGAAGATCGGCCAGAACATCAAGTTCGATTTGGCGGTGATGGCCGGTCTCGGCATCGCCATCCGGCCGATCGACGACACCATGCTCATGTCCTACGCGCTCGAGGGCGGCGCGCATGGGCACGGCATGGACGAGCTCGCGCGGCTCCATCTCGGGCACGAGACGATCAAGTTCGGGGACGTGGCCGGGGCCGGCAAGGCCCAGGTGACATTCGACCAGGTGCCGCTGGACCAGGCTTGCGACTATGCCGCCGAGGATGCCGACGTGACGCTGCGGCTCCATCGTATCCTGAAGCCGCGCCTCTTGGCCGAACATCAGGTGACGCTCTACGAGACCATCGAACGCCCGCTGGTGCCGATCGTGGCGGCGATGGAGCGTGCCGGCATCAAGGTGGATCGCGGCGCGCTTCAAGGCCTGTCGGAGGATTTTGCCGCGCGCATGGCCGATCTCGAGCGCGAGGTCCGCCGCCTGGCCGGGCGGGACTTCAACATCGGCTCGCCCAAGCAACTGGGCGAAATCCTGTTCGACGAGATGAGCCTGCCCGGGGGCAAGAAGGGCAAGACCGGCGCCTATGTCACCGACGTGGACGTGCTTCAATCGCTGGCGGCGCAAGGCCACGACCTTCCGGCCCGCGTACTCGACTGGCGCCAGATCGCCAAGCTGAAGAGCACCTACGCCGATGCCCTGCGCGAGGAAATAAATCCCGACACCGGGCGCGTTCACACCTCCTACGCGCTGGCCGCCACCTCGACCGGGCGCATCGCCTCGACCGATCCCAATCTGCAGAACATCCCGGTTCGCACCGAGGAGGGACGCAAGATCCGCCGCGCCTTCATCGCCGAGGATGGCCATGTGCTCTTGAGCGTCGACTATTCGCAGATCGAGCTGCGCCTGGCCGCGCACATGGCCGGCGAGGACGCGCTCAAGGAGGCCTTTGGCCGCGGCGAGGACATCCACGCCAGAACCGCGGCCGAGGTCTTCGGCATTCCGGTCGAAGGCATGGACCCGATGGTGCGAAGGCGCGCCAAGGCCATCAATTTCGGCATCATCTACGGCATCAGCCCGTTCGGGCTGGCGGCGCAACTAGGGATTCCCCAAGGCGAGGCCAAGGCCTATATCGACGCCTATTTCGCGCGCTACCCCGGCATCCGCGGCTACATGGAGCGGACGAGGCAAGCGGCACGGACGCGCGGCTTCGTCGAAACGCTGTTCGGCCGGCGCTGCTACATGCCCGGCATCGCCGACAAGAACCCGGCGCGGCGCAACTTCGCCGAGCGCGCGGCCATCAACGCGCCGATCCAGGGCACCGCCGCCGACATCATCAAGCGGGCCATGATCCGCGTGCCGCCGGCGCTCGAGGCGGCGGGCTTGGCGGCCCGCATGCTGCTCCAGGTGCATGACGAGCTTCTGTTCGAGGTGCCGGAGGCCGAGGCCGACAAGACCGCGAGCCTGGTGAAGCGCGTGATGGAGGAGGCGCCCTTGCCGGCGATCGAACTCAGCGTGAAGCTGGTGGCCGATACCGGCATCGGCCGCAATTGGGCCGACGCGCATTAGGGGGTATAGCGATCCAGTTTTCGGCGCCTGCGCGGGCGCTGGATCGGCCCCAAATTGTATACCGTCTTGTGTACACTGGCGCAGAGCTCAACATCAGCGCTACTATTATTGTTCCCCGACGTAACGCCAAAGATGCCCATTATGCCCGCAAGTACGATTAAGACATTCAACCTTGTGTCGCCGAGAAACATGCTCGAAAAGCTCAGGCGGGAGCTTCAGCGGATGAAAGACGCCCAATCCGCGCAGGAGGTTGCAGACCACGCGGTCAATTACATGATCACCGCCTATCATCTTGTGGACTGGACCTGGCACGGGCAAGTGAAGGAGAGCACCGAGCTTCGAAAGCAATTCATTTGCGCAGAACGTGACGTCACGGCGGCGAACGCTTCAAGGGACCCAAGCAAGCGGCCTATCGAAGTCAAATGGCTGTATTGGAAGTGGCTAAAGCAGCAATGTGCGGCGCTCGACGGTTGTAGAGAGATCGCGAACGCGTCGAAACACTTTAGGCTCGAATCGGAGTCCCCTGAGATTTTATCGATTTCGGTGACCGCCAAATCTACGCCATCCGATAGCGGATTCTCCACATTGTCCGCAACCGACAACTACACGAAGTATCTTGTTGTAAAAACCAGGTACTCAGACGGACACAATACGACTGATGATCAATACATCGAGCCCGTTCTGCGCTTCTGGGAAACTTTTTTTCGCGACAATAAACTCGATTGAATCCGCCTGCGAGCACGGCATCCTGCGAACGGCTACGGAGTACAATGGCTGTAGGGTAGGGGTAATGAGCGAGCAACGCCCCCTCGGTGAGAGAAGCTCAGGCAGCGGTCTTGGATGGCAGTGGATGACTATCTTGGGCGGGATTTTTGTGGAGCCCTGCTAATGGCCAGCGACAATTCAAAGAGCGAGCAACTTAGTATGGATGTCCGATTGACGCTCTTTCGAGATGCGGTTGACAACCTACGGATGGCGAAACAGCAACAGTGGCTCGTTGCATACTACGTGGTCTTGTTGTTTGCCGGAATTATTGGGCTGCACTCGCTCCTGATTGACGATGGTAGGCACATCGTTGAGGGCTTGGAGCGAATAATCTTTACCTATTCTGGTGTGGTTGTAGCCGCTGGCGAAGCCTATTTCATATTCTGCTACCAAGCATGGATGAAGAAATATCGAAATAGGACTACTATCCTGATGAAAGATTTGCCTGCCGCACATGGGAACGTTTGGCAAACTCTGAACCCCAAATCAGAGAAGGGACTGATGTATGGGTTAGATTTCGTATTGATGTTTCTGACCGTCGGTGTGGTGGGGGCGTCGGTCATTGCTTGGTATGTGACGCGTACCCTGAGCTACACACTGATTGCTCTCTTGGCCGCCATCTTCGTCGATGTATTGGTCGGCGCCATTTTTTGGTGTCTCTCGGAGAAGCAATCAACCCACGCAGGCGGTCAACCGGTCGAAGATTCACAACGAGATCGTACCGTTTGACGTTTTCGCGTGGTCTGTGCTGGCTAAGTTCTACGCCTACCGCTCAGCTGCCCACCGCCCTCTCACCCCAGATTCCGCAACCGTTCGATGCGCGCCTCGATCGAGGGATGGGTGGCGAAGAGGCCAAGGGCCGTGTCGTCGAACTCACCCAGCGGGTTGGTGATGAAGATGTGCTGAGTGGCGCGGTTGACCCCGCGAAAGGGTTCGCTCGACGATCCTAGTTTCTCCAGGGCGTCGATGAGCCCCAAGGGATTGCGCGCCAGCTTCACGGCGGTCGCGTCGGCCAGGAATTCGCGCTGGCGCGACACGGCCAGGCGCACGATCTGCGCGACCACGGGCGACAGGATGGCGAAGATCAGCAGCGGGGCGAGGATGATGGCGCCCTTGCGCCGCGCGCCCACCCGCACCACGCGCAAGGCGCCGTCGCACAGCAGCGCGATGAGCCCGACCAGCACCGCCACCGCGGTCATGTAGCGGATGTCCTGATTGAGGATATGGCCCGTCTCGTGCGCGATCACGCCCTGCAGCTCTTCTCGCGTCAGCGCTCCCAGGAGGCCGCGGGTGACTCCGATCGTGGCCGATTCCGGGTCCATGCCGGTGGCGAAGGCATTGAGCGCGGGGGTCTCGATGACGGCGACGCCGGGCTTGGGCAACCCGGCGGCGATCGCCATCTCCTCGACGACGTTGTGGAGTTGCGGCTCGGCCTCGGCGCTCACGGACCCAGCACCGATAAGGCCCAGCATGACCCGGCCGCCGGCGGCAAACGTCACCGCCGTGGCGATGCAACCGATGCTGAACAAGGCCGCGCCGCCGATGACGCCATGCAGGCTGAGGCGGGCGAGATCGATGACCGCTTCCCGACCCTGCATCATCGTCTCGATGGTCCAGCCGGCGATGTATCCGAACGCCGCGCCGAGACAGAGCAGCATCACCACCAGGATATCGGTGTTGCGCCGGTTCGCCCGTTGCGCGGACAGGAAATCCGTGGCCCGGACGATCGGCGCCGGCCCCGACATGGCCGGTCCTTAGCGCAGATCGACCTTCGGTGCCGCGGTCTCGGCTTCGGGCACCGTGAAGTACTCGGCCCGGGCGAATCCGAAGGCGCCGGCGACCAGATTGGAGGGGAACGTTTCCACCGCCGTGTTCATTTCCATGACGCTGTCGTTATAGAACTGCCGCGCGAAGGAAATCTTGTTCTCGGTGCCGCTCAATTCCTCCAACAGGCGCTGGACGTTCTGGTCGGCCTTGAGATTGGGATAGTTTTCCACGAGTCCGAACAGCCGGCCGACCGCGCCGGAGAGCACGCCTTCCGCCGCGATCACCTCGGTGGGCGTCGCCGCTTTGACCGCCCCCGCGCGGGCTTCGATCACCTGGCGCAGGGTCTCCTGCTCGAAGCTCATGTAATCCTTCACGACCTCGACGAAATTGGGGATGAGGTCGTGGCGGCGCTTCAACTGCACGTCGATCTGGCGCCAGGCGTTCTGCACCTGATTCCTGATGCCGACGAGCCGGTTGTAGATGACGATACCGGCAAGGACCAGCAGGGCGAGGACGCCGAGCAGGACGAGCCACGCGAAGTCCATGGGATGTCTCCTCTGCCGGCTTCAACCCCCGGCCGGGCGCGGAATTCTCACGGCAATTCGTTGATATTACGTGAAAACACGTCGGCCCAACAAATAGCACAGCGGTCGGGTTGACGAGCCGGTAATACTTCTCCATCTATATATACACTGTCGCTGCGAACGAATGGAGGGTGCGGTGAGAAAAATCCCGATTGCCGTCGTCGTAGTGTCGCTGTTGGCCGTGACGGGTTGCGCCAACCTCGACAATACCGAACAACGGGTCATCAGCGGCGCCGCCATCGGCGCGGCCACCGGGGCTTCGATCGGCGTTGTCGCCGGCGGTCTTGGCATCGGCACGGGCGCCTTGATCGGCGCCGGCGTCGGAGCGGTGGGCGGCCTCATCGTCGACGAGACCGCGAGCGATTAGTTGTTTGATTCCACGGCAAAGGAGCGTGTCATGCGAATGGTGGTTTTAGGCGTCGCCGCTTTGTCGATGCTGGGACTGACGGCGTGCGCCAACATGAACAACACCGAGCAACGCGTCGTCAGCGGCACCGCCATTGGCGCCGGAGCGGGCGCGGTAGCCGGAGCCCTCATACCGGGGCTCGGCATCGGCACGGGCGCCTTGATCGGTGCCGGCGCCGGAGCGGTGACCGGCGTCATCGTCGACGAGACCGCGGAAGACTAACCGCCGGCCCGGGCGGCGAGTGCGCGGGGGCCGATCGTCGAGGCTCAAGCCTTTTGCCTTGCCGCTCGACCGGCCGCGCGAGCGAGGCGCCCGAGTTCCGCTTGCGCCTCGATTTTGTCGCCCACGGGCGACCTGAAATCGAAGCGCGCAAGATCGCCCTTCCGGCGTAGGTCGAACCCCTCCGGGTCGATGCCGGTAAGCTGCCAGCCGCGCCCCTTCCGCCCCATCAGATGGCGCGCGATCCGGTTGACGCCGTCCCTTCGCTCGTCGTTGGCATGGGCCACGATATCCGCCTCGGCCGCGACCAAGCCTCGGGAACGGGCGGTATCGAACAAGATATCGCCGCCGGCGATCCAATGGATCTTGCCGAACCCGGCCACGAAATGGGCGGCGACGGGCTGGACGCGATAGAGCCTGAAATCGGCGAAATCGGCGTAAAGCGCCGCCGAAGGATGGCGCTTGAGGATTCGCGCCTTGGCAGCCGCGTCGTCGATCGGGATGGTTTCGCCCAGGACCGCGAGCCTGGGGCCGGTCAATGGGTCGGCACGCCCGCCGGTACCGTCGACGAGGAGCGCCACCCGGCGGTCGGCGCCAATGTTGCGGCTGTGAAGGGCGAGGTCCGAGAGCAGCAACAGCGGGCACCCCGCGTGATCGACGGTCAGCAGCACCAGCGATGCGAAGGGCCAGCCGGACGCTAAGGGGGACCGGGCGGGTTCGCCCGGCGGGAGCGTGCTCGCCAGCGCGGCGCGGTCGGCGGCCCGCAACAGCCGGCGTGCCTCGAGGGCTGGCGCGAAGGCGGACATGGTGGGTACTGTGGCGATGATTTCGCCGGATGGTCAACCTTCCGCTCCAATTCGGCCACAAAGGACAGAGAGCTTGTCGCCAACAAGGGGACCATCTACTCAAAGCCTGCTACCATCCTGAAACCATGAACCGCGAGTGACGAAGCCCGTGCCGCAGACCATTGCCCTGGTCGACGACGACCGAAACATTCTTGCCTCCGTCTCGATGGCCCTCGAGGCGGAGGGTTTTGCCGTCCGCACCTATACCGACGGGGGCGAAGCGCTGCGCGCGCTCGCCGCGAACCCCGTCGATCTGGCCATTCTCGACATCAAGATGCCGCGCATGGACGGCTTGGAGCTGCTCGAGCGGCTTCGGCGCGCGACCGACCTGCCGGTCATCTTCCTGACCTCGAAGGATGACGAGGTGGACGAAATCATGGGCCTGCGCATGGGCGCCGACGACTACATCAAGAAGCCGTTCTCGCAGCGCCTGTTGATCGAGCGCATTCGCACCCTGCTGCGCCGCGAAACCCTTGGCCGGGAGGGTGGTGCCGGCGAAGCCGGCGATGTGATGACAAGAGGCGAGATGGTCCTCGACACCGCGCGCCACCTTTGCGTCTGGAAGAGCCAGGCCGTCGAGCTGACGGTGACCGAGTTTCTGCTGCTGAAGGCGCTGGCCGCGCGTCCCGGCCACGTCAAGAGCCGCGACCAGCTCATGGATGCGGCCTATGGCGAGCATATTTATGTGGATGACCGCACGATCGACAGCCACATCAAGCGGCTGCGCAAGAAATTCAAGGTGCTCGACGGCACCTTCGCGCAGATCGAGACGCTCTACGGCGTCGGCTACCGCTATCGCGAGCGCTGACACTTTCGTCGGGGGAGGGGATAACGACCGTGACCGTCGAGGCGGGCCAACGACCGGCGCCGCCGCCATCCGCGAAAGGCAAGACCGTGGAAGCGCCGGCGGCGGCGGCCGACCGCCGCCACGAAGCCGCGGCGCGGCGCTTGCGCCGGCGCCGCTGGTTGTCGCCGCTGACCCGGCGAATCCTCATGCTGAACCTGCTGGCGCTGGCGCTTGCCGTCGCGGGTCTGCTTTATCTCGGCGAGTATCGTCGCGAGCTGGTCGAGCAGGAGTTCGCTTCCCTGTCGATCGAGGGGCGGCTCTTCGCGGGCGCGCTTGCCGAAAGCGGTGTCGTCGCGGACGAAGAGGGCGTCGAACGGCTGGCGGCGGAAAACGCGCGCGACACGCTGCGCCGCCTCACCGCGATTTCGCTCAATCGTGCCCGGCTGTTTGCCTCTTCGGGCGAACTCCTCGTCGATAGCACGCGTCTTGCCGGCGGCCAGATCGAGATCCAATTGCTGCCGCCGGCGCCCGATGGCAGCCTCATCGAAACCCTGGCGGAATCGATCTATGACGCCGTCACCGGCGCCATGCCGGGTGACGCCCGGTTGCCACTCTATCGCGAAGTGTCCAATCCGCGCGTCCCGACCTATCCCGAGGCGGCGCGGGCCTTGGCGGGCGAACCGGCCCGCGAGTTGCGCGCCGACGGCGCGGGCGGCCTCGTTCTTACCGTCGCGGTGCCGGTCCAGCGTTACCGGCAGGTGTTGGGTGTCTTGCTTTTGAGCGGCGATGGGCGGGCGATCGAAGAGGCCGTGCGCGACGTTCGCTTCGCCATGCTCCAGGTCTTCGCCGTGGCGCTCGCGGTTTCCGTGCTGCTGTCGCTTTATCTCGCCGGCACGATCGCGCGGCCGATTCGCCGGTTGGCGGAAGCCGCCGACCGCGTGCGCCACGGCCAGCGCCGGGGAACCGCGATCCCCGATTTCGGCGGACGGCGGGACGAGATCGGCGATCTGGCGGGATCGCTGCGCGACATGACCGAGGCGCTGTGGGCGCGTATGGATGCCATCGAAAGCTTCGCCGCCGACGTGGCGCACGAGATCAAGAATCCGCTGACCTCGTTGCGCAGCGCGGTCGAGACGGCGGCCCGTATCGAGGATCCGCAACAGCAGAAGAAGCTCATGGCGATCGTGCTCGACGATGTGCAGCGGCTCGATCGATTGATCAGCGACATATCCGCCGCCTCCCGCCTGGACGCTGAATTATCGCGCGCCGAGTCCGAGCCGGTCGATATCGCGCGGATGTTGCGCACGCTGGGCGAGATCGACGAGACCACGCGCGGTCCCGACGAGCCGCGCCTGGTCCTCGACCTCGCGATCCATCAATCCCTGGTCGTGCCGGGCATCGAAAGCCGCCTGGCGCAAGTGCTCCGCAATCTGATCGCCAACGCCGTGTCGTTCAGCCCGCCCGGAGCCGAGATTCGCGTGAGCGCCGCGCGCGACGGCAGGGACGTAAGGGTGGTCGTCAGCGACGAGGGCCCCGGACTCCCCGAGGGCAAGCTCGAAGCCATCTTCGATCGCTTCTATACCGAACGTCCCGCCGGCGAGAAGTTCGGAACCCATTCGGGGCTGGGGCTCAGCATTTCGAAGCAGGTCGTCGAGGCGCATGGCGGCACGATCCTCGCGACCAACCGCCGCGACGCCGACGGCCGCGTCGTGGGCGCCCAGTTCGTGGTGACGCTGCCGGTGGCAAACTGACCATGCCGCCTTCGGCGCCGGCTGCCGCGTTTGCGCGAACGCTCCTCCACGCCAGCGCGGTGGCGCTCGACGGCGTCGGAATCCTCATCCGCGGGGCCTCGGGCAGCGGCAAGTCGGACCTGGCGCTCGCCCTCATCGATGGCGGCGCCAGACTCATCGCCGACGATCAGGTCGCGGTCGAACGCCTGGATGGCGCGCTGAGGGTGTGCTGGCCTGGCGAGGCGCCGGAGACCCTCCGGGGGCAAATCGAGGTGAGGGGTGTCGGCATCCTGCCGGTGCCGCACGTCGCCACGGCGCCGCTGGGACTCGTCGTCGACCTCGACCCGGCCGCTCGAGTCGAGCGTCTGCCGGAGCGTAAAGACATGCAATTATTGGATGTTTCCGTTCCGGTCATTGCCATCGACGGCCAGGCGCCGAGTGGCGCGGCCAAGGTTCGTCTTGCCGCCCATGCCCTGTCGCGAGTAATAATTCCGCCCTCATGACCCGAACCGTCGAACCCGCGTCGGCCGCCCGGCCGGCGCCTACCCCCGGTTCTTCCGCAAGCGTCGAGCCGGCACCCGCCCTGGTCCTCGTGACCGGTCTATCGGGCGCCGGGCGAACGACGGCGCTGAAGATCCTGGAGGACATGGGCTACGAAGCGGTGGACAATTTGCCGCTCACGCTCATGGCCGGCCTCGCGCAGGCCGGCGATCTGTCGCGGGGTCTCGCCATCGGCATCGACAGCCGCACGCGGGGCTTCACGCCGACGGCGCTGCTCCGGCATTTCGATCGCCTGCGGGCGGAGCATGGCCTTCATGCCTGGCTTATCTTCCTGACTTGCGAAGACGAGATCCTGCGCCGGCGATTCACGGCAACCCGCCGCCGGCATCCGCTGGCGCACGATCGGCCCGTGGCCGATGGCATCCTCCAGGAGCGTGTCATGCTTGCCCCTTTGCGCGAGCGCGCGGATCTGACGATCGACACCACGGAGCTCTCCATCGGCGACTTGCGCCGGATTCTGCAAGGCCATGTCGGCCCCCGCCGGTCCGCCGGCGCCAGCATCGCGGTGACCTCGTTCTCCTATCGGCAGGGCTTGCCGCGCGAGGCCGATCTCGTCCTCGACGCGCGGTTTCTCGACAACCCGCATTATGACGAGCGCTTACGCCCCTTGACCGGCCGCGACCCGGCCGTGGCCGCGTTTCTCGAAGCCGATCGCGGCTTCGCCGCCTTTCACGCGTCGCTATCCGAGCTTCTCGCCATCCTGCTGCCGCGCTTCGAACGCGAGGGGAAGAGCTATCTCACCATCGCGGTGGGGTGCACCGGCGGGCGCCACCGTTCGGTGTTCGTGGCCGAGAAGCTCGGCGAATGGTTGCGCGCCGGCGGGCGCGAGGCCTTCGTCCACCATCGCGACCTCGACCGGCGCGCCGCCGGCGAGGAATGTTGACGCCGATCGACATCAGCGGAAAGCCTGTCTCATGATTGGAATGGTCCTGGTCACCCATGGGCGCCTGGGCGAGGAATTCATCGCCGCGCTCGAACACATCGTCGGGAAGCAGAAAAACACGGCCACGGTGTCCATCGGCCCGGACGACGACATCGAGCGGCGCCGGCGGGAGATCGTCGACAAGGTCGCCGCCGTGGACGACGGCCATGGCGTGGTCCTGCTGACCGACATGTTCGGCGGCACGCCGTCCAATCTCGCGATGTCCATGCTCGACCGCGGCAATGTCGAGGTCGTGGCTGGGGTCAACCTGCCGCTGCTGATCAAGTTCGCGCGCGTGCGCGCGGACAAGAATCTTCCCGAGGCCGTCGCCCTTGCCCAGGAAGCGGGGCGAAAATACATCAACGTCGCCTCCAAGCTGCTGGCCGCGGCGCAAGGCTGACGGCAGCGGCGGCGGGTCAGGCATGGCGAACGATGAGACCGTCGGTCCCGCCCAGATTCTGGTACGCCGCCTGGCGATCCGCAACGAGCGAGGGCTTCATGCGCGTGCCGCCGCCAGGTTCGTGAAACTGCTCGACCGCTACGACGTGGAAATGACCGTGCGCAAAGGCGATACCGAGGTATCGGGCCGGTCGATCATGGGGCTGATGATGCTGGCGGCCGGGCCGGGGTCGCAGATCGAGGTCTCCGCCAGCGGCGCCGATGCCGCCGCCGCGCTCGACGCGATCGCCGATTTGGTGTTTAGGGGTTTCGATGAAAGTTAAATCGGAAGGCCGGGCGCGGCGCCAGCGCATCTTCGAGGGGTTGAGCGTGGCGCCCGGCATCGCCATCGGGCCGGCGCATCTGGTGGACGCGCACGCGCCGCAGATTCCCGACTACGAAATCGCCGCCGAAAACGTGGGCGCGGAGCTCGAACGATTCGCGAGCGCGCTCGCCAAGGCCCAGAAGCAGCTGCGCAAGCTGAAGGACAAGTCCTCGAAGTTGCCGGCCGCGGCGGCCGAGGAGATCGGCATCCTCTTGGAGGCGCATCTGCAAATGCTGACCGGCAGCCGCGTGGTTCGCGGCGTGCAGCGGCGCATCGTCGAGGATCGCCGCAACGCCGAAGCGGCGGTCCAGGCGGAGATCTCGGACGTCGCCAAGGAATTCGAGCAGCTCGACGATGCCTATCTCGCCGCCCGCGCGGTCGATATCCGCGAGGTCGGCGACCGGCTCGTGCGCAATCTGTCGAATCTCACCTATCAGGGCTTCACCCACCTCGCGCCCGAAACCGTGATCCTGGCGGAGGAATTGAGTCCGGCCGATACCGCGCTCATGGACCCGGCCATCGTCGCCGGATTCGCCACCATGCTGGGGGGTGCCCAAGGCCATACCGCGATCATGGCGCGCTCGCTGCGGTTGCCGGCGGTGCTGGGCGTCGCCGGCCTCATCGGCGCGGTCAAGACCGGCGACACGATCGTCGTCGACGGCGACGAAGGCCGCGTCATCGTCAATCCCACCCGCAAGACGCTGGCCGACTACCGGCGCCGGCGCGGCGCCGGGGAACGCCAGCGCCAGCAGCTGCAGCGGTTGAGCCGGCTCCCCGCCGTCACCAGGGACGGGGTCGCCATTCGCCTCGAAGCCAATCTCGAGCTGCCGCGCGAGACGGAGCTTGCGATCGCCGCCGGCGCCGAGGGGATCGGGCTGTTGCGGACCGAGTTCCTGTACATGAATCGCGACGACTTGCCCGACGAGGACGAGCAGTACGCGGTCTTCCGTTCCATCGTCGAGAAGTTGCAAGGGCGCCCCCTCACCATACGCACGCTCGACGTGGGCGGCGAGAAGCTGGCGGGGGCGTTGGGCAAGTACGGCGAAACCGAGGCCAATCCGGCGCTCGGACTTCGCGCCATCAGGCTGTCGCTCAAAGAGCGGCCGCTGCTGGAGGCGCAAATCGCCGCGGCATTGCGGGCCGGCGCGCATGGGCCGGTGCGCATCCTGCTGCCGATGATCTCGACGCCGTGGGAGATGCGCGAGGTCCGCGACGTCGCCAACGCCATGGTGCGGCGGTTGAAGCGCCGCGGCCAGGCCTTCGCCGATCCGATGCCGCCGATCGGCGCCATGATCGAGGTGCCGGGGGCGGCACTGGCCGCCGACGCGCTCGCCCAGGTCTGCGACTTCTTCGCCATCGGCACCAACGACCTGACGCAATACACGCTCGCCATCGATCGGGGCGAGGAGCGCGTCGCCCACCTCTACGACCCGCTGCACCCGGCGGTGCTGCGCCTGGTGCAGTTCGCCACCGAAGCCGCCTTGCGCGCCCGCCTGCCGGTGGCGGTGTGCGGCGAGATCGCCGGCGACCCGCGCTTTGCGCCGCTCCTGATCGGGCTCGGCATCCGCGAGCTCTCGATGGCGACGGCGGCGCTGCCCCGGGTGAAGCAGCGCATCAGGGCGCTCGACTCGGTCGCGGCGACGCGCTGCGCGTCCACGATCATGGAGCAATCCGACTCGGGCCGGATCGCGGTGCTGCTCGATGACTTCAACGGGTTGGCGTGATTCAGAGGACAGATGTCGGAAGCCTGATACCTGTCCTCTGTCCTCTGTCCTCTGAATCCGAGCGATCCACCCCATGTCCAGCGGGAATGGCCGCTTGGTGCCTGGAATCGCGGATACCTGACACCGGCCTCGTCCTTCGACAGGCTTGAGGCACGAGGAAGCTCGGGATGAGGATGTTCAGCCCTACGAGAAGCGCGGGGGAGGCCTCATGCTGAGCCTGTCGAAGCATGAGTGCCCCGTCGTTAGCGCTTCTCCAGCGAGAGAGGTGGGGGTGGCGTTTTTCGACGATCAACCCCATGCAAAGCGGGAAATGCCGCTTGGCGGGCAGGACGGGACGCCCCGAGGGTGGCGACAGAGCATGGCGGGGCGTCCGGCTAAGGGCGGCCGGCCCCGTCGCGCGGCCCAAGGGGCCGAGCGGGTGTCCGAAACGTTATTCACGATGTCAAAGAGCGACGCGGCCCCAAAACCAAAGAGGCCAAAACGATTGTAGGAAGGTTGTCTTCAAAAGTCAAGATTTTTCTGTGCTATACGTTCTCCGGCCGGCAATCACTTGGATATGATGGACGAGACTCGCACCTGCCAACAAACCCACTGGCCCATCAGCCGCAAAAAGCGATCAACATGAATGAGGTCTTGCCTGCGGCGCTACTGATTGTTCTGGATTTTACGCCTCTACGCCGTAACATTGTGGCATGCCGTCGAAGCACGCTAATGCCCCGCATATCATCCGACGCGGTCTCTTTGATGGGCTGACGTCCTTTCCCGAGTTGGAGCGTCGCATCAGTGCGCTTGGCGCGGAGAACTCCAAGCTTGTCGGCGACGCATTTGAAATCTTTGTGGAAGGGTTTCTCGCCACAAGCCAGAAAATGCAGGTGGATGACATTTGGCTTGTCGGATCGGTCCCGCTTGATATTCGTCAGGAAATGAACCTGCCAAGCGATACCAAGGGCATCGATGGCATCTTTAGAACGAGAACAGGCGCTTCTGTTCCCTATCAGGTCAAGTTCCGATCCGAGCGCGCCTACCTCACCTATACCGATCTTGCGCCATTCCTGGGACTGACCGAACGGGCAAAAGACCGTATCGTCTTTACGAACTCCAACGAACTTGCCGAGGATGTGAAGAACCGCGACGCAATGCGGACGGTGCGCGGCATCGACTTTGACGACCTGACGAAAGAGGACTTCGAAAGGATCGCATCTTGGCTAAGGGGCGAAACAAAGGCTGTCGTCAAACCAGCACCGAGAGACTACCAGATCGAAGCTCTGGAGAAGATTGCCA
>VFKA01000015.1 GCA_009885795.1 Rhodospirillales bacterium | reverse complement strand
TGTTGATGTCCGTGTCCACCACGGGATAGATGAACACCGACGCGAAGCTGGTGTGCCGGCGAGCCTGCGCGTCGAAGGGCGAGATGCGCACCAGGCGGTGCACGCCGCTCTCGGTCTTCAGCCAGCCATAGGCATTCTCGCCCACGACCTTCACGGTCGCCGATTTGAGCCCGGCTTCCTCGCCGCCGCTTTCCTCGATCCATTCCACCTTGTTGCCGTGCTGCTCGGCCCAGCGCACATACATCCGCAGCAGCATCTCGGCCCAGTCTTGCGCCTCGGTGCCGCCGGCCCCGGCATGGACCTCGAGATAGCAGTCATTGGCGTCGGCCTCGCCCGAGAGCAGGCTTTCGAGCTCGCGCTTGGCGGCCTCTTCCCCCAGCGCCCTCAGCTGCGCTTCGCCCTCGGCCAAGGCGGCGCCGTCGCCCTCCGCGCCGGCCAATTCGATGAGCGTCACGGCATCGTCAAGGCCGCGCTCGATGCCCCGGCAGCGCTCGATGGCGTTCCTGAGCCTGGTGCGCTCGCGCATGACCCCTTGCGCATCGGCCGGCTTCTCCCACAGGCTTGCATCCTCGGCGCGGGCGTCGAGCTCCTCCAATCGCTTCAGCGCCGCATCCCAGTCAAAGATGCCTCCGCAGCAGGTTGAGGGAGGACCTGATTGCTTCGGCCACGGCTTCCATTTCGGTTCGCATGGGATGAGATTCCTTAGTAGAGGTCGCCGCTGCCGCCGGTTACCGGAGCGGCGCCGGTCCCGGTGCCGCCGGCGCCCGCCACCGGCGCCACGTCGAACAGCGTCCCATCGCCGCCGCCGATGACGGGGCCGCGGTTGTTGGGGTCGTTGCCCGGCTTGAAGGCTTCGAGGATCGCTTGCGGGTCGCCGGCCGAGGCGCGCAGGCCGGTGGCCGAGTTCACCCGGATGAGGCGGATGCCCGGCGGCGTGCGGAAGGGTGTCGCCGGCTTGCCCTCGAGCGCCGCCATCATGACATCGCGGAAGATGGGCGCCGCCACCGAGCCGCCCGCCTCCTTGTCGCCGAGCGTGCGCGGGCTGTCGAATCCGAGATAGACACCGACCGCGAGATCGGGGGAAAAGCCCACGAACCAGGCGTCGTTGAAATCGTTGGTGGTGCCGGTCTTGCCGGCCAAGGGCTTGCCCACCGCCTTCACCGCCGTGCCGGTGCCGCGCTCGACGGCGCCTTCGAGCAGGTGAACGACCTGATAGGCGCTCAAGGGATCGGCGATCTGCTCGCGCATGTCGGGGATCAGCGGCACCGGCATGTCCTGCCACTCATCGACGTTGCATCCCTCGCAAGCGCGCTCGTCCTGGCGGTAGACGGTGCGCCCGCGCCGATCCTGGATGCGGTCGATGAAACTAGGCGCGATGCGCTTGCCGCCGTTCACCAGCATGGCGTAGGCGGCGGTGAGCTTCAGCACCGTGGTCTCGGCCGAGCCCAGCGCCATGGCCAGCGTGGGGAGCATGTCGTCGACGATGCCGAAGCGCTTGGCGGTCTCCACGATCTTCGCCATGCCGACTGCCTGGGCCAGGCGCACCGTCATGAGGTTGCGCGACTTCTCGATGCCGAGGCGCAACGTCGAAGGGCCGTAGAATTGCTGGGTATAGTTTTCGGGCTTCCATAGCGGCTGGCCGGGGCCCTGGTCGATGACGATGGGGGCATCGAGCACCAGCGTCGAGGGCGTGAAGCCGTTGTCGAACGCGGTCAGGTAGACGAACGGCTTGAAGCTGGAGCCGGGCTGGCGCTGGGCCTGGGTGGCGCGGTTGAACTCGCTGCCTTCGTAGCTCCAGCCGCCGCTCATGGCGAGCACGCGCCCGGTGTGGGGATCGATCGCCACGACCGCGCCGCCGAGATCGGGAACCTGGCGGAGCGCGAAAGTGCCGGGCGGATAGCTCTTGCCGTCGGCATTGGTCTCGACCGCCTCGACCGCGATGACGTCTCCGGGCTGCAACACGTCGCTGGGCTTTTTGACTTCCTTACCCAGGTGCTGGCCTTCCACCCACTGGCGCGCCCAGGCCATCTCGGCCAGCGGCACGATGCCCTTGCTGGCATCGGAAAAACCAATGCCGGCGCCATCGGAGGCGAGTTCGAGCACGACGGCCTGGCGCCAGGGAGCAAGCCCCGGCGGCGGCGGCAAGGCGATCAGCGCCGCCTCCCAGTCGCCCTCGACGTCGATCCGGCCAAGGGCCCCGCGCCAGCCGTGGCGCCGGTCATAGGCGACGAGGCCATCGCGCAGCGCCTTGTCGGCGATGGCCTGCAAGACGGGATCGATGCTGGCGCGGGCAATGAGGCCGCTCTTGTAGAGCCCATCCTCGCCGAAGCGGGCGATGAGTTCGCGGCGCACTTCCTCGGCGAAGTAATCGGCGCGCACCGACTCCGTCTCGCCGCGTCGGCCGAGCGTAATGGGCTCCGCCAGGGCGAGCTCGGCTTCGGCCTCGCCGATATGGCCGTCCGCGACCATCCGCCCGATGACCCAGGCGCGCCGCGCCAGCGCCGCTTCCGGCTTGCGAATCGGACTGTAGTTGGCGGGCGCCTTGGGCATGGCCGCCAGCAGCGCCGCCTCGGCCACGGTCAGTTCGTCCAGCGACTTGTTGAAGTAGTTGAGCGCCGCCGCCGCCACGCCGTAGGAGCCTTCACCGAGGTAGATCTCGTTCAGATAGAGTTCGAGGATGCGCGGTTTCGAATAGGCCTTCTCGATCCGGTAGGCGAGCACGATCTCCTTCACCTTGCGCGCGATCGACAGCTCGTTGGTGAGCAGGAAGTTCTTGGCCACCTGCTGGGTGATGGTCGAGGCGCCCACCGGCCGGCGGTCGCGCGCCAGATTGGCGACGTTGGTGAAGATCGCGCTGACGATGCCGGGGATGTCGATGCCGGAATGTTCGTAGAACGTCTTGTCCTCGGCCGAGAGGAAGGCGTTCGAGACGCGCTTGGGGATCGCCTCGATGGGCACGAACACGCGCTTCTCGACCGCGTACTCGGCCAACAGGCGGCCGTCGCCCGCCAAGACGCGCGTCACCAGCGCCGGATCGTAGTTCGCGAGTTGGGTGTAGTCGGGAAGATCCTGGCCATATTCGCGGACCAGCACATAGCCGACCACCGCGCCGGAGATACCGACGAGTAGGACCAGCCCGAAGAACAAGCCGATGATTTTGCGCAGCAGGGTCGTCAGTCCGTGGAAATCGGCCGGCGGGGGGCGCGGCACCAATTAGCGGCGATTGTGCGTCAGGCGCCGGATCGCTTCAAGTCTTCAACTCCTCGCGCCATCGAAAATAAGCGTCGATGGCCCGGTGGACCCCTTTGGCGAGCTTGCCGCGCATATCGGGCGAGCGCAGCAGCGCTTCGTCCTTGGCGCTGGAGAGATAGCCGAGTTCGATCAGGACCGAGGGCACGTCGGGCGCCTTGAGGACGGCAAAGCCGGCATAGCGGTGGGTGTTGCGCAACAGGGCCGTATCCTTGCGCAATTCCGCCACCAGCATGTTGGCGAAGCGGACCGAAAGGTTCTTGGTCTCGCGCTGGGCGAGGTCGATGAGGATATTGGCCACCAATTCGTTTTCATTGGAAAGGTCGATGCCGGCGATCAGGTCGGACTTGTTTTCCTTGGCGGCGAGCGCCTCGGCCTCGGTGTCGGAGGCCTGCTCGGAAAGGGTATAGACCGAGGCCCCGCGCAGGCCGTTAGTCTTGTGGGAATCGGCGTGGAGGGAAACGAACAGGTCCGCCCCCGCCTCGCGCGCCAGCGCGATGCGGTCGCGCAGGCGCAGGAACACGTCCTTGCCGCGTGTCAGCACCACCTTGTAGCGATGGCTCGCCTCGAGTTGGCGCTTCAGTTCCTTGGCGAAGGCAAGAGTGATGTCCTTTTCCACCGTGCCACGGGTGCCGATGGCGCCGGGATCGACGCCGCCATGCCCGGCATCGATGGCGATGATGGGCTTGGCCCCCGCCGGCTTGTCGCCAGGCTTCGTCGGCGGAAGCAGGGCGGGTTCCGCCGGCGCCGCCAACATTGCCGCGGAGGATATGATCGGCCCCTGCTGCAGTACCGCCGCGAAGGCGATGGCATCGACCGGCGCCAGATCGACCATGAAGCGCACGGGCACCGATTGGGTTCCGGGCAAGATGGCGGCCTTGGCGACTCGGACCGGGTTGCGCAGATCGAGCACCACCCGCGACGTGCCAACCGCGAACAGGCCGTAACGCAGCGATTCGACCGACCCGACGCCAGCCGGCGAGCGCCCAGGCGGCAAGCGCCAAACGACCTCGGTCATGTCGATGACCAGGCGATAGGGGTTGGCAAGCGCGAAGACGCGGTACTCCGGCGCACTGGACATATCGAGAACTACCCGGGTCACGCCAGGTTGTTCGCCCAGGCGCACGTCCAGAACCTCCGGGCGCTGCTGCGCGATTGCGGCGACAGAGTATAAAACAATCGCGACGATACAGGCCGATAGGCGTGTCATCATGCGTATCTAGTGCGGATTCGGACGCCAACCTACAATATCTTCGGTACAAGTCCAGAGAATCCTTAATTTTTCATCCGAAACGACCCGAACCGCAACAAGCGGTTGTGGAAGGCCGCCCATCGGGTTAAGCTGCCCCCGTGCTGTCGATCCCGCGATCAGGGACGATCGCCGCTGGATCCAACTGCCGCGGCCGGGCCGTTCATGGGCCCGCCACGGCCAACTGGTACAGGCCTTTTGGGTCGATCGAGAACGAACTGGGCTCCCCCAATGTTTCACCCCAAGACCTTAACCGGAATTTCCACCAACAGAGGCGCGCCGCGTGCCGCATGCACTGCGGGCTGCGTTGGCCGCGCCATGGAGAACTGGAGTTATGTCAAAGCATATGCTGATCGACGCGACCCACCCGGAAGAGACCCGGGTCGTGGTCGTGGATGGAAAGAAACTTGAGGAATTCGATTTCGAGGCGGCGAGCCGCAAGTCCCTCAAAGGCAACATCTACCTTGCCAAAGTCACGCGGGTAGAACCCTCGCTTCAGGCGGCTTTCGTCGAATATGGCGGCAATCGCCACGGCTTTCTCGCCTTCAACGAAATTCATCCGGACTATTACCGGATTCCGGTCGCCGACAGGGAAGCCCTGCTGGCCGAACAGGCCGCCATAGCCCACGACGAGGATGCCCCGGCGGCGCCGGAAGAATCGGCGGTTTCGCCGGCGGAACCGTCGAGCGAAGCGGAGACGCAGCCGGCGGCTATCGAGACGCTCGAAGGGGCGGCACCCCCGGAATTTCCCCTGGATCTTCCATCCGACACGCCGGACACCGCCCAAGAACCGGAGCAATCTCCCGAGCCTGAAGCAGAGACGCAGGCGGCCGACGCGCCGGCCTTTATCCTCAAGGGTCCCCGGTTCGACGAGCCGGAGGCGAATGGCGACGTCGAGCCGGTTGAGGACACCGGCGAGCCGCCGGCGGGCGCCGGCAACGGCAATGGCGATCAATCGTCCGATGACGCCGAATCGCCCGATGACCAGGCGAATGGCGAGGCCGAGGCAAGTGGCGAAGCTCAAGGCAACGGCGGATCGGGCGAATCCGAAAACCGCCGCCCGGCGCCACGGCGCGCCGGCGCCAGAGGCGGCCTCGAGGTCGTCGGCGGCGATGAAATGGAGGACATGCGCAACAAGCGGATGCCGCTCAGCCGCCGCTACAAGATCCAGGAAGTCATCAAGCGCCGGCAGATCATGCTGATCCAGGTCACCAAGGAGGAGCGCGGCAACAAGGGCGCGGCCCTGACGAGCTACCTGTCCTTGGCCGGGCGCTATTGCGTCCTGATGCCGAACGCGGCGCGGGGCGGCGGCGTCTCGCGCAAGATCACCAATCCGGCCGACCGCAAACGCCTGAAGCAGATCATCGAGGAATTGAATCTGCCCGATGGGATGGGGGTCATCGTGCGCACCGCCGGCAGCGAGCGGAGCAAGGCCGAGTTGAAGCGCGACTGCGAATATCTCCTGCGACTGTGGGACGAGATCCGGGAACTGACCCTGAAATCGACGGCGCCGGCCCTCATCTACGAGGAAGCCAATCTCATCAAGAGGTCGATCCGGGATCTCTACTCGCGCGATCTGGAAGACGTCATCGTCGAAGGCGAGGAAGGGTACAAGGCCGCCAAGGCCTTCATGCGCACCCTGACGCCGAGCCACGCGAAGCGGGTCCAGCAATACAAGGATCCGACGACGCCGCTGTTCCATCACTACCAGATCGAGAGCCAGCTCGACGCCATCCACAACCCCGTCGTCACGCTGAAATCGGGCGGGTACATCGTTCTCAATTCGACCGAGGCGCTGGTCGCCATCGACGTGAACTCGGGGCGCGCCACCCGCGAGCGCAATATCGAGGAAACCGCGCTCAGGACAAACATGGAGGCGGCCGAGGAGGTCGCCCGGCAGTTGCGCTTGCGCGATCTGGCGGGTCTCATCGTCATCGATTTCATCGACATGGAGGAGAGCCGCCACAACGTTCAGGTCGAACGAAAGCTGAAGGAGGCGATGCGATTCGACCGCGCGCGCATCCAGCTTGGGCGGATCAGCCCCTTCGGCCTGCTCGAATTGTCGCGCCAGCGTCTGCGGCCGAGCCTGTTCGAATCGAGCATGATGGCCTGCACGCGCTGCCGCGGCACCGGCCATGTTCGATCGACCGAATCGACGGCGCTTCATGTGCTTCGCTCGATCGAGGACGAAGGCCTGCGCCGGCGCGTCGGCGGCGTGACGGTGACGGTCCCCACCAACGTCGCGCTCTACATCGCCAATCAGAAACGTCAGGCGCTCGACGACATCGAGGCCCGCCATGGCATGCGCGTTCAGCTCGCCGTGGACGACGCCCTGATTCCACCCGAATTCCGCATGGAGCGGCAGAAGATCGCGCCGGCGCCCGTCGAAACGCGGGCGCCCGTGGTACGCGGCGATATCGACTCCGCGCCGGAGCCCGCCGAGCCCGAGACCGAGACCGAGATAGAGCGGGACATAGAGCCGGAACGCGAGGTGGAACGCGAGGCGCCCGTGCCGGCCGAACAGGGTCAGACGGCTCGGGCCGGAGAGGAAGCGCCGGGGCGCCGGCGCCGCCGCCGCCGCCGGCGCGGGCGTGACGAGGTTCGCCCCAGGTCGCCAGGCCAGCGCGAGCCGATGGCGCGCGAGCCCGCCGGCACGCAGCCCGAAGCATCCGCACCGGTCGACGCGGCGACTTCGGGTGAAGAGACACCCACGCTCGAAGGTTCTTCGCCCGGCGGCGAACCCGGTGTGAAGGACGACGGTCAGCGCCGCCGCCGCCGCCGCGGCCGGCGCGGCGGACGACGGCGCAGCCAGGGCGAGCGGGAAGGAGCGTCTTCTCACGGCGGCATGGCGGCCAAGCCCGACGAGCCCCGGCCGGAGGATTACGCGCAAGCGCCGGCCGAAAACCGGGAGCCTGTTGAAACCTTCGAAACGGGACCGCGCGAGGAAACACCCAAGGAAACCGCGCCGCATCGTGCGACAGCCTCGCCCGATGAACCGGCGCCCGGCAACGGCGCGACCGGCAGGGCGGAGGGGCCAGCGACCGACGACCAAGGCGAGCCCCGCCGCGGCTGGTGGCGGCGCCTGCGCGAGTAGCGCGGCGCTATCGCCGCCAGGCGATCAGCCGTTTCGCGGCGGACGCGACGGTTTCCGAGGCTCCCGCATACGAGAACCGCACGTAACGGTGCCCGCGCGCCGCGTCGAAGTCCTTGCCCGGCGTCGCGGCGACGCCGGCCTCCGCCAGCATGCGCCGGCACAGATCGTCGCTGTCATCGGTCAGCGCCGAAACATCGGCATAGAGATAGAACGCGCCGTCCGCGGGCGCGAAGCTCATGAACCCCGCCTTCGGCAGTTCCGCCAGCAGCAGATCGCGATTGCGCCGATAACGCGCGACATTGGCTTCGAGGTCGGCCCGGCAGTCGAACGCCGCCAGCGCCGCGACTTGCGATAGCGCGGGCGGCGAGATGTAGAGATTCTGCGCCAGGGATTCGACCGTACGCACCAGGTCCGACGGCACCACCATCCAGCCGAGCCGCCAGCCGGTCATGGCGAAGTACTTGGAAAAACCGTTGATGACGAAGGCATGCGGATCGAGCCCCAGCGCGCTCACCGCCCGCCGGCCATAAGTGATGCCATGGTAGATTTCGTCCGAAACGAGCCGGATGCCCTTGGCCGCGCAATAGGCGGCGATACGCTTGAACTCGTCCTCGTCCAGCATCGTCCCCGCCGGATTGGAGGGGCTCGCCACGATAAGACCATCGAGCTGCCCCCCGGCGAGCCGCCCGGCCAAGCCTTCAAGAAGCCCGACGCTCAACTGAAAGCGCGTCTCCGGGCCGGCCGGGATCGACACCGGCTCGACGCCCAGCGCCATGAGGATGTTGCGATAAGCCGGGTAGCCGGGTGCCGCGAGGCCGACCCGGTCGCCGGCATCGAAGGCGGCGAGGAAGGCCAGCATGAAAGCGCCAGACGAGCCTGTCGTCACGACGACGCGGGATTCCTCGCAAGGAACGCCATGGGTTTCGGCATAGTGGCGCGCGATGCGGGCGCGCAAGGCGGGAAACCCAAGCGCCTCGGTGTAACCGAGATAGGATTCACTCAAGGCCCGGCGGGCCGCTTCGATCACCGGTCCCGGCGCGCCGCCGCCGGGTTCGCCCAATTCGAGATGAAAGACCGTTTCGCCCGCCGCCGCGCGAAGATTCGCGGCACGCAGAACCTCCATCGCATGGAACGGCGGGATTTGACTCCGCCGCGACGCCTTGAGGACCATTCTCGATGACTCCGCCCAACTTACTCCGACAGGACGACGGCAAGCCCATCCACGCGCGGGTCGGTCGCGACCTTGCAGGTCGATTCATTCCCTTGCAAGGAATCGGGGCACCAGATGGCCTCGACGCGGCCGATGATGCCGAGCTCCTCGACCCGGTGGCCGCGCTCGGCAAGCGCCGCGAGCGCCGCCGGATCCTCGCCCGGTTCGTGGAAGGCGATATCCGGAAAGCCGTTATGATGAACCCGCGGCGCCCGCATGGCGTCGTCGAGGGATTCGTCGGCGTCGAGCACGCCGACCATGACCCGCGCCAAGGCGGAGATCGCGGTCCCGCCGCCGGACGCGGCGCCGGCGAAATAGAATCCGCCATTCGGCGTGTTCGACATGATGACCGGCCCGAGCGATATCGCGCCGGCCCCGCGTGCGTTCGGCGCGGGCGCCAGCAAGATTCCGGTGCCCGGCGCCATCCTTGCGGTTCCGAAGAGCTCGTTCATGGTCACGTTGCACGCGACGGCGTTGCCATCGTGGTCGGCGACCACGAAGCTCGCGGCCCAGGGGTTTTCCGGGCGGCCCGCCAAGCCCGGCTGCAACGTCTCGACCGGCGTCGCCCGGTTCGAATCGTAAGTCGCCATCAACGCATCCGCCCGGTCCCCCGACGCCACGGTGGCGGGCGGTTCTTTGGCGCCGCCATCCGGTGCCATCCAGCGCTCGCGATCGACGAACACGCGCTTGGCCGCCTCGACGAAGAGATGGGCGCGCTCGGGCGCCGATGCGGCGGCGAAGTCGCCGGCTTCGGTCAGAATCCGGAAGAGCTCGGCCGCGGCCAAACCGCCCGAAGCGGGCGGCGGCGCGAAGTGCAGAATATTGTCGCCCCAGGGCACCTGCACGGTTTCGCGCCATTGCGGGATGCTCGCGCGCAGATCGGCGATCGTCAGCGGCGCGCCGATCGATTCCGCGGCTTGCGCCAGCGTGCGCGCGGCCACGCCGCTGTAAAGTTCCCCGGCGCCTTTCTGGCGGATCTGTTGAAGGACGCTGGCGAGTTCCGGCTGCTTCAACGGATCGCCTTCATCCAGCAAGGTCCCGTCCTCGGCGGTGAACACGCGCCGGGTACTCGGATCGGCCAGCAGGGCGTCCCCGGCCGTCGCCACCTCGCGCGCCAGCGCGCGGCTCATCGGCGTGCCGAAGCGCGCCAGGTTTTCGGCCGACACCAGCAACTGCTCCCAGCGCAAGCGACCGTAACGGGCATGGAGCGCCGCCATGCCGCGCGCCACCGAGGGTATGCCGACGCGCCCGGCCGCGGCCGGCCGCGGCATGAAATCGATGGCTTCGGTCACCCGGTTCTCGGGGTCGTGCACGATGCATACGCCGCCACCGCCCAGCGAGGCGGAAGAGGGCAGCGTCACCGCCATGGCGAAATAGAGCGCCACCGCGGCGTCCGCGGCGGTACCGCCCGCCGACAGCACGTCGCGGGCAATGGTCGCCGCGCGCGGCTCGTCGGCGGCGACGGCACCGGCAAAACCCTCGACGCTGCCGATGATGCCGACCGGCGCGGTAGGGCCGCAAGACGCCAGGGCCAGCGCGATCGCCAGCGAAAAGAGACGTTGACACCAGAACCCGTGACGCCCAGTTTCCGCATACAATCCTTGGATCATTACCTTGCTCACACGTTTCATTGGGCTTCTCTACATTGGGGCGATGGTGCTGGCCGGCGCCACACCCGCGAGCGCGGACAACGACCGGCCCGGATACATTCGCGACGCCGAGATCGAGCGTACCATCGCCGATTTTTCCGCGCCACTGTTCGAGGCCGCCGGGCTGGACCCCGAGAGCGTGCGTATCTATCTCGTCAAGGACGACCGATTCAATGCCTTCGTCGCCGGCGGGATGAACCTGTTCCTGCACACCGGACTCATCGTTCGCAGCGAATCGCCGGGACAACTCATAGGCGTGATCGCGCATGAAACCGGCCATATCGCCGGCGGCCACCTCATTCAAGGTCAGGAGGCCATGGAGACCGCGTCGATCGAATCGATCATCGGGTTCGTCCTTGGCGTCGGCGCCGCCATGGTCGGCGGCCAAGCCGGCGCCGGCACGGCCATCGTCGGCGCCGGCCAGGCAATGGCGCAACAGTCGATGCTGCAGTTCACCCGCCAGCAGGAATCGGCCGCCGATCAGGCGGCCCTGCAACTGCTCGATGCAACAGGACAGTCGGCGAAAGGCATGGCCGACAATCTCATCGTCTTGCAGCACCAGGACGTGCTGATGGCGGGCCTGCAGAATCCCTATCTGCGCACGCACCCCTTGAGCGCGGAGCGGCTGGAGGCCGTCAGGCAGCACCTCGCCGTATCGCCCTTCACCGACGTTCCCGAGCGCCCCGGCCGCGAGATCGCCATGCGCCGCGCCGTCGCGAAGCTGGTCGGGTTCATCGAACCCTTGGCGGAGACCCTGCGCCGCTATCCGGAATCCAACACCGGCCTCGATGCCCGCTATGCGCGCGCCATCGCCTATTATCGGGCGAGCGATCTTGGCACGGCCATACCCTTGATCGATTCCTTGATCGCCGAGAATCCGAAAGACGCGTACTTCCATGAATTGAAAGGCCAGATGCTATACGAACATGGGCGCATCCCCGAGTCGCTGATCGAGAACGGGAATGCGGCGGCGCTGGCACCGAACGAGCCGTTGATTCAGTTCGCCTTTGCGCAGTCGCAAGTCGCGCTCGAGGACTCGGTTCAGAACCAGAAAGCCATCGTTCTTCTTGAACAAGTTACCGCTCGCGAGCCGCGCTATCCGCCGGCTTGGCGGCTGCTCGCGGTCGCCTATGGGCGCGACGGTCAGCTCGGGATGGCGGCCTTGGCGCTCGCCGAGGCCTCGATGGCACGGGGCAATCGCAAGGAAGCCCGGGAACAGGCCGAGCGCGCCTTGCAGCAATTGCCCGAGGGGACATCCGGCTGGTTGCGGGCAAACGATATTTTGGGTTCCGCCGGCGCCGGAGCGGGTTAGGATCGGCGTCATTGTTCACCCCTTCGGATGAGGATATCGGCCATGACGCGGGCACTTCGATTTTGCAGGACCGCCGCCCTCATCGGGGCGATGGTGTTGATGCCCCTTGCCGCCACGGCGCAGGAGGCGCTGTCGCCGGCCCAAGAGCAGGCGATCGAGAAGCTCGTTCACGACTACATCATGGCCCATCCGGAGGTGATCCTCGATTCGGTCCGCGCCATGGAAGCCCGCCAACAGGCGTCGGGCGAATCGGAACAACAAGCGGCGGTCATCGCCAACAAGGACGCTCTCGTCAACGATCCGGCGGCGCCCGTCGCCGGCAATCCCGACGGCGATATCACGGTGGTGGAGTTCTTCGACTACCGCTGCCCCTACTGCAAGTCGATGGCCAAGGCATTCATCGACGCGCTCGAGGCCGACGGCAATGTGCGCATCGTGTTCAAGGAGTTCCCGATCCTGGGGCCGGAATCGGAGTTCGCCGCCACCGCGGCGTTGGCGGCGCAGCGGCAGGGAAAGTACCGCGACTTTCACGTCGCCCTGATGGCGCACAAGGGCCAGCTCGGCAACGACACGGTGCTGGCCATCGCCGGCGAATTGGGGATCGACGTCGAGAGATTGCGAAAAGACATGGCCGATCCCGCCATCGCCGAGATGATCCGGCGCAACAACGAGCTCGCCGGCGCGCTCAAGATCACGGGAACGCCCGCGTTCATCGTCGGCGACCGCCTTATCCCCGGCGCCGTCGCCATAGTTGAGATGATGGCCATCGTCAACGCCGAGCGAAAAAGCTAATCCAAGGACATACCCATGCGGCTCGACAACAGAAGCGCCATCGTCACCGGCAGCGCGCGCGGGATCGGCAAGGCCATCGCCCTGCGTTTTGCCGGCGATGGCGCCAAGGTGACGGTGAACTACGTCACCCAGAGGGAAAAGGCGGAAGCCGTCGCCGCCGATATCCGCAAGGCCGGCGGCGAGGCCATCGTGGTCAAGGCCGACGTGTCCAAACGCGCCGAGGCCGACCGTCTGGTCGGCGAAACCATAAAGGCGTTCGGCAAGGTCGACATCCTGGTGAGCAATGCCGGAATCATCATCGACAAGCCATTCGTCGACAGCACCGCCGAGGATTGGACCAGCGCGATCGAGACCAATTTGCATGGCTTCTTCAATGTCTGCCAGGCCGTCCTGCCGCACATGATGTCGCGGAAATTCGGCCGCGTCATCGCGACTGGCTCCTGCATCAACGAGATCGCCGATTTCGGCGGCAACAAATATTCCGTCTGCACCGCCTCGAAAGGCGGCATCGCCATGATGCTGCGCCCGATCGCCGCCGAGATGGCGCGCCACGGCATCACTGTCAATTCGGTGTCGCCCGGCTACATCGCGACCGAGATGCTGGGCGAGATCGACCCCGCCGGGCTCGAGGCGGCGTTGCATCTCGTGCCGATGCGCCGCTACGGCAAGCCGGAGGAAATCGCCGCGGCGATGGCGTTCCTGGCTTCCGACGATGCCGCCTACATCACCGGGCAAACCTTGCGGGTCAACGGTGGCATGTCGATGGGCGGTTGATGCCCCTACCGGACTTGCTCGCGCCGGATTTCAAGGAAACGCCCTATTGGTGGGACGCGGCGCCGCGCCCGCGTTTGGCTGAACGCGCGCCGCCGGCCAGCATCGACGTCGCCATCGTCGGGTCGGGTTATACGGGCCTCAGCGCCGCGCTCGATCTGGTCCGGGCCGGGCGTAGCGTCGCGGTGTTGGACGCAAGCGACCTCGGCTTCGGCGCGAGTACGCGCAACGCCGGGTTTGTCGGGCGCACGTTGAAACACGGGCTCGGCGAGCTCATTGAAAAGCACGGCGTGACCCGAGGCGTCGCCATCTACCGCGAAATGCGGGCGGCGTTCGACCATGTGCTCGGCATCGTCCGCGAGGAACAGATCGACTGCAAATTGGTGCAATGCGGCCGCCTTCAGGGCGCGCTTTTCCCTTCGCACTATGAATCGATGGCGAAGGACGCCGATTTGAAGCGCAAGCATCTGGGCGACGAGGCGCACCTCCTCGACCGCGCCGCGATGCGGGGCGAGATCGGGTCCGACCTCTATAGCGGCGGGCGGTTGATCCCGGATCATGCGGGGCTCCATCCCGGTCTCTATCACCAGGGCCTGCTCGACCGCGTCGCCAGCGCCGGCGCCGAGCTCTTCGCCCATACGCCCGTGCTGGGGATCGAGCGGCGATCCGATGGTTTCGACGTCGTCACCGGACGTGGCCGTGTGAAGGCCCGCGACGTGCTGGTGGCAACCAACGGCTACACCGGGCGGGCGACGCCATGGCTGCGCCGCCGGGTGGTGCCGTTTCACGGCTTCATGGCGGCGACGGAACCGCTGGCGGCGGATCGGATGGCGCGCGTTCTGCCGAACAAGCGACTCTTTCACGACTACAACAACAACCTTAGCTATATGAGGCCGTCGCCCGATGGCACCCGTATCTTGATCGGCGGCTTCACCGGCGGGCCGGCGGCGAACCTTCGCGCCAAGGCGCGCAAGCTGCACGCCCGGCTCGCGCGCATCGCTCCCGATCTGGCCGGTATCAAGCTGTCGCATGCCTGGAGCGGCCAATGCAGCGCCTCTTTCGATTTGTTTCCGCATGTCGGCGTTGCCGACGGCGTGCACCATGCTCTCGGCTACTGCTTCGCCGGGCTGCCGATGGGAACCTGGCTCGGCCACAAGGCGGCGCAAAAAATCCTGGGATCGCGCGAAGCGCCCAGCCTCTTCGACGACCGGGATTTTCCGACCGCGTTTTATTATTGGGGCCGGCCCTGGTTCGTGCCCCTCTACATGGCCCACCACGATTGGAACGACCGGCGCGGGCGCTAGGGGAAGCCTGAACCGCTCGCTATGCCTCGACGTACTCGGCGAGGCTGGTTGGCGCCGGAATGAGCGCGCCGTCGGCCCGCAGCCCTTCGAGGTGAAAACGGATGGCCGCGCGAATCTCTTCCTCGACCGCCGTTACGCTCGGTCCGGTGGCGACGCAACCAGGCAGGTCGGGCACATGGGCCGAGACGTTGTTGCCGGCCTTTTCGATGACGATGGCATAGCGCATCGACGCTTCTCCTTCAGTCCCGCCTGTTTCAGTACGCTGTTCAATGTCCCGGGCGCCAAGTCTCCCGGGGCGGCGGACCCGAGTCAACCGCACCTAGCAGCCCGGTTCGGGCCCGTGCTATAAGGCGTGTTTCATGCCGAGCGCGACATCTCAACGGAGAACGGGACCGGTGGCGAAAGCTCCCACTGTCATCATCCTCAACGGCCCGAACCTCAACTTGCTGGGATCGCGCGAGCAGGCGATCTACGGCAAGGAGACGCTCGCCGACATCGAGAAGTCCGCGCGCCAATGCGCCAAGCAACTGGGACTTGCGATCGAATTCCGGCAATCCAATCATGAAGGCGAGATCGTGGACTGGATCCAGAAGGCGCGAGGGAAGGCCAGCGGCATGATCGTGAACGCCGGTGCGTTGACCCACACCTCGATCGCCATTCACGACGCGCTTCGCGCCGTTGGCCTGCCGGTCATCGAGGTTCACCTGTCGAACATCTTTCAGCGCGAGGTGTTCCGCCACCAATCCTATGTGAGCCCGGTGGCGCAAGGTGTCATCTGCGGCTTCGGCGGCCAGGGCTACGAGTTGGCGCTGCGGGCGATGGCACGCCTCGTCGCCGGCAAGGGGATTGCGTAATGGCGAAGTTCGACGTCGACGCGGAATTGGTGCGCCGGCTCGCCTTGTTGCTGGACGAGACCGGCCTCACCGAGATCGAGTACGAGGCCGGCGACCAGCGCATTCGGGTCGGCAAGGGCGGCGTGCCCGTTGTCGCAGCGGCGCCGGTGGCGGTGCCTGTCGCCACCCCGGCGGCGACCGCATCCGATGGTCCCCCGCCGGGCGCCGTCACCTCGCCCTTGGTCGGCACCGCCTATACCAAGCCCGATCCGTCCAGCGCCGCTTACGTCAAACTTGGCGACATCGTGACCCCCGGCCAGACCCTGTTGATCATCGAGGCGATGAAAGTCATGAACCCCATCGCCGCCCCGCATGGCGGCACGGTCGAGGAGATTCGCGTCAACGACGGCCAGCCGGTCGAGTTCGGTGAAGTGCTGATGGTGGTGCGGTGATCGGGGCATGTTCGAGAAGGTCCTGATCGCCAACCGCGGCGAGATCGCGCTGCGCATCCATCGCGCTTGCCGCGAAATGGGAATCCGCACCGTGGCGGTGCATTCGACCGCCGACGCCAACGCCATGCATGTGCGCCTGGCGGATGAAAGTGTCTGCATCGGCCCGCCGCCGGCGCGCGGCAGCTATCTGAACATCCCCGCGATCCTCACCGCCGCCACCATATCCGGCGCCGACGCGATCCACCCCGGCATCGGCTTCCTGGCCGAGAACGCGCGCTTCGCCGCCATGGTGGAAGAACACGACATCGTCTTCATCGGACCGACGCCCGAGCATATCGCGCTCATGGGCGACAAGATTTCCGCCAAGCAGGCGGCAAAATCGCTCGGGCTGCCGCTGGTGCCCGGCTCGGAAGGGGCGATCGGCGACGACGCCGAAGCCATCCGGCTCGCCGGCGAGATCGGCTATCCCGTCCTCATCAAGGCGACGGCCGGGGGCGGCGGCAAGGGCATGAAGGTCGCGCAAAGCCCCGCCGACATGGTTCAGGCCCTGGCGCTGGCGCGGGCCGAGTCGAAGGCGAATTTCGGCAACGACGCCGTCTATATCGAAAAGTACCTGACCCACCCGCGCCACATCGAAGTTCAGCTCCTGGGCGACGGCCAGGGCCACGTCGTCCATTTGGGCGAGCGCGACTGCTCGCTGCAACGCCGGCACCAGAAACTCGTCGAGGAGGCCCCCTCGCCCGGACTCAACCGCACCGAGCGCGCCATGATCGCCGCGCGCGCCGTCGATGCGGCGCGCCGTCTCGATTATCGCAGCGCCGGCACGATCGAATTCCTGTTCGAGGACGGCGAGTTCTTTTTCATCGAGATGAACACCCGGCTTCAGGTCGAGCATACGATATCCGAAATGATCACCGGCATCGACCTCGTGCGCGAACAAATCCGCATCGCCGCCGGCGCGCCGCTGGGCATGACGCAAGAGGACATCGTCTTTACCGGCCATGCCGTCGAATGCCGCGTCAACGCCGAAAACCCGGACACCTTCCGGCCCTCGCCCGGTACCGTCGCCGACTACCATGCGCCGGGCGGGCTCGGCGTGCGGGTCGATTCGGCCCTCTATGCCGGCTATGCCGTGCCGCCGCATTACGACAGCCTGATCGCCAAGCTGATCGTGCACGGCGGAACCCGCAACGAATGCCTGATGCGGTTGCGCCGCGCCTTGGAGGAGTTCGTCGTCGGCGGCGTCGAGACCACCATTCCGCTGCACCGCCGGTTGATGGGCGCGCCCAATTTCCTGAACGGCGATTACGACATCCATTGGCTGGAGCGGTTCATCGCGCCCTCGGAGCAGGCATGACCGGCCTCGTTCGTGGATTGATGGATTGATGACGCGCGGCATCCGCGCTCATGCTTCGTCCCTCGACAGGCTCGGGATGAGGAAGCTCAGCATGAGGGCCTCACCCTGAGCCTGTCGAAGGGCGAGGCCCGACTCGCGTATCGATGGTGGGAGCCAAGAGCAGGCGGCCGAACCCCATGTCCGATCTGACGCCGGAGCTGTTGCTGCGCGCCTATGCCTATGGCGCCTTTCCCATGGCCGAGGGGCGCGAGGAAAACCACATCTATTGGGTCGACCCGAAGCAGCGCGGCATCCTGCCGCTCGACGAGTTCCGCCTGCCGCGCCGGCTTGCCCGCACGCTTCGCCGGGGCCCCTTCGACATCCGCTGCGACAGCGCCTTCGTCGAGGTCATCCGCGCCTGCGCCGAACCGACGCCCGAGCGGCCCGACAGCTGGATCAACGCCGAGATCGTCGCGCTCAACACCAGACTCTTCGAGATGGGATTTGCTCATTCGGTCGAGTGCTGGCGGGACGGCGGCCTTGTCGGCGGGCTCTACGGGGTCGCCATCGGCGGCGCCTTCTTCGGCGAGAGCATGTTTTCCCGCGAGCGCGACGCCAGCAAGGTGGCGCTGGCGCATCTGGCGATGCGGCTCAAGCTCGGCGGTTTCGTCCTGCTCGATACCCAGTTCGTGACCAAGCATCTGCGCCAATTCGGCGCCATCGAGGTGCCGCGCGCCGCCTATCGCGACCTTCTGCAAAAGGCCCTGGCCGCCAAGGCGCGGTTCTACGGCGAGGTCTCGGCGTCCGACGCAGCCTCGTTCGTGCAGTCGATCACCCAGAGATCGTAGACCGGGTGCTCGAGGGCGTTGAGCGCCGGGCTCGAGGCGAACATCCATCCGGTGAACAGCCGGGTCAGCGGCTCGCCCGGCTTGCTGTCTTCGATTTCCAGGAAGGCGGCGCTTTCGGGCGTCTCCTCCGGCGGCCGCTTGTCGCAGTGGCGCGGCACGATCACGAGCGAGCCGAACTCGATCGCCTCGCCGATGCGCACGGTAAAGGTCGAAATCCGCGCCGTGGTCTTGTCGAGGCCGCGCAGGGTCACCGCTTCCATCGGATCGGCGAGGGCCATGCCCGCGCCGGTTCCGCTCAGAATCGCGGCGGCCAACACCAGCGAAACGACGCGCATGCTAATCGGATTTTCGGTAGGGATTTGCGAGCCCGGCCATCAGCGCCGCCAAGACCTCGCGCACCTGGCGCTCGTCGCAGCCCATGAGCAAGGCGTCCTCGAAAGCATCCTGGGTCATCTGCCGGATCTCGCCCAGGTTTTCGTTGAGGACCTTGATCTTTTCCTTGCAGGTGACGGGGCTGCCGTCGGGCCGATGCCAGATCGGCGATGCGTCATCGGAGTGTTTCAACGGCTGTTACCTATCGCGGTCTATGGCGCGGGCGGCGCCTCGCCCGCCGCCGCGCCCTCTTTCGCTTTCTCGCCGCTGCCGAAAATGTATTTGCTGACGAGTTCGATGATGTTGACCGGGTCTTGAGTCGAGGTGATCTCGCCACCCGGCTCGATCAAGGTCTCGTCGCCACCCGGTTCGACAAGGACATAGTTACCGCCCAGCAGGCCGTCGCTCAGTATCTTGACGGAGGAATCGGCCGGCAACCGGACGTCGTCCTGAAGCGACAAACGCATCTTGGCCAGAAAAGTCTCGGTATCGAGCTTCAGCTCGGTGACGGTGCCGATCTTGATGCCGCTCATGCGCACGTCGGCGCCGACGTTGACCCCGTCGACGCGGTTGAACGTCGCGCCGACTTCGTAACCGGAGACGCTGGTGAGGCCGCTGCGCGAATAGGCGAAGGCGAGGAAGCCGATGGCGAGAACCAGGACAACCCCGCCCATGATGGTTTCGATGACGTTGCGTTTCATGGTTTGCCCTTATCTTAGGAAGGAATCCAAGGTTCGTAGTCGCCCGTGCCGCGCGCCCGCCGGCCGCCTTGCAAGGTATGACCCGCCGGCCTGTAGGCCTCGGCCGAGCCGCTCGGATTCGGCACATGCGGTTTTTCCCAGGCCCGGCGCTGGCGCTTGGGATCGGGCAAGGCGTCGGTCGTGTAGTGGAGCCAGGCGTTCCATTCCGGCGGCACCTTCGATGCCTCGGCCACGCCCTTATAGAGCACCCAGCGCCGATCGTTCCGCAATCCGAACGGACGGCGCCGATGATAATAGCGGTTGCCAAGCGCGTCGATACCGACGCGCCGGCCGAAGCACCAAGTGAAGAGCAGAGTTCCCAACGGCATGAACGAACGTAGAAGCCTGTGTTAGTGTTTCAAAGCGTCTCGCCGCATCATTGCACCCTCGGGCCATGGCCGTCCAGCAGGGTATCCCGCCGGTTCCGAGGCTGGTCGGGATCGGCGCGGCATGGTACAGGGCGCCGGCGTCATCTGGCCGCTGAAATCCGGGAAGGATCGCGATTCTGAAGGATGAATTGGCCGGCCCCCCGGCGGGCAAGGGTTCGCGGCCGTTGCTCGGCAGCGGTCTCGTGTGCTTCTCGGCACTGCTTTGGGGCTTCATCACCACGTTCTCGCGTCTTGCCTATGAAGGCGGCGCCACGCCGCATTTCGTCGTGCTGGTGCGATTCGTGGCGTTCGTGGCGATCATCGGCTTGCTGATCGTGGTCCTGCGCCGTTCGGTGCGCCTCGACCGACCGCAATTCGTCGCCAGCCTGTGGATGGGGCTGGCGATCTTCGGGATGTCGTTCGGTTATCTCTCGTCGGTCGCCTACATTCCCGTCAGCCTGGCGGCGATGATCTTCTATACCTACCCCTTGCAGGTGGGGGTGCTGTCGAGCCTGCTCGGCAGGGAGAAGATGACCTGGACCAAGGCGGGCGCGCTCGTGGCGGCGTTCGCCGGACTGGCCTTGGCCATCGGCCCGGAAATCTCGGTTCTCGATCCGCGCGGCCTGGCGCTGGCGACATTCGCCTCGGTATCGATCGCGGTATTCACGACCTTCGGCGGACCCATTCTGGCCAGGTCCGACACCTTGGTGATGAACTTCTATGTCAACCTGTGGAGCCTCGCCGGATTCGGGGCATTCGTTGCCATCGCCGGCGACGCCGTGGTTCCCGAATCGGCACTTGGCGCGATCGGACTCGGCGGCGCGACGGCCTGCTATCTGCTGGCCTCGATCGCCATTTTCGCGGCCCTGCCCATGATCGGCGCCGTTCGGGTGGCGGTCCTATCCAACATCGAGCCGCTGGTCAGCGTCGCCGCCGCCGCCGTCATCCTGGGCGAGCGCCTGACGAGTGGCCAAATCGCGGGAGCGGCCCTGGTCATGGCCGCGATCCTAGCCGTCACCATCGCCGGCCGCCGCCGGCCGTAAGGCTGCCGGACTGTAAGGCTGCCGGACTTGCGCCGCCGACCCGCTTCCAGTATAAGCCGCCCCTTGCGCAAAGGAGCCGCCGCCATGAAAAAGGGCATTCACCCCGAGTACCACGACATCAACGTCGTGATGACCGACGGGACGAGTTTCACGACGAAGTCCACCTGGGGCAAGCCGGGCGAGACGCTGCGCCTCGACATCGATCCGAAGACCCACCCGGCATGGACCGGCGTCCACCGGCTGCTCGATTCCGGCGGCCAGCTCGCGAAGTTCAAGAAGCGGTTTTCGAACCTGGGCCTCAAGAACAGCTGAGGCAGCGCTCCGGGCTCGACTCAGGAGTGTTTGGGATCGCGCGGACTGGGCCCGTTGCGCCGCCGCGGTCGCGGCTCCGGCGTCGGATCGAAGGCGAGCGGCATCAATTCGGCCCGCCGCTCGGCGTGCTCGTCCAGGCGCGCGACGCGCACATAGAGGCCGCGGCTCTTGTCCAGCAGCGCCTGTAGCCGCCGCGGCATCTCGATCGGACCCCAGGGCTTTTCGACCATGCATACGTCGTGCCCGCTCAGCCGGTTGCGTTCGTCGCGCGATTCCTCTTGGGTGACTTCACCGGCCAGGACGGCTTTCTGGACCAGGAGCCATGCCATGATCTGCGTCAGCCTCGCGGTGACCCGCAGCGTCTCGCACGAGACGAGCAGCTGCAGCGCCGGGTGAATCGTGCCATAGCCGGCGCGCTCGCGTTCCAGCGCGTAATCGCGTGCTTCGCCGAGGAGAAAGACCGTCTCCTCGAACATCTTGTCGAAGAACGCTACGGAGCCGACCTGTCCGGCCATGGGCATTAGAACTCTCCGGTCGCAACCCGTCGCTGCCGACGGGCGGGCTGACCGGCCACACTAGCCGGCCCTGGTTAATCAATTCCTGCCCGATTCCAGCGTTTGGTTCCAGGGCGTTCGGGCACCTTGACGAGTATGGGCGGGATAACCAAATACCGTCTGCCGGGATGCCCGTTCGGGGTTCCGGTGGGGCATGGCGCCGGCGCGAGCCGCGCGGACCCTGCACCCAAACCCATGTTGCTCAATGGAGGATATGGTTATGCGAGACTTCGATCTTTCCCCGCTTTTCCGCTATTCCGTCGGCTTCGACCGCATGAGCCGCCTCTTGGACACGGCCTCGCGGATGGACGAAAGCGCCACCGCCTACCCGCCCTACAACATCGAGAAAACGGGCGAGGACGCCTACCGGATCACCATGGCGGTGGCCGGCTTCGGCGAGAACGACATCAACGTCACCGTCCAGGACAATGCCCTGACGATCTCCGGCAAGAACGGCAAACCGGAGGATGAGCGCAGGTTCGTCCACCGCGGCATCGCCGGCCGGTCCTTCGAGCGGCGTTTCGAGCTTGCGGAGCACATCCGGGTCGTCGGCGCCAGCCTCGTCAACGGGCTGCTGCACGTCGATCTGGCGCGCGAAGTGCCCGAAACCCTGAAGCCGCGTTCGATCAAGATCGAGACCAGATCGGCGGGCAATCCCGCGATCGAGGGCAAGATCGCGGCCTAACCTTCGTTCGTTCAACGGCGACGGCTGCCCTGGTTCGACGCGGGCGGCCGTCGCTTCGTCCGCGGTTCAAAGAAATCCCGCAAGGGCATCGACGACTTCGTTCGGCTGCTCCGCCATCAGCATGTGCCCGCAGCGCGGCAACACGATCGTGCGCACATCGCCCATTGCCTTGGCGAGCGGCGCCGCCTTGTCGGTCGGCGTCATGCGGTCCTCGGCGCCAAGCAGCATCAGCACGGGGCAGCGGATCGCCGCGGCCGCGGCGAGCGCCCCGTCATAGGCCGCCGAAGCCGCCAGGTCCGCCGCCAGAACCCCGGGGCCTGCGCGCTGAAGCAGTCGATATCCGCCGCCGAGGCGCCATAGCCCTGGCGCCGGATTGCCGCCGATGCGCCCCTCGCGGCCGTGGCCCCAATCGACCATGAGCGACCAGGCCTTGGGGTCGCCGGCACGCGCCGCCGCGAGCAGATCGGGGTGCACCGGCATGCTGGCGGCGATGCCGAGCAAGGCCAGACGCCCAACGCGCGCCGGCGCTCGCGCCGCGGCGGCCAGCGCAACGAAGGCCCCCATGCTGTGTCCGACGAGCGAACATCGTTCGAGGCCCGCGGCCTCGACGACACTGCATACCCACGCCGCCATCGCCTCGATGGTGGCAAGGGCCGGGCCTTCGGAACGGCCATGGCCGGGCAGGTCCACGGCCAGAACGGCGCGCCCGTGATGGGCAAGGTAGCGCGCCTCAAGGCTCCATACCGTGCGATCCATGCCCGCCCCGTGGACGAACATGACAGCCGGTTGAGCCGGGTCGAAGACCCGGCCGCCGGTCGCGGCGAAGACACTGCGTCCGCCGACCGTGAGTTGCATACCGCGTCAGGCCTTTTGCGCGGCGCGCAGCGCCTGCGACAGATCGTCGGCGATGTCGGCCGGATCTTCGAGCCCGACCGAAAGCCGGATCAGGTCTTCGCCGAGACCGGCGGCCTTCAGCGCCTCGGCGTCGAGCTGTTGATGGGTGGTGCTGGCCGGATGAATGACCAGCGTCTTGGCGTCGCCGACATTGGCGAGATGCGACACCAGCTTCAGGCTGTCGATGAAGCGGCGGCCCGCTTCGCGCCCGCCGCGGATGCCGAAGCTGACGATCCCGCCGAAGCCCTTCGGGAACAGGCGTTGCGCCAGCGCGTGGTCGGGGTGGTCCGGCAGGCCCGGGTAATTGACCCAGGCGACCGATGGCTGACTTTTGAGAAACCTAGCCACGCCAAGGGCGTTGTCGGCATGGCGGGCCATGCGCAGCGGCAACGTCTCGACGCCCTGCAAAATATAGAACGCATTGGCCGGACTCATGCAGGCGCCGAAATCGCGCAATCCCTCCGCGCGGGCGCGCATGACGAAGGCCTGCGGCCCGTACTCCTCGGCGAAGTCGATGCCGTGATAGCCGGCATAGGGTTCGGTGAGAGTCGGGAACCGGCCGGATGCTTCCCAGTCGAACCGCCCTGAATCGACGAGGACGCCGCCGATGGCGACACCGTGCCCGGCAAGCCACTTGGTTGCCGAATGGAAGAGGAGGTCGGCGCCATGCTCGAACGGGCGGTTGAGATAGGGCGTCGAGAACGTCGAGTCGATGAGCAGCGGCAGGCCGGCGTCGTGCGCGATTCCTGCCACCGCCTCGAGGTCGAGCACTTCGAGGCCGGGATTGCCCAGCGTCTCGGCGAACACCAGCCTGGTTTCCGGCCGGATCGCCCGGCGAAACCCTTCGAGGTCGCGGGGATTGACGAAGCTCGTGGCGATACCGAAGCGCGGCAGGGTCAGCTTCAACAGGTTGACGCTGCCGCCGTAAAGCGACGCCGACGCCACGATGTGCCCGCCCGCATCCATCAACGTCGCGATCGCGAGGTGCAGGGCCGCCTGGCCGCTCGCCGTGCAGATCGCCCCGACGCCGCCTTCGAGGGCGGCGACGCGCTCCTCCAGAACGGCAACGGTTGGATTCGAAATCCGCGAATAGATGTGACCCGGCCGCTCCAGATTGAAGAGCGCGGCGGCATGATCGGAATCGTCGAAGACGAAAGACGTCGTCTGATAGATCGGCACCGCCCTCGCGCCGGTGGCCGGGTCCGGCCGCTGGCCGGCATGCAGGCTCAGCGTGTCGAACCGCGGAAGCTTCGGGTCCACCATGGTTCTGCCTCTCGATCCGCCTAAAGCAAGATTCCCGTATCGGATTCAATCGGAAACGATCTTGCTCCAGCGCACAAGAAAAAACCGCCGGCTAGGAGCCGGCGGCATGAGTCGTAGACAGGGAGGCGTCACGACGGGTCGCTCGCGCGACCCTCCTAAGAGGTCCAGGGTAGGACCGTCAGACAGCGAGAACCCTAATCGACAATTGTTAACGTTACGTGAAAGCTTCTTCGGTTCATGGTGCTATTGCGTGCGAAAGAGGCCTGCCGCCCCCGAGAGGTAGGCCTCCTTGGCCAGGATCTTGGCTCTTACCCGTGCAATCTCGGTCTCCAGCATGCCGATGTAGTCCTTGAGTTCCTGCACGGAGGCCCGGTCGAGGTCGAGCGGCTTGAGGACCGGCCGCCTGGGTTCGAGATCATCCGTGTCCATGGCGAAACCACCCCGCTATGCATGTCGATGCCCTATAGTACGCACCATGCTCGAAGGACGCCAATCTGGGACAAACGACAGATGACCGAGAGCCTGCCTCGCGCCATGAAGGCGATTGAAATCGCGCAACCCGGCGGCCCGGAGGTCTTACGTGTCACGACCAGGCCGGTGCCGGTGGCCGGCCCAGGCGAGTTGCTGGTCAGGGTAGAGGCGGCCGGCGTCAACCGCCCCGATGTCCTGCAGCGCCTTGGGAACTACAATCCGCCGCCCGGAGCGTCGGACATCCCCGGGCTCGAGATCGCCGGGCGTATCGTCGGACTGGGCGAGGGTGTCGCGGCCTGGCGCCAGGGCGAGGCGCTCACCGCCTTGGTGGCGGGCGGCGGTTACGCCGAGTATTGCGCGGTTCCGGCGCCCCAAGCGCTGCCGATTCCGGCGGGTTTCGACATGGTGCGCGCCGCCGCCTTGCCGGAGACGTTCTTCACCATATGGACGAATTTGTTCGACCGCGCGCGCCTGCAGCCGGGCGAGAGCCTCTTGGTGCATGGCGGGGCCAGCGGCATCGGCACGACCGCGATCCAGCTTGGCCGCGCCTTCGGCGCGCGGGTGTTCGCCACCGCCGGCGGGCCGGAGAAGTGCGCGGCCTGCGAGCGCCTCGGCGCCCTTCGCGCCATCGACTATCACAAGGAAGACTTCGTCGCGGTGGTCGAGGGCCTGACCGGCGGCAAGGGCGTCGATGTGATCCTGGACATGGTCGGCGGCGACTATGTCAATCGCAACCTGCGCGTGCTCGCGGTCGAAGGACGGCTGGTCCAGATCTCCTTTCTCAAGGGCAGCACGGTCGAGATCAATCTGCTGCCCGTGATGATGAAACGCCAGACCATCACCGGATCGACGCTGCGGCCGCGCTCGGTCGTCGAGAAGGGCGCTATCGCCGCGGCGCTGCGCGCCAAGGTCTGGCCGCTCCTCGAGCGGGGCGAGGTGGCGCCGGTCATCGACCGGACCTTCCCGCTGGAAGAGGCGGCCGCCGCCCACCGGCTGATGGAATCGGGCGCGCATATAGGAAAGATCGTATTGACCATAGCCCCCTCGGCCTGACAGATTGACGCCCCGCCGGGTTCTCGGCCAGGACCGAAAACGCGCCAAGGAGGAACAATGACGATGAACCCGTTGATGCCGAAGGCCACGGCGGTTTGGCTGGTCGAGAACACGACGCTCACCTTCGATCAGGTCGCTGATTTTTGCGGCATGCATCGGTTGGAGGTGCAGGGCATCGCCGATGGCGAGGTCGCCGTTGGCATTCTCGGCCTCGACCCCACCTTGAGCGGACAGTTGACCAAGGATGAAATCCGGCGCGGCGAAGGCGATGCCAAGGCACGCCTCAAGATGCCCAAGACCGACATCCCGATGCCGGCGACGCGCACGCGCGGACCGCGCTACACGCCGGTATCGAAGCGCCAGGACAAACCCGATGCCGTTGCCTGGCTCGTACGCCACCACCCGGAGCTCATGGATTCGCAAGTGTCGCGCCTCATCGGCACGACCAAGACGACCATCGCCGCCGTTCGCGACCGCAGCCATTGGAACTCCCCCAATTTGCGCCCGCGCGACCCGGTGCTGCTCGGATTGTGCACCCAAACGGATTTGAACAGCGCGGTCGCCCGTGCGCGGCGCGCGGCCGAGCGCAGCGGCAAGCCGCGGCTCGTGGCCGAACCTGCGAAGGAGACCCGGGACACGAGCAAGCTGCCCGGCGGCTTCGACATCAGCCAGTTCATGCCCAAGCCGGCGGCGACGGAGTAATACTCGCTATGCGATCCTCATGCTTCGACAAGCTCAGCATGAGGGCCCCGTCTTGAACATGAGGGCCCCGTCCTGAGCCTGTCGAAGGACGAGCCCCGTATCGCGCATTTGCGATTCCAGGTACTACAACGGCCATTCGCTCAGCAAGATCCGGTGCATCCGCCCGGGACTGGCGCCGGTCGCCATGCCGTAGGACAGCGCCTGACTCAGATAGAATGCGGCGAATTGCAATGCCAACAACTCGCCTAGCGCCGGCGCATGCCGGGGGAGGAGCCCGATCCGCGCGTCTTCGAGCGCGCGCAGGCGCGGCGGGTCGAAGAGCTGGCGAAACGTGACCACGGTACGATCGGCGTAGGCGCCGGCCAGCACGAAGCGGACGAGATCGAGGAACCCGATCGTGTCGCGCTCGGAATCCTCCCAATCGATGGCGACCAAGGCGCCCTTGGCCGTGCGCAACAGATTTTCCGGGTGAAGATCGCCATGGCCGATCGCGGCGGGAAGCTCGGCATTGCCGCCGACCCGGTCCAGCAATCCGTCGATGGGACCGTGCCAGGCCGCCGCGTCATCCGCGGCCGCCGCGCGCTCGCGCAACCGCCGGGCCAGATCGCGTGGCGAGACAACTTCCGGGCGCGCGAGGGCGCCTAGCCAGGCGGCGACATCGCCGACCGGCGTCGCCGGGTCGACCGGCGCGCCATCCACGAATTGCTGCAACGTGAAGAACGGCCGCGCTTCCGGCAAAATGCCGGCCGCCAGCGGATAGGGCGCCAGCGGTTCATCGCCCTCGCCTAACTCCGCCATGAGATCGAGTTCGCGCTTCAGCCTCGCCGCGATGGCGGGGCGCCAGCCGCATTTGAGGACCGCGATGACAGTGTCGGCCTCGATGTCCAGATAGAACGCGACGTCTTTCGCCGAGCCGGTGCGCCATAGCAACGCGACCGACTCCGGCGCCCGGTCGAGCAGCGGCCAGGGCGCGCCGGGATGAATGTCCAACCCGACCAGCCGGCGGAGCCTGTCCGGCTGGCCCGGGACGGGTCGGGGCCCAGGCGCCCGACTGCTATCATCCTCGCCGATACGACCGAGCCCCAGGCGGTTCCGCAACGTGCGGGCAAGGGTTGGCGATTGCGGCACCAGCACGGCCTGGCGGTCCGTTTTCCAGGCGAGCCAATAACGGCGATCCGGCTCCACCCGCGCCGGATCGAGGACAAAGCCCGAGCCTCGAGGCAAGACCGCCGCCGCGCGGCCGAGCCAGCCTCGGGTCGCGGCTTCTGCGCGTTCACTCGTGTCGGGTGGCATATCGAGCCGCGCGAAACGGCCGCCTCAACGCAAGACCTTCGGGTAGCCCAGGTCGCGCAGCGCCTCGGCGATCTCGTCCAGGATCGCCGGATCGTCGATCGTGGCCGGCGCCTTGTACTCCTTGCCGTCGGCGATCTTCTGGATCGTGCCGCGCAGGATCTTGCCCGAGCGCGTCTTCGGGAGGCGCTTGACCACCGTCGCGGTCTTGAAAGCGGCGACGGGGCCGATGCGCTCGCGCACCAGCGCGACGACTTCCCTGACGATCGTCTCGGGCGGACTCGCGGCGCCGGATTTCAACACCAGTAACCCGAGCGGCACTTGCCCCTTGATCTCGTCCGCCGCGCCGATGACGGCGCATTCGGCGACGTCCGGGTGCGCCGCCAGAACTTCCTCCATGGCGCCGGTCGAAAGCCGGTGCCCGGCGACATTGATGATGTCGTCGGTGCGGGACATGACGTAGAGGTAGCCGTCCTCGTCCAGATAGCCGGCGTCGCCGGTCTGGTAATAGCCCGGATAGGCCGTGAGATAGGCGTCCACGAAGCGTTTGTCGGCATTCCACAGCGTCGGCAGGGAACCCGGCGGCAACGGCAGGCGGCAGACGATGGCACCGATATCGCCCGGCTTGGCCTCGACGCCTTGCGCATCGAGTACGCGCACGTCCCAGCCCGGCACCGCCTTGGTCGGCGAGCCATGCTTCACTTTCAGCCGCTCGATGCCGATGCAATTCGCCGCCATGGGCCAGCCGGATTCGGTCTGCCACCAATGGTCGATGACCGGCACCTTCAGCTTCGCCTCGGCCCATTCCAGCGTCGCCGGGTCCGAGCGTTCGCCGGCGAGGAAGAGGGTGCGAAAGCGTGTGAGATCGTGGCCGGCGATCAGCGCGCCGTCCGGATCGTCGCGCTTGATGGCGCGGAAGGCGGTAGGCGCGGTAAAGAGCGTCGAGACGCCATGCTGAGCGATGACGCGCCAGAAGGCGCCGGCGTCGGGCGTGCCCACGGGCTTGCCCTCGTAGAGGATCGCGGTGCAGCCATGCAGCAGCGGGGCATAGACGATATAGGAATGTCCGACCACCCAGCCGACATCGGACGCCGCCCAGAAGGTTTCTCCCGGCGCCACGCCGTAGACGTTCGCCATCGACCATTTGAGCACGACGGCATGGCCGCCATTGTCGCGCACGATGCCCTTGGGCTGGCCCGTCGTGCCGGAAGTATAGAGGATATAAAGCGGGTCGGTGGCCGCCACGGGCACGCAAGCCGCCGGCTCGGCCGCGGCGACGGCTGCCTCCCAATCGACGTCGCGCGGCTCTCGAAGCGAGCATCTTTGCTCCGGGCGCTGGAGAATGATGCAGCGTTCCGGCTTGTGGCGCGCCCATTCGATGGCGGCATCGAGCAGCGGTTTATAGGGCACGATCCGGCCGGGTTCGATGCCGCAGGACGCCGACACCACCAGCTTGGGCGTCGCGTCGTCGAGCCGTGTCGCCAACTCGTTGGCGGCAAAGCCGCCGAACACGACCGAGTGGACCGCGCCGATGCGCGCGCACGCCAGCATCGCAATGACGGCCTCGGGTACCATCGGCATGTAGAGGATGACGCGGTCGCCCTTGCCGACGCCGTTCTTGCGAAGCGCGCCGGCGAAGCGCGCGACCGCATCCCGCAATTCCCGATAGGTGAAACGGCGGACCGTTCCCGTGACCGGGCTGTCATAAATGAGCGCCGCCTGATCGGCGCGGCCGCCATCGACATGGCGGTCGAGGCAGTTGTGGCAGGTGTTCAACTGGCCGCCGACGAACCATCGGTAGAAGGGCGGGTTGGTCGCATCGAGGACGCGATCCCACCGGCGCACCCAGTCGATTCCGGCGGCGGCCTCGCTCCAAAACCCTTCGGGGTCGGCGAGCGATCGCGCATGCATGGCCCGATATGTACCGCTCATTCCGCCTCCGGATGTGGTTGGTCCGCGCGTCGATGCGCAAGGCAAGGCAAGGCGCCGGCCACCGACCCGGGGGCGCCAGAGGCGCCTTCCGGCCGCCGGTTAGTGCGCGGCGGCCGTCGTGTCTCGCGCCAACAGCGCGATTTCGTCCTTGATTCGCAGTTTTTGGCGTTTAAGGTCGGTGATCAGAGATTGATCCGGTAGGGGGCGATGTTCTTCGTCGTGAATGTGCTGCTCGAGATCGGCATGCTTGGCTCTCAATGACGCCAGGTGCTCGCTCACCGTCATTCCCTATCCTCCCGTTTAGTGGACCTTTGTGGCGGCAAAATTCTAATCCCGTGCCTTGGCGATTGCAAATGATGCGGGCGGGTTCCCAAGCCGCCAAGGAGGCTTGCCCATGACCGGATCCGAACGCTCGGCCCGCCCGCGGCTTGTCGTCGGCATCAGCGGTGCTTCGGGCGCCGTTTACGGCATTCGCCTGCTGCAGGCCCTTCGCGAACTCAAGGTCGAAACGCATCTGATCCTGTCGCGGGCCGGCGAGCAGACCATCGCCTATGAGACGAATTGGAAGCCGGCCCAAGTCCGGGCGCTCGCTCATGCCTCGCACAAGATCGACGATATGGGCGCGCCGATTTCGAGCGGATCCTTCCCGACGCTTGGCATGATCATCGCGCCCTGCTCGGTGCGCAGCCTGGCCGAGATCGCGACCGGCGTCACCACCACGCTGCTGACCCGGGCGGCGGACGTGACGTTGAAGGAACGCCGGCGCCTCGTCCTCATGGTGCGCGAGACGCCCCTGCATGCCGGGCATCTGCGCAACATGCTGGCGCTGGCCGAGATGGGCGCGATCATTGCCCCGCCGGTCCCGGCCTTCTATGCCGGACTCGACAGCATCGAGGCGATGGTCGAGCAAAGCGTGGGCCGAGTGCTCGATCTCTTCGGGCTCGACAGCGGCCTCGTGCGCCGTTGGGGCGAGCCGCCCGCGCGCGGCGGGCGCGGCCGGCGCGCGGTCAACCCAACAAGCCGGTGATCTCGGCCGGGGCGCGATCGGGGAAGCATCCGCCGAGTATCGCCGCGAGATCGGCGTACTCGGATGCTCCCGGCGCAACGCCCATCATCGCCAGATAGGCGCGCAAGTTCGCCGCGGCGGCGGCCAACGGTTCCCGTCCGGCGGCGGCCGGGCTCTCGGCCACGGCGCTCGAGAGGCGGCCTTGCGCCAAGCGCTCGGCTTCGATTTCGGTATCGAGAATACGCCGCCGCAAATCGGGCGCGCCGGCGACGCTTTCGGGATTGGCCTTCAGCCAGCGGCGGACGGCACGCAACGGCTCGACGACGTTGGCGCGCCACGGACCGATCGCGGAGGCAAGCATGGCCAGCGCCTCGCGGTCGAGGGACCGCCCCTGCCCGCCCGCCCAACAGCACAGCAGCAGAAGATTCACATCGAGCCCGCGCCGATCCTGCAACCCGAGACATGCCGGCGCCACGCCCGCCCGGCCGTAGAGCGATTGAGAGAACGTCCGGAATTCCATCTTCGTCACCTTCCAAACCAGTCAATCGCCGAATGCGATGCCGAGCCCGCGGGCGGTGCGCACGAGCGGGCCTTGCGGGTCGACGGCCTGATAGCCGGCGATGGCATCGGCGATGGGCACGTCGACGACCTCGCGGTTGCGCCACGCGACCATGCGATCGTAGCGGCCGGCGGCGATGAGATCGACGGCGTGCACACCGAAGGCCGACGCCATGACCCGGTCGCGCGGTTCGGGCGTGCCGCCGCGCTGCACATGCCCCAGCACGGTCACCCGTGTCTCCGCCCCGGTCGCCTCGCCGATGCGTGCGCCGATATAGTGGCCGATGCCGCCAAAGGTGCTGGTCCCGCCCGAACGCGACATCGTCACCGCCTCGCCTGCTTCCGTGGCAACGGATTCGGCGACGATGACCAGGGCGAAGTTGCGGCCGGCCGTCCTCAAGGATTCGATCTTTTCGGCCACGCGCTCGATGCGGTAGGGAATTTCCGGCACCAGGATGACGTCGGCCCCGCCGGCGATGCCGGCGGCGAGCGCGATGTGGCCCGCGTCGCGGCCCATGACCTCCAGCACCATGACGCGGCTGTGGCTGGCGGCCGTCGGCTGGAGGTGGTCGAGCGCCATGGTCGCCGTCGCGACCGCGGTTTCATGGCCGATCGAAACCTCGGTCAGCCCGAGGTCGTTGTCGATCGTCTTGGGGATCGCCACCAGCTTGATGCCGCCCAGCCTGGCGAGCTCGGCGAGGATGCGCAGCGACCCGTCGCCGCCGACGCCGATCAGCGCGTCGAGGCCAAGCTCGCGAAAGCCTTCGATCGCCTCATCCGAACGATCGAGGACGCCGCCATCCGGCATGGGGAACGCGAACGGATCGCCCTTGTTGGTGGTGCCAAGCACGGTGCCGCCCTGGCGCAGCATGGAAGAGTCGGTCGAACTCCGGTCGAGAATGCGGGATTCGACCGGCCGCGCCAGCAGCCCGGCCGTGCCGTTGGCGATGCCGACGACCTGCCAGCCGAGCTGGCCGGCCCGCGACACCACCGCCCGGATCGCGGCATTGAGCCCGGCGCAATCGCCGCCGCTCGTCAATATGCCGATGCGCCGCGGATTCATCATGACGGCATACTCCCTTCTATCCATTCCGCCGGACACCCTTATAATCGGGTTCCTTCACGACAGGGACCGCCATTCGCCCATGCCCGTGGATAAGGCGGAACTGCGCCGGCGCCTCGAAGCGCTCCGCAGCGAACATCGCGACCTGGACGACGTGATAGCGCGGCTGTCGCAGCAAGCGCCCATCGATCAACTGCAACTTCGGAGATTGAAAAAGCGCAAGCTGGCGCTGAAGGATCAGATCGCCCGGCTGCAAAGCGGCATGCTGCCGGATATCATCGCTTAAAGCAGAGTCTCAAGGCTTCGGCGGTGTCGTCGTCGCCCCGCGTTTCTGGTCGTACATCGCCCGATCGGCGGCGGCGAGCGCCGTGTCGGCATGATCGGCGCCGCTGAAGGGGTGGATACCCCACGAAACCGACAGCTTCAAAGGCGCGCCGTTCCATGCCAGCGGGGATTCGGCGATAGCAGCGGCCAGGGACGTGGCCTTGACCAGCGCCGCTTCCTTGTCGGTCTGGGCGAGCGCCACGCCGAATTCGTCGCCGCCCAAGCGACCGACGAGATCGGAGGTTCGCACCTGGGCCAGGAGAATCTCGGAGATGTGCTTGAGGACCGCGTCGCCGGCCGCGTGGCCGTGCTTATCATTGATCGACTTCAAGTGATTCACGTCGAAATAGATGACCGCGCCGTAGGAATCATAGCGTTCCGCGAACGACATCATCCGCGACAACTCGCGCACGAAGGCGCGCCGGTTGGCGAGCGGGACCAGCGTGTCTTCGTCGGCGAGGCGCTCCAGATGCGAAATGCGCTGGCGCGATTGATCGAGCTCGCGCCGCAGGCGGTCGACTTCGGCGAGCAGGGTCTGGAGAGCGGCGCGAACGCCGGGCGTCAAGTCGCCGGCCGGCACACCGAGGATGGTAGCGGTATCGACGGGTCTTTGCGGCGGGGCCGTCTCGGCCGCCGCTCGCGCGGCACGCGGCGCCGATGGCGCCGAGCGCGCTGCTATGACCTCGCTGGTCGACTTCTTTTCGTCAATTCTCATGGCCGGAGCGAATCGGTTTCTTGCCCGAGACTATGTGGGGGGTGTTGCTAAATTGACAACGAGAAAACACCGACTGGCCGGCGCCCTTGCCTTCGCGGGCGCGCGCCCTATAATCCCCGGGTTGCTCGCTCGACCGTTAACATTTTGTAATTAAAGGTTTTTAACGTCATGGGGTCTAAGTCGCCGATGGTCGGGATCGTCATGGGGAGCCAGTCCGACTGGGAGACGCTACGCCATGCCATGGTAACGCTTTCCGAGCTTGGAGTGGCGCGCGAGACCCGAATCGTATCCGCCCACCGGACGCCGAAACGCCTATACGCCTACGCCGAGAAGGCCCGCGGCCGAGGAATCAAGGTCATCATCGCCGGGGCCGGGGGTGCCGCGCACCTTCCCGGCATGCTGGCATCGCTGACACCGCTTCCCGTCCTAGGCGTGCCCATCGAATCCAAGGCGCTCAAGGGCATCGACAGCCTGCTCTCGATCGTGCAGATGCCGGCGGGCGTGCCGGTGGGCACGTTGGCGATCGGCAAGGCCGGGGCCATCAACGCCGCGTTGTTGGCGGCGGGCATCCTGGCGCTTGGCGATGCCAGGATCGCGGCGGCGCTGGACGCCTGGCGCAAGCGGCAGACCGCCGCCGTGGCCGATAAGCCGACCGACGCGACGGCGAAGCGCCGGCCCGCTTGAGCGCCGAGCGCGGCCAACTTTTCTCCCCGGGCGCCACGATCGGGATTCTCGGCGGCGGGCAGCTCGGGCGCATGACCGCGATGGCCGCCGCGCGATTGGGCTTCAAGTGCCACGTCTATTGCCCGGAGAGCGACTGCCCGGCGGCGCAAGTGACGCCTGCACAAACCATCGCGCCCTATGACGACGAGGCCGCGCTCGCGCGCTTTGCCGCCGTCGTCGATGTCGTCACCTTCGAGTTCGAGAACGTGCCGGACCGCACGGCCGGGTTCCTTGCAAACTTGAAACCCACCCGCCCGAGCCCGCAGATTCTGCACATCGCGCAGCACCGCTTGCGGGAGAAGGACTACCTAACGTCGATCGGCGTGCCGATCCCGGCCTATCGCGCGGTTGCCGACCCGCGAGCGCTTGCCGAGGCCGTGCGCGCGTTGGGCGCGCCTTGCGTCTTGAAGACGGCGCAATTCGGTTACGACGGCAAGGGACAGGTGAGGATCGATTCCGGCACCGCGCCGGCCGATGCCTGGCAAGCGATGGGCGCCCAATCCGGCGTCGTCGAGGCCTTCGTCGATTTCGCGCTCGAAATCTCGGTCGTCGCGGCCCGCGGGCTCGATGGCGCCATGGCGTTCTATCCGGCGGTGGAAAACCGCCACCGCCATCACATTCTCGACCGGACGATCGTTCCGGCGCCGATTGCGCCCGCCATCGCCGCCGAGGCGGAAAGCCTGGCGCGGCGCATCGCCGAGGCGCTGGACCTCGTCGGCCTCCTTGCCGTCGAGATGTTCGTGACGCGCGATGGCCGCGTGCTCGTGAACGAACTTGCTCCCCGGCCGCACAACTCCGGCCATTGGACCATCGACGCCTGCGCCACCAGCCAGTTCGAGCAATTCGTGCGTGCCGTATGCGGCCTGAAGCTCGGATCGGTCGAGCGCCACAACGACGCGGTGATGACGAACCTGATCGGCGACGACGCGAACAATTGGCCCGCGCTCGTCGCCGAGCCGGGCGCGCGGCTGCACCTTTACGGCAAGACCGCAATCCGGCCGGGCCGCAAGATGGGTCATGTGACGAGGCTCCTGCCCCGAAGCTAGCTCCGGCGCCTTTGCCTCAGCCCGGCGAGGATGCGGAAGGGGTTAGGCAAGCGGCCGGCGATGTCACCGGCGCGGCGGGCAAGTTTCCCCGCCTTCAGGACATCGGCCAGCCGCCGATCGAGGAACGCCCAGCTCTCCGTCTGCCCGTCGGAGCGATCGGCCAGCCAATAGAGCAGCGTCGCGCTGTAGACCCCGGCGAGCAGGGCGCGCTTGGTGTAAAAGTTGAAATCGGTCGAGCGGTCGCCGGCGGCGTACCAGATCGCATCGACCGTTCGATACAAGAGGCGCGTGGCGAGCGGCGCATGAACCGGAAGCGCCAAGAATGAAAGCGCCTGGCGGATCGCCGCGCGGTGAGCGACGTTGCGATCGAGGCGCAGGCGAATGGCAAGGGCCACGCGCTCGGTTGTTTTCAGAGCGGCCCCCGCTGCCTCGAGGTCTTCGACCATGCGCCGGTCGGCCCGCGTACTGGACAGTTCCACCGCCTCGCCGGGGCCGCCTGGGAAAAGCTCCGAGACCAAGGCCGGATCGATGCCGGTATCCCGCGCCGCGGCCTCGAGGGCGCGCGCGGTCCATCCTTCGAATGGCGCGTGAGCGAGAACGGCGTCGAGCAGCCGCTCCCGTTGAGCCTGACGATTGTCCTCTGCGCTCACGGTCTAGTCCGCGACCATGTCGTCGGGCACCGCGGCGCCGCTGCTCGATTCCGGCAAGCCATGGCGAAGCTCCTCGGCGAAGACCAGCAGCGAAAGGTCGGTCATGCGCATGGGAAAGAGTATTCCGTCCAGATGGTCGCATTCGTGCTGCACCACGCGCGCATGATAGCCACTGGCCTCGCGTTCGATGCGCTCGCCCAAGGGGCTCATGCCACTGTACCGGATATGGGTGTGGCGCGGCACGACCCCGGTGAGCCCCGGAACCGACAGGCAGGCTTCCCAGCCATTGGCCTGGGTCTCGGACAGGGGCTCGATCTCGGGGTTGACCAGCATCGTCATCGGCACGGCGTCCCCGCCCGCCCGCGAGGCCGGAACCTCGAAGATGACCACCCGGACGGGCACATGCACCTGCGGCGCGGCAAGCCCGATTCCGCCAATATCGCCAAGTGTTTCAAGCATATCGGCGACCAGCCGGCGCACGCCGGGCGCGGTCGGGTCCGCCACCGGGTCGGCCCGGCGGCGCAAGACCGGGTGGCCCATGCGGGCTATTTTCAAAATGGCCATATGGGCACTATGGGCGAGCCGTTACGGCTTCACAATTCCAAACCGGCATGCTATGAGAACCCTGCTTTTCGAGCCGGGCGGCCCCGGAAATGGGCCGTGCCGGTGTTTTTGTGTCGTCCGCTATCAACCCGTTAAATATGGAGAGGCCAGGGAACGTGCAAGTCCTCGTTCGCGACAACAACGTCGATCAAGCCCTACGCGCGCTCAAGAAGAAGATGCAGCGCGAGGGGATCTTCCGGGAAATGAAACTCCGCCGCAATTACGAGAAGCCGTCCGAACGCCGCGCCCGCGAAAAGGCCGAGGCGGTCAGGCGCCATCGCAAGCTGCTGCGCAAGCGCATGGATCGCGACGGCTACTAGTCCGAGGCCTCGCCCTCGCCTCGTGCCTCGAGCCTGTCGAAGGACGAGGCAAGACGCGACTCTCGTGCTTCGACAAGCTCGGCACGAGGTGACTTCAAAGGTCAGTACCTGGGCTCGTCGGTATGACCGCGCCGCTTACCCCAGCGCCTTGACGATTCCCTCGCACATCTTCTTGGCGTCGCCGAACAGCATCATGGTGTTGTCGCGGAAGAAGAGTTCGTTGTCGACGCCGGCATAGCCCGACGCCATCGAGCGCTTCACGAACAGCACCGTCTTGGCCAATTCCACGTCCAGGATCGGCATGCCATAGATCGCGCTCTTCGTGTCGGTCTTGGCCGCCGGGTTGGTCACGTCGTTGGCGCCGATCACGAAGGCCACGTCGGCGGTCGGAAAGTCGCGGTTGATGTCCTCGAGCTCGAAGACCTCGTCATAGGGCACGTTGGCCTCGGCCAGCAACACGTTCATGTGCCCCGGCATGCGCCCGGCCACCGGATGGATGGCGTAGGTAACCTTGACCCCTTCCTTCTTCAGGATATCGGCCATCTCGCGCAGCGCGTGCTGGGCCTGGGCCACCGCCATGCCGTAGCCCGGCACGACGATCACGGAGCTCGCGTTCTTCATGATGAAGGCGGCGTCCTCGGCGCTGCCCGACTTCACCGGCCGATCCTTGGCGCCGGCCACGGCAACGCCGCCGGCGGTGCCGAAGCCGCCGAGGATGACGTTGAAGATCGAACGGTTCATGCCCTTGCACATGATGTAGCTGAGGATGGCGCCCGACGAGCCGACGAGGGCGCCGGTGACGATGAGGAGGTTGTTGCCGAGCGTGAAGCCGATGCCGCAGGCCGCCCACCCGGAATAGGAGTTCAGCATCGACACCACGACCGGCATGTCGGCCCCGCCGATCGGCAGGATCAACAGGAAGCCCAGCGCCAGCGCGGCGGCGACCAGAAGCCAGAACGCGAGGTCGTTCTGATCGACCGCCAGCCAGACGATGAGCGCGACGATCGCCAGCCCGAGCGCGGCATTGAGAATATGTTGACCGGGGAAGACGAGCGGCGCCCCGCTCATCAATGCCTGCAACTTCAAGAAGGCGACGATGGAACCGGTGAAGGTGACGGCGCCGACCGCGAGCCCCAGCCCCATCTCGATCAGGCTGGCCGCCTGGATGCTCCCGACGGCGCCGATGCCGTAATCCTCTGGGGCGTGGAAGGCCGCAACCGCAACGAACACCGCCGCAAGTCCCACCAGCGAATGGAACGCCGCGACCAGTTGCGGCAGCGCCGTCATCTGGATGCGCCGCGCGATAAAGGTGCCGATAGCGCCGCCGATGACGATGCCGGCCAGGATCGTCGCGTAGCTCACCACGCCCGGCAGCGCCACCGTGGTCGCGATGGCGATCGCCATGCCGGCGATGCCGAACCGATTGCCGCCGCGCGACGTTTCGGGCGAGGACAGGCCCCTGAGCGCCATGATGAAGCATACGGCGGCGGCGAGATAGGCGTAGGCGGAAAGGTCGTTCACAGTGCAATCAATCTGCGGCTAGTACGCGGGATGATGGATCGATGCCGTGTGGCATCGATCCTCATGTTTCGACAAGCTCAACATGAGGGCCTCACCCTGAGCTTGTCGAAGGGTTAGGCCCGGCCCACGCATCCGCAATAACCGGCAAGTCATTTCGGCTTCTTCTTGAACATCGACAGCATGCGCTGGGTCACGATGAAGCCGCCGAAGATGTTGACCGAAGCCAGGACCACGGCGAAGAACCCCATGACTTGCGCGAAACTGAAATCCGCCGGCCCCGCGGCGATGAGGGCGCCGACAATGATGACGCTCGAAATGGCGTTGGTGACCGCCATCAACGGCGAGTGAAGCGCCGGCGTCACGCGCCACACCACGTAATAGCCGACGAAACAGGCGAGCACGAACACCGTGAATCCGAAGACGAAGGGCGAATGCTCGCCCGCGACGCTGGCCGGGTCCATTGTCTAAGCTCCTCCGCTTGCGAATGCCGGGTGTACGATCCTGCCATCATGGGTGAGGCAGGTGGATTTCACGATCTCATCCTCGCGGTCGAACTTGAGGGCGCCACCGGCCTTGTCCACGAGCGGCGTCAGGAAGGCGAGCAGGTTGCGGGCATAGAGCATGCTCGCGACCTCGGCCAGCCGGCTGGGGACGTTGGCATGGCCGACGATGGTGACGCCGTGCCTCACCACGACCTTGTCCGCTTCGGAGAGCGCGCAATTGCCGCCCTGTTCGAGCGCCAGATCGACGATCACCGAGCCGGGCTTCATGCTCTTCACCATGTCCTCGGTAAGAAGGCGCGGCGCCGGCCGGCCGGGAATCAAGGCCGTGGCGATCACGATATCCTGCTTCTTCAGGGTCTCGGCGATGAGCGCCGCCTGTTTCTGCTTGTACGCCTCGCTCATCTCCTTGGCGTAGCCGGCGGCGGTTTCGGCCTGCCGGAATTCCTCGTCCTCGACCGCGACGAAGGTGGCGCCGAGGCTTTTCACCTGCTCCTTGGCCGCCGGGCGCACGTCGGTCGCCGAAACGATGGCGCCCAGCCGCCGCGCGGTGGCAATGGCCTGCAAACCGGCGACGCCCGCCCCCATCACCAGGATTCGTGCCGCCGATACCGTCCCTGCCGCGGTCATCATCAGCGGGAATCCGCGACCGTAAACATAGGCGGCCTCGAGAACCGCCCGGTAGCCGGCGAGGTTCGCCTGCGAGGATAGGACGTCCATCGTCTGCGCCCGAGTGATGCGGGGCAACAGCTCCATGGCATAGGCATCGACGCCCTGGCGCGCGTAAGCGGCGAGATGCTCGCGCGAGGCGTAAGGGGCAAGAATGCCGATGAGAACCGCGCCGCGCTTCATGGCGCCGATCTCGTCGAGCTCGCCTTCGCCCGCCATCAGCGGGCGCTGGACCTTCAAGACCACGTCGGAGTCGCGCAACACCGCCGCAGGCTCGCTCACGACACGTGAGCCCGCGGCCGTCAGCGCCTCGTCGGTGAAGGAAGCGCCGGCGCCGGCACCCGATTCGATGATGACCTCGAACCCAAGTCCCGCCAGCTTCTTGACAGTGTCGGGCGACACCGCGACGCGCGCCTCGTTGCGGCGGCGCTCCTTGACGATACCGAGCTTCATCGGGGCGGGTGGATCCTAGAGTTCTGGCTGGACGGCCGGAGCGTCCCGCACCATGCCGTGTTAGCCCGTGATTCTCAAGCCCTAGTCAGGCGGCGTGAGCCCGGCGGCCTTCAACGCCTTCGCCTGGCGTTTGACGAGCGTCTCCAAGTCGAAATCGTCGATCAGTTCATGAAAAATCCGGTACCAGTTCACCTCGGCCTTGAGGTGAAGGAAGACCGAGCCGAGGCCGATGGCGGCGCGGTCCATGAACACGAATTCGCGCGGCGGCGTCACCGGCCCCAGGCGGCGCAGTTCGGCGTGCACGCCCTCGGCGACCTCGCGGCCATAGACGCCGCTGCTGCTGTCCTGGATGCGCCGCGGGCGGTCGTCCATCAGCGGCCCGTAGACGTAGCGCGCCCAGCGGTTCAGGACGGCGATGACCTCCTTGTTCAATCCCTTGAACCCCCAGCTTTCATAGGCCTGCACCGCCAGCGCCTCGTCCTCGTCCCTGAGCGCATGATAGAGGTCGATGACCCCCTTCACGAAGCGCCCGGGAAACAGCCGCACGCAGCCGAAGTCGAGCAGGTTCACCGACGCATCGGGCCTGACGGTATAGTTGCCGAGATGCGGATCGCCGTGAATGACGCCGAAGAAATAGAACGGCACGTACCAGGCGCGGAACATGTTGAGGGCAAGCTGGTTGCGGGTCTTCTGATCGCCATGTTCGGCGATGAAGGGGAGCAGCGGCGTACCTTCGAGCCAGTTCATGGTCAGCAGACGCACGGTCGATAGCTCGCCGATCGCCTCGGGCACGTGGATTTGGCGTTCCTTCTCCAGCATGGCGCGATAGAGCCGCATGTGCCGGACCTCGAGGCCGTAATCCAGCTCTTCGCGCAGACGCGCCGCGACCTCGGCGTGAATGTCACGCATGGAAATGGCGCGGTCATAGCGTTCGTAAATCGCAAAGATCAGGCGCAGCTGCCCGAGATCGGCCTCCACCGCCGATTGCATGTCGGGATATTGCAGCTTGCAGGCAAGCGAGCGGCCATCGAGCGAGATGGCGCGGTGAACCTGGCCGAGCGAGGCGGCGGCCGCGGCCTCGTGCTCGAAGGTGGCGAAGCGCCTCTGCCACTCCGGCCCCAGCTCGCTCGCCATCCGGCGCTTGACGAAGGCCCAGCCCATGGACGGCGCGTTCGCCTGAAGTTGCGCGAGTTCGCCTACGTATTCGCGAGGCAGCGCGTCCGGGATCGTGGACAGTAATTGCGCCACCTTCATGAGCGGCCCCTTGAGCCCGCCCAAGGCCAGGCGCAGCTCCGTCGCATGCTGGGCTCTGTCCACCTTCAAGCCCAGATACCGCTCGCCGGCCAATCGCGCCGCGAGCCCGCCCACCGCCGTAGACACGCGCGCATACCGGCGCAGGCGGCCGGTCAGGCGGTTGTCTTCGGCATCGTTCGGCATTGCCTCAAGCCGCCTCCAACTCGTCGATGAGGCCGGAGATGACACCGAGCCCTTGCGCCCAGAAGGCCGGGTCGCCGGCGTCGAGGCCGAAGGGCGCCAAGAGCTCCTTGTGTCTTTTCGTGCCTCCGGCGGCCAGCATGTCGAGGTAGCGCTCGGCGAACCCACGCTCGCTTTGCCGATAGGCGGCATAGAGCGAGTTCACGAGACAATCGCCGAAGGCATAGGCGTAAACATAGAAGGGCGAGTGCACGAAGTGCGGGATGTAGCTCCAGTACACGCGATAGTCGTCGTTCAGAACCAAGGCCGGCCCGAGGCTTTCGCGCTGCACCTCGAGCCATAATTCGCCGATGCGTTCCGGCATCAATTCGCCCGAGCGGCGCTCGTCGTGCAGCCTGGTCTCGAAATCGTGAAACGCGATCTGGCGCACCACGGTGTTGAGCATTTCTTCGACCTTGCCGGCGATCAGGATGCGCCGGCGCTTCATGTCGCGCTCCGCCGCGAGCATCGCCTGAAAGGTCAGCATCTCGCCGAACACCGAAGCGGTCTCGGCCAGCGTCAGCGGCGTATCGGCCATGAGATGCCCTTGCGGCGCGGCCAACACTTGATGCACCCCGTGGCCCAGTTCGTGCGCCAGCGTCATCACGTCGCGCGGCTTGCCGTAATAGTTGAGCAGCAGGTAGGGGTGCGCGCCCGGCACCGTCGGATGCGCGAACGCACCCGGCGCCTTGCCGGGCCTGGGCGCGGCATCGATCCAGGGCCGGTCGAAGAAGCGCTGCCCAAGCTCCGCCATCGCCGGTGAAAAGGCGCCATAGGCGCCAAGCACGATCCGGCGCGCATCGCTCCAGGGAATCGTCGGGCGATCGTCCTCGGGCAGCGGCGCGTTGCGGTCCCAATAATCCAGCCGGTTCCAGCCGAACCAGCGGGCCTTGATGTGGTAGTAGCGGTGCGACAGCGTCGGATAGGCCTGCTTCACCGCCGACACCAGCGCGTCCACGACGCCGTCCTCGACCTGGTTCGCCAGGTTGCGCGAGGACACCGGCCGCTTGAAGCCGCGCCACTTGTCGTCGATCGCCTTGTCCTTGGCCAGCGTGTTGGCGATGAGCGCGAACTCGCGCTCATGCGACTTCAAGACCGAGGCGATGCTCTTGGCGGCGCGGCGGCGAACACCGAGATCGCGATCGGTCAGGAGGTCGAAGGCATCGGCGGCCGGCAGCAGCTGATCGTCGATCGGAAAGCGTAAGGCCGCCATGGTCTCGTCGAAGAGCCGCACCCACGCCGCGCCTCCCGCGACGTGTTTCTCATGCAAGAGCCGCTCCAAATCGTCGGACAGTTGATACGGACGAAGAGCGCGAAGGTCGCGCAGCCACGGCCGGTAGCGTGATGCCGCAGGGTCGGCGAGCTTGGCTTCCAAGGCGTCGTCGTCGAGCCGATTGAGCTCCAGGGTGAAAAACAGCGTCTCGCTCGAGATGTCGGTGGCGCGCTCCTGCATGGTCTGGTGAAAGCGCGCGATCGCGGGGTCTTCCATGTTGCCCGCGTGCAGAAGCTGGGCGTAGCTGAGGATGCGCCCCAACACTTCGCTCATGCGCTCGTACTCGGCGATGGCCGAACCGAGCGCGGCGGAATCGAGGTTCCCGAGCCGCCCTTGGTAGCGCTGCCGAAACAGGCCCGCCGCGGCGCCCGCGCCGGCCATGTCCTCGCCGATCGCGGGCGCATCGGGACCGGCGTAGAGGTCGTTCAAGTCCCAGGCCGGCAAGGCGCCGATCGCATGGGCGCCGGCCGCGTCGTTCGCCATCTCGCTCTCTCCTGCTTGCATTTGGGTGACAATCGTTACGAGGCATATAAGATGCAGGCACCAACGCGCCAAGCTTCTTGTAGCCACGAAAGCGGCCTGAATATTCGATGGACAGTCTTTACCAGAATTGGCGGAGCCTGCCTGAAATGTTCTTTCAGCAGGCCGAGCGCCAGGGCGAGCGGCCGTTTCTGTGGCGCAAGCGCGATGGCGCCTGGCAATCGCTCAGTTGGGCCGAGGCGGCCCGGCGCGTTCGGCTGCTTAGCGCCGGATTGATCGACGCCGGTCTTATGCCTGGCGATCGCGTGGCACTGGTGTCCGAGAACCGGCCCGAATGGGCGATCGCCGACCTTGCCATCATGGCGGCGGGCGGCATCGCCGTGCCCGCCTTCACCACCAACACGTTCGGCGACCATCGCCATGTCCTCACCCACAGCCAGGCGATGGCGGCGATCATTTCCGGCCCGGCCGTCGCCAAGACGTTCCTGCCTGCCGCGATGGAGGCCCCGGAGCTAAAATTCGTCATCGCCATGGACGACATGGCGCCGGCGCAGGCCACTTCCTTCGAATGGCGGCGCTGGGACGACGTGTTGACCCGAGGCGCCGGCGCGATCGATCGGCTGGCCCCGCGGCTCGATGCGCTCCGGCGCGAGGACACGAGCTGTTTCATCTACACCTCGGGCACCGGCGGCACGCCCAAGGGCGTCATGCTGACCCACGGCTCGATTCTCTGCAATTGCCGCGGCGCCTATCACGTACTCGCCGATGTCGGTCTTGGCGACGAGGTCTTCCTGTCGTTCCTGCCGCTCTCGCATTCCTACGAGCATACCGCCGGGCAGATGCTGCCGATCTCGATCGGCGCGCAGATCTACTACGCCGAGAGCGTCGAGAAACTCTCCGACAACATGGCGGAAGCGCGCCCGACGATCATGACCGCCGTGCCGCGGCTCTACGAAACGCTGCACCTGCGCATCCGCCGCTCCGTCGCCAAGGCGCGGCCCCTCCAGCAATGGCTGTTTCGCCGAACCGAGGCATTGGGGCGCCAGAAATACGAGCGGCCGGGCAGCCTTTCCATCGGACAGCGCGTTCAGGACGCCATCGTCGAATGGCTCGTGCGCGGGAAGATCAGGAAACGATTTGGCGGACGGCTGAAGGCGCTCGTCTCCGGCGGCGCGGCGCTCAACCACGACATCGGTCTCTTCTTCATCGCGCTCGGCGTGCCCATCCTGCAAGGCTACGGCCAGACCGAGGCCTCGCCCGTCATCAGCGTCAACCCGCCCGGCCGGGCGAAGCTGCGCGCGGTCGGGCCGCCGATGAAGGGGGTCGAGCTCAAGATCGCCGAGGATGGCGAGATTCTGATCCGCGGCGAACTGGTCATGAAGGGGTATTGGCGCGATCCCCAAGCCACGGCTTCCGCAATCCGCGACGGCTGGCTGCATACCGGCGACGTGGGACGCCTCGACGAGGACGGTTATCTGGAGATCACCGACCGCAAGAAGGACATCATCGTCTTCTCCGGCGGCGACAACGTATCGCCGGCGCGGGTCGAGGGCTTCCTCATCCTCGAGCCGGAGATCAACCAGGCCATGGTCCATGGCGACGGCCACGCGCACCTCGTGGCGCTGCTCGTGCCGGACCCGGAGTTCCTGGAAAGCTGGGCGGCGCGAAACCGGCTTCCCGCCGATCTCGCGACGCTGGCCGGCGAGCCTCGTTTCGTCAAGGCGCTCGCCCCCATGGTCGAGAACGTCAACGCCAGACTGTCGCCGATCGAGCGCATCTGGCGCTTCGCCGTCGCCAAGGCGCCGTTCAGCATCGAGAATGGCCAGTTGACGCCGTCGCTCAAGATACGCCGGCACAAGATCAAGGAAGCCTACGGCGCCGAGCTCGAGAAGCTCTACGGGAAGTAGACTCCTAGAGTCCGTGATAGGACCGGAACCAGGCGACGAACCGCGGGATGCCTTCGTCGATGGCCGTTGCCGGCTTGAAGCCGAGGTCGCGGGACGACTCCTCGATATCGGCATAGGTTTCCTTGACGTCGCCGGGCTGCATCGGGGCAAACTCGATATCGGCTTTCCGGCCGCAGGCCGTCTCGATGAGCGCGATCATGCGCATCAGCGACTCGCTGCGGCGATTGCCCAGATTGTACAGGCGGTGCGGCGCGCCTTCATGCGGCACCGGCGGCCGTTCGATCGCGGCGATGACGCCCGCGACGATGTCGTCGATATAGGTGAAGTCCCGCTTCATGTCGCCATTGTTGAACACCTGGATGGTCCGGCCTTCGAGAATGGCCTTGGCGAAGATATAGGCCGCCATGTCCGGCCGGCCCCAGGGTCCATAGACGGAGAAAAATCTTAGCCCGGTCGCCGGTACGCCGAAGAGGCGGCTATAGGATTCCGCCATGGCCTCGCCCGCCACCTTGGTGGCGCCGTACAGCGACATCGGCCGGTCGATCGGATCGCCGACCGAGAACGGCAGCTTGTCGTTCGCGCCATAGACCGAGGAGGAGCTGGCGTAGACCAAGTGCTTCAAGGATGGCAGCCGCCGGCACCCTTCCAGGATCGAAAGTTGGCCGGCGACGTTCGAATGGACATAGGCTTGCGGGTTGGTAAGCGAATAGCGCACGCCGGCCTGGGCCGCGAGGTGAACCACCCTATCGACATCGCGAAGCCTTTCGAACAGCGCGGCCATCGCCGCCGTATCGCCGATGTCGGCGAACTCGAACGTGAAGTCGGGTTGCTTCCTCAATCGCTTCAGCCGCGCTTCCTTGAGCGCCGGGTCGTAGTAGGGGTTGAGATTGTCGATGCCGACGACCCGCTCGCCCCGCGCCAGGAGCGCGCCGGCGACGTGAGACCCTATGAAGCCGGCGGCGCCGGTGACAATAATGGTCATGGGCTTCTCATAGCTCGCCGGGTCGGCAAAGTCAGCGCGGCCAGTTGCCGGCGCTCGGCCGCGGCCTCGGCGAGAAGCCAGGCGCGGAATCGGGCGACCTTGGGACGTTGGGCGGACTCCTTCGGCGAAACGACGAAATAGCCCTTGGCCCTGGGAATGGCGAGCGGAAACGGCCTCGCCAGCCGTCCGGCAAGCAAGTCGGCGGCCGCAAGCGTGCTGCGCGCGATGGAAACGCCCTGCCCCGCCACCGCGGCGTCGATCGCCATGCTCAATTGCTCGAGCACCGGGCCGAGTCCGATGTCGAGACTGCCGATGCCGGCCGCTTCGAGCCACGCGTCCCATTCCCGCTGATCCAATGCGCGCAACAGGACATGGCGCCGCAGATCCTCGGGCCGCCGCAACGGCGGGCCGCTTTCAAGGAGCCGCGGGGCACAGACGGGAAAGACCTCGTCCTCGCACAGGCGCGCGACGTGGAGGTCCGGCCAGTCGCCGTCGCCGTGACGCACCGCGACGTCGATACCCTCGCGCGCGAAATCGACGCGGTGCATCGAGGCCGCGATCCGCAGGCCAAGGTCCGGATGTTCGGCGGCGAAGCGCCCGAGGCGGTGAACCATCCACTTCGCGGCGAAGTTGGGCGACACGCTGACCGTGAGAACTCCGGCGGCCTCGCCCGCCAGCAATTGCCGCGTGCCCGCCGCGAGCCGGCCGAAGGCATCCTGCACGACCGCGAGATAGGCGCGTCCCTGCTCGGTCAACAGGATGTGCTGGTTGCGCCGATGGAACAGCCTGACGCCGAGCCGGTCTTCCAAGGCCTTCACCTGATGGCTGACCGCCCCTTGCGTAACGTGAAGCTCTTCGGCCGCCTTGGTGAAGCTCTGCCGGCGGGCGGCGGCCTCGAAGGCGCGCAGCGGCTTGAGTGGCGGGAGGGATGGAGTATCAGTCATGAAAAAATTTAATGATCGACCGAGAAAGGATGCTTTGCGGTTCGGAGGCTAAAAACATCACATAACAGCCGTTACTCGTCAACATTCACTCGAATCGAAGGAGCCAACCGATGACAATCCTTATCGGAACTCATGGGTCATTTCCCCAAATATCCTCATGCCGAGCAGGCGTGACGGCTATCGCCTGGGATCGCGTCGCGACGATTCTCGCCGGGTGGCTGGAGCGCGGACGGCAACGCCATGCCCTCGACTTGTTGGACGACCGCCTCCTGGACGATATCGGGGTCAGGCGAATCGAGGCGGCCGCCGAATCGAGAAGGCTGTCCTGGTACATCCGATCGCTGTAGCCGCCCCAGGGTCCATTGCGCGCGCCGCCCGCCCGGATTAAGTAGGTGGGTGCCGGCGGGAGAACGGTCCCTCGGCGGCGCGGGAGCGAGGACGATGACCCTGGCGGCGGTTAGCCTCGACGACAAGTACGCCCTCGAATCGGGCCGCGTCTTCTTGAACGGCACGCAGGCTCTCGTGCGCCTGCCGATGATGCAGCGCCGGCGCGACGCCGCCGCGGGTCTCGAGACCGGTTGCTTCGTCTCGGGCTATCGCGGCTCGCCCTTGGGCGGGCTCGACCAGGCGATGTGGCGCGCCAAGCGGTTCCTGAAAGGCCACGACATCCACTTCCAGCCCGGCGTCAACGAGGACCTCGCCGCCACCGCCATCTGGGGCAGCCAGCAGATTCACCTGTTCGGCGAGGCCGTGAACGACGGCGTCTTCGGCCTGTGGTACGGCAAGGGTCCGGGCGTCGATCGTTCGGGCGACGCCTTGCGCCACGCCAACCTCGCGGGCACCAGCCGGCATGGCGGCGTCCTGGCGCTCGCCGGCGACGATCACACCTGCAAGTCCTCGACCACGGCGCATCAGACCGAGTATGCGTTCATGGATTACGGCATGCCGGTGCTGAACCCATCGGGCGTGCAGGAGTTCCTCGATCTCGGCCTCCATGGTTGGGCGATGTCGCGTTACTCCGGCTGCTGGGTCGCCTTCAAGGTGGTGGCCGAGACCGTGGACAGCTCGGCCTCCGTCCATGTCGATCCGCACCGCGTCCGGATCGTCATGCCGACCGATTTCGAGATGCCCGAGGGCGGCCTCAACATCCGCTGGCCCGACCCGCCGCTGGCGCAGGAGATGCGGCTGCACAAGCACAAGCTCTATGCCGCGCTCGCCTACGCCCGCGCCAATAACCTCAATCGGGCGGTGATCGACGGGCCCAAGCGGCGCTTCGGCATCGTCACCTGCGGCAAGTCCTATCTCGACGTGCGCCAGGCGCTCGACGATCTGGGCATCGACGAGGCTTACGCCAAGGACATCGGCCTATCGATCTACAAGGTCGGCATGACCTGGCCGTTGGAGCGCGACGGCGTGCGCCGTTTCGCCGAGGGCCTCGAGGAGATCCTCGTGGTCGAGGAGAAGCGGGCGTTGATCGAGAATCAGCTCAAGGAGCAGCTCTACAACTGGAACGCCGATGTTCGCCCGCGCGTCATCGGCAAGTTCGACGAAGAGGGCGAATGGATTTTGCCCTCGGCCGACGAGCTGACCCCGGCGCGTATCGCCCGCATCATCGCCCGGCGCATCCGGCGTTTCCACACCAGCCCGCGCATCGAGGATAGGCTGGCCTTCCTCAACGCCAAGGAAGCGGCCCTGGAGAAGTACGCGGCGCCGCTGACCCGCGTTCCCTATTTCTGCCCCGGCTGCCCGCACAACACCTCGACGAAGGTGCCGGACGGCAGCCGGGCGATGGCCGGCATCGGCTGCCATTACATGGCGCAGTGGATGGACCGGCGCACCGATACCTTCACGCAGATGGGCGGCGAAGGGGCGACATGGATCGGCCAGGCGCCCTTCTCCAAGACCAAGCACATTTTCCAGAATCTGGGCGACGGCACCTATTACCATTCGGGCGTGCTCGCCATCCGCGCCGCGGTCGCGGCCGGCGTCAACATGACCTATAAGATTCTCTACAATGACGCGGTGGCGATGACCGGCGGCCAACCCGTGGACGGGCCCTTGGACGTGCCGATGATCGCACACCAGTTGGCGGCCGAGGGCGTGCGCCAGATCGTCATCGTCAGCGAGGAACCGTTGAACTATCCGACCGCCGGCGCCTTTCCGCCGGGCACGCGGGTCGAACATCGCGACCGCCTCGACGCCGTGCAGCGCGAGATCCGCGAGGTGCCGGGCGTCACCGCCATCGTCTACGACCAGACCTGCGCCGCCGAGAAACGCCGCCGCAGGAAGCGCGGCCTGATGCCCGACCCGCCCAAGCGCGTCTTCATCAACGAGGCGGTATGCGAGGGATGCGGCGATTGCGGGGTGCAGTCGAACTGCCTGGCGGTGGTGCCGGTCGAGACCGAGTTCGGTCGCAAGCGCGCCATCGACCAGTCGTCCTGCAACAAGGACTTTTCCTGCCTCAAGGGATTTTGTCCCAGCTTCGTCACCGTGCATGGCGGGCGCCCGCGGCGGCGGAAAGCGTCGGCGGCGGAATTCGCGGGCGCGCTGCCCGAACCACGCACGCCTTCGTGCCGCGAGCCCTATGGCATCCTCGTCACCGGCGTCGGCGGCACCGGCGTCGTCACCATCGGCGCGCTTATCGGCATGGCCGCCCATCTCGAAGGCAAGGGGTGTTCG
>VFKA01000012.1 GCA_009885795.1 Rhodospirillales bacterium | reverse complement strand
TACCTCGGCGAGGTTGAACATCTTCGACAGCACGCCGAGGGTGCGGTTGGCCTGATAGGGAATGTGGCTGAAAGAATGATGCAGTTCCGCGACGTCGCGGCGCTCGATATCCGTCACCTTGCGGGTGCCGATCTTGGGGTTGATGAACAGCTCAACCGACCGCTTGTATTCCGCCTGGGTGCTTAGTTTGCACCGCACCTCGACATGCTCCTTGAGGAACCGCTCGCCCAGCCCCTTCACGGTCGGCGCCTTGCGCGCCTGATCCTGTTCCTTGGCGGGGTCGCGGCCGGCCTTCGCTTCCGAGATGATTTCATGGGCGCGCACGCGGGCCTTCTCAGCCGTGATCGGACCATGGGGGCCGATGGTGATCTTGCGCAGCCGTCCCTTCACGCGGCTCATCACGAGATACACCTTCCGGCCTGTCGGCCAGACTCTGACGCCGAAGCCGCGCAGTTCGTCATCCCAATGGATGGTGTCGGTTGAACCGGGCGCGATCTGGTCCACTGTGCGCTTCGTCAATCTCGGCATCGAACCCTCCATCGCCGCGCTTGTGAAATTAAACCTGAAAGTCCGCACAGGTAACACATAGGTAACAGATGAGCGCCAATCGGGTGCGATTTGAGGGTAGCGAGATCGCAGGGCATGTCAACAGAAACCGTTTAGATATAGTATGTTAGGCGTGTTCGGCGAAAATGAGCGAAAGTGATTCGGAGGCGATTTTTCTGACTCATAACCTGAAGGTCATAGGTTCAAATCCTATCCCCGCAACCAAATTCGCCCGCTAACTCAAAAGGTTAGCGGGCGTCTCGATTTTGCGCTTATGTTCTCTCCTCGCCTGTGGAAGCACTGTGGAAGCAAGAGGGTGCGAGGTCCTGCGCAAAGTAACGCGGCCGTGTCGAGGAAACGGTCATTACTTTGTTTTGCGGGCGACCCCCGATCCGGATATTCCCCTTCGCTGAATACTGTCGGCTCGTCGCACGACGGATATCCCGGACCGTTTGCTTGCCGTCGTGATCTCGGCGTCGCCCGCGGCGCGCCGCCGCATCGCCGCGAGGATCTCCGGACCTTGCTGAGTCAGAGCATGCGGCGAGATCGCCAACCGCCCTGTCTTGCGCGCTAAGCCGCGGCGCTTGAGGTACTGCATCAAAGCGTTCATCGAACCCGAAGGAATGCCGAGCGTGAGTCCGATATCGCGGGTGCGGGTCGGGCCGTGCGCCGCAAGGTATTCCAGCACTCGTCCCACCCGGTCGGACTTCACCGGCAGGCGTATCGGCTCGGCGCGTTTGCGGAGGAAGCGGCGCTGGACATGGCCGGCGCCGGCGGGCGTGAGCCGGTAGGATGGCCTGCCGCGCTCGTCACCGGCGCGCGCGACGAGGCCCTTGAGCCGCAGCGATTCGATTAGACTTGTCACGCGGTCGCTTGCGATGCTGATGCGACGTGAGACGCGCGGGACGGTTGTCGGTTCGGCCTCGGGCATAGCCGACAGCATCCGCTCCTCCTGCTCATTCAGGAGAACCGATCGATCCCCGGACAGCGCGACGATCAATAGCGGCCTTTCCCGATCACCGACCCTGAGCCGTCTGGCAGCTAATTCCCGCACGACGATCTGATGGATGCGTTGCAACGACACGCCGAGCCGCCGTGCGAGTTCGCGCCCGCGCATCGGGCGTTGCAACAGCTTGATCAGCCGCGCGGCAGCGGAACCGGCTCGCAGACTGCCAGCACCGCCGCGGCGGCTGGACGGCGGATCGGGAACCGTCGACACCCGACAGCCTTCGCCGCGACGCGTGGGTTGCCAGTCCCAGCGGTCGGGTTTTCTCTCGATGAGACCCGCGTCGCCGAGCACGCTAAGCGCCGCTGCCGTCGCCCGCAGATCGAGCCCGGCCTTGATGGCGATCCGGCTCTTCATCGCGACGCCGGCCAAGATGGCGGAGAGGCATCGCGATTGGGACGCGGTCAGCGTCGCTATTCCGCTGGACCTTGCAGCGCCGCCGACGCCGGTCGGCGTTCCCCGTGCCGCGTTGCTCCCCTTGGGAAATCTCACGCTATCCTGTGCCACGGTCGTGAGACTCCTCAACAGCGCTCGATCAGACAAAAATACCTCGGCTATCGGCTGCCGATCAAGCTGACATTGGTCGGCGCGGGTCGGCGGTATCGATACCGGCGTGATGGGATTTCGACCGGTTAACTGCAAAATCGCGCCCAACCATGACCCCACCATCAGGTGATAATAAGTCATTGATGGAACTATTGGATCGAGCGTCTGGGAGGGGTCAAGGTTGGACGCGAAGCGCGGCCCCACCGAATTGAACCATAATCCAATGAAGGTAACGCGTTATATGGCCTCACGGGTGGGGTCACTGTTGGACACGGTTTTACAGCCATATAGGCTGCGGCGGCGGCGATCAAGCCGCTCCAGAGCACATAGGAGAGTCGGGGTGATTGTGCGACCCGGCCGGCAACTGCACGGGCGGAATCGCGATTGGCTGAGTATCTGTTCATTGCTTTGTCCTGTTCGATCGATGGGTTGCGCTATGCGGCGTAGTCGACGCTGGTCATCATTCCGCTCGCCATATGGTAGAGGTGGTGGCAATGGAACGCCCACTGGCCGGGATTGACCGCGTCGAAAGCGACAGTGACGCTCCGCATTGGTGGCACCCAGACGGTGTCTCGCATAGCGCCCGAACGCCGCTTTGTATCAAGCGCCACTACTTGGAAGTGATGGCCGTGCAAATGCATCGGATGACCCATCATGCTGTCGTTTTGCAGGGTCACTTCGACGCGCTGGCCAGCGCGCACCGGCAACGGCTTGCGCTGCGCCCACGTGCTGCCATTGATGGTCCACACATAAGCCGACATGTCGCCACCCAGCACCATCGGTTCGCGCCTGTCAGGCTCTCTTTGTGGCAACGGCCGCACCGCAGAGAGGCCGCTTTCGAAGGCGAGATCGAGTGCAGGGGACGTTTGCTCGGAAGCCGGCGCGAAACGGGTCACCGGTCCCGACTTCGTCGCCAGCACAAAGCCCGTGCGTTCCACTGCCCCCTCGCGCTGCGCGAGAATCAGCCAAGCTCCTTCGGTCTTGGGCAGACGGAGCCTGATGTCGATCCGCTGACCCATTCCAAGCGGGAACTCGCGGCCTGGCATCGGGGTGACCGGATTGCCATCGACGGCAATGGCTTCGCCTGCAAGTTCGCCGAGTTGGATCCAGAAGGCAGTGGCCGTGGCGCCATTGATCAGCCGGAGCCGAACGATGCCACCCGGCTCAACCCTAAACACCTCAGGGTCGTCGAGGGTCCGGTCATTCGCCAGGTAGGCGTCGTAGGAAATGTCGTTGATGTCCATCGACATCCCCGCCATGCCCTGGTGTGGCATGTCGGACATCCCGCCGTCCATCTGCATGCCGGCCATGCCGCCATGGCCTGCCGCCTCTGCAGATCCTTGCGTTCCCTTCAGTCCGCCCAACAGCTCTTCCGGCGATTTGAAGGAGAAGTCATGCAGCAGCGCGACGACCTGTTGCTCATCCAGACCGGCTTCCGCCGGGTCCTCGACAATGAGTGGTGCCGCCAGCAGACGCTGCTCCTGCAGGGTATGGGCATGCATCCAGTGGGTGCCCGGAGTCTCCAGCGGGAAGTCGTAGTCGTAAGCCTCGCCCGCCGGCAGCGGGGCTTGCGGGAAGTCCGGTACGCCGTCCTGGCCGTACGGCGGCAATAGCCCGTGCCAGTGGATCAGTGTCGGCTCCTCGCTGCGATTCTCCAGGCGGACTCGAAATCGCCCACCTGCTTTGGTGATCCCCGGTGTGCCGCCAGGCTGAAGCAGACCAAACACCTTGGCCGGCTTGCCATTCACCTCGATGGTTCGGCTGCCCACGCGGAGCACGGTCGCCTCGGTCTCGGCGGCTCTTGCTGCACGATAGGACAGCTTTGTGGTAAGCGCGGCTCCGACCAATGTCGTAGCCGTTGATGCCAAAAAATGGCGACGAGAAAGCATAAGCATAGTCGTACTCCCAATGTCGGAATAATCCGGCTGACGCTGCAGCCGAGGAACGTCGGTGCGGCTCCGCCGCGCCCGATCAGATCGGATGGGAGTATTGGGGCGGTTGGAGCTGTGGGGTGGCCGACCAGCACACGCGAACAGCATCAGCAGATGGCAACGAATGAGCCCGATCCGCGATGAACATCTCTGGAGATGCCTCTAGCGGCGCATAGAGCGAGCAGGCCGTTATCACGCTGCAATGTGCGGCCTTGAAATGCTGGCCGGAATCGCATGGCGACTCGCTCTGGCTCGACATCACAGCTGCGAGCCTTCCCATGTCCGCATGGGCTGGCACAGCCTGGCCAAGATGGAAGACCACACTCAGTGCAATCAGAATGCTAAGGAGGGCCGACACCCAGCGCTGACGCGGCGTGACGATCATCGTCCCTTCCTTGCTCTCACCATGACACATCAGGTGAACTCAGCTCCTTGGCGCGCACGCAATCATCCTACGCGGACGTGATGACTTCAATCATGATCTACATCAATTGTGATCCGCGGTCGGATGTAAAGGCCCCGCAGTCTCAACGCTGGACGTCAGAGAAGCCTCAATTCCATATGGCGCGGCCCGCGGTCCACGCAATCCGTGGTTCTACCTATCCCGCCCTGCCGCAAGCATCTGAACGACCTGGCGAAAATAACCCTACGCAAATAAGCGCAATACAGTCCCGGTTGGTCTGGTCCGCTATTGCGCGAAATTGCCGCGCTCCGCGGATTAAGGCACAAATGTCCTGAAATTCAGGGCGTGTCCACATGACGCGGTAGGTAGACCCACAGCTGAGTGGGCCGGCTGCGGCGGAGGCCACCCTAAGTGGCTCGGGTCGCAACTCTCAGGCAATGGGCGCCTTGTCCATAGCTTGATCTGCCTCAATGCGAACAATTGCGGTTCAGGAAATCCTACGCACACTCTTGGAGCGGAGACAGAAATGCCGTGGCTTGCTCAGAACTGGATCTGGATCGCACTCGTTGTTGGCGCGTTCTTCCTCGTGACCCGCATGGGCAGGGTGGGTGGATGTGGCATGGGCCACTCCGGTCACCGACACCGCGCGGACAGCACCTCCAAGGACATCCCGCCGGCGGCGAATGACCGTATCAGCAGCCTCTTCGATCCAGTGAGCGGCCGCCCCATTACCGCAGGAAGTGCCCCCTTCTCGACCGTCTACCGCGGGCGTGGATATTACTTCGAGAGCCGCGAGAACCGCGATGCTTTCGAAGCACAGCCGGATAAGTATCTTGCGGGCTCCCAGGCAGCAGGCCAAGCCATCGAATCGGAGGCTGCCCATCGCGACCGTCCGCGCCGTCGACACGGCTGAGCGGCGCCGACGAGATGAAGTAGCGAGTCTCTTCGCTGACCTTGCCGCGCCGCTCGGCCCGGGTGGTGGTCTTGACGAGGCTCTTGAGAGCCGGAAAGCGCGGCTCGCCGGGATAGCGCCGCTCGCCGCCAAGCCAATCGACCTCATGGCTGACCCAGTAGGTCCGGGTTTCGAGCCGGCCATGATCCTTGTCGCTGACCACCAAGGTCTCAAGCCCGGTCGTGCGCGGGTCGGCGAAGTAGGTTTCGACCTCCTGGTGCAGGCTGGGCTGGTTCTGCTTCAGCGCGAGCACGTAGTCGCCGTCGCCCGCGCCGATCGCCCGGGCGATGGTCGGATTGGTGGCGATGGCGTCGATAGTGACCAGCGCCCCCTTCAAGCTCAGGCGCTCAAGAATGGCCAGCATGGCCGCGCACTCGTTCTCCTTGGTATCGGCGGCCTCTTGGCACAGCACCAGGCGCTGGGTGGAAGCCCAGGCCGAAACCAGTTGGAGCGCGGGCTGCCCGGCCGCACTGTCGCCGCTACGCCGCAAGGTCTTGCCGTCCAGTGCGATCAGATCGGCGGCATCGGGGCGCAGGGCCGTGGCCCAGGACAGGAAGCAGGCCTCGAACAGCGCCGCATCGATGCGGTTCGCCCCGACGATGTTGGGCGCGAGCAGCGTGAGGCGGAGAACCCGGCTCACGTAGGAGGGGTTGATCTTCTCGGCCGCGGCGATTTCCTCGACCGTCCTGTAGGCGCCGGATTCCAGCAGCTTTCGCCACCGGAATGCCCGAGCGATCGCCTTGACCATGGCGTTGTCGACGCGCCGGTGGGGCAGTGCTTAGTTGGGCGCGTCCATCGGGGTTAATGACGGCCTATGCCGCATTGCCTTCGAGGAACCGTGCCAGAGCATTGGATACTGTCCCTGCCGCCGCCTTTACCGGATCGGCGGCGAGGTGAGCGTAACGGGCTGTCGTCTGAACCTGCGTGTGGCCGAGGAGCTTGCCGATCATGGGCAGGCCCTGGCCGGCGGCGACGGCGGTCGAGGCGAAGGTGTGGCGCAGGTCGTGAATGCGGGCGTCCTTCAGCCCCGCCCGGGCCCGCACCCGCTGCCAGAAGGGCTGGAGGTCCGTGAGTCGCGCACCGGGCTTCGATCCCACGATCACCCAGGGGTTGTTCTCCAGGCGTCCGATCTTCTCCAGTACCTCGATCGCAGGCTGACCGAGGTGCACGACTTTGGCGCCCGTCTTCGAGTCCGGAAGGCGGAGCGCCTTGCCGAGTGCGTCCACGTACTCCCACTGTAGCGTCATGATTTCGTTGAGGCGGCAGCCGGTCAGAACCAGCAAGCGTACCGCCGCGATCGCGGAGGGCAGTTGGACATCCTCGGCCTCCATCTCCCGGAGTACTTCGCCCACCCGCTTGAGTTCGGCCGGGCTGAGGAATCGCTCGCGCTTCTCCTCGGCGTACTTCTTGATGTGCTTACGCGGGTTTGAGCCGTCTGGACGCAGGCCCCACATTTCGGCGAGGCTGAACATCTTCGAGATGATCTCCAGGCATTGGTTGGCGTCGTAGGGGACATGCCGAAGATCGTGATGGACCTTGGCCACGTCAGCCCGTGTCACTTCGGTCACGCGGTGGCGCCCGAGTGCGGGGACGATCACACGCTGAAGCATCCGCCTGTAACCTTTGGCCGTGCTCTCCTTGACGCGGAGCGCGACGTGCTCCTTGTCGAAGCGGTCGGCGAGCTCCTTGACGGTGACAGCCTGCCGGCCGGCGTCGCGCCGGGCGGCTGGGTCCTCGCCGTTCTTCGCTGCGGCGACGATCGTGATGGCTCGTGTGCGTGCCTGCTCGCAAGCCAGCACCGTGCTCGGGCCGAGGCTGATCCGGCGCGACCGCCGGCCGGCGCGATATTGGACGATGTAGCCCTTGTGACCGCTCGGCAGCACGCGGAGCCCGAAGCCGGGCACCTCGTCGTCCCACACGAAATAGTCGCTCGCCCGGACCTCGGCGGCATCGACGGTGCGCTTGGTCAGCTTCGGCATAGTCGCGCGGTCCTAATGCGATGATCCATCTGCTACCAGGCATCGTCCGCGTTCCACCCGTGGAAGCACTGTGGAAGCAAGAGGGCGAAAACCGCGGCGCGAACCTGCGAAAAACAGAGTGGGGACCGTGCCGGCAGAAGTCAACTAACACATTGAAAATACGAAGAAAAACTAGTTTCTGCGCAATTGCGCGAAGATCGCCCGATGCCACTCATAACCTGAAGGTCATAGGTTCAAATCCTATCCCCGCAACCAAATCCGCCCGCTAACTCAAAAGGTTAGCGGGCGGTTGCTTTTGGCGCTCGTGCTTCCATCGCGCCCGTGGAAGCACTGTGGAAGCAAGAGGTCGCGCAATCGCGCGAAACGCTGCGGGAAGCTGAGCCGCGCATTCGCCATTTCTTGCGGTCACTCAAAATCTGTTGTTCGCAAGGACGTGCTGGTTCGACTCCGGCCAGGGGCACCAAATATTTCAAAGGGTTGTAGGACTGGCCCGATTCCGGAAAGGTTCTCGGCGGCGCCCAGGGGAGCGCTGGGGGAGCAAGCGGGAGCGAAATTCCGCGCGTTCGCGATTTCCCGACCAGGGTTACGAGGTTCGTTTCTTGCCTTCGGCGCGAGCGACCTATAATCCGTATGTCATGGGTTAAAATCCTATCCCCGCGACCGAATTCGCCGGTCGACTCAATGGAAGGACGCACCGATGGGCCGTCCTATCGAGCGGCTGGGTCGGGTCATTGCCAAGCCCATGGCCGGCGACCCCGATCACCGCTATGCTCCAATCCGGCTTTCGGTCGGGGCAGGTCAAGTGATCCACGATTTGGACGGCTCGATTGTCGAATAGCATCGAATTCGGCGGAATGACAGGAACGGAACCGCGCTATCGGGTTTCCGAGGAACGGCTCGCCGCTTTCGAAAGCGACGGGGCCGTTCATCTGCCCTCGGTCGCCGATGCCGGTTGGGCAACACGCCTGCGGGCCGCCATCGACCGGACAGCCGTCGATCCCGCGACCGGCGTGGCGCGCGCCTATTTCGATCGGGTTCGCGTCTGGGAGTCCGATCCGGATTGCCGCGGTTTCTGTTTTGAATCGCCCATTGCCGAGATCGCGGCGCAACTGATGCGCGCGGACAAGGTCAACATGCTCTACGATCAGGTGTTCGTGAAGGAGCCGGGCACGGCCGCGCCGACGCCCTGGCACAATGATCTGCCCTATTGGCCGATCCGGGGCACCGAGGTGGTAACACTCTGGGTGGCACTCGATCCGGTGACGCTCGAGACCGGGGGGCTCGAATTCATCCGCGGGTCGCATCGATCCGGCAAGCGGTACCGGCCCTTCAACGCCGACGGCGCCGGCGGCGTCGCCAGCCATTTCGCCGGCGATCGCGCCGATGACTATGACGATCTTCCCGACTTCGAGGCGGCCCGGGCGGGACTCGACATCGTCTCGTGGGACCTGGAGGCCGGCGACGCCATCGCCTTCCACGCGCTCACGGTTCACGGCGCGCGCGGCAATCGCCACCCGGCGCGGCGCCGGCGGGGCTATGCGATTCGCATGACCGGCCCCGGCGTGCGCTACCACGCGGGCCGGGCGCAGAATCAGTTCATCGTGAACCCGGGCCTGAAAACAGGCGACCCCCTCGATTCTCTGCAATACCCGGTTCTCTACCCAGCCGCCGCTCGCGCGTGAACGGCCGGCGGAGCCGCGGGCCGGCCGCGCACGGCATCGGCCAGCTTCTCGGCGATCATGATGGTCGGCGCGTTGATGTTGCCGCTGGGGATGCTGGGCATGATCGAGGCGTCGATGACGCGAAGGCCGCGCACGCCCCGGACGCGGCCCTCCGGATCGACGACGGCGCCCTCGTCCGACCCCATGCGGCAAGTGCAGGCGGGATGGTGCGTCGATTTGCCGGTCCGTCGGATGTAGTCATTGAGGTTCGCGTCGGCCGTCGCGCCTTCGCCGGGCGCGAGTTCGGCGCCGCGATAAGCCGCCATCGCCGGCTTGGCGATGATTTGACGCAATGCCTGCAAGCCTTCGCGCAGATCGGCGACATCGGCGGGATCGGTCAGGTAGTTGAACCGCAGCAATGGCGCCGCGCGCGGGTCCGCCGCGGCCAATGAAAGACGACCGCGGCTTTTCGGCTGCAGCTGCATGACCGTGACCTGGAACCCATGGTGTGTGGAAGCGGCGGAACCGTCGTAATGGACCAGCATCGGGATGAAACAGAGCTGAATGTTGGGTTGCGTCAGATCGGGGCGCGTGCGGATGTACCCGGCCGCCTCGAATTGATTGGTGGCGCCGGGGCCGGTCTTCAGCAACAGCCATTCCAGGCCGATCAGCGCCTTGCGGTGCCATGTCAGCAATGGAGAATTGGTGATCGGGCGAGGACAGAATTGCTTGAGGCTCACATCGACGTGGTCCTGCAGATCGCCGCCGACGCCGGGAAGATCGGCGACGATAGGAATTCCAAGCCGCCCTAGCTCGGCGGCTGGACCTATGCCCGACAGCATCAGCAGTTGCGGCGAGTTGATGGAGCCCGCGCATAGGATAACCTCGCGCGCGGCCGCGATCCGCTCAAGGCGACGGCCGATGGCGAACTCGACTCCGTTTGCACGGTCGCCGTCGAACAACAGGCGCGTGACCAGGGCGCCCGTGCGAACCGTCAGATTCGGTCGCGTCATGGCGGGTCGCAGATAGGCGCGGGCCGTGCTGCATCGCCGCCCACCCTGGATCGTCTGATCCATGGGTCCGAATCCCTCCTGCCGGGGACCGTTCGTGTCGGGGTTGAGCGGATAACCGGCCTCGACGCAGGCCTGCAAGAAAATTTCGTAGAGCGGAGAAGTGTAGCGCGGGGCGATCACGCCGAGCGGGCCGCCGCCACCGCGATAGGCGCTCTCGCCGCCGCTGAAGGTTTCGAGTTTCTTGAAATAGGGTAGGCAATGCGCATAGGACCAGTCGGGCGAAACCTCGCTTGCCCAGCGGTCGTAATCCGCGGGGTGTCCTCGGATGAGCCCCATGGCGTTGATCGACGAGGAACCGCCCAGGACTTTTCCGCGCGGACAGGGCGTCGTCCGCCCGCCCAGGCCCGACTCGGCTTGCGTCTCGTAGCCCCAATCGAACCGTTGACTGCCGATGGCGAAGGCGAAAGCCGCGGGCATGTCGAGATAGAGGTGGCGCTCCGATCCGCCGGCCTCGAGCAACAGGACGCGGGCCGTTCCGTCCTCGGTAAGCCGGTTGGCGAGCACGCAACCGGCCGAACCGGCGCCGATGACGATGTAATCGTAGCCCGCGCTCATTTCATCGTGGTGCCTTGCCCGTTGACCGCGCCGCCATGGACGATCGCGGTGCCAGGCGGACGTTGATCGACTTGACCTGGGTGTAGCCGAGGAGTTCGTCGAAGCTGCCTTCCCGCCCGATGCCGCTCTGCTTGAAGCCGCCGAAGGGCGAACCCAAGGCGAATGACACCGGGCCGTTGACCTCGACATAACCCGCTTGCAGCGCCTCGGCCGTGCGATGGGCGACGTGCAAATCGTCGGTCATGACGACGGCGGTCAAGCCGTAGTGGAGGCCGTTCGCCACCTCCAGCATCGAGTCGTAATCGTCCCAAGCGACCACGGTCATGATCGGGCCGAAGATCTCCTCGCGCGCGATGCGCATTTGCGGCGTGGCGTTGCTGAAGACCGCCGGAGTCATGAAGAGGCCGCGCGCGAGGGCCGGGTCCTTCGGCCGCTGGCCGCCGGTGACGAGTGTCGCGCCCTCGTCGCGGCCCGAGGCGACGTAACCGAGGCAGCGGTCGTAAAGCGCCTTGAAACTGATGGCGCCCATCTCGGCGTCCGGGTCCATCGGCATGGCCACCTTGATGCGCGCCACGCGCTCCGCCAGTTTTTCGACGAAGCGGCCTTCCATGGATTTGTGGACCAGGATGCGCGAGGTCGAGCCGCAGGAATGGGCCTGCCACAGGAAATTCATGCCGGCGATGGCAACGTCCACGGCGCGGTCCGGATCGGCGTCGGGAAAGACGATGAGCGGATTCTTGCCGCCCAACTCCAGGGTAAGCGGAACGAGGCGCTCGGCCGCCAGCCGCATGATCGCCTTGCCGGCTTCCACGCTGCCGATGAGGGCGATGCGATCGATTCCTGGATGGCGGATTAGCGGCACCGAGGCACGTTCGTTGTCGCCGACGACGATGTTGAGCACGCCGGGCGGCAAGCGATCGCGCACGGCTTCGCCGAACGCCAGCGCCGAGAGCGGCGAATGGGGCGACGGCTTCATGATGACGGTATTGCCGGTAAGCAGCGGCGCGGCGAGCGCGGTTGCCAGGCTCGCGATCGGGTGGTTGAACGGCAACAAGCGCAGCACCACGCCGTAGGGCTCGCGCCTTGTGTAATGGAGATTGTCGTCGAGATGCGTCACCTCGCCCTTGATCTCGTGCGCCGCGGCGGCGAAATACTCGATCATCTCGGCGCCGCCGATCGCGTCGCGGCGCATGGCGCTGTAGACATTGCCGGTGCAAAGCGTGTCGAGCAGGCCGAACTCGTCGGCGCACTGGCGCAGAACCTGGGTCAGGCCGCGAACCATGTCGTGCCGTTCGCGGAACGGCAGCGCCCGCCACCCGGCCAGCGCCGCGCGCGCGGCCGCCACGGCCTTGTCGACATCCGCCGGGCCGGCATTGGGCACGCGCGGCAGCGCCTCGCCGGTCGCGGGATTGACGGGTTCGAGCGTGGCGCCATCGGCGGCCTTGACGAGCTTGCCCCCGATCAGCATCCGGAATTCCCGGCGCAGCACGGACTTCGTATCGGGAACGGTCGTGGTCTCGTTCATGGCCTTCTCCCCGCGCCGATGATACCGAGCGCGTCGATTTCAACCAGAAGTCCTTCGGCCGCCAGTGTGACGTTGCCGACCAGGACGGCGGTTGGATAGTCGCCGGTGAAGAAGAGACGCCGCGCCTCGATGAAGGCCGGCCGGTGGTGGATGTCGGTGAGATAGATGGTGAGCTTCACCACGTCGCTCATGGTTCCCCCGGCCGCCTCCATCAGTGCTCGCACATGCTCGAGCGCCGTCACCGATTGCAGATAGGGATCGTCGACTCCGACGATGCCGCCGCCGGAAGCGCGCGCCACCTGTCCCGAAATGAACACCTGATCGCCGACGACCAGACAATTGGACCAAAGCCCGGGCTCCGGCTCGCGCACCTCGGCGCTGATGACGCGCCTGATTTTCGTCGCCGACTTGTTCACCGGTCCCTCCGCGGCAGTTGACTTGCCATGTTGGCAACCTTACGATTGTCGACAATCGCCGCGCAGGGAGCAACCGAAATCGATGCGCCATCCGGCCCAAAGCCAAGTTCAGCACCCGCAGAATCTTCCGGACGTCGTCTACGACTATGTGCGGGACCGCATCCTGTCGGGGGATGTCGCGCCGGGCGCGGCCCTGCGCCAGCTTCACCTGGGCGATGAACTCGGCATCAGCAGGGCCCCCGTGCGCGAAGCGCTGAAGGCGCTGGAAATGGAAGGGCTTATCGTTTTCCGGCCGCGCCGCGGCTACATGGTGCCGGCGCTCGATCCCGACGAGATCACCGAGATCTTCGAGTTGCGCGCGCTGCTCGAGGAGCAAGGCGCCTATCTGGCGACGCTGAAAAAAACAAGAGAAGACGAAACCGATCTGAAGGCGCTTATCGCCGAGATGGAACAGATCAAGGTGGTGACGCGGGCCACGGTCGCCCGCTGGGCCGCGCTCAACCGGCGGTTCCACATGCGCCTGCTGGAGACCAGCCGGCGCAAGCACCTGTGCCGCATGGCGCGGACCTTGCGTGATTCCGTCGAATCCTATGTCCGAATCGATGCCGTGGCGTCGCGGCGATTTGAAGACGCGCAAGACGAACATCGCGCGATCGTGAATGCGTTGTGCGCCGGCGACGCGCGCAAGGCGGCGAAGCTCAGCCGCGAACATTGCGAGTACACTTGCGAACGCTTGCTTGGCTCGCTCGGAAAACGGGGCGACACCCGATTGGCGGCCGAAGGCGCGCCGGCCGGATTGTCGAGAAAGGGAAGGAGAATGCCATGATCCGCACTCTGTTCGCCAATGGTCAGGTGTTGGACTGCACCGGCGCGACGCCGAAGAGCAAGGCGTCGGTCCTGGTCGAGGGAAACAAGATCATCGCGGTCGGCGCCGCTTCGGACGTCGAGGCGGCGGCCAACAAGGCCGGTGACCACAAGACAATCGACGCGGCCGGCATGACCATCATGCCCGGGATCATCGATTGCCACGTTCACCCTTCTTACGGCGACGTGTTGTCCTTCGAGGAACTGGACATCCATGTCGGCGTCGAGTACCGGACCTTGCGCGCGACGCTAGCCCTCAAGAAAGTGCTGCGGGCCGGCGTCACCAGCATCGGCGCGCCGGGCGGCCACTACAACATCAACGTGGCGCTGCGCGACGCGGTCAATGCCGGGCTGATCGAGGGCCCGCGCATCGCCGCCGGCGGTCATTACATCAGCACTTACAACGCCATCGGCTCGCCCTGGCCGTCGCACATGGAACACCCGAAATCGTCTTTCTCGGTGTTGTGCAATACGCGCGAGGAAATGGTGGTCCAGGCGCGCCGCGAGATCAAGGACGGTGTCGACATCATCAAGGTCGCGGGCGACGGTGACAGCTTGACCAGCTCCGGCGAGCTTTCGGGAAGCATCGACCATGACGATCTCAAGGCGATCGCCGACGTGACCCACCGCATGGGCCGGCGCTGCACCATCCATAGCCGGTCGGGACGCGCCTCGCGCGACGCCGCCAGCGCCGGCTTCGACTGGCTCATCCACTGCTCATTCATGAGCGATGACGATTTGGGCGTCGTCTTGAAGCATCGCACGCCGATCAATCCGACGCTCAGCCTTATCGCCAACACGCTCGATTGGGGTCCGGATTTGGGCCTCACCGATCGCATCCTCGATGGCTACAAGCGCGAACTGGAGGCGGCGAGCCGCATCCTGACCAAGGCCCATAAGGCGGGCGTCATGATCATGGCCGGCACCGATTCCGGTCAGGGCTCGGTGCCCTATGGCGAATGGCATGCGCGCGAGATGGAGCATCTGATGACTTATCTCGGCATGTCGGCCATGGACGCGCTCATCGCCGGCACGAAGAACGCCGCCTTCGTCCTCAACATGCAAGATCGCATCGGCACGATCGAAGTCGGCAAGCTCGCCGACATCCTTGTGGTCGACGGCAATCCCTTACACGACATCCGCGTGCTTCAGGACAAGGCGCGGCTCAAGATCATCATGAAGGACGGCGTCATCGTCGATACCAGCGAGAAGCTGCGCGATCCGACGGTCTATGCCTGGGAGAAGCCCATGCTTTACTGGCCCGACCCGCGCATGCCGACCCAGGAATTCGTGCGCCAGCACGCGCGCAACAAGCCGGGGTGGATGCAGCAACCGCCGCGAGCGGCCGAGTAAGGCTACCGGGCGGTCCTTCGCATCATGGCGCACTTCGTCACTTCGGGCGGTCTCCGGCTGTACTACGAGGAGCATGGCGCCGGCGAGCCGCTGGTGCTGATGGCCGGGTTCGGCATGGACCCGAGCGCGTGGAGCGAACAGCGCGACGTTTACGCCAAATTCTTCCGCACCGTCATGATCGATCTGCGCGGCGCCGGACGCTCGGACGTGCCCGAGCCCGGTTTCACGACCAAGGATCTCGCCGGCGACGTCGTCGATATCGTCCAGCATCTTGGCCTTGGGCGCATCCATTTCGGTGGCTTTTCCCTGGGGGGCGCTGTCGGGCTCGAACTTGCCATCGCCCGTCCCGACCTGCTCCGCTCGCTATCCGTTCACTCGGCCTGGGAGGCGAGCGAACCTTACGCCCATTTTCACAACTGGGTGGAGGTGCGCCGCCGCATCATCGCCGAGAACGATCCGGTGGTGAATTTCGGCACCAGAATCGTCAGCTTCTTCAGCCCCCAATTCATTAACCGGCGGCCCGACCGGATAGCCGAATACCGCCGCATGAGTTTGGCGAATCCGGCGCCGATCACGGCCAAGGGCATCGAGGGGCACGCGCAGGCTTGCTTCAGCCATGACGTGCGCGGCCGGCTCGACCGTATCCGCACCCCGACCCTGATCACCATCGGGGGCATGGACCGCACCAATTTGCCGTCCTCCTCCCATTATCTGCACGACCAGATCGAGGCTAGCGAGTTCGTGATCATCGACGGCGCCGGACACAACACGATGTTCGAGTGCCCGCAAGAATTTGCCACCATCAGCCTAGGCTTTCTCATCAAGCATTCCGGACAACAGGGGACAAAACCATGAACGTCGGTTCCGCCGAAGGTATTACGCTTGCCTACATGGACGAAATTCATAAGGCCTTCAACGATCATGACGTCGAGGCGATCGTCGGGTTCTTCGCCGAGGACGGCGAATTCCTGCTCGCGCGCGGGCCCGAATCCTTCGGGACGAAGATCAAGGGCAAGCAGCGGATCCGCGAGTTTCTGACCAAGCGCTTCGCGGAAATCGGCGACATGCAATGGAAGCCCCTCACGCGCTTCACCTGCGGCAACCGGGCGGTTTCGGAGTGGGTCGTGACGGCCTCGCTCAAGGGCGGCCGCCGGCTTGAGCTCCATGGATGCGATCTTTATGAATTTCACGGCCGCAAGATCGTCAAGAAGGACACCTATTGGAAATCTTCCGAGAGCGCCCTCTAATTTCGCCGGTCGCGCCATGACCGCGGCTCGCAAGCGCGACGATGTCGCCGCGGCATCGGCGTTGATCACGCTCGAGGGACGCCTGCTCGACGAGAAGCGGTTCGAGGCGTGGCTCGACCTCTACACCGAGGACGCGGTCTATTGGGCGCCGGCCGCTATCGACCAGCCGGACCCGGACAATCACGTCTCGCTTTTCTACGACGACAAGCCGACCATGCGGCTCCGCGTGGGACGGCTGCGGCATCCGGAGATTCACGTGCAGACGCCCGCGTCCCGGACCTGCCGGTTGATATCGATCCTCGAGGTCGGGGGCGACCAGGGCGGCGACGGATACAAGGCGATCTCGAACTTCATCCTGGTCGAGTATCGCCCGGGCTTCGAGCAGCGGCTTTACGCCGGCACATACGAGCATCGCTTGGTACGAAAGGGCAATGACTTGAAGATAAGCTGGAAGAAAGCGACGTTGATCAACTGCGATGCCGCGTTCCCGGCCATCGCCTTGCCGTTCTGAGCGGAGGAGAGGACATGGCGGCCATTGGAACGCAGGAGCTGCAAAGCCTGGTCAAACCCGACCGAATACACCGGCGGGTGTTCGTGGACCCGGCGATCTTCGATCTCGAAATGGCGCGCATCTTCGGGCGGATGTGGATCTATGTCGGTCACGAGAGTCAGATAAGGAAACCGGGCGATTTTCTGTGCACCCGGATCGGGCGCGAGCCCGTGATCCTGTCCCGCCACGCCGACGGCTCGGTCCACGTCCTGCACAACCGTTGCGCCCACCGCGGCTCGAAGGTCGTTACCCAGGAATGCGGGAATACGAAGCGCTTTCAGTGCATGTATCACGGCTGGACGTACCACACCGACGGGCGGCTCGCCGGGCTGCCGATGCAGGCCGAGGAGGAAAAGGACGGGTTCGATTTCTCGGCCCCCGATTTCGGCATGCGTCCGGTGGCGCGCTGCCAGAGCCATCACGGCTTCGTCTTCGCCAACCTGTCGCCCAGCGGCCCCTCGCTCGTCGAGGCCATGGGCGAAGCGCGGCATGCCTTCGATGAATTCGTGGCGGCCGCCCCCGACGGCGAGGTCGAGTTGGCGGGCGGCTGCCATCGCTACGAATACCGGGGGAATTGGAAGCACCAGCTCGAGAATCTGACCGACACCTACCACACCGTGGCGACCCATGCCTCGACGGTGGCGCCCGACGGCACGCAATTCAAGCGGCGCACCGGGACCAAGGGCACGGACGTCCAGTTCTACGATCGGGAGAAACGCCCCGTGATCCTCGATGTCGGCGTCACCGTCTATCCGGGGGGACACTCCTCGACCGAGTCACTGTTTCCGGAGGGGCAATCCGGCGGCGTGTGGGAGGAGTATCGCGCGCTTCTTGCGGCGCGTCACGGCATCGAGCGCGCGAATGAGCTGCTGACGCAGAAAATCCATAATTTGACGCTGTTCCCGAGCTTCGACCTTCTCGTCGTGCAGAACGCGATCCGCGTCATCCTGCCGATCGGCGTCGACCGTACCGAGGTGCGCATCTATCCGGTGCGCCTCAAGGGCGCGCCGGAGGCCGTCTTCCAGGAGCAGGTCCGCTACGTCAATCTCACGCATTCGGCCTCGTCGTTCGTTCAGTCGGACGATCTCGAAGCGTTCCGGCGCCAGCAGGAGGGCGTCGAAAGCGACGCCCAGGAATGGTGCCTGGCGACGCGCGGCCAGAAGCGCGAGCGCTATGATAACCGCCACGTCGGACATGGCGACAAGACCACCGAGATCGGACAGCGCCACCAGCACCAGGCCTGGCTGGACCTGATGTGCGCGGAATAGCGGCGTCCATGGCGGATTCTCGCTAACCGGAATCGATCCGAACAATCGCACGGGATGTCATACCGGCGAAGGCCGGTATCCATCTCGACAGTCCGAACTGACGGCACCATGGGCCCCGGCTTTCGCCGGGGCGACGGATTCCGCGTGGGCAACTTTCCAGTCGGCCCGAATCCGCCCTAGTCGCGCCGCGCCAGTTCGCGCAAGCCGTCGGCAAGGAGATTCAAGCCCACGACCAGGCTCGAGATGGCGATGCTGGGGAACAGCGCCGTGTGCGGATAGGTAAAGACCACGCGCGTTGCTTCGCGCACCATGCCGCCCCAATCGGGATCGGGCGGCGGCAACCCCAAGCCCAGAAATCCCAGAATGCCGATGGCGATGATGGTCCATCCGAGCCGCAGGCAGCTATCGACGATGAGCGGGCCGGCCGCGTTCGGCAGGATCTCCACGATGATGATATAGGCGACGTTCTCGCCGCGCAGCCGGGCCGCCGCCACGTAGTCGCGGGTGCGCAAATCGAGCACGAGCCCGCGCACGATGCGGCTGACGCTGGGCGATGACGCCACGGTGACCGCCAGAACGATGTTGAACGCCGAAGCGCCGAGCGTGGTGATCAGGAGGATGTAGAGCACCAGGATCGGAAAAGACAGGATGACGTCGGAGAGCCGGCTCAGCACTTCGTCGATCCAGCCCCCGTAATAGGCGGCGATGCTGCCCATGGCGCAGCCGGCGATGTAGGCGCACGCGACCGCGAGCGGCGCCACTGTCAGCACGGTACGCGCACCCCAGATGATGCGCGAAAGGATATCGCGCCCGAGCTGATCGGTGCCGAGCCAATAGCGCGCATTCGGGCGTGGATCATTGAGGGCGTCGTAATCGATGGCGATTGGATTATGAGGCGCGATGAGCGGCGCCAGCAGTGCCACCAATATCCAGAACACGACGATCCCAAGTCCGATCGCCGCCGTCGGCGAGGTCCCGATATACCGCAAGGCAATCCGGACGGATGCGACAATGCCGGCGCGCGTCGCCGGGACAGCGCCATCGGGCAGGGAGGGAAGGTCGCTCTCGGCCATGGGCCCTCAGGCGAAACGGACGCGCGGATTGATCAGCATGTAGCCGATATCGCCGATGAATTGCGTGCCGACCGCGATTGAGACGGCGACAAGCGTCGCCGCCTCGATGATCGCGATATCGCCGAAAAGTGCCGCTTCCATCAGCATGCGCCCGAACCCCGGATAGGCGAAGATGACCTCGGTCACGACCACGCCGGTAATCAGGAATTGGATCTGCAACAGGATGACGGTGAACGGCACGATGAGGGCATTGGGCAGCGCATGGCGGAATACGACACGGCGGAACGTCATACCCTTGAGAATGGCCGTGCGGACATAAGGCTTGGTCATCTCGTCGGCCATGGCGCCGCGCACGATGCGCGTCACATAGCCGAAATCATAGAGTACGAGCACGAAGACCGGCAGCAGCAATTGCTGCGCAATCGACCATTGCCCCGCGGCCGACAGCGGCGCCGTGCCCGGCAGCACGCCCAGGACCACGACGAAAACCGCGATAAGAAACACCGCCGAGGCGAATTCCGGAATCGACGAGGTGACGATCGAGATCAGTGAGATGACTCGATCGACGATAGCCCCTTCCCGAGCACCGCTCCATATGCCCAGCAGCAGGGACAGCGGAACCACGATGGCGAAGGCAAGCCCCGCAAGGATACCGGAGTTGAGCAGGCGTCTCCAGATCACGTCGTCGACCGCGGTCTTGTACAGCGTCGAGTAGCCGAGATTGCCGAAATATTGATTGCCGCGGGGGTTCTCGTACTTAAGCCCGATCACCGGATCGGATAGCGGATCGGCGATGACGCCGAGCAGCGTGCCGAGCCAGCGCGCGTAGCGCACCGGGATCGGATCGTTGAGCAGCAGGCGGTCGGCCAGCATGGCGACCTGCTCGGGCGTGGCGAACGGCCCCAGCAGCTTGCGCGCCACCGACCCGGGCGTTGCTTCCGTGACCAGGAACACGATCATGGACGATACGACCATCGTCATGACCATGAGCGACAGCCGGCGCATGATAAAACGCGTCATCGTGCCGAGCCGGCCGCGAGCTGATTGGCGCGCTCATTAACTCTAGCAATCCGTCGCACGGCTTCCCCTCGAAGCAGGACCGGGCGATGGTGGCGCAGAGTGACCCTAGCCGCAAGTGCCGCATGCCCCCCCGCGAGCCCGAAGGCTCGCGAAGGGGACACCGGCGTTGCTTCGACTAGGCCGAGACAGCCAGATCTTCGATGAAGATGCAGCCAGACGGGTGCATGGCGAAGCCTTGCACCTTCTTGTCGTAGGCCGTCTGCAGCTTGCGCCAGAGCGACTGCAGCATGGGCCCGTCGTTCTGCAACAGCGTTTCGATCTTCACCATGACCTCGCGGCGTTTTTCGACGTCGGCCAGGCCTTCGGCCTGAACCAGCAAATCGTCGAACTCCTTGTTGCTCCACTCGAACAGGTTCCACTTCGCGCCCGTGCGATAGACCAGGGCGTAAAGCTGAATGGCGAGCGGGCGGTGCGACCAGCTCGAATGCGACACCGGCACCTTGTCCCAGATGTCCCAGAACTGGGCGCTCGGGGTCACGTTCACCTTGAAGCGGAAGCCGGCTTGCGCGGCCTGGTCGACGATCGCCTGGACCGCCGCCGATTCCCATTGCGGTTCGGCGATGCAATGGACCTCGGCGTCGATGCCGTCCGGATATCCCGCTTCCGCCAGGAGCTGCTTGGCCTTTTCGGGATTGACCTCCATCGGCGCCAGCTTGGCGTATTCCGGGTGGATGGGGCAGGCATGATGGTGTTCGGCCGGCACCCCCGCGCCGCGCACGGCCGCCGCCGTCACCTTGGCATTGTCGACAGCCATCCTCAACGCCTGGCGGACCTTCGGATTGCTCCAGGGCTCTTGCGACACCTTGAGGCCGAGCGTCGCCGTGTCGGCCGTCACGGCATCGAACATCTGGACGTGGCCCAGCGCGCTGACCGCGTCGATCTGGAACTGCTCGATCTGGTAGAGCCCGTCGACCTGCTTGGACGCGAGCGCGCCCAGCGCCGCCGCCGGATCGTCGCCAAGATCGATGAACTCGACAGTGTCGAGATAGCCGGGCCGGCCCCAGTAATCGGCCTTCACCTTGAACACGGCTTTCTTCTGCACCTCGAGCTCGACCAGCTCGTAGGGGCCGGTACCGTTGCTGCCGACCTTGTAGATGCCGTTCTCGGCCGGATCGAGCATGGTGTTGGTGTAGTGGAAGAGATGCTCCGGCACCGCCACCTGCGGCACCTTGAGATTGAGCTTCAGAGTGAAATCGTCGACCTTCTCCAGCGCGTTGGCATCCCACAACTCTGCCTTGACCGTCTCGCCTTCCTGCGTCTCGTTCAGCAGATAGGCCTTCATCAAGCCGTAGGAGGACGAGCCCGTGGCCGGATCCAGCAAGTGCTTCAGGTTCCAGATCACGTCATCGGCGGTGAAGGCGCGCCCGCTGGTCCATTTGGCCTCCTTGCGCAAGTTGATGGTCCAGGTCCGCAGATCCTCGCTGGGCTCCCAGCTCTCGCACAGATGCGGACGCGTGACGTTGTCGATGCCGGTGCGGGTGAGGGTCTGGACGACCGGGAACGTGGTATTGGAGAACATGAACCAGTTGAGCGCGTGCGCGGCGCTCACGTCCGAAACGCGTAAGCCGACGCGCAGCGAACCGCCCTTGGGCATGTCGGCCCGGGCCGGCTTTACGAACGCTTCGCCGTCGATGCGGCCCGCGACCGTATAGGCCGCCGCCGCCGACATGCCGAGCAAGGTCGCCGTGCGAAGGAATTCGCGCCGGTCGACGCGCCCGGTCGTGAACTGTTCGATCAATTTCTTGATGTATGAATGGTGCCTGCGCTGTCCCATGTCGTCCTCCCGTTGTTGCCGCGGCCGGCGGCACCTACTCACACCACCGGCCGCCGCGTTGTTAGTGTCTATCGGTTCAGTCGTTTCGCGTCTTGGTCGTTGCCGGTCTTGCCGCCAACCCCGTTCGATCCGCCGCCATCCCATGGTGCGCGGCCCCTACCGAACGGGGGATTGCCCCCAGTCACGCCCTGGAGCATTATATCACCGTCATACAATCCCGCGACCGAAAAATCGAGTGCAAGAACACGATTATGGCATCACCCGCTACCGTCGAGCCTTGCGCACCCCCGGCAGCATCGCTGTTGCCTCGCAGGCGTGCGAAACGATTGTCGACAAACGTAAACCGGCTTTTTGCCATGTCAATCCAACGACGGCGCCATAGCCTTTATGCCCGCGGTCCAACTGCCTTCTTCGATCACCTACTATGAGGACAATGGCCGGGGCCCGCCCATGGTCATGATCCATGGCATGGGCGGCGATCGCACCGTTTGGGACCCGTTGGCGGCCAAGCTATCGGACCGGTTCCGACTGATCCGCCCCGACATCCTTGGCCACGGCCGCAGCCGCCAATCGGCACCACCGGCCCCCTGGCAATTCTCCCAGTTCGCCCGGCAGGTGGCGGAACTTCTTACCCACCTGGACATCGATAGTGCCGTGATCGTGGGGTTTTCGCTGGGTGGGATGATTGCGCAGGCGGTCGCCATCGAGTATCCGACGCGCACGAAGGCGCTGGTGATCGTAAGTTCCGTCTGCAATCGGACCGCGGAGGAACAGGAATCCATCGAACGCCGGGTCGAGCAGGTGTCGGCGGGTGGCCCCGCCGCGGTCGTGGACGGCGCCCTGCAACGCTGGTTCTCGCCCGAGTTCGCCGCGCGCCATCCCGATGTCATCGACGACTGGCGCGGCCGCACCCTGGCGAACGACCCACGCAACTACGCCTTGGTCTACAGGCTCTATGCCGACACCGACCGGCAGCTCCTCGATCGCCTCGCAGGCATAGCGGCGCCGACGCTCATCCTGACGGGCGACCGCGACCAGGGCCAGACGCCGCGGATGGCCGGGGAGATGGCGCGCCGCATCAAGGGGTCGGAGGTCGCGATCCTGCCGGGCGTACCCCACATGTTGCCGATCGAGGCGCCGGATTCCCTGTCGGCTTCCATCACGGGATTCCTCGACCGGCGCGGCATCTAGGCGGCGGCGGAGCACCAATTCATGAGCAATCGGTTGAAATCGTCCGTCCGGTCGAGCATCACCATGTGAGCGGCGCCGGCGAACACATGCATGTCGGCCTTGGGGAACAGGCGCATGAGTTTCAGGCCGCGCTCGACGGGCACGGTGCCGTCCTCGGCCGCCCAGATCAGCAGGGTCGGGACGGTAAATTGCGGAAGAAAAGGATGGATGTAGGTCTCCTGGAGGGCCACGTACTTGATCGGATCGGACTCGGCCTCGGGCAGATGGCGAAACATCTCGACCTGTCCGGCGGCGGTCGCGCGCCGATAATTGTCGCGGATGATGGCCTCGAACTCCGGATCGTTCGCCTTGCCGAGGCGGCTGTTGGTGCGGATGAACCCGTCCTCGGTATCGACCCCGCCGCCATAGTCGTAGGCCGCCTTGCTCGCGGCCACCCATTCGCGGTCGAGATCGCCTCCGAGCCGCGGCGAGGTGGCGCCGCTGGTCACGATGACGAGCTTCGCCGCCAGGTTCGGCCGCAGGATGGCAAGGCGGGCACCGACAAAGCCTCCTTCCGAATGGCCGACGAAGATCGCCTTGGCGATGCCCAGCCGGTCGAGGAAGGCAAGGGCGTGATCGCACCGATGAAGCCGGTTCACGTAACGGCCGTCCTTCGGCATGTCGGTGCGCCCGAAACCTATTTGGTCGAGCGCGATGACGCGGAAGTTTTGCCGCAGCGCCGGCATCGTGCGGAACCAAGTGCCATAGGCATCGACGGCGACCGAGGCCCCATGCAGCAGGACGATCGCCGGGCCCTCGCCCTCGTCGAGGTAATAGGTCTTCACGCCGTCAACGTCGATATACCGGCCCTTCATGTTGCGCCCCCGCCTGCGATAGGAAGCGGCAATTATAGTCGGATGGAGTCGAACCAAGAAGCGCCATCATCGCCGAACCGGCCTGGCGTCAGGCAGGCTGGAGCATGAGCGAGCCGATCGTCCCAACGGACGGACCTGCCGCGAAGAGCGCGTCCGGCCCGCCGCGTCTGCTGGGCCTCGTTCTCATGGCGGCGCTGATACTGGGCTGGGGCATGAACTGGCCCGCGACCAAGGTGGCCCTGAACGAGATGGAGCCGCTCATGCAGCGCGGCATCGCGCTGGCGGTTGGCGGCATCGGGTTGTTGGTCTTGGCCCGGGTGCTCGGATTCTCGCTTCGTGTCCCGGCGCGGGAGTTCAAGCCGCTCGCCATCGTCACGGTCCTTTACGTCACCGGATGGCATGTGACGACGGCCTATGGCATCTCGCTCATGGCCGCCGGCCGCGCCTCGATCATCGGCAACACGATACCGCTTTGGGTGGCCATCCTTGGCTATTGGATCATGGGGGAGGCGCTGACCGGCCGGCGGATCGCTGGGTTCTTGCTTGGGTTCATCGGACTCGGCGTGCTGTTCGGGCCCGATATCGTACAACTCGGCTTTGCGCCGTTGGGATCCCTCTTGATGCTGGCGGCCGCGATCCTGACCTCCGCCGGCAGCGTCGCCATGCGCTACTATTCCTGGCGCACGCCATTGACGGTACTTACGGGCTGGTCGGTGCTGCTGGGCGGCATCCCGCTTTACATCGGCGCAATCGTGCTGCAGGCCGGCCCGACCGGATCGACGGTGAGCTTGGAGGCCATCGCCGGGCTGGTCTATACCATCGCCATTGCCACCATCTTCGGGCATTGGTGCTGGTTCAAGATCATGACCCTCTACTCCGCTTCAGTCGGGTCGGCCGCCATGTTCGGCGTGCCCATCGTCGGCGTCATCAGCAGTGCCCTCTATCTGCGCGAGCCCGTGGGCTGGCCTGAAATCGCCGCCCTTGCGCTCGTCCTCGCGGGCATCGCCTGCGTGCTCTTCGGCAAGACCTCGGCAAGCGATCGACGAACCGTCCAACCTATAGAAGGGAAGCCTCTATGACTTTAACCAAGGCTCATGTCGAAACCCTGTTCCGCAATCTCGAGACCGGGAGCCGCGAAGCGTTCTTCGCCGCCTTGGCGGACGATGTTCAGGTGACGATCATGGGCAAACACACGCTCGCCGCGACCTACAAGGGCAAGCAGGAATTTCTCACCAAGGCGCATGGCCGGATCAACAAGATCCGCGACCCGAACGTGCCGCTGAAGATTACCGTGCGCAACGTACTGGTCGCCGGCGATCACGGCATCGTCGAAATGCATTCGATCTCGAAGGCCCTGAATGGCATGCCGATCGAGAACACCTATTGCTGGATCTGCCGGTTCGACGGCGGGAAGATTGTCGAAGTGCGCGCCTATACCGACTCCGCGTCGATGGAAAAAGCGCTGCTGGCGAACGAGGCCGGCGCGGCCTGACGGCCATGGACGCTCAGGCGAGGTCGGGCCACAAGAGGCCGAGCGGCCGGTTGTAGAGGATGTCGTCGATGAGCGCGTCGGGGATGCGCGGCATGCTGACGCCTTCGCCCCAATCGTTGATGGCGCGGAAGGAGTCAACGGCCGCCTGAGTGTCCTGGATCGGGAAGTCGGAGCCGAACAGGACTTGCCCGGTGACATCGTAATCGATGGCCAGCATCAGCGCGTTGTAGCACTGCCAGCGGCGGTAGTAGCGCGCCGACAAGTCGGTGAAGAGCTGCCGGTGCTTGCGCAAGAGCAGGACCGTCTCGCCGATCCAGGGCTGGCCGACATGGGCGATGATCATGCGCAACTCCGGAAAGGCGCGCGCGATCTTGTCGAGCAGGATCGGATTGCCGTTTTCGAGCGTCGATTCCTTGGCGTAGGCCGCGGCCTGGTGCCAGAGGATCGGCGTCTTGAATTCGTTGGCCATCTCGTAGAGGCGCCAGGCTATCTCGTCCCAGGGGTGGAAGCCCGCATAGACCGGCGAAAACTTGAGGCCGCGGAAGCCGAGCCTGGCGACGGCATGCTCGAACTGCTTGGGCGCGTCGTCGTCATGGGGATCGATGCCGGCGAATCCGACGGCGCGGCCCTTGTGCTCGGCCATGTACTCGGCGACGAACTCGTTCGGGACGTGGATGCCAAGCCGGTTCCATTTCATGGCGATGCAGATGAATTTCTCGGCCACGCCGGCGACGAGCCGGCGATGGGCCTCGGGGCTTGCATCGACGCTGCGCCCGGTCTTGCTCGACATTTCCGAGCGTTGCGCCTCGCCCAAATGCTCGGGCAACCACACATTCGTGTGCCAATCGATAAGCTCGCGCCTGGGGGCCGTTCGGTCGCTCACGCCGATCCTCCGATCATGACGAATGCACTAGGCCGGGCTTGAGGCCGCCGGCATCCGGCCTTCTTCCTGCAGGACCTTGCGGGCGATGCGGAAGGCCTCGACGCCGGCCGGCACGCCGCAATAGATCGTGATCTGGATGAGGGTCTCGCGCAACTCGTCGAGCGTGCAGCCATTGCGCAGCGCGCCACGGAAATGCAGTTCGAACTCATGCGCCCGGTTGAGCGCCGCCAGCATGCAAAGGTTGTTCAAGCTTCGCTGGCGCCGGGTCAGCGCCTTGCCGCCCCAAGAACGGCCCCAGCAATATTCGGTGATCAGTGTCTGGAATTCGCGATTGAAGTCGTCGACGTTGGCAAGCGCGCGCTCGACATAGGCCTCGCCCAGGACTTCCTTGCGAATCTTGAGGCCTTTTTCGAAGTCCTCGCTTGTCACGTCCATCTCTCCTTATACGTCAACGCATCACGAAGGGATCGGCCATCGGACGATCGGACAGGTTGAGCCACACCGTCTTGGTCCTTGTGTAGTCGAGCACCGCGTCGGTTCCGCCCTCGCGGCCGTAGCCACTCAGGCCGAAGCCGCCGAAAGGCGCGATCGGCGATCCCACCCGATAGGTATTCACCCACACGATGCCGCTATGCAGCCGGCGAACCGTGCGCATCGCCTTGGCCCCGTCGCGGCTGAAGACTCCCGCCGCGAGGCCGTAACTCGTGTCGTTGGCAAGCCGCGCGGCTTCATCCTCGCCCGAAAAGGAAAGAACCGAGAGCACCGGACCGAACAGCTCGCGTTCGACGGAAGGCACCCGGGCGTTCGCGCAATCGATGATGGTGGGAGAATAATACCAACCGCGATTGAGATGAGCGGGGCGCTTTCCGCCGCAGACAAGCCTTCCGCCGGCGGCCAGCGTGGCCGCCACGACCTCGCCGATGCGCTCGAATTGAGCCTTGGTGGCGAGAGGACCCATCTCCGTGTCGTCGGCCAACGGATCGCCGATCTTGATCAGCGCGGCGCGTTCGGCCAATCGCTTGACCAGCGTGTCGTGGATCGGGCGCTCGACCAGCAGCCGCGAGCCGGCCACGCAGCTCTGCCCGCTGGCCGCGAATATCCCGGCGACGATCGCGTTCGTGGCGCTGTCGAGATCGGCATCGGCGAAGCAGACGAACGGCGACTTCCCGCCGAGTTCCAGGGTGAGCACGGCGAAATTTTCCGCCGTGTTGCGCACGACGTGTCGCGCCGTTTCCGGGCCGCCGGTGAAGGCGACGCGCGCCACCAGGGGATGGCTGGTGAGCACGCGGCCGCAGGGCTCGCCCAGGCCCGTCACCACGTTGACCACGCCGGGCGGAAATCCCGCCTCGACGGTGAGCTGCGCGAATTCCAAAAGCGCCGCCGGGCCGTCCTCGGAGGCCTTGATGACGACCGCGTTACCCGCCGCCAGCGCCGGCCCGACCTTGACGGCCGCGAGGAACATCTGCGAGTTCCACGGGATGACGGCGGCCACCACGCCGATGGGCTCGCGGATCGTGAAGGCCAGCATGTCGGGCTTGTCGATGGGCAGCGTCGCGCCCTCGATCTTGTCCGCGAGGCCGGCGAAGTAGTGATAGTACTCGGGCGCGTAGCGATTCTGGCCGCGCGTCTCGCGCAACAGCTTCCCCGTGTCGATCGTTTCGGCTTCGGCGATACGATCGGCATGCGCCGACATGAGGTCGGCAAGGCGCCGCAGCGCCTTCCCGCGCTGAGAGGGGGTCATCGTCGACCATGGACCCTCGGTCATGGCCCGGCGCGCCGCCTTGACCGCCCGGTCGACGTCCTCGGCGCCCGCCGCCGGGAACGTCGCCCAGACCTCGCCTGTCGCCGGGTTGACGCTGTCCAGGCGTGCCCCGTCGGCGGCGTCCACGAAGGCGCCGTCGATCAGCATGCGATAGGCCTTGGGTGCGCTCATGCCGTCCCCAAGCTAGGCGAGGCGGCGCGAAGGCTCAAGCAACCTGAGCGCTGGCCGAGGCGGCCCGATCGATGCCGGCCGGCTGGGAGCGCAAGCGCGGTATCACCTTGTCCGCGAACAGCTTCAGGCTTCGCATGGTGAGTTCATGGGGCACGCCCGACCAGGAGGAGTTGATCAGCACGGCCTCGATCCCCAGTTCGTCGCGCAGTTCCTCGATCTTCTCGGCGACATAGTCGGGCGTGCCGAACAGCAGCGACCGCTCATGGACGAAATCGTAAGTCAGCTCCTTGACGAGCGCCTTGTCCTTCTCGGGATCGAGAACCTCGCCGGGGCGAAGGAAGATCTTGGGGCCGCGCCAATTGCTCCAATTGAGATAGCGCATGACGTATTCTTCCGACATGGTCCTTGCTTCGGCCATGGTGTTGGCGACGAAGCAGTCGCGCATGATGCCGCAGCGCCGGCCGAGTGGGATGTCCTTGCCGGTCGCTTCCTTTGTGACACGCTGGTATAGCTGGAAGCGCTCCTTCAGCGTCTCCACGGGCGGGCGCCACATGATGATGCCGAGATCGTTTCGCGCCGCATAATCGACGGCCAATGGAGAATCGACCACTTGCCACAGCGGCGGATGCGGCTTCTGGCGCGGCTGCGGGAACACCGAAATCTTCGTGAGCTCCTTGGTTTCCGCGTCGATGTACTTGGAGTCGTCGACCGGGTGCGCGCGGTCCCAGCGGAACCCCGGATTGGGCACGGTGTAGAATTCGCCCTTGAAGGAGAACAGGGGTTCGGTAAATGCCTTCTTCAGTATCTTGAGCGTCTCGTCGAAGACCTTGAAATTCTGCTCCGGATTGCGCGGGTCGGCGATGGCGTTGAGGTTGTAGCCCTCGAGGCCGTAATTGCCGCGCCCCAGGCCGAGTTCCAGGCGGCCGTCGCAGAGCTGATCGAGGAGCGCCAGATCCTCCGCCAGGCGCAGCGGATGCCAGAACGTGATGATCGCCGCCGCCAGCCCGATTCGCAGCCGTTTGGTGCGGGCCGCGATGTCGGCGCCCATGATGATGGGATTGGGCAGAATTTCGCGACCCCAGATGCTGAAATGATGCTCGGCGAGCCAGAAGCTGTGAAAATCGTTCTGGTCGCAGAATGTCGCGATCTCGCGCGCCTCGTTCATCACGGCCATGTAGTCGCGCTTGTGCCCGGGGTTCGTCGGATTACAGAAATACCCAAACTTCATGATGGCTCCCTCCCCTGACTGGCGCCGAAAGTAGATCAGGAAATTGTCATCCTGTCATACAATCATATCTATATCAATCTGCCCCGCCTAGCGCAAGAGCGCCGCCGGCGGGAATCGGTCCAAGCGGACTCTCTGGCCGCCCAAGTCTACTTTCCTTGGTGCATGACCCGGCGCGAGACGGTATCTGTAGCCGGATCGATGACGGGGTGGGTCAAGGACCCGGGGAGCATAAACGTGAGATCGCCCACGGCCAGCGCGACGAGAGCCCTGAAGGTTCCGAGGGAGACGGAGACCCTGCGCAAACGCACGGTCGAAATGCTGCGCAACGCCATTCTCGACCTTCGCTTCCAGCCGGGAGACCGCCTGATAGAGCGCGAGTTGTGCGAGCTCACGGGTGTAAGCCGCACATCGGTGCGCGAGGCGCTCCGGCACCTCGAATCCGAAGGGCTCGTGCACACGGTCCCCTATCGTGGTCCGGTGGTGGCCAGCATCACGCCGGAGGACGCGCGGCAGATCTACGAAGTCCGCATGGCGCTCGAAGGCCTGGCCGGAAGGCTCTTCGCCAAGCGCGCCCGGCCGAAGGATGTGGCCGCTCTGACCACGGCGGCAAGACGCTACGAGCGGGCGATCCGGCAGCGAGAGGTCAAAGGCGTGTTGGCGGCACTGACAAGCTTCTACGACATCGTATTTACCGGCAGCGGCAATGCGATTGTCGCATCGCTTTTGCGCTCTCTCGGCGCGCGCATGCAGTTCCTGCGGGCGACGACGGCGTTGCATCAATCCGATGCCGATACGGAAGATTCGGTGGCGAATTTCTGGCGGATTGTCGGGGCCGCTGAATCACGCGATCCGGAACGTATGCAAGCCGCCTGCGTGCACCAGGTGCGGCACGCCGCGGCCGTGGCGGTGCGGGTTCTTGGTGCCATGCCGGCCTCCGACGGAGAGCCGCGGCGAGGCAGCCTCGGCGCTGTACGAAAGGTTCGGAATCGACCGGCCGCTTAGCCGGTTTCGCCATTGGCCTGGCCATCGTCCCGTCTCGACCGACAGCCGGCGATTCACTTCCAGCTGGACGAGTTCGGCTCCGCGAACGTGGTCGACGGCTTGCTGGCCCGGGTCATCATCGTCCGGACCGACGACGACTATCCCGAGAAGACCTGAACGCCGGCATAAGGCGATCGGTTTCGTCCGCCACATCGCCGAGCGGACCATCGTCGAGGTCGAGCGCAACGTCGCCGACAACGAGACCGAGCGGAACCACAAGCGGGTGCTGGAGGCGATCCACGCCGCAGGCACGGCCGGTCTCACCAAGAGCGATCCGATCCGGCGCACCCAGTTCCTCGACAAGCGCCAGCGCGAGGAAGTCATGGCCTCGCCGGTCGAGGCCGGGTTCGTCGCCACCGTCATGAGGCCCAGCGCGACGAAGCCCGCGCTCGCCTACCGCGCGGTCGAGGAGAAAAGACCATGATGGTCGAATTCCTCAACGGCGCGGAGATTCCTCAAGGCCGAACGATCGAGGCTAACCATCTCGTGGAATTGGCGAAAATCGAATCCCTCAAATTCCTCATGCGGGGTGCGTGCGGGTAGCTGGGCAGGTGTCGCCGCGGGTACCTTGGTTGAGGAATTGAGGAATTCGGGGAATCTCCCCCAGGGCACCTAAGCCCGGCATCTTCCGCACCGCCGGCCCAACATCACCGCCGAGCTTGTGCACGACGGCCATGCCTACGCGGTCTCGGTGGGCTTCGATCCCAGCGACGGCCGCGTTGGCGAGGTGTTCACACACGGCGCCAAGGTCGGATCCGCCATGGACGGCATCCTGGACGATGCCTGCATCGCGCTGTCGCTGCTGTTGCAGCATGGCATCGCGCCGATGGCGCTCGCCCGCGAGCATGGAGCGTCTCGGCGACGGCACGTCGCCAGCCTCGACCATCGGCGCGCTCGCCGACGTACTGGCTCGGGAGGCACGGCCATGAGGCGGCTCCCGAAGGGCTACGGCGGGGAGCGGACATCGCCCGACGAGGTCAAGCGCGAAGGCTGGCACGAACAAGGCATCCTGGTGGCGAGCGCGGACGACCCGCGCCTCGCACAACCATCCCGCCGGCCAGATCCCCCGGTGCTTCGCGATGAAGGCGAACCTCACATCGATTCCTTCGCGAAGTAGGCCGCGGCTTTTTTTTGGGATGTCCCGTTTTGCTTTCAACCGGACGACCTCACGCCGCAACCGCGCGATCTCCAGCTGCTCGGGCTTCATCCGACCAGGCCCGGGAAACGAATGCGCCGGATCGTCGGCAAAAGCCTTCACCCAGTTACGCAGCACCGTCCCGCGCACACCGAGATCGCGCGAGGCCTGCGCCACCGTCACCCTGTGTTCCCCGATCAGCCTGACCGCTTCAAGCTTGAACTCCCGCGTATACTTCCGTCGCTCCATGACCCGCCTCCGGTTCCATGTCGACACTTAACTCGGTGTCTTCGGAACCGGCAGCAGGCCGGGTAATGCCTCAGTTTGAATTTTCGGCGGGGCGCTTCCTGTAAGAACCGCGCCGGCCGGCTTTCGGGGCGGCGGCGTCCAGCAGCGCCACGATATCCTCGATTGACCAAAGCCGTTTCGACACGCCGGCCGCCATTGCCAGCGTCATACGCAGCGACTTGTGCATTTTCACGAAGTTGTACCAGACGGTATAGAGCGCGACCATGTGAGCGTGGTTCTCGAATTTCTTTGAAAAGGCATTGGTCAACCGCGTGAAGCGGCGCATCTGCATCCGCATCGTGAGGTTCTGGCGCTCGGCGTAGGACGTGCTGATGTGCTTGGGATCGGGATTTCCCTCGATCCGCTCTTTACGAGCGCCGATGCACTCGGCCGGACTGTAGCGGCCCTTCATGGCCTCGGGTGCCTGGCCGTACAGTTTCACAAGTTGGGCATAGTCCACTTCGCTCCCGAACGCGCCTTCGACGGCTTCCAGATATGCCTTGTGGCCGTCGCTCGTAAGCTGGACCCGATTGGCGAGCCGGGCGCGAAGATCGTCAATGAACCACATGGCGCACTCGCCGTCGCGCCCGCCTACAAACCATGACAGGATCAGCTTGTTGTCGGCATCGATCGCCGTCCAGGTCCAAGTGTCGCCGGCCTGCTCCGGTGCTTTCTTGGCACTCGCGACGTTCTTCTGCTTCGCGTAAGTAAAACTCCAAATTTCATCAACCTGGACGCGCTTGGTTGTGACGTTGCGCACCGTCGTGTCGTGGTAGGCCGCGCACGCCTTGCCACCATCGATCAGAAGCTTGTTGACGGTGTTGAAGCTCACATCGGCTACGCGAGCGATAGACCGCATCGAAGAACCTTCGCAGAGCATGGCGAGGATTTGGGCGCGCTTTTCGAGGGGCAACTTGTTTATGCCCCCAATATATGAACTCTTATACGTGGCGTCAAGCACAATATTTCAGATCAAACCACGCGCAACGATATGGGATCCGACTGTCTACGAACCGCAGAAGCGATGCCGAACAAGAGGCTGCTCAACTCTCTTTCTGGAATGTTCAACTGAGTCGCCAGCCCAGAGAGGGGAATGCCCTGGCGCCACAGGTCTGTAAGAATTTTCGTCCAAATCTGAGAGGTTTCTGGCGGAAGCGGATTGGGCTCAACGCCGCGCCCTAGCTTCCCCAATTCGATGTAATAGCTGCGATAGTTCCAGTCGCCTACTCGGCCGATTTTATGCAGGGCATAGTTTAGGGCGGCAGCTGAAACGCCCCATCGCCGCTTCTTCTCGATAATGTCGTTGAATGATCGAATCCATCCAACTTCCGCCTTGAGGTCAGCTGCTGGCATAAGGAAGGCTGAGGCGAATGTGTTTGCCTCATGCTCGGCACTCTTGTGAGATGCGCCACCGTGGCGATGCATCACTAGATGCCCAAGCTCATGGGCCGCGTCAAACCGGCCATGCTCGGTCGTCTTCAACGTATTAAGAAATATATATGGCTTATCGTTTCTCCACATCGAGTAAGCGTCTAGATGGCGCGTTTCTTCAACTAAAGAAAACACTCGCACTCCGCGCGCTTCAAGCAAGTTTATGACGTTGCCAATCGGTCGCTCGCCAATGCCCCAATGAGCGCGGAGGTGTGCGGCAGACTCTATTGGCGACCGACTATCCGTTTGGATCAGAGAATGTTCTGGCAGGGTGTACCGCTCAGAAATCCAATCATCCAACTCAAATGCTAATGCGCCAGCCGCTATGGCTGCGTCTCGCGCACCAGCGGTAAGTGATCGCAAGGATCGAAAGCTTACACCAGTGGGATTGGGATATTCGAACGCATCCTTGCTGAAGAACGCCTCGGGATATTGGGATGTCTCGCACAATGTTTTGAGAGCGGAACGCGGCAGATCGGCGACTCCTATTTCAAATCGATGAAGTACCTTACGATCGATGCCCAGCTTTTGAGCGAATCCAATTTTGGTCAGTCCCAGCCGCCGCCGGACCAAATCGACTCGATCTGGATTCAACATAACTATTTTCGAGTAACGACGATGTCCGCGACTTGCACAGTGTCGCCGCCACTAGTCTTCCGACCCGTGTCGAAATCGACTTCATCGCCGGTTAGCAAGATGATCCTCGTCTGGAACCGCGTGAACTGCTTGGCTGAGAAATCCACGGGGAAGGAGAGTTCTGCGCGCAAGGGTTCGCCGTCTACCGCATAAATTCCCAAAATCCAGGTGACGAAATCCGCGCCTTTCTGCGCGTGGACATCGGGCAATCCTGTTAGCCAGGCTGTAGCATTGCAACGGGACTTGGCCCTGCTAACCTCACCTTTGGGAGTGCGGTTTGTCGGCTGCACAAGCCGATTGCCGGCGTTTTCGTCGAAGTTGCAGGGGACAACCCGCGCCTTGGTGAACGGATTCTTGATTGCGGCCTGATTGTCGCCGTTGTCTTTTTCCCAGCGCGGCCCACAGAAAATCTCCCGAAGGCGCCGGGCGGCCTTATCGTAAACCGTGATCGCGTCGAACCCGAGCGCGTCATTACTAGTGCAGAGAGCCCGCTCGCTTTCGGCGAATTGAACGGCTTCAATCAGCCCGTCCAGGGTAAGCTCCATCTGTGAGAGCAAACCCACAATTTCGTAGCCTTTGGTAAGCACACGGTCGGCCACTGGCGCGGTGTCGATCATTTTGGATGTCCCATTTTGTCTCATCAGATGATGAGGCAATCCGTGACCGCTGTCAAGTCCCAAACCATCGCTTCGCCGCTGCCGCCTTGGCGATCTCCGTTCGGCGCTTCTTTGATAGGCTTGCAGCCCGTGCCTTGCCGCCCTTCCGCCCGAGCGCCTGGGCGGCCTTGTCCTTGCCGTCGTCCGGCTCGGTCGGTTCCTCAATCTGCCCCGTGGCGATTCGCATCACCATGACGGCCGCGCCGATCACGTCGGCCGGCCGCTTTTCGCCTTTGGGGCCTTTGGGCATTCAATCGCTCGCCTTCTTGCGCAGCATCGGAAGGATGTAGTCACCAATCAGCCATGCGCCCCCAATCGCGATCATGAGGCCGGCCATCATCAGGAACCAGCCCCGTGCGACAGGAGATACAAACAGCTGCATGTAGGCCAGCCACAGCCCTCCGATCAGCAAGGCACAGGCCACCAGAAAGGAAATCACCTGGCGCATCGCGTCACCATATGCTTTCCGCTAAGCATATAGGAGCCTGAGTGCAGATTCGACACCCTGTCAAGGGCGCCGGATTTCAAACCGATGCACTGCCGCAGGCCGGGCTTGGCTACCTGACGACGGGATTGCTGTTCGCCGGGATCATCGGCGCGATCGCCTTCGGTTACTTCGCGCTGAAACTCGATGGCATCGCGGCGTTCTGGCTTGCCTACATCCTGACGCGCCCCCTTGGCGCGTCATTCGGCGACCTCCTCTCCCAGCCGATCGAACATGGCGGCCTGGGATTTGGAACGATTGTGACGAGCCTGCTGTTTCTCGGTTGCATCGTCTCGATCGTGATCTACATGTCCACCACGCATCGGATAAGGGTCCGACCGACCGAAGCCTGATACCGAGGCCGAGGCGGCGCCGGCCCGGTTCGGGGCCGGCGCTAGCCAGGCGGGCGCCAACCGCTACAATGGCGCCATGGCGATCTCCGACCCAGCCTTCGACCCACCCGTCTTCGAGCCGGGTTCGGTGTGGCTGGCCGGCGCCGGCCCCGGCGATCCGGGGCTGCTGACCCTTCTGGCGCTTCATGGCCTGCGCCAGGCGGATGCCGTCGTCTATGATGCGCTGGTCACGCCCGAGATCCTGGCGCTGGCCGGGTCCGGCGCCGCGCTCGAATTCGCCGGCAAGCGCGGCGGCAAGCCGTCGGCGCGCCAGCCGGATATCAGCTTGCGCCTCATCCAGCTCGCGCGCGAGGGCAAGCGGACCTTACGATTGAAGGGCGGCGACCCCTTCGTCTTCGGGCGCGGCGGCGAGGAGGCGCTGGCGCTCGTCGGTGCGCGCGTCCCCTTCCGAGTCGTGCCCGGCATCAGCGCCGGCATCGGCGGGCTTGCCTATGCCGGCATTCCCCTGACGCACCGGGCGATCAATTCATCCGTCACCTTTGTCACCGGCCATGATTCGAGCGGCCTCGTGCCCGACGCGGTGAATTGGGCGGCGGTCGCGGCGGCCTCGCCGGTGCTGGTGATCTACATGGCGCTGAAGCATGCCGAGACCATCGCCGGCCGCCTGATCGCCGCAGGCCGGCGCGCGGACGAGAAGGTGGCGCTCATTAGCCAAGCGACGACGGCCTCGCAGCGTGTCGTCGAATCGACGCTTGCCGGTTGCGCCGATGCGGCGCGCGGGCTCGAGCCGCCGGCGCTGATGGTCGTGGGCGATGCCGTGCGCTTGCGGGCCGGGCTGGATTGGTTGGGGGCGCTCCAAGGCCGCGAGCTCGTCGCCGACCCGCTGGGCCTGGCGACCGATCGCGAGACCGGCTAGCGATGCTGCTGCCGAACGGCCTCGTCATCGCCGCGCCCGCCTCCGGCTCCGGCAAGACCGTGCTGACGCTGGGTCTCCTTCGCGCGCTGGCGAAGCGGGACGTCGCCGTCGGCTCGTTCAAGGTCGGCCCCGACTACATCGACCCCGCCTTCCACGAAGCGGCGTCGGGCCGGGCCTGCCGCAACCTCGATTCCTGGGCGATGCGCCCCTCGACCCTCGCGCGCATCCTCGCCGCCGCCGCCGATTGCGACCTGGTGCTGGTCGAAGGCGTCATGGGGCTTTTCGACGGCGCCGCCGACGGCGAACGCGGATCGACGGCGGATGTGGCGGCCCTGACCGGCTGGCCGGTTCTGCTGGTCGTCGACGCGCGCGGCCAGGGCGCCTCCGTCGCGGCGCTCGTCGAAGGTTTCGCCCGGCACCGCGCCGACACGCCTATCGCCGGCGTGCTCTTGAACCGCGTCGGCAGCCGGCGTCATGAATCGATCTTGAAGTCGGCCCTGGCGCCGCTAGGAATCCCGACCCTGGGCGCCGTGCCATCCGACGACGCCCTGGCTCTCCCTTCGCGCCATCTCGGGCTGGTCCAGGCGGGCGAGCACGGCGATCTCGATCGGTTTCTCGACCGCGCCGCCGGCATCCTCGCCCACCACGTCGATCTGACGGCGCTCGCCGCCTTGGCGGCGCCGGGCAAATACATGGCCGCCCCCGCCGCCGGCCTGAAGCCGCTGGGTAGCCGCATCGCCGTCGCCAGGGACAGCGCGTTCTCGTTTACCTATCCGAGCCTGCTCGAAACCTGGCGCGAGGGCGGCGCCGAGATCGCCTTCTTCTCGCCCTTGGCCGACGAGGGTCCTGGCGAATGCGACGCCGTCTATCTTCCCGGAGGCTATCCGGAGCTTCATGGCGGACGCCTCGCCGCCGCGCTCGAATTCAAGAATGGCCTTGCCGCCGCCGCGGCCCGGGGCGCGCTCGTCTATGGCGAATGCGGCGGCTACATGGTCCTGGGCCAGGGGCTGGTCGATGCCAAGCGCGCGCGCCACGCCATGGCCGGCCTCCTCGGCCACGAGACGTCATTCGCCGAGCGGCGGCTGCATCTCGGCTATCGGAGCGTGACGCTGAAGGAAATAAGCCCGCTCGGCGCGCCGGGCGAGATGTTCCGCGGCCACGAGTTCCACTATGCGACGCCCGTGACCGGTGGCGCCGACGCGCCGCTCTTCCTCGCCGCCGATTCGAGCGGCCGGGATCTCGGCCCCGCCGGCTGCCGGCGCGGGGCGGTGATGGGATCGTTCATCCACCTCATCGACCGGGCGGACGACACCCCGCGCGAATTCTCCCGTCCCGGTCACTGATGGGGCGGACGTTCCTCCGGATCATCCTGGTGGCGGCGCTGGCGGGGCTGGTCGCCGGCGCGGTGGCCAGCGCCATGCAATGGGGTAGGGTCGTTCCACGCATCATTGAAGCCGAGATTTTCGAGTCGGCGACGATCGCGCGCGATGCCGGCCCCGAGGCCGATCGCGAATCCTGGGTGCCCGATGAAGGTTTCGAGCGCGGCTTCTTCACGACAATCTTCAACCTGCTGGAAGGCGTCGGGGCCGGGCTGCTGCTGGCGATTGGAATTCATCTGACCGGCGGAAGCGATTGGCGGCGCGGGTTGGCCTGGGGTGCGTGCGGTTTTCTCACCTTCACGCTGGCGCCGTCGCTCGGCCTGCCGCTCGAACTGCCTGGCGTCGAGTTGGCGCCTTTAGCCGACCGGCAGATCTGGTGGTACGCGACGGTGGCGGCGACGGGCGGCGGGCTCGCGCTCATCGTCAGGGTGCGCCGCGCCTGGGCGATCGGGCTTGGCGTGGCGATGATCGTGCTCCCCCATGTCGTGGGCGCGCCCCAGCCCGAGCATTACGTCGGGGTCGTACACGATGCGCCGGCTCTGGCGTTCGCCGCTTCGGCGGTCGCCACGAATCTTGTCTTTTGGCTGGTACTCGGCGGCGTCGCGGGATTCCTCTATCGCCGGCTTTGAACTCGCGACCTTGCCCGCACCAGGAAGATGCCGGCGAACAGCAGGGCAGTGGCCGCCAGGATCCAATGGCTCGGGCGCTCGGCGAAGAAAACGGCGCCCAGGATCATGCCGGAGATGGTGACCACGTAGGACATCTGCGACGCGAAGACCGGCCCGCTTCGGCGCAACAGCACCACGAAGAACAGGAACCCGATGGCATTCAACATGACTATCGAGGCGATGGCCCCTTCGGTCGCCGTCCACGGCGGCATCATCGTGGGAATGGCGCCCTGGGCGAGCGCCGGCCCCAGCAGCATCAGCCCGCCCAGGATCATCGATCCGCAGGTGAGCGCGATGGAATCGCTTTCCGGCGGACCCCAGCGGGCGATGTAGACGTTCTGCAGCGCGTAGCCGAGCGCGCTCAATGCTCCCAGCGCGATCCAAACGCGAAGGTTCGGCGCCGGCAAGCTGGTGTCGGGGAGCACGATGAGGCCGATGGCGGCGAAGCCCGCGACCAGGCCCAAGGCTCGAACCAGGGTCGGCCGCTCGATCGAAACCATGAGCGCCAGCCCGTAGGTCATGATCGGTACGGTCGCGATCATCAGCGTGAGTATCCCGACCGGCAGCTCGCGCGCCGCCCAATAGACGGCGACGTCGGGGACGGCGATGCCGACCGCGCCGCTGATGGCGTAGAAGCGCATGTGCGACCGGTCGACGGGGATGCGCCGGCGCGCGACCGCCATGCCGGCCAGCAGCACCAAACCACTGCCGAGGCTGCCGAACACGGCGAGCCCAAGCGGCGACACGCCATCGAGTACGGCGAACTTTACCAGGGTGTAGCTGCCGGCCCAGGTGATCCCGAACACGATCAGCAGCACGTAGGGCAGTACCGCGCTCATCGGTCAAAACCAGTCTTCATGAAGGGGAAAGCGGCGCCGTCGAGGGCCCCAACATATGCCCGAACCCGCCTCGCCATGCCATAGCCAATCGGCGCCTTACCTCATATTGTCATTCCGGCGAAAGCCGGAATCCATCGAGCCGCCGTCACGTTGGCCCCCGGCGTTCGCTGGAACCACAGAGGCACAGAGGCACAGAGACACAGAGGCACGGAGGGAGGCGCCCTCGGTCCTGACTCTGTGCCTCTGTGTCTCTGTGGTGAATCCTTGCTCGAGGACATGAGAGGTTTCATGGAATCGATCTACTAATTCCGCTATAGAGTGCGCTGCGGGCCTGCCAAGCCCAAGAACTCATCTCAGGCGCAGCGGAAACTCCTCTTCATGTCGATTTCGCCCCCCGCCTGGACCCGGCGCTTCCTCACCCCGGGCGCGTTCAGCTTCGCCATGCTGTTCGTGTTCGACGCCACGGGCCGCGCGCTCCTGACCACGGTGCTGCCGCTCGAGGTCTTTCGCCTCGTCGGCAACGAGCGCGACGCGAGCGTACTCTTCACCGTGGTCGGGTGCGGCGGCATCCTCGCCAGCCTGTTCATTCCGGCGATGGTCCGAAGGTTCCGGCCGCGCTGGGTCTACACGGCGGGCGCGCTGTTCATGCTGGCGATGCCGGCGGCGCTGGCGACCGAGACGCTGGTCGGCGTGACGGCGGGCATGATGCTGCGCGTCCTCGGCGCCGCCTGTCTCCTCAACGTCTTTTTCCTCTATGTCATGGCCTATATCCACAAGCGCGACCTGGCGCGCGCGGAACCGTTGCGCACCTTCATGTCGGCCGGGTCGTGGACGATCGGGCCGACGCTCGGTGTCGTTCTCTACAGCTATGTCTCGCCCTATGCGGTCTATGGCCTGGCCTCGGCCTGTGCCGCCATGCTGCTGATCTATTTCTGGCGCATGCGACTGGAATACGGTCCGGCCTTGCCGGCCGACCGGCCGGTCGCGGCCAATCCCCTGACCTACTTCCGGCGCTACATCGTTCAACCGCGGCTCCGGCTCGCCTACGTCCTCAACTTCGGCCGCGAGACCTGGTGGGCGACATGCTTCACCTTCGGGCCGATCTACCTGGTGACCGCCGGGCCGGGTGTCGGCCTTACCGACGATGAAAGCAAGATCGCGGGCTCGCTGATGGTATCGTTCGCGAGCGCGCTGTTGCTGGCGACAAGGTGGCTGGGTTCTCTCGCGCGCCGGGTCGGGATGCGTCGCTTCCTGATGATGGCGTACGTACTCAGCGCCGCCGCCACCCTCGCCGCCGTGGCGCTGTTCGGCAATGTCTGGCTGTTCGCGTTCTTCATGCTGGTGGGCGCGCTGGGCGGCGTCGCGCTCGATTCGGTGACGATGGTGACGTTCCTGCGCGCGGTGCGGCCCTTGGAGCGTCCGGAGATGACCATGGTGTTCGCCTCCTACCGCGATCTCGCCGGGCTGATTCCGGTTGCCGTCTACAGCGTGCTGCTGACGGTCTTCGATCTCCGGGCGGTGTTCCTGGCCGCCGGCGCGCTGATGCTGGCCTGCGCCTACTGGGCGCGCTGGATTCCGCGCGGCATGTGATGGCGGCCCATCGCCTGGCCGAGCCGGGTCAGCTCCCCTTCGTCCTTCGACAAGCTCAGGACGAGGAACTCTTTCCGCGCCCTCATGCTGAACTCCTCATCCCGAGCTTGTCGAGGGACGAAGCATGAGGGTAACGCCACGGATCCAAGGATTGCGATTCCAAAAGCTGGCCGAGCCCAGTCAATTCACGTTCGCCCTTCTTTACGGCTTGGAATCCCTTACCTACGCGGTCCTCTCCGCCATCGTGCCGGTCCTGGCGCTCGAACTGCTCGGCAATCCGCGCGACGTGAGCATCCTCTACGCATTCGTCGGGCTTTGGGGGATCGCCTGCGCCTTTCTGGTGCCGGCCGTCATTCGCCGCCTGCGGCCGCGCGCCACCTACATGGTGGGCGGATTGCTGACTATCGGAGGCGCCGGATTGTTCGCCCTGCTATCGCTGCCGGGTCTGTTGGCCGGGTTCGTGGTCCGCGTGCTGGGCGCGGTATGCTTGCGCGTCCCTTTAAGCCTCTTCACCATGGGTTACATCCGGCGCAAGGACTTCACCCGCTCCGAGCCGCTGAAGCTGCTGTTCGGCGCGCTGCCTTGGACGATCGGGCCGATCGGCGGGCGCTATCTCTACGAGGAAGTCGCGCCGGCGGCCGCGTTCCTGTTCGGCATCGCCTTCGGCATCGCGTTGACGGCCTATGGGCGCTGGCTGCGATTGGATGATCGGCGCATCGCCCTGCCGCGGCTCGCCCGGCGCGGCACCGTGGCCATGGCGCGGCGCTTCCTGGCCCAGCCGCGGCTGCGGCTTGCCTGGCTGCTCGCGTTCGGGCGCCATGGCTGGTGGGCCATGTTCTTCATCTACGTCCCGATGTTCATGGTGACGAGCGGCGAGGGCGCGCTCGCGGGCGCGCTCGTCCTTTCCAGCGGAAACCTGATGCAGCTCGTCACCCCGTTCTTCGGCTGGCTCGGGCGCCGGTTGGGCTTGCGCCGCGTGATGGGAGGGGCGTTCGCGCTCTGCGGCGTCTTGACGTTGGGTGCCGGGCTTGCCGGCGGGAACCCGGTCCTGGCGGCGGTTCTCCTGGTGCTGGCCTCCGCCGGCGCCGCCGCCCTCGACGCCTTGGGCGACGTGCCGTTCCTTCGCGCCGTGCACCCCCATGAAAGACCGGAAATGACCGGCTTGTTCTCGACCTATTGGCAGATGGCGGGGCTGGTGCCGCCGATGATCTATGCCGTCGTGCTCAGCGTCTTCGACCTGCCGGCGGTGTTCATCGTCAGCGGCCTGTCGCTTCTGGGATTCGCCGCTTTGACCCGCTATATTCCACGCCGGATGTAAAGAGGGGAGCAAGCCATGAACGACGCCGGCGGCACGATTCGGCCCATCGATTCGGCGGTGGTACCGCGCTTTTCCCAGGTGGCGACGTTCATGCGCACGCCCCTCGTCGAGGATTGGAGCCGGATCGACATCGGGCTGGTCGGCGTGCCCTTCGATCTCGGCGCCACCAATCGCGCCGGCGCGCGCCACGGCCCCGCCCAGATTCGCGAAATGTCCCGTCTCATCCGGCAGGTTAACCCCAGCACCCTGGTCGCGCCCTTCGAGTTGGCGCGGGTGGGCGACGTCGGCGACGCGCCGGTGAACCCGCTCGATCTTCTGGGCAGCGTCGACAGTATCGCCGCGTTCTTCGCCGCGCTGCACGCGGCGGGCGTCGATCCGGTGTCGGCCGGCGGCGACCACACGGTGACGCTGCCGATCCTGCGCGGCATCGCCGCGGGGCGCCAACTCGGCCTCGTGCATTTCGATGCCCACGCCGACACCTTCGACAAGCTCTTGGGCTCCAAGATCAACCATGCGACGCCGTTCCGCCGCGCGGTCGAGGAAGGCATCGTCGATCCGAAGCGCGTGGTGCAGATCGGGTTGCGCGGCACGCGCTACGCCAAGGACGATATTCAATATGGCTACGACGCCGGCATGCGCATCGTCACCATGGACGATTTCGACGAGATCGGGCGCAAGGGCACGATCGAGGCGGTCGCCCGGACGGTCGGCAAGGGGCCGGTCTACGTGACCTATGACATTGACGGGCTCGATCCCGTTTACGCGCCCGGCACCAGCGCGCCGGAGCCGGGCGGCCTCACCATGCGCGATTCGCAGGTGATCCTGCGCGGCCTAACGAAGCTCGAACTCGACATCGTCGGCGGCGACGTGTGCGAGGTGTCCCCGCCGCTCGATCAGAGCGGGCATACGGCCTTGAGCGCCGCCAACCTGATGTTCGAGATCCTCTGCCTCGTCGCCGACGCGCGCGCCCGACGGAAGGGGCGGAGATAGGATTACAGTCCGTTGCCGCGCGGTCATCCCCCCTCACCCTCCCCTCTCCCCCCGATGGGTTATCGGATTCGCACAGCTCGTTCTTTCAGGCTGTCATTCCGGCGAAAGCCGGAATCCATCGAGCCGCGTCGCCGTGGGTCCCGGCTTCCGCCGGGACGACAGGGTAGTGTTTTCAGCAATGGCGGCGCGCTTTGCTACCGGCGCCGGTCTTGACCACCGCGCTCTTTACCCATCCGGCCTGCCTCGCCCATGACATGGGCCGGGGCCACCCGGAACGCCCGGCGCGGCTGCAAGCGATCCTGGACGCGCTCGATAAACCCGAGTTCGCGGCGCTCGACCGTCGCGAGGCGCCGCCGGCCTCGGTCGAGGAGATCGCATCCGTACATGACCGCGACTATGTCGAGGAAGTCTTGCGCGCCGTGCCGAAGACGGGGCTGGCCCAGCTCGACCCGGACACGGCGCTCTCGCCCCATTCGGGCGAGGCGGCTTTGCGCGCGGCGGGCGCGGTCGTGGCGGCGGTCGATGCGGTGGCTACGGGCGAGGCCGCGAACGCGTTTTGCGCCGTGCGCCCGCCCGGCCATCACGCCGAGAGGGCGGCGGCGATGGGCTTCTGCCTCTTCAACAACGTCGCCATCGGGGCCATGCACGCCCGCCTGCGGCACGGATTGCGGCGCGTCGCGGTCATGGATTTCGACGTCCATCACGGCAACGGGACCCAACACATGTTCGAGCGCGACCCCGCGCTCTTCTACGCCTCGACGCACCAATGGCCGCTCTATCCGGGGACGGGCGCCCGTGAAGAGCGCGGCGTCGGCAACATCTGTAACGCGCCGCTGCCGGCGGGCGCTGGCTCGGCCGAGTTCCGCGCCGCGATGTCGCGGGACGTGCTGCCGGCGATCGCGGCCTTCAAGCCCGACCTGCTCATGATCTCGGCCGGCTTCGACGCTCACCGCGCCGATCCGCTGGCATCGCTGGAACTGGAGGCGGATGATTTCGCCTGGGCGACGGCCGAACTCATGGCGGTGGCGGCGAAGTGCTGCGCCGGCCGCGTCGTCTCGACCCTCGAAGGCGGCTATGATCTGGCTGCTCTGGCCGAGAGCGCCGCCGCGCATGTCCGCGCGTTGATGAGGAGGTGAGTCCACTTCATTACATTGACGACGGCACATAGTTTTCGCATGACCTTACGACTTTCCGGAGCAGAACCAGACAGCGTGTTCGCCCTTCTTGGCAAGGACGAGAACAGCGTTACCTTTTCTCTCGGTTGGGCGATGCGGAAAAGTCCGGTGTTTTTTCGCATGCTCCTCGCCGATTTGATCGGGCAAAAGCCAAACGACAAGTGCGATTATGTCATCGACCTTCAGAAGCATCATGTCGAGGGCGGATTCACTGACATCGAGGTTGTTTGCCATGATTTCTGCCATATCCTCATTGAGGCAAAGGTCGGTTGGAGTCTTCCTGGTGTTCCACAATTGCAAAAATATTCACCGCGCCTCGTTTCCAAGGGTCAGAAGCGCATCATCTCTATCAGTGCGGCGACGCAAGACTATGCCTCGAGAATACTGCCAAAGAAGATCGGCGCGATCCCCGTCGCACACCGATCGTGGGCGGACATCAAATCCGTGGTACTCGCTGCCTATCGCGCGGTAGGCTCTTTCGAGGAAAAGCTCTGGCTCCGAGAGTTCGACCGGCACTTGGAGGAGTACGTCTCGATGCGAAACCCACGCGACAATCAGGTCTTCGTTGTTGCCTTGAAGAAACAATCCATGGATGTGGCCGAGAAAGATGCCCGGTACTGGCATCCTGTAGGAAAAAGATACCCGGTCTTGCCGCCGAACTACGTCGGATTCCGATATCGCGGTGCGCTCCAATCCGTTCACCATATCGACGCATACGAGGTTGTTGCGGACTTATCCAAGCGAAACCGGAAATGGCCTGTCACGGAAGTCGATCATTTCCTCTATACGCTTGGCCCGGCGATGAAGCCGGCAAAGGAGATTCGAGCCGGCAAGATTTTTGGGCCCGGGCATGTGTTGTGCGCCATAGACACTCTCCTCTCTGGTGCTTACAAGACCGTCAGCGATGCCCGCAACGAGACGAAGCGTCGCATGAAAAGCGAAGGCAAGCGCGCCATCTGATATGTCGGTGCTGTTGCCGGCATCAGGGCGGCTATGGCCTGGTGGCGCTGACGAAAAGCGCCGCCGCCCACGTCCGGACGCTGACCATGAGATAATCCTGGAAAGGATAGCGCCGGTCTCGGCTACAATGTCATTCGCGCACGAGATGATCGATGAGGACGCCAAGCTGGCGCGCCAGGCGGGCGAGCGCATCGGCGGTGCCGGCACGAGCGCCGGTCTCGATCTGGGCGAGATACCCGCGCGAGACGCCGGCATGCCGGGCGAGCTCCGCCTGGGTCAGTCCGCGATGCTCGCGCCAAGCCTTGACCGGCGCGGCGCCGGCCAGGATGGCCTTGACGACCTCGGCCGGCGCAAGCGCCTCGATGGATCGGCCGTGCCGGCGCGAGGCATCGGCGGCCGCGGCGCGGTCGGCGGCGAGGCCGCGCGCGCCGCGCCTGGCGGCGGCGACATCCATCGCCTCTTCGTCCTCGGCCGCGAGGCGGTTCAGGCGCTCATAATCGGGCCAAGGCAGCACCGCGAAGGCGGGGCGGCCGGCGGCGTCCTCGATCACGGTGACGGTCCTCTTGGCGGCGGTTTTGCTCATCCGTCAATCCCGATAGATCTCGCGGCGATGGCCGATGTGCGTCACGATCAACCGGTCGCCCTCGACGGTGAAGATGGCGCGCCAGTCGCCCACCCGCAAGCGCAACTCCGGGCGTCCCTTAAAATGGCTTTACATGATTCCGCGCCGCCCGCCTGGGATCGGCCTGGAATCAGGCGCTTGCCAATTCCGGTCAAACCCGCTAGTAAAGAAACGCCGTCACTTTCTGTATAGGTGCCGCGATGTCCGTCAACATCAAGAACCGGGAAGTCGAGACCTTGCTTGCCGAGATCAAGCGGATAACAGGCAAGGGTGCGTCTGGAATCGTCCTCGATTTGCTGCGCAAGGAAACCGCCAAGTTGCGCCGGCAATTCGGTGTCGGCGCTCGCCGCCGCCGAATCGACGTCCTTGCGCGGCGCTACAGCGCTCGCCTGCCGGCTCGACCGCTGGAGCCCGACAAGATCGTCGGCTATGACAAGAGCGGCCTGCCCGAGTGATTGTCGACACCTCGGCGCTCATTGCCATCCTCCGCCGCGAACAGGGGGCGGACCAACTGATCGATCGCCTCTTGAAGGAGGCAGATGTCCGAATCTCCGCCGGCACCCTCCTTGAAGCGCGGCTCGTTGCCGAGCGCGACGGCGGAACGCCGGAACTGCTAAAGCTGCTTGAGGTCGTCGGCATCGAGGTCGTGCCCGTGGACGCCCGTCAGGTCGAGATCGCGTTCGAGGGGTTCCGCCGCTTCGGCAAGGGTCGGCACAAGGCGGGGTTGAACTTCGGCGATCTGTTCGCCTACGCGCTCGCTCGGATCCTCGACGAGCCCTTGTTGTTTAAGGGCGCCGACTTCGCCCACACCGATGTTGCCGCCGCGTGATGCCGCCTGCCGCCAATCCCTTGCATTCGGGGACCAAGTTCCTATATATTGTAACCTTGCCGTGCCGATGGTTCGGCGCGGGCGAAGTTCTTTCTCATCGTGAATAGGACCGCTTGAACGCCCCGGGGCCGGGACCCGAGGCGCGTTCCCGGTCTCGCCGCCATCCCGGCGCCAAGCGAGACATCGCTCCATTTCCCGCTGTGCATGGGGTCGATCGTCGAAAAAAGGTATTTTGGGGTATTGCCCAGCGGGCCGGCCGCCGATTCCCATCGCCCCCGAAAGCCTCTACACTCCGGCCCAGGCAACCGGACGGGACCCCCACCATGGCGGCAGGCAAGAGCGACGGCGACATCGCCAAGATGAGCTTCGAGGACGCGCTCGCCGAGCTCCAGGAACTGGTGAAGCGCCTGGAAAAGGGCGAGACCAAGCTCGACGACGCGATCCGGCAATACGAGCGCGGCGTGGCCCTGAAACGCCATTGCGAGGCGAAGCTGCGCGAGGCCGAGCAGAAGGTGGAGCAGATCGTGCTGAGCGCCGAGGGCATCCCGTTGGCCCGCCCGGCCAAGATCGAGTAGCGGGCCGCGCCGGCAAAAGCCTTCCCCCCCAATATCTTAATGAATCTCTTGATTTTTTTGGCGAAACCGGCGACGTTCGGCCAACTGGCATTGGGGGATGCCCGGGCACGACATCGGCTCGGGATGGGGTGAATCCGTTGAACGCCGAAAGCAAGACGCCGCTCCTGGACACCATTCGTATCCCGGCCGACCTTCGCCGGCTGGGCGAACATCAGCTCCGCCAGGTCGCCGACGAGTTGCGCCTGGAAACGATCGATGCCGTGTCGATCACCGGCGGCCATCTCGGCGCCGGGTTGGGCGTGGTCGAGCTAACCGTGGCGCTGCACTATCTCTTCAACACGCCCGAGGACCGGCTGATCTGGGACGTCGGCCACCAGGCCTACCCGCACAAGATCCTGACCGGCCGGCGCGACCGCATCCGCACCATCCGCCAGGGCGGCGGCCTCTCCGGCTTCACCAAGCGCTCGGAAAGCGAGTACGACCCGTTCGGCGCCGCCCATAGCTCGACCTCGATCTCCTCGGCGCTCGGCATGGCGGTGGCGCGCGACATGGGCGGCAAGAAGCACCATGTGGTCGCGGTCATCGGCGACGGCGCCATGAGCGCCGGCATGGCCTACGAGGCGATGAACAACGCCGGCTGGATGGACAGCCGCCTGATCGTCATCCTCAACGACAACGACATGTCGATCGCGCCGCCGGTGGGCGCCATGAGTGCTTATCTGTCGCGCCTGCTGTCGTCGAAATCCTATCGCTCGATACGCCGGCTGGGCGAGGAAGTGACCGAGAAGTTTCCCCGGCGCCTGCGCGTCATGGCGCGCCGGGCCGAGGAATTCGCCCGCGGCCTCGTCACCGGCGGCACGCTCTTCGAGGAGCTGGGCTTCTATTACATCGGCCCCATCGACGGCCATAACCTCGACCATCTGCTGCCGGTGCTGAAGAACGTCCGCGATGGCGACGACGGCGGCCCGGTCCTCGTCCATGTCGTGACCCAGAAGGGCCATGGCTACGAGCCGGCGGAGAAATCGGCCGACAAGTATCACGGCGTCAACAAGTTCGACGTGGTGACCGGTGCCCAGGTGAAGGCCGCCGCCAAGGCGCCCACCTATACCAAGGTGTTCGCCGAGGCGCTGGTGAAGGAAGCGGAGAAGGATCCGCGCATCGTCGCGGTGAATGCCGCCATGCCGTCGGGCACCGGCCTCGACATCTTCGGCAAACGGTTCCCCGACCGCTCCTTCGATGTCGGCATCGCCGAGCAGCACGCCGTCACTTTCTGCGCCGGCCTGGCGGCCGAGGGCTACAAGCCCTTCGCGGTGATCTACTCGACGTTTCTCCAGCGCGCCTATGACCAGGTCGTGCACGACGTGGCGATCCAGTCCTTGCCGGTGCGCTTCGCCATGGACCGCGCCGGGCTGGTGGGCGCCGACGGCCAGACCCATGCCGGATCCTTCGACGTCGCCTATCTCGGTTGCCTGCCTGGGTTCGTCATCATGGCGGCGGCGGACGAAGTCGAGCTCATTCACATGGTGGCGACCGCCGCCGCCATCGACGACCGGCCCTCGGCGCTGCGCTATCCGCGCGGCGAGGGCCTGGGGCTGGCGATGCCGGACGCGGGCGTGCCGCTCGAGATCGGCCGCGGGCGGGTGGTGCGCGAAGGCACCAAGGTGGCGCTGCTCTCCTTCGGCACCCGGCTGCAGGAATGTCTCAAGGCGGCGGACGAGTTGGCCTCGCGCGGCCTATCGACGACCGTGGTCGACGCCAGGTTCTGCAAGCCGCTCGATACCGATCTCGTCCGCCGGCTCGCCGCCGAGCACGAGGTCCTGATCACGGTCGAGGAAGGCGCCATCGGCGGCTTCGGCTCGCACGTGCTGCACTATCTGGCGAGCGCCGGCATGCTCGACATGGGTCTCAAGGTTCGGCCCATGGTCTTGCCGGATATCTTCATCGAACACGACAAGCCCGAGTTGCAGTACGAACAGGCGGGGCTCGATGCCCGCCATATCGCCGCCAAGGCGCTGGAAGCGCTCGGCCACAACGCCATGGCCCACGCCGTCCTCACGCCGGCCCGCGCCTAAGCCCCGATCATGCCGGCATTGGTGGCAGGGGCGGGAGTAGGAACCGCCTCGGTGAGGGGCGAGTTGCGCGCTCTTTCGGCGCTCGCGGCGCCGCTCGCCATCGCCTATATGGCCGAGACGGCGATGGGGTTCACCGACTCCGTCATCGTCGCCCAGCTCGGCGCCATCCACCTGGCGGCGATCGGGCTCGCCGCCAACGTTCTCTTCGGATTTCTCTTCGTCTGCCTCGGCTTCGTGGCGCTGGTGGGCGTGCTTGTCGCCGAGGCGTCCGCGGCGCGCGATCCGGCGCGGGCCGGGCGGGCCGCGCGCCAGGGATTGTGGGTTGCCTTCGTGGTGTCGCTGCCGGCGACCTGGATCGGCTGGAACCTGGCGCCGATCCTGCGCTTCCTCGGCCAGGACGAAGCGGTGGTCGTGCTCACCGAGCAATGGATGCAGGCGGCGGTCTGGTGCTTCCTGCCCTATATGTGGTTCACGGCGCTGCGACATTTTCTGGCGTCCGTGGGCCGGGCCAAGGTCGTGACCTTCATCGCCATCGGCGCGGTCGGCGTTAACTTCGCCGCCAACTACGTACTCGTGTTCGGCGAATTCGGATTCCCGCGGCTCGGCATCGCCGGCTCCGGCTATGCCTCCACCATCGTCTGTTGGTCGATGTTCGCGGCGACGCTCGCCTATGCTTGCCTGGCGCCGGGTCTGAAATCCTATCGCCTGCTGGCCGCGCCATGGTTCGACGCCGCCATGTACCGGCAGATGATCCGCCTGGGATTCCCCATCGCCGGCCTGTCGGCGGCGGAGACGACGCTGTTCCTCGCCGTGGCGCTGGTCATGGGTATCATCGGCCCGGCGGCGTTGGCCGCCAATCAGGTGGCCTACAGCTTCTGGAACTTCGTGTTCGTGCTGCCCTATGCCATCGGCCAGGCGGTCACGATCCGCGTCGCGCAAGGCGTCGGGCTGGCCAGCAGGATTGCGGTGCGGCGCAGCGGCTATGTCGGGATCGCTGCCGGCGGGTGTCTCATGATCATGAGCGGTCTCGTGATGTGGTCGATCCCGGAGCGCATCGTCGCCATCTACCTCGACAGCACCGACCCCGCCAACGCCGAGACGGCCGCGATCGCCGGCGCGCTCGTCTCCATCGCCGCGGTGTTCATGATCGTGGACGCGGTGCAGCTCATCGCCACCGGCGCGCTGCGCGGCCTCAAGGATGCGACCGTGCCCTTCGCCGTCTGCCTCATCGGCTATTGGCTTGTCGGCATGGGCGGCGGCTACGTGATGGCCGTCGAGTTCGCCATGGGGGCCGAGGGCGTCTGGTGGGGCCTGGCGTCGGGATTGGCCGCGACCGCGCTGTTGCTGACCTGGCGGTTCAAGGTGCTGGCGGCGCGATGGGCGCCGTGACAGCGGCCAAGAAGCAGCGCCTCGACCAGCTGCTCGTCTCGCGCGGGCTCGCCGAAAACCGGACCAAGGCCCAGGCGCTCATCCTCGCCGGCGCCGTCTATGCGGGCGACCGGCGCCTCGACAAGCCGGGCACGACGCTGGCCGCCGACGTTCCGTTGTCGGTGAAGGGGGCCGACCACCCCTGGGTGTCGCGCGGCGGCGTCAAGCTCGCGCATGCGCTCGACCTCTTCGGCCTCGAGGCGAAGGACCGCGTCGCGCTCGACATCGGCGCCTCGACCGGCGGATTCACCGATGTGCTGCTGTCGCGCGGCGTGGCGCGGGTCTATGCCGTCGATGTGGGCCATGGCCAGTTCGCCTGGAAGCTGCGCCAGGACCGCCGCGTGCGTGTGCTGGAGCGCACCAACGCCCGCCATCTCACCCGCCGCGAGGTGCCGGAGCCGGTCACCGCCATCGTCTGCGACGCAAGCTTCATCGGCCTGCGCACGATCTTGCCGGCGCCGATGGCGCTGGCGGCGCCGGGCGCCTGGCTGGTGGCGCTCATCAAGCCGCAGTTCGAGGTGGGACGGGGCCGCGTCGGCAAGGGCGGCGTGGTGCGCGAGCCCGCGCTCCACGACGAGGTCCGCCAAACCATCGCCGATTGGTTTTCGGGGCAAGCGGGATGGCGCGTGCTGGGCGTGGGCGAGAGCCCGATTCAGGGCGCCGATGGCAACCGCGAGTTTCTGATCGCCGCAATCAACTTTCCGCTGCCATGCCGATCACGATGAGGACCTCGTAGTCCTGCTTGTTGCAGCCCTCGACCGGGGGCATCGGCCCACCCGGAGCGACTGGAAAGTCAGTCATATGCGCCTTGGCGGGAGAGCACGAATTGCCGCTCGCCGCCGGTGTGTACCGCGCGGAGCGGCAGCGCAAGTGCGTCACATCGTGGAGCGTGGCGCCTTGATCGAGTTCCCAATGCTGGACGCCGTCCTCGCCTTTGGGATGGACGGTCAGAACGGCTGTTGCCTCGCGGCCGCCCGTGACGACGTATCTGCCGGGAGGAATTGGGAACTCCGGCTGCTCCATGATCAGGCCATGCTCCTCCAGCCACCAATCCGAACCGTCGAATTTCCACTGTGCCGGCGCCATGCCCCCTTCGGCCTTCAATGCCTCATAGCCGCTGAGCCGTACTCCCCGAGGACCCGGATCCACGCGCCACAGACCCCACGATTCCGCTCCGATCCCGGAGGTCGCGCCTGGATCGCCCAACGCCGCGATGTACTGCGTCGGAATCGATTCGAACATCGTCTCGGCATCGACCGGTCCCGGCAGCATGAGCAGCCCCATCGCCAAGGTTACGCAGCTCGCGAGCCGCCGTGTCGTGTGCATGGCCGCTAGAATCATTTGGCATGCTCCATGTGTTCGCTTCTCGGACATCATCTTGTCGAGCCGAGATTGCCACCATGTGCGGGCATAGGCAATTCCGAATTTCGTAGTACGACATTCCTGTATGGAACACTAGGGCGCGCCGGTCGGGTTGGGCGCGCGTAAGCTCGCCCGCTCCATGTCGAAGACTCGCGCGACCGGCTCGGCGAGCCTCACCGCGTCCAGCATCCAGCCGACAGCGGCGCCGAGGCCGCTGTCGCGGATCGCGACGGCAAGCATCCGGCGCAGGAACTCGCCATAGACATCGCCGGCCCGCGGAAATTCCACCAGCCGGATCGGCGCCGCGGCGTCGATGCCTGCCAGCCTACGCGCCAGCCCCAGTGCCTCGGAAAGGCCACCCAGCTCATCGATGAGCCCGCGCTCCTTGGCATCGGCGCCGGTCCAGACCTGGCCCTGGGCCGCGTCCTGGACCTTGTCGGGCGGCAGGTCGCGCCCTTCGGCGACCTTCTTCTTGAAGTCGGCGTAGATGCGATCGAGGCTGCCTTGCAGATAGGCCCAGCCCGCCGGCGAATACGGGCGGTTGAAGCTGGCGAGGTCGGCGTTGGCGCCGGCCTGGACGCCGTCCCAGCGCATCCCGAGCTTCTCGAAGAGGCCCGTGGCCACCATCTTGCCGCCGAAGACGCCGATCGAGCCGGTGACCGTACCGGGCTGGGCCACGATCGAATGCGCCGGCAGGGCCGAGAAATATCCTCCCGAAGCGGCGACATCGCCCATGGAGACGATGGTGGGTTTGCCGGCGCTCCGGGCGCGCTCGACGGCGCGCCTGATCGTGTCCGAGGCGACATAGGATCCGCCCGGAGAGTCGACGCGAAAGACGATCGCTTCGATGCCGGGGTCCGCGACCGCCTCGTCGAAGGCGCGGACGATCCTCCCCGAGGCCATGGCCGATCCATCGGCGAATGCTCCCGCGTCGTCATCGCCGAGATAGACCGGCCCGACCCCATGGATCATCGCGATTTGCGGCGCGTCCTCCGGCGGCTCGGGCAGGCGGGCGGCATAATCGGCGAGCGCGTAAGTGGCGACTCCCTCGCCTTCGCGCGCCTCGGCCTCCGCCGCCACTTCGTCCCAGTAGCCGAGACGGTCGACGAGTTTCAGGGCCAACGCATCGGCGGCCGGGAAGGGGCCGCGGTCGATGAGCGCGCGGGCCTCGGCCAATTCGATCTTGTTCCGGACGGCGAGGCCATCGGCGATCTGCATGACCAGGGAATCGACCAGGGCTTGCAGGTTCCGGCGCTGAGGCTCCGGCATCGAATCGGCGGTGAACATCGAGGCCGCGCTCTTGTATTCCTCGCGCTGTTCGATCTGAACCTCGAGGCCGAGAAGGTCGAACGTGCCCTTGAGATACGGCATCTCGAGGCGCGCTCCGATCAGCTCGACCTCGCCCGAAGGTTGCAGCCAAATCTCGTCGAAGGCTGTCGCCAGGTAATACTGGTTCGAACCGGACCCGCCCTCGCCGAAGCTTTCGGCGAAAGCCAAGGCGAACTTGTCGTTCCGGCGGAAGTCGAGGATGGCGTCGCGAAGATCCTGGGTGCGCGCCACCCCGAGCTCGCCGATGCCAAGACGCATGACGACGCCCTCGATGCGAGGATCGCTTCCGGCGGCTTCCAGCGATTGAACGAAATCGGCAAGCGTCACGGACGGGCCCATCGAGGCGCGCGCCAGCGGATTGGCCGGTATTGTCTCGACTACGCCGTCCGCCAGGTCGAAGAACAGCACCGCGTTGGCCGGGACCGGATCGGTAACCGCCGGCACATTGCGCCAGGCGAAAACGGCCACTGCCGCGACCAGCACGACACCGCCGCCGACGATGGCGAGCAAGACCAGAATCGACTTGCCAAGGAAGCGTAGGACGCGCATTTGCGTCATGATCTCCGGGGTGGGTGCTTCGGGGCCTTATATCAAGTCTCGGTAACTTTGACACAGCCGCCATGCTTCGAGACGCCGCTTCGCGGCTCCTCGGCATGAGGTAGCGCCACCCTCATCCTGAGGAGGCCCGTAGGGCCGTCTCGAAGGATGGGCCATAGGTCTCGGGCGTCGAGATTCGGTACTATAGCACGATACGCACCGGATCAACGGATCGTCATGGACAGGCCGCTTCGTTCAATCGAACTGGAGATCGAATCCCTCGGCGCCTTGGGCGACGGGCTGGGCACGCTCGCGGATGGAACGCGCATCTACGTTCCCTACGCCGCCGTCGGCGACCGGCTCATCGTCGCGCTCGAAGGCCGGCGCGGCGACGGCGCCGTTGGCCGCATCGTCGAAATCCTGCATCCAGGCCCAGGCCGTGCCCAGTCGCCGTGCCGGCATTTCGGCCGCTGCGGCGGTTGCGCGCTCCAACACATCGACGAGGCCTCCTATCGGCGGTGGAAAATCGAACAGGTCGAAACGGCTCTTCGCCGGAGCGGCCTTGGTAACGACGCGATATCGGACCTTGTATCGATTCCGCCTCATACGCGCCGGCGTGCCGCCCTGGTAGCACTTGGCCGGGGCAACGGCGTGGAGCTCGGTTTCCATGCGCGCGCCAGCCGGTCGGTGGTCGATCTCGATGAGTGCCACGTGTTGACGCCGGCGCTGACGGCGTTGTTGGCGCCGCTTCGCGCGGCGCTCGGCCCGTGGCTTACGGCCGGAAAGACCGCGGACATCGTGCTGACCGACACCGCCACCGGCATCGACATGCTGGTCGCGGCCAAGACCGCGCCGTCGCTTGCGGCGCGCAGGCATCTGACCGATCTTGGCCGAGCCCACGACCTTGCCCGAATCTCGTGGTCGCGCGCCGGCGCCGAGCCGGAGCCCATCATGCAACAGCGCCAGCCGCGATTGCGTTTCGGCGATGTCGCCATCGATCTGCCTCCCGGAGCGTTCATCCAGCCGAGCGCGGCCGGCGAAGCGGCCCTCGTCCGGGCGGTCTTGGCGTTCCTGCCGAAAGCCGGGCGGGTGGCGGATCTCTTCGCCGGCTGCGGGACGTTCGCGTTCGTACTTTCGCGCCATGCGGCGGTCCACGCCGTCGAGAGCGACAAGGCGGCGGTCGAGGCGTTGGTCAGGGCGGCGAGCCGGGCGGGCCTCGCCGGCCGCGTCACGGCGGAGCGGCGAAACCTGGAGAGCTATCCGCTGGCGGCGCCCGAACTCGACCGCTTCGATGCCGTCGTCTTCGACCCGCCGCGCCGGGGCGCCAAGGCGCAAGCCGCCGCGCTGGCACAATCGGCGGTGCCGGTCGTCATCGCCGTTTCATGCGACCCTAAGACCTTCGCCCGCGACGCGCGGCTACTGGTGGACGGTGGGTACCGGCTGGAAAGCGTCGTTCCGGTCGATCAGTTCACTTGGGCGGCGCATGTGGAACTGGTGGCGCGCTTCCTGCGCGCGAAATCCTGACCGCGCCCGGTCACCCGACTTGCGCGCGGTGGCGCAGGAAATGATCGGCGAGGACCACGGCCAGCATCGCCTCGCCCACGGGGACCGCGCGGATGCCGACGCATGGGTCATGGCGGCCCTTGGTCGATATCTCGACGTTCTCGCCACCGGCGGTCACGGATCTGCGGTTGTTGAGGATCGAGCTCGTGGGCTTGACGGCGAAGCGCACGACGATGTCCTGGCCGGTCGAGATTCCACCGAGGATGCCGCCGGCATTGTTCGACAGGAACGAGACCTTGCCGCCTTCCATGCGCATCTCGTCGGCGTTCTCCTCCCCCGACAGGGCCGCGGCGGCGAAGCCGGCGCCGATCTCGACGCCTTTCACGGCATTTATTCCCATCATCGCCGCGGCGATGTCGGCATCGAGCTTGCCATAGATAGGCGCGCCGAGGCCGGCCGGAACGCCCGAGGCCACCACCTCGATTACCGCGCCGGCCGAGGAGCCGCTCTTGCGCACGCCGTCCAGATACTCGGCCCAAATCTTGGCCGCGGCCGGATCGGGCGACCAGAAGGGATTGTCCTCGACCGCGTTCCAATCCCAACGGCTCCGGTCGATGGCGTGCGGACCGATCCGGACGAGGGCGCCCCGGATCGTGACGGCTCCCAGCCCATGCTCCAATACCTTGCGGGCGATGGCACCGGCGGCCACGCGCGAGGCCGTCTCGCGCGCCGACGACCGGCCGCCGCCGCGATAGTCGCGGATGCCGTACTTGGCCCAATAGGTGTAGTCGGCATGGCCGGGGCGAAAGCGGTCCTTGAGCTCGCCGTAGTCCTTCTCGCGCTGGTCGACGTTCTCGATCTGGAGACTGATCGGCGTGCCGGTCGTCAGGCCCTCGAAGACGCCGGAGAGAATCTTCACCTGGTCGGGTTCCTGGCGCTGGGTCGTATAGCGCGACTGCCCCGGCCGCCGGCGGTCGAGCCAATGCTGGATATCGGATTCCCGCAAGGGCAGGCGCGGGGGCGCGCCATCGACGACGCAGCCGATCGCCGGCCCGTGGCTTTCACCCCAGGTCGTGAACCGGAAAAGCTGTCCGAAGCTGTTGGCCGACATGATCAGAGCTTGGGATCGAAGTCTCGCAGCAGCTCGGCGATCTGGCCGGCGGCGCGCGTGTTCAGCATGCCGACGACGTGATAGCCGCTGTCCACGTGATGGACCTCGCCCGTGACCCCCGAGGAAAGATCGCTCAGGAGATAGATGCCGGCCCCGCCGACCTGGTCGATGGTGACGTTGCGCTGAAGCGGCGAGTTGAACTCGTTCCATTTCAGGATGTAGCGGAAATCGCCGATCCCCGAGGCGGCGAGCGTCTTGATCGGCCCGGCCGATATCGCGTTCACGCGGATGCCGGCATGGCCGAGATCGGCCGCCAGATAGCGCACGCTCGCTTCGAGCGCGGCCTTGGCGACGCCCATGACGTTGTAATGGGGCATGACGCGCTCGGCCCCGTAATAGGTGAGTGTCAACAAGCTGCCGCCGTTGGGCATGAGCTTGGCCGCGCGCCGGCAGGCGGCGGTGAAGGAGAAGCAGGACACGTCCAGCGTCAGCGCGAAATTGGCCCGCGTGGTGTCGAGATAAAGGCCCTTCAATCCTTCCTTGTCCGAAAAAGCGATGGCGTGGACCAGGAAATCGATGCCGCCCCAGCTCTTGGCGATGGCATCGAAGGCGGCGTCGAGGCTGGCATCGTCGGTCACGTCGCAGGGCACCACGATCGTCGAGCCGATCGACTGGGCGAGCGGGCGCACGCGCTTTTCCAGCGCCTCGCCTTGATAGGTAAAAGCGATCTCGGCGCCTTCGGCCGCCGCCGCCCGGGCGATGCCCCAAGCGATGGAGCGCTCGTTGGCGACGCCCATCACCACGCCGCGCTTGCCGGCCATCAGCCCGCGCTTCTCGGTCATTCCCGCCTCGCTTGTAACGCTGAAATCGGAAGGTTCCGGCCATCCTACACGAAGCCGCCGGAGGGTCAAACCGGCGCGGAGTCGCGGAGATTGCCTGGCTGTTTGTAGTCGGCGAAATAATCGTCGAGTTCGCGCGCCAGATAGTCGTCTATCCAGGCGATGTCGTCGGCGCCGAGATAGTCGCGGTAGCCGCCGACCTTACCCTTGCGCACCTTGTAGGCTTCCGGATCGTCGCGCCGCGGGTTTTGCAGCCGCGGGTTCGCGAGCGCGCCCACTTCCTCGATCCGGCGCATGTTCTCGAACGAGCCGAAGGCGATGGCGGCGTCGAGCGCCGCCGGGCCATGATCCGGCAACTCCAGAACGCCGATCAAGCGCCGCAATTCGCCCGCCGTGTCGCGGTGGAGGGCCTCGTATGTCATCAAATGAAACCGGCGAGGCGCCTGCCGAGCCCGCGCCCAGGCATTGTAGAACGCCACGATGTTCGGGACGCCGCCGCGGGGGTAACGTATGAAATCGGACAGACCGCCCGCGAATTCGTCCTTTTCCGCCCTCTTCCGCCCCCCCCGCTTCGTGAACTGAAAGTAGTGCGATACGATGACATCGCGCGGATCCCGCGCCAGGAAGACCACGACCTTGTCGCGATAGATCGACTTGTCTGTCCCGATCTTGCTGAAATGCCTGTGTTGCGGGCGGTCGTCGCTGCTGAAATCCAGCGTTGGGAGAGCGGGACTGGCACGGCAGATCTCGAAAATCTCCAAGGGGTCGCCGGGCCGACCTCGCAGCAAATAGTGTCCAACCATTGTGCGCAGCCAGGTGCGCCCGCACTTGGGATAGGAGATCACGAAGGCCGCCGTATCGGCGAAACGGGCCGTCTCGCGAGGGGACTCCGCTACCGTCATCCGTCGAGCCCGCTCTTCCGGCGCGGATCGTAGCCGTGCGAGGGCGCCCAGCCGCGCAGGAATTCCTCGAGCTCGGCGTCGGTTCGATCCGGCAGCACGACCACGAGCTTGACGTGCAGGCTGCCGGCGCCGTCACGGCCGGCGATGCCCTTGCCCTTCAATCGCAGGATCGACCCAGTATTCGAGTGGGGGGGAATCTTCAGGGCCACCTTGCCCTCGAGTGTAGGCACGGTGAGCGTGGCGCCCAGCACGGCCTCGGGCAGGCTGATCGGCAGGTCGAGGTGAATGTCGACGCCTTTGCGCGTGAAAAAGGGGTGCGGCTCGACCGTCAGCGTGACGAGAGCGTCGCCCGGCCCGGCGCCGCCGACACCCGGCAGGCCCTGGCCCTTCAGTCTGAGGGTGTGGCCGTGCTCGGCGCCGGCGGGGATAGCGACGTCGAGGGCCTTGCCGTCGGCCAATGTCACGCGCTTCCTGGCGCCAAGGGCGGCATCCGTGAAGCCGATGGCGAGCGTGTAGGTTACGTCGGCGCCCGGCACGCGAACCTTGCGTTTCGATCGCCGCCCGCCGAACAGCTCGTCGAGAAACTCCTCCGCCGAGGTGGCGCCGCCGAACTCGAAATCGGCGTTCTGCCTGCCGCCGCCGCGCCGCTGAAATCCTTGCCCCATGCGTTCGGCGCCGCTGGCGTCGATCTCGCCTTGGTCGTAACGCCGGCGCTTGTCGGGATCCGAGAGCATGTCATAGGCCGCGGTCGTCTCCTTGAACTGCGATTCGATCCTGGCATTGCCGGGATTGAGGTCGGGATGCAGCTTCTTGGCGAGTTTGCGGTAGGCCTTCTTGATCTCGTCCGGCGTGGCGGTCCGAGGAACCTGAAGGACGGAATAGGGGTCTTTCATCGTGTCACCGAAGACGAGGGGTCGCTAGTACGCGGTTTCAGGATTGGGTGACTCGCCGCATGACATCATCCTTCGAGACGGCCGCTTCGCGGCCTCCTCGGGATGAGGTCGTTGATTAGAAAAACAAATCCTCGTCCCGAGGAGCGACCCCGAGCTTGCCGAGGGGGAGCGTCTCGAAGGGCGGTTTGCGTGGCGTACATTTGCGATACTGCGTCCTAGTACATCGTTTCCGAGAATCGAATCATATGCTCAAACCCACCGCCGGAACCACAGAGGCACAGAGGCATAGAGGCACAGAGATGCCGTGGTTCTGCCTCTGTGTCTCTGCGCCTCTGTGGTAAGTCCTTGCTTGGGGGCATGTGAGCGGTTTCATGGAATCGTTGTACTAACCGGCGATTCGCCATGTGCCATCGGATTGCCGGCAGGCCGTGCCGACCGCCGTCTCGCTTCGGCCGTCGATCACCACGGCCGTCTCGTATTCACGGCAATAGGCGCCGGCGTCCTCGTAGGTGGTCGTCGGCGTCGTCGAGCCGGCGTGCCCGGTATTGGGATTGTCCCAGCCCGACGCGCGGCCGTCCGGGTTATACTCGAGCGCGTCCTGGGCCGACCGCTCGGCCATGTCGCGGTCGGTGCGGTCGAGCGAGGCGCCGATCTCGCTGCCGACATAGGCGCCGATAAGGGCGCCCGCCGCGATCGCCACCAACTGGCCGGTCCCGCTGCCGATTTGCGAGCCGATAACCGCCCCGCCGACCCCGCCGATGATGGCCGCCACCTGCTGCTTGGGGCCGTCCGCCGTCGCGCAGGCGCCGGTGGCGAGGATCATGGCCCAGGCCGCGATCGACAAGATGCTTCTACGTGCCGCCAATGCCGTACCCATGAGGAGACGATAGCCCAATTCGGCCGCCAAGGGTAACAGGGGCGATACGCTCCGCGACATCCCATGTTAATACTCCCGCTATCACGAAGGCTGGCCCATTGGTAACCATGTCCCGCGAAGATCCTGCCGATCCCATTGCATTATTTCGGTCCTGGTATGACGAGGCCCGCGCCAAGGAGCCGTCGGACCCCGAAGCCATGACCCTGGCGACCGTCGGGCCGGACGGCCGGCCTTCGGCGCGCATGGTGCTGCTGCGGGGGTTCGACGCCGACGGATTCACGTTCTACACCAATTACGAGAGCCGGAAGGGCCGGGAGATCCTGGCCAGCTCCCATGTGGCGCTCTGCATCCATTGGAAATCGATCCGGCGCCAGGTGCGGATCGAAGGGGATGCCGAACCGGTCTCGGCCGAGGAGGCGGACGCCTATTTCGCCTCGCGGCCGCGTTCGAGCCAGATCGGGGCCTGGGCCTCGGCGCAATCGCGCCCGCTATCCAGCCGTTTCGAGCTCGAAAAGAGGATCGGCGAGTACACGATCGAGTTCGGCCTTGGCGCGGTCAAGCGGCCCCCCTACTGGTCCGGGTTCCGCATCGCGCCGGCCGCCATCGAGTTTTGGGAAGATAGACCGTTTCGCCTGCATGACCGCTTGGTCTATCATCGCCGTAATGGCGCCTGGGTCACCGAGCGCCTGTTTCCGTGAGGCCGGCGATGGCGAAGAGCACAATCGAAACGGCGAGGCCCTCCGACGCTCCGGGCGGGCAAGCGGCTTCGGCGGAATGGCTGATGCGGGCGGTCTCCTATGCCTCCGTCGGCGTTGCCACGGTGCTCGTCTGCGGCAAGCTCGGCGCCTATGTACTGACCGATTCGGTCAGCATCCTGTCGACCCTGCTCGATTCGCTTCTCGACGTGGCGGCGTCGCTGGTCAATCTCCTGGCCGTGCGCCATGCGTTGATGCCGGCCGACCGCGAGCACCGTTTCGGGCACGGCAAGGCCGAACCGCTGGCCGGACTGGCGCAAGCGGCATTCATCACGGGCTCGGCCGTCTTCCTGACGTTCGAGATCGGCCACCGCCTATTCAATCCTCAAGACGTGGCCAACAGCACATTTGGCATTGCCGTCGTCGTGGCTTCGATCGTACTCACGGTCGTGCTGGTGGGCTTTCAGCGCTACGTCATCCGCCGCACCCGCTCGGTCGCGATCCGCGCCGATTCCATGCACTACGTGGGCGACGTGCTGACCAATGGGGGTGTGCTGGCCGCCCTCGTGCTCGCGGGCGAATTCGGCTGGCGCTACGCCGACCCGGCCATCGGCGGCGCCATCGCCCTCTACATCCTCTTCACGGCCTGGCGGATCGCGCGCGGCTCTTATGATATGCTGATGGACCGGGAATTGTCGGAGGATCAGCGCCGGCAAATCAGGACCATTGTCCTGTCCAACTCCGAGGTGCGGGCGCTGCACGACCTCAAGACGCGGGAGGCGGGCCGCCATACCTTCATTCAGCTACACATCGAGATGGACGGCGCCATGTCCCTGACCGAGGCCCACCGCGTTTCCGACGGGGTCGAAGCGGCGTTGGAGGCGGCCTATCCGGGGGCCGAGATCATCATCCATCAAGACCCGGCGGGCGTGGCCGAGAAGCGCTCGGTGATCGCGTGAACAAGGGGCCGGCCGTTGCCAAGGCGCTTGATTCAAATCAACGTACATGCGAGCGATTGTCGGGTTAGTATCGACGCGAGGGCAAGGAAGGAGTTCGATCGATGATGTCAGCCAAGACGATTCTCGTGCTGGATGACGGCGGCGCGGGCAGCGACGCCGCGCTGCGGGCGGCCATGATGGTTGCGCGCGGTTTCTCGGGTCACATCGACGTGCTGCACGTTCGCGCCGATCCCGAGACCATGGTCCCGGTCGTCGGCGAGGCCATGACCGGCGCCATGGTCGAGCAGATGATGGAGGCCATGACCCGCTCGGTGGCGGCGCGCGCCGCCAAGGCGCGCGAGGTTTTCGACAAGGTCGTGGCCGCGAGCGGCCTCTCCACCGCCTGGCACGAAGTCACCGGGCGGGAACCCGATGTCCTGACGAGCCGGGGCCGGGTCGCCGATCTCATCGTGATGAACCGGCCCAATGGCGAGAACGAGGGACCGATGGCGGCGACCCTCGACGCCGCGCTTTTCGACACCGGGCGGCCCGTGCTTGTCGTGCCGGCCAAGGCGCCGGAATCGCTCGGCGAGCGCATCGTCGTCGCCTGGAACGGCAGCGCCCAGAGCAGCCGGGTCGTCGGCGCCGCCTTGCCGCTGCTGGCGCGCGCCAAAGAGGTCACGATTCTCACCGGTGACGGCGCGGACGTGAAGGTGCCGGCGGCGCAGCTGCTGCCGTCCCTGGCCCGCCACGGCATTCAAGCCCGGCACGAGGCCTTCGCCGTCTCTCATGGACATGTCGGCAAGGCGCTGCTGGAGCAGTTGACCCAGCGGCGGGCCGACCTTCTGGTCATGGGCGCCTATGGGCACAGCCGCCTGCGCGAGATGATCCTGGGCGGCGCCACGCGCGAGGTTCTCGCCCATTGTCGGATACCGGTCTTGATGGCGCATTGAAGGGAGAACGATATGACCTTGGCCTCGATCCGCCTCGAACTCGCGCGCGACAAGGAGTTTCCGGAAGGCAGCGCCCGCCACGGTTACGAGTTGAAGGCCCCCCTCGACGCGGCCGGCCATATCGACGCCGCCGAATGGAAAAAGCACCGACAGTTCTGCTCCGTCCGCCGGTTCTGGGGCGCGGAGGATGACGAGTTCGGTCATGTCGTTCGCACCAAGTCGGGCGGTTGGGCGTTTCACTACGACATCGCCGGGGCGGGAGAAGACGAACCGGGTTATCGATTCGAGTCGCATGCATTCAAGCCCGGCGAATACGTGTCGATCACCGAGCATGACGGCCGGACGCGCACCTTCAAGGTGATGTCGGTGACATAGGTGGACGGCGAGCGCAAGACCGTCATCCTGACCGGCGCCTCGCGGGGCATCGGTCACGCCACGGTCAAGCGGTTCAGCGAGGCGGGGTGGCGGATCGTGACTTGCAGCCGCGAGGCCGTGCCCGAGGAATGCAAGCGCGACCCCAATTGGTCGCATCACCTGACGGCGGATCTCTCCGTTGCCGCCGAGCTCGACCGCTTCATCGCCGAGTCCTTGGCGATTTTGGGCGCGGGCCCGCTCCATGCCTTGGTGAACAACGCCGCGCACTCCCCCAAGACCGCCTTCAAGGAGCGCCTCGGGTGCCTCAATGGCGACGTCGAAGGGTGGCGCGAGGTCTTCGAGCTCAACGTGTTCGCGCCGCTGGCACTCGCGCGGGGCTTCGCGCAAGTCTTGCACCGCGGCCAAGGTTCGATCGTCAACATCACGTCGATCGCCGGGCACGCGATTCACCCCTTCGCGAGCTCGGCCTACTCGACGTCGAAAGCGGCGCTGTCGGCGTTGACGCGCGAATTGGCGGTCGAATTCGCCGCTCTGGGCGTGCGCGTGAACGCGGTGGCGCCCGGCGAGATCGAGACGGCGATGATCGGCCCGGAATACGACGCGCTCATCCCGCGCATCCCCATGCACCGCTTGGGCCGGCCCGAGGAGGTCGCGGCCGCTGTCTTTCAGCTATGCGGCGCCGATTTCGGCTACGTCACCGGCACCGAGATCTTCGTTACCGGCGGCCAGCACCTGTATTGACGGTCTTATCGACAGGCTCATGCTTCGACAGGCTCAGCATGAGGATTCTTAGGTATCCCTCGTCCTGAGCTTGTCGAAGGACGAGGCCCCAGCCGGCGTCCTCAAAAGTGAGGGCTACAGTCGCGCCGCGAAGTCCTTCAGCCAGGCGAGGCGGGTGTCGATTTCGGCGAGGTCGTGATCCAGCCATTCGGTCAGATAGCCGGTCTCGCCGTCGTGGTGGCGGCGCAGATCGGCCACGCGCACCAGCTCCTCCCGGCATAAATCCGTCAACAGTTCGACCTGCTGGCGCCGCTCGTCCGGCGAGAGCAAATGCAGGAAGCGCATTTTGAGGGCGACGATGAGCCGGTTGATGCCGCCCATGGGGCCGCCGAGAGGTGCTGTCAGCAGGCGGCGTAGCTCGGCGGCGCCCGCCTCGGCGATGCGGACCCGGTCTTCGTCCGCGCCGGGCACGGCCTCGATGAGACCCTCGACCCGTAAGAGCTCGATCGAGGGGCCGAGAAGATCGAGCGATGGGCCGACGACGCGCTGGCCGAAATGGCGCGCCGCGCCGGCAAGCTCGCCATAGGGGCGCGGTCCCTCCTGGGCGAGGATGCCGAGAACGGTCAGCCGCACGGCCTCGCTGGGGATGAGGCTCTTGTCCCGGTACAAAGGTGCCTCTCAGACCCGCACGCCGCGCAGGCGCTCCGAGCGCCGGCGCAGCAGCTCGACCGTGGCCAGCAGGAAGACCGCGAACAGAATCAGCAACGTCGCGGCGGCGGTGATGGTGGGGCTGATCTGCTCGCGGATGCCGCTGAACATCTGACGGGGAAGCGTGCGCTGCTCGGCGCTGCCAATGAACAGCACGGTGACCACATCGTCCCAGGAGGTGGCGAAGGCGAAGAGGGCGCCGGAAATTACCCCCGGCAGGATGAGCGGCAGAATCACCCTGAAGAACACCCGCGCCGGAGCCGCCCCCAGGCCCGCCCCGGCCCGCGCCAGGTTGTAGTCGAATCCGGTCAAGGTCGCGGTCACGGTGATCACCACGAAGGGCGTGGCCAGCGCCGTGTGCGCGAGGATTAAGCCGAGATAGCTGCCAGTCAGCCCGATCGTCGCATAGAAGAAATACATGCCCACCGCGGTGATCACCACCGGCACGATCATGGGCGAGATCAGCAGCCCCATGACCAGCGCGCGCCAGGGGAAGTGCGATCGCGACAGGCCGAGCGCCGCGAGGACGCCGAGGAAGCTGGCCAAGATCGTGGTCGATACCGCGATAACGATCGAGTTCTGCAACGCGATCTGCCAGCGGTCGCTGCTGAAGAAGTCCTCGTACCAGCGCCAGGACCATCCCGGCATCGGATAGGTGAACCAGGGCTCGGCGTTGAACGACAGCGGCATGATCACCAGAATGGGCGCGATCAGGAACAGCAGCACCAGCGCGCAAATCGCCCGAAAGACGTAGTACCAGGCGCGTTCGACGGGCGAGGCGTAAGGGGCGACGGCCATGGCGTTGGTCAGCCGAGTTTCAACTTGTCGATGCCGATGAGACGATTGTAGAGCAGGTACAGCACCAGCGTGGCGGCCAGCAGGATGGCGCCGAGCGCCGAGGCCATGCCCCAGTTCAACTCCATGTTGGTGTAGATCGCCACGAACGAACTCACCATCTGGTCGGTCGGCCCGCCGACCAGGGCCGGCGTGATGTAGTAGCCGAGCGAGAGGATGAAGGTGAGGAGGCACCCCGCGGCGATGCCGGGCACGGTCTGCGGGAAATAGATGCGCCAGAAGGCGACGAACGGCCCGGCGCCCAGCGAGCGGGCGGCGCGCACGTGGGTGGGCGAGATCGTTTTCATGACGCTGTAGATCGGCAACAGCGTGAACGGCAATTGGATATGCGTCATCGCCACGATGGTGCCGAAACGGCTGAAGATGAGTTGCAGCCGCTCATCGACGAAGCCGAGCAACATGAGCGCGTCGTTGACCACGCCTTCGGTTTGCAGCAGCACCACCCATGCGGTGGTGCGTACCAGGAGCGAGGTCCAGAACGGCAACAGCACCAGGATCATCAACAGATTGCTGGTGCGCGCCGGCAGCGAGGCCAGCAGGTAGGCAACCGGGAATCCCAGCACGAGGGTGGCGAGCGTCACCGTCATACTGATGCCCATCGTGCGCAAGAACACGTCGCGGAAAATCGCCCGGTCCGCCGAGACATTGACGATGTCGCCGTCCTGGGTGCGCTCGAAATCGAGAGCCGAGAGCAGATAGAAGATGGTGTACGGCTCGCCGGCGCTCTTGATGACCGTCCACAGCCTCCGCTCGCCCAGCATCGGGTCGATGCCGATGACGGCGTCCTTGTAGGGACCGGCCTCGATCTTGGTGACGGCGCGTCCGATCGCCATGATCTTGCTGCGAACGCCCGGCAGTTCGTAATTGAGCCGCTTGCCGATGAGACCCAGGGTCTTGCTCTTGTGCGCCGCCTGGAGCTCGCCCGCCAGCGCCGCGTAGGTCGCCTCGTCCGGCAGCTCGTCGCCGTTCCAGCGGGCGAGCTCGGCCACGGTGTTCGGCAGGGCGCCTGCGATCTCCGGGTTGTCCACCGCTCGGAACAGCATGACGCCGATGGGGATGGCGAAGCTCAACAAAATGAACAGGAACAACGGCACCACCAACGCCACCGCCTTCAGCTTGCGCGCCCGATCGACGCGCCGAAGCGTCACCTTGAGCGGCACGCCGTCGGCGGTGCGGACGATATCGGTGGCGAGGCTGACCATGGCCTGGGTTGCGGGACGGGAGGGGCGCTCGACCCCTCCCGCCCGCGGCATCTACGAGCTTACTGCGCCAGCCAGGCGTTGAACCGCTTCAGCAACTCGTCGTTGTTGTCGGCCCAGTACTGAGCATCGATCGGCAACGCGGTCTTCAGATTCTCCGGGTTGGTCGGTAGATGCTCCAGTGTCGCCGGCTCGATGTGCGGAATCGCGTCCACAACCGTCGGGCCGTAGGAGATGTACTTCGACTGGTTGGCCATGACCTTGGGGTCGCTGGCATAGGCGATGAACTTGTAGCTCAGGTCCATCTTCGGCGCGCCCTTGGGGATGACCCAAAAATCGAAGTCGGGCTGCTGGCGGTCCCAGACGATCTTGAAGTTCTTGCCCTCTTCCTTGATCGCCTTGAAGATGCGCCCGTTCCACGCCGAGGTCATTACCACCTCGCCGTCGGCGAGAAGCTGCGGCGGCTGGGCGCCGGCCTCCCACCACACCACGTCCTTCTTGATGGTATCCAGCTTGGCGAAGGCGCGGTCCACGCCTTCGGGCGTGCGCAGCAAATTGTAGACCTCGGCGTCCGCCACGCCGTCGGCGATGAGAGCCCACTCCAGATTGCCGAACGGCTTCTTCAAGAGGCCGCGCTTGCCCGGGAATTTCGCCGTGTCGAACAGATCGGCGATAGTCGTCGGGCCGTCCTTCAGCTTGTCGGCGTCGTAGGCGTAGATGGTGGAGTACACGATGGTGCCGACGGCGCAATCGAGCGCCGCGCCTTGCACGAACTTCTCCCTCGGCTGGCCGACCTTGGCGTAGTCGATGGGCTCGAGGATGCCCTCGTCGCAGCCGCTCATGGCGTGGTTGGTGTCGACGTCGATCACGTCCCAGGTGACCGAGTTGGTGTCGACCATGGCCTTCACCTTGGCCAGCTCGCCGTCGTACTCTTCCTCGGTGATGACGACGCCCGTTTCCTTGGCGAACGGCTTGTAATAGGCTTCGCGTTGGCTGTCCTGATAGGCGCCGCCCCACGAGACGATGGTCAATGCTTCCTGTGCCGTCGCCGGCATGGCGACGGTCAAAGCCATGGCGGCAGTGCCCGCCATGAGAAGGCCGGTAAGGGCCGGTATTGCTTTCATCGGTGTCGTTCTCCCTTCGTCTGTGCCGGCGTTGCCGGCGGTTGCACGCATGGTCCCTAGGCTTCGTTCCTCGATAGGCGAACGACGCCGCGCCGGGCGCTCCTCAAGATGGGTCGAGCGCCCGGCAGTCTTCACGCTTCCAGCCGATGGCGATGTCGGCGCCGGGCGTCAAACCGACGCCGCCCTCCGCGTTCGGTACTTTGATCACGAAATCCCGCTGTCCGCAGGCCGAGACCCGGGCCCGGATGTGGTCGCCGAGATAGATCAGTTCCTCGACGCGGGCCGGGAACACGTTCGCGCAGGCCCCGTTCGGCGGATTGATCCTGACCCGTTCGGGGCGCAGCGACAACGTGGTCTGGGCGCCGACGCCGATGACGTTGACCGTCAGCGCCTCAACCACGCCGCCGCCGGTGACCTCGACCGTGCAGCCGGCGCCGTTCACCAATACGACCTTGCCCGGCAGCCGGTTGTTCTCGCCGATGAACTGGGCGACGAAAGAGTTTTCCGGCCGCTCGTAAAGCTCGTTCGGGGTCGCCAATTGCTGAATGGCGCCGTCGTTGAAGACCGCGATGCGGTCCGACATGGTCAGAGCCTCGCTCTGGTCGTGCGTCACGTAGACGACCGTGACCCCCAGACTCTGGTGGATATGCTTCACTTCGAGCTGCATGTGCTCGCGCAATTGCTTGTCGAGCGCGCCCAGCGGTTCATCCATCAGCACCAGCTTCGGCTCGAAGACGAGCGCGCGGGCCAGCGCCACCCGCTGCTGCTGGCCGCCCGAGAGTTGCCCGGGGCGCCGCTTGCCGTACTCGTTCAACCGCACCATGGCGAGCGCGCGCCGGACCTTCTCCTCGATCTCGCTTTTCGGCATGCGGCGCACTTCGAGCGGGAAGGCCAGGTTCTCCTCCACCGTCATGTGCGGGAACAGGGCATAGTTCTGGAACACCATGCCGATGTCGCGTTTGTGCGGCGGTACGTTGCTGATCGACCGGCCATCGAGAATGATGTCGCCGTGAGTCGGCGCCTCGAACCCGGCCAGCATCATCAGGGTCGTGGTCTTGCCCGAGCCGGATGGCCCCAGAAGGGTCAGGAATTCGCCCTGCCGCATGGACAGATTCAGGTTCTTGACGACGAGAATCTCGCCGTCATAGCTCTTCTGGACCTCGATGAATTCGACGTATTGACGGTCCGCGATGGTCATCGTCTCCCGTGGCGCTCAGGCAACCTTGTTCTTCTTCGCGGACAGGCTATGGAGCGAGGGCTAGGGAGTCAAATGATTGTGGCGTCCCCTATTCCGCCGCGGCCTGCTTCTTGGCGCCCTGCAGGTCGAAGAACGAATCCTGCCGGTAAGGCGCCGGCAGTTCGAGGATGCCGGCCTTGAGGCGGGCAAAGCGCGTCGGCTGGCCGTGCACCATCGAGCCGGTGAGGGAACTCGGCACCGCCGGCGGGGTCAGGGGGAACGCGTCGGCGGCGGTGTAGTCGCAGATGAGAAGGTTGCGCGGTCGGTCGGTCTGGTTCGTCCCCGATCCGTGTACCATCCAGGTGTGTTGCAGGATCACCGACCCCGCCTTGCCCGTCAGCGGAACGGCGCGCCGCTCCAGCCGTCCGACCTCGGCGGGGGAAATCTCGCCGACATACTTGTCGTTCTGGAACAGGCTGTAGCGCTCGCGGTGCGAGCCCGGCACCACCATCAGGCAGCCGTTCTCGCGCGTCATGTCCGTCAACATGGCCAGGGCGACGATGACGTCGTCGTTGGTATGGGGGTCGTAAGGGTGGTCCTGATGGTAGCCCACCGACGTTTCCATGCCCGGCAGCTTCATGTTCAGCTTGCAGTGATGGAATTTGACGTTGGCCCCGATGAGGTCGACCACCATATCCACGAGCGGGGCCGTCCACAACGCGTCCCGGTAAGTCTCGGAAATATCGGCGGGATTGGCGACGCGCCTGAGCCGCGGCCGCTCTGGCGTGTGGCCGGGCTCGAGATCGAAGCGGGCCTTGCCGTCGATGGTCTCGCCGAAATTCGAAATCTGCCGGCGGCTTTCCTCGATCCATGCTTCGAGCTGCCGGTTGAGGGCGGCGAGCTGGTTTTCGAGGACGCCGTTTTCGACGACCAGATAGCCGTCGGTCCAGAACCGATCCAGTTGCTCTTCGTTCAACATGCGCCCCGTCCCCCCGGATTTCGGACGCGCCATCCCTTGGTGCCCGAGAATGATAACGCCAATCCGGCGGCGATTTCAATCATCCCGTGGTCGAACAACGGCGGGGCCTTCCGCCCATCGCCTCGCGGCTGATAGGCTCGCCTGACCATGGGCGATTCCATCCTCATCGACCTTGCCGGCGACGTCGCGACGCTGACGCTGAACCGGCCCGACAAGCGCAACGCCCTCGACCTCGACATGTGGCGGGCGCTGGCGGCGGCCATGCTGTCGGTCTCGGCCGACGGCGCCGTCCGCTGCGTCGTCCTGACCGGCGCCGGAGGCGCGTTTGCCGCCGGCGCGGACATCGCCGAGTTCGCGATCCACCGGCGCACGGCCGCGGAGGCCAAGGCCTATGGCGCGGTCGTGAACCTCGCGCTCGGCGCGATTCGCGACTGCCCGATGCCGATTGTCGCCGCCATTCGGGGCGCTTGCGTCGGCGCCGGGTTGCAGATCGCGATCCTCTGCGACATCAGGATCGCGGCTTCGTCGAGTACCTTCGGCGCGCCGATACAACGCCTGGGCTTCGCCATGCCCTACCCCGAGATCGCCTATCTCGTCGAGCTGGCCGGGCACGCGGTGGCGCTGGAGATACTGCTCGAGGGCCGGGTGTTCGATGCCGGCGAGGCCATGCAAAAGGGATTGGTGAGCCGCGTGGTGGCGGACGAGGCCCTTGAGGGCGAAATCGCCGCCACCGCGCGGTGCATCGCCGACGGCGCACCATTGGCGGCGCGTGCGCACAAGCGGCTGATACGCCGCGCCCTCGACCCGAAGCCGTGGAGCGAGGCCGAGATGGACGAGAGCTTCGCCTTGGCCGACTCGGGCGATTACCGCCGCGGCATCGAGGCGTTCCTGGCGAAGAAGAAGCCCGGCTTCGAGAGCCGGTAGGAATTCCGGCGGGCGGCGCTCACACCCTCAGGAAAGCGGCGATGGCGGCCATGAACCCGTCGGGGTTCTCGACATTGGCGATATGCCCGGCCTCGGGCACGATGGCGAAGGTGGAGCCGGGGACGGCTTCGTGCATGGTCTTCATCACGGCGACCGGCGCGCCTTGGTCATGCTCGCCCACGACGAATCGGGTCGGCGCCTCGATCCGGCCGAGCCTGGGTAAATAGTCCAGGAACTTGATGGCCTCGGCGCAGCCCTCGAACCCCGCCGCGGTGGTCGTCGCCATGAGCGCGCGGAGCGTATCGAGGCGCTCGCCGCCCGCGGCCAGGACATGCGGGCGGAACCAGCGGGCGAGCGTCGGCTCGATCAGCGGGGCGGTGCCGTTCTTGCGCACGGCGGCGATCCGCTCGTCCCAAACGGCGCGTCCATCGGGCGGTGTGTCCGCGCGGGCGTCGCAGACGACCAGGCGCTCGACCCTCTCCGGATGCGCCAGCGTCATGCCCATCGCGGTCATCCCGCCCAGGGAGAGGCCCATGACCGTCGCCCGGCCGATGCCGGCCTTGTCCATGATGCCCGCCAGGTCGGCGACCAGATCGTCCATGCGGTAGGGCGGTGGCGGGCTCGCGCTGTCGCCATGCCCGCGGGTGTCATGGCGCAGCACGCGATACCGGCGCGTGAGTGTGGCCATCTGCCGATCCCACAGGCGATGGGTCGTCATGAGCGAGTTGCCGAGCACGAGCCAGGGAAGGTCCCCGGACCCGTCGATCCGGTAGAACAGCCGGACGCCGTTCACGTCTGTGTGCATGGGAACCCCCTCTTTGGCGCGCCTCGGCCTGGATGGAAAGGGCATACCAGATTCACAAAACGATTGGGGTCAGGTCTTGCATTTTGCTCGACCCTTGAATGGCGCGGCACGGGGAAATGACGAGCAGGGTGAAGCGGGCCATGTTCGATGCTAGGCGCGGGGCGCCAATTGAATGCACTGTCACCGTAATCCCGTAATCCCGTAATCCTGTCACCGTAATCCCACCGTAATCCCCACCGTAATCCCGCACCGTAATCCCGCGTAATCCCGTAATCCACCTGACGTTACCTCTTTTGCGAGGCATATTGCACTTTACCCACTATTGCGATAGCGTTCCACCAGTAGTCGGAGGGAGGATGTAGGTGACGCTCGTGAACGAACCACGCGGGGAAGTACTCTACGTCGGCTTTTGCGTGAAGTATGCAGATGGTCATACAAAATTTCTTCCCCACAACGTGCAACGCCCCATCCGGGAGATCGTTTTTTCACACGATGAAATAGAAGCTCGGTTGGGGGTGTTTGATAGCTTCTGGCAAATCTGGAATACTGGTGGCGGGCCTCGATCAAATCCTTGCGTTTATTACTATTTGACCGGAGAGGTGAGGCCTCAATACTCTGGTTGCCATACGAATGGCTTTGATCACGATCATGAAAAAGGCTGCTATACAATCATCAACGAAAAGTACTCGTTCCCTGCGTCAGAGAAGCGACTAACCAAAGAAGAGGTCGCAAAGCATAGAGCACACCGACAGGCCCGCGGTGCGATCACAGACATTGTCTTGGTCATTCGCTATCCGGATTTTAGCGTTCGCACGATGCATCTCTTGTCCGAGGGAATTGATGAAGTGGTGTTTCAGTCGTATGAAATTCACCGGCGGATTGGTGATAATGCTCGATTCAATGCCGAGTGGAACTATGGTAATCAGAATACAAATCCATGTCTTCTGTTGAAGTTGGGTGGGACTACGCCAGGCTATCTACTGTTCGGCGGCAATATTTATGAAGGAATTCACTTCACGAGTAAGGGGAAAATAATCATCAATAATGATCGTTTCTTCCCGATCAGAAGCGATTTTGGAGAAGTGCCAACGCATTAGTGTCCGTCCGGGGACTTTGTGAGTCGAATGAATCGGTTGGTCGGAGTGGAGTGCACTTGAAATTTCGGTGAATTTCGGTGACAGGAATTTCGGGAATTTCGGTGACAGTGCATTAAATAGGAATCACGACATATCTACCGTGACGGCATGTTGAACCATTCGCCGCTCCACCTCGTCCCCCATGGACACCGCAGCTTCTTGCGCGCAGCGGCATCCGACGCAAGGATTCAATTTCGTGCACTGTCAATTCTACACTTGTAGGCGTCTTGCCGCCGCCGCCCGCGCCCGCTTGGTCATCAAGGCCCCTTTCGACCGGCTTGAAGCCAAGGTTAACGATTGGCGGAAGGTTGGGCAAACGCGATCCGTCTTGCCGGAAGGAATTGCCCTGGAATTTTCCGGGCCGCGATCCGATATGGTTCGATCATCCCGTTTCGCCTGCCACCCCCGCCAAGCGGCATTCCCCGCTGGACATGGGGTGGATTGACTGGATTCGGTTTTTTCGCTGGGGGGCTTGACTTAGGGTTCGGTTTTGTATAGAACAAAACACGAACATGAGGGAGAATGAAACCATGGATGGCTCGACAATCCCCCCCGAGGCGGAAGGCCGCCTGATGGAGCTCCGCCGCCGTCTCCGCGGCATGGAAGCCGGAATCAGGCGCCTTCCCCTCGGCCTCTCCGCGGTCGATGCGGCCTTGGGCGGAGGGCTGGCGCTCGGCTGCCTGCACGAGGTCGCAGGCGAAGCGGATGACGGCGCTGCCGACGGCTTCTGCGCCGCCCTGCTCTCCTGCCTGCCGGCCGGCAAGCCGGTGTTGTGGTGCCGGCCGGAGGATGGCGCGCCGCCCTATGCTCACGGCCTGCGGGCCTTCGGTCTCGATCCGGAGCGAATAATCCTGGCGACGATCCCCCGCCCGGCCGACCGGTTATGGGCGATGGAGGAGGCCTTGCGCTGCCGCGACCTTGCCGCCGTGCTGGGCGAGGTGGACAGCCTCGATGCGACGGCAAGCCGCCGGCTGCAGCTCGCGGCCGAGGCCGGGGGCACGGTGGGCCTGCTGCTGCGCCGCCATGGCACTTCCACCACGGCGGTCACGCGCTGGCAGGTGTCTTCGGCGCCGAGCGGTGCGGGTTCCCTCGACGTTCTACCCGGACCGTCGCGCTGGCGCGTGCAGTTGCGCGCATGCCGCGGCGGCCGGCCGGGCGGCTGGCTCATGGAGTGGTCGGATGCGGGCAGTCTCGCTGTGGTTGCCGTGCTTCGCGACGGACCGGCAGCGTCGGCGGCGTGAGGCGGGCGGGGACGGGGGGCCTGCGCCGCTTCCCTCCCGGCCGCGCCCGCTCGTCACCGCCGCGCGCGCCGAGCTTGTCCGGTCGGTCGTCGCCGCCGATGCGCTGGCCGCGGCGGCCGGCATCGCGCCCGGCCACTCGCTCGCCAATGCCCGCGCCCTCGTCCCCGGTCTCGACGTGCGCCCCGCCGACGCGCGCGGCGACGCCGAGGCGCTCGCCCGGCTCGCCGATTGGTGCCAGCGCTATACGCCCTGGGTCGCGATCGAAACCGACGATGCCGGCAACGGCGCCGGCCTGTGGCTCGACATCGCCGGCTGCGCGCATCTCTTCGGCGGCGAGGAAGCGCTCATCGGCGATCTGGTGCGCCGTCTCGGCGCCTTCGGCTATGGCGCGCGCGCCGGGATCGCCGACACCGCCGGCGCCGCCTGGGCGGTGGCGCGCTTTGCCGGCGGCGATGGCGCCGTCGTGGCGCCGGGAGGAGAGGGCCGGGCCTTGATGAAGCTGCCGGCGGCGGCGTTGCGTCTGGCGCCGGCCATGGTGCGCGAGCTCGACCGCCTCGGCCTGCGCCTGGTGGGCGATCTCGATCAGCTCGCCCGCGCCGCGCTCAGGCGCCGCTTCGGTCCGCAACCGGGCCTGCAACTCGACCGGGCGCTGGGCCGCGCGGCCGAGCCGATCGCGCCGCGCCTGGCCCCGGCCGCGCATCAGGCGCGGCTGCTCTGCCCCGAGCCGATCGCGCATGCCGATGGCATCGCCGCCGGTCTCGGCCGGCTGCTCCGTGAACTGTGCCAGGATCTCGAGGCGGCGGGGCAGGGCGCGAGGCGGGTCGAGCTCGCGCTCTACCGGGTCGATGGCGCCGTGGAGCGCGCTTCCGTCGGCACGAGCCGGCCTAGCCGCGACGTGGCGGCGATCTCACGCCTCTTCGCCCAGCGCCTCGAGCGCCTCGATCCCGGCTTCGGCGTCGAGATCATGGTGCTGACGGCCCCGCGCGTCGAGCCCGCGCCCGCCCGGCAAGAAGTCCTAGCAACCGGACCCATGGAAAGAAACGCCCCCGGCGCGGCCGGCGATCTTTCCGCGCTCATCGACCGGCTCGGCAACCGCCTCGGCTTCGCCGCCCTCGTCCGCCCGGCGCCGCGCGCGAGCCACTGGCCCGAACGCGCCGTCATGACCGTGCCGGCGGCGGAAGATTTGCCTACCTCCCGCGCGGTCGCGTCCTGGCCGGCCTTGCCGCCGCGCCCCCTGCGGCTCCTCGCCCGGCCCGAGCCGGTGACGGTGGAGGAGACATCGGACGCCCCGCTATCGTTCGCCTGGCGCGGGCTTACCCGGCGCGCCCGGCGCCTGGAAGGGCCGGAGCGCATCGCCGGCGAATGGTGGCGCGATGCGGCGCGCGCGCGCGATTACGTCCGCTTCGAGGACGAGGAGGGGCGCCGCTACTGGCTCTACCGCGAAGTCGATGCGCCCTCCCCCTCGCGCTGGTACCTGCACGGGCTGTTCGGTTGACGGGGTTGACGCCCAAGATCCCAGGGCTACCGCATGTGACGGCCTCGCCCTTCGAGACGCGCCCTAACGGGCGCTCCTCAAGGTGAGGCCGTCCAATAACCATCGCGAAATTCCTCATCCTGAGGAGGCCGCGAAGCGGCCGTCTCGAAGGATGGGGAAGTTGCATATGCGATAGCCCTGCCCATGCCCCCCGCCTACGCCGAGCTGCAGGTCGCGAGCAATTTCAGCTTTCTCGCCGGCGCCTCGCATCCGCATGAGTTGATCGAGACCGCGGCGGCGCTCGGCCTCGAGGCCGTGGCGCTCACCGACCGCAACAGCCTCGCCGGCATCGTGCGCGCGCACCAGGCGGCCAAGGCCGCCGGCGTCAAATTCATCGTCGGCGCAAGGCTCGATCTCGCCGATGCGCCAAGCCTGCTCCTCTATCCCACCGGCCGCGCCGCCTATGGGCGCCTCGCGCGCCTCCTCACCCTCGGCAAGCGGCGCGCGCCCAAGGGTGAGTGCCATCTGACGCTCGACGATGTCCTCGACCATGCCGAGGGCCAGGTCGCCATCGCGCTCCCGCCGGAGATTGGCCCTTGCGAGACCATCGCCATCGCCCTCACCCGCCTCGCCGAGGCGTTTCCGGGCCGCGCCTATCTTGCCGGCCATCACCACCTGCGCGGCGACGACGATCGGCGCCTGGCCGCGCTCGACGATCTTGGCCGGCGGCGTGGAACCCCGCTCGTCGCCGTCAACGACGCGCGCATGCACGAGGCCGGCCGCCGGCCGCTGGCCGACACGCTTGCCTGCATTCGTTCCCATTGCACCATCGACGAGGCCGGCTACCGCCTCTCTCCCAACGCCGAGCGGCGCCTGAAATCGCCGGCCGAGATGGCGCGGCTCTTCGCCCGTTACCCCGAGGCGCTCGCGCGCACGGTCGAAATCGCGCGGGTTTGCACCTTCAATCTCGACGAACTGGCTTACGAGTACCCGGACGAGGTGGCGGCCGAAGGCGAAAGCGCGCAAGAGGCGCTCGAGCGGCTGACGCGGGTGGGTGCCCGCGTCCGCTATCCCGGCGGCGTGCCGCCGGCGGTCGAGGCAACGATCCGCCATGAGCTCGCGCTCATCGGCCAGCTTCGCTACGCGCCCTATTTCCTCACCGTCCATGACATCGTGCGCTTCGCTAGGAGCCGCGGCATCCTCGCCCAGGGCCGCGGCTCGGCGGCCAATTCGGCGGTGTGCTTCTGCCTCGGCATCACCGCCGTCGATCCCGCCCGCCACGACCTTTTGTTCGAGCGCTTCGTCAGCGCCGCGCGCAACGAGCCGCCCGACATCGACGTGGATTTCGAGCATGAGCGGCGCGAGGAGGTGATCCAGTACATCTATGAAAAATACGGCCGCGAGCGCGCCGGGCTCGCCGCCATGGTGATCCGATACCGCGCGCGCCTTTCCATCCGCGAGGCCGGCAAGGCCATGGGCCTCTCCGAGGATACCGTGGGCTTGCTCGCCGGCCAGATCTGGGGCTGGAGCCGCGAGGGCGTGCCGCCGGCCGAGGCGAGGGCGCTCGGCCTCGATCCCTCGAGCGGCCGCCTCGCGCTTGCCCTCGATCTGGCGAACCAGCTTTGCGGCACCCCGCGCCATCTCTCCCAGCACGTCGGCGGCTTTGTGATATCGCGCGGACCCTTGTGCGAACTGGTGCCGATCGAAAACGCGGCCATGGCGAACCGGACGGTCATCGAATGGGACAAGGACGATCTCGACGCGCTCGGCATCCTCAAGGTCGACGTGCTGGGGCTCGGCATGCTCACCTGCCTGGCCAAGGGCTTTGCCCTGCTCGGCCGCCATTACGGCAGCACCCTCGACCTCGCCTCGGTCCCGCCCGAGGATCCGGCCGTCTACGACATGCTGTGCGCGGCCGATTCCATCGGCGTCTTCCAGGTGGAAAGCCGGGCCCAGATGAGCATGCTGCCGCGCCTGCTCCCGCGCTGCTTCTACGATCTCGTGATCGAGGTGGCGATCGTGCGGCCGGGGCCGATCCAGGGCGACATGGTGCATCCCTATCTGCGCCGGCGAAGCGGCGAGGAGCCGGTCGAATATCCCTCGCCCGAGCTGGAGGCGGTCCTGGGCAAGACGCTGGGCGTGCCGCTCTTTCAAGAGCAGGCCATGCGCATCGCCATCGTCGCCGCCGGCTTCACACCGGGGGAGGCGGATCAATTGCGCCGCGCCATGGCCACCTTCCGGAAGATGGGGACCATCCACACCTTCCAGGCGAAGCTGGTCGAAGGCATGGTCGCGCGCGGCTACGGGCGCGAGTTCGCCGAGCGCTGCTTCAAGCAGATCGAGGGCTTCGGCGAATACGGGTTCCCGGAAAGCCACGCCGCCAGCTTCGCGCTCCTGGTCTATGTCTCGGCCTGGATGAAAAGGCATTACCCGGCCGTCTTCGCCTGTGCGCTTTTGAACAGCCAGCCCATGGGTTTTTATGCCCCGGCGCAGATCGTGCGCGATGCCATCGCCCACGGCGTCGAGGTCCGCGCCCCCGATGTCAACATGAGCGAGTGGGATTGCACGCTGGAGCCGGATGCGTTGCGCCTTGGCTTCCGCCAGATCAAGGGCTTCTCCGAGGTGGACGCCGCCCGCCTCGTGGCCGCGCGTGCCAACGGCTTCGGCGATCCGCTGGCGTTGTGGCGCCGGAGCGGACTTAAAGCCGCCGCTCTCGAGACCCTGGCGCGCGCCGATGCCTTCCGCTCCATGGGTCTCGACCGGCGCGAGGCGTTGTGGACGGTGAAGGGCCTGCCGCTTGCGCCGCTGCCGCTCTTCGCCGCCATGGGCGAGGAGAACGACCAGGGCGCGGAGGCGGCCGTGGCGCTTCCGCCCATGACCATGGGCGAACACGTGGCCGAGGATTACCGGCACCTGCGGTTGTCGCTGAAACGCCACCCGTTGGCGCTTCTGCGCGGGGACCTCGATCCCGGGAACTACGTGCCGGCGGCGCGCCTGGCCGACACGCCCGACGGCGCGCGGGTCTCCGTCGCGGGGCTGGTGCTGGTGCGCCAGCGGCCGGGAACCGCGTCGGGAGTCATCTTCGCCACGCTCGAGGACGAGACCGGTGTCGCCAACGTCATCGTCTGGTCCAGGACCTTCGAGCGCTTCCGGCGCGTCGTGCTCGGCGCCACCCTCATGGGCGTCACCGGCAAGCTGCAGAAGGAAGGCATCGTCATCCACGTCATCGCCGAGCGTCTCGTCGATCTCTCGTTCCACTTGCGCCGCCTCGCGCGGCCCGATCGCGCCGCCACGGGCGCCGGGGGACGCGACGGGGCGCGCGACCCCGCCTTTCCCTCGCGGGATTTCAGGTAGAATAGACGGAGTCTGCGTCACACGATCGCGGGCGCCGACCCGGACCGGTATTCGAGGAGAATAAGCATGCAGGTATTCGAGACGATAGTCGCCAACCTGTTGCAGAGGGAAGGATGGTGGACGCGCAGCCCCTATTGGGTGCCGCTGACGGCCAAGGAAGCGTTGAAAATCGAAAGGCCCACGATGAGGCGATGGGAACTCGATATTGTGGCCTATAGACCGGGCAAGAACCTAATACGCGTCGTCGAGTGCAAAGCATACATGCATAAGGGCGGAGTTAAACTTGACAGCTTCGCTGAGCATAATAGGAATAATAAGCGATACAAGTTGTTCGTTGAAAAGCGCCTCCGACCGGTCGTCTTTCAAGCCTTGAGGCGTGACCTTACGCGTCTTGGACTCATACCCAAGCAAAAACCCATGATCGAAATCTGGCTCGCGGCGGCACAACTGTATCAATGCAACGAAAAACAACTCGCCGAACGGCTGTGCGCACTCGACGCCTCTCTCTACGGCCCGTCCTGGATAAAAAACCGCCTTGCCGAAACAAAGGACAGCCCCTACGAAAACGACGTGGTCACGACCGCAGTCAAGTTGTTGTTGGGGGCCAGCGACGGCCAGGAAAAACGGATAGACCGTCAGCGGTGACGATTGCGTGTTACCGCGCGCCGTACCGCATGGCCCGACCGGAAGCTGGTGTTCACTGCCCTCCGATCTTCTCAGAAAACTCAGCGAACCAGGCTGCAAGCCTGGCTTCGTCGATCCGTCCGCCGGCGACCCCCATCAGCATTTCGACCTCGTCCCCCTCGGTCGGCTCGAACGCGTAGCCGTTGAGAAAGAGGAATGCCCGCGCCGACAGCAGCGCCGTGCGCTTATTGGCATCGAGGAACGGGTGATCGCGCGCGAGACCCCAACACAGCGCGGCCGCCAATTCGAACACCGACCGCTTGACCTCGTAGGCGTGCAAGTTCATCGGCCGCGCCAGAGCGCTGTCCAGAAGCCCCGCGTCGCGCATGCCGTCCAGGCCGCCGAAGGCGGCCAGCGCCTCGTCGTGGATCGCCAGCACCATGTCACGCGTCAGCCAGCGCGGGCGTCTCACCGCTTGGCCAGCTCGCGCAGTGCGTTGCGATGCCGGCGCATGTAGTCACGGTTGGATTCCATCACGGCGGCAAAGTCGGGATCGTAGGGCGTAAGCCGCACCCCGTCGGGCGTGCGCACGACAAACAAGGCTTCGCCTTCGCCGACGCCAAGCGCGTCCAGCACCTCCTTGTTCAGGATAAGACCATACGAATTGCCGATCTTTCGGACTTTGAGGGTACGCTTCATGGGCCACCTTCCTGAAGACCAGGCTATACAGATGTTATAACGTCAGGGCAAGACCCGGACTCGACAATCCCGCGCGGCGATAGGATAGAGATGGCCGCGTAACCAGGCCCGGCCCATGAACCTTCGACGACCCTATCTCCTGTTCCTCGGCGACGCGCGCGACGAGCTCGCCGCCAAGACCGCCCAGGGCATTGCCTACTGGCGCCCCGAATGGTGCGTGGGGCAACTCCGCCTGCCGGGCTGCAAGGCCGATCTTAAGCTTCCCGACATGACCCTGGAGCAGGCGGCGGCGGCCGGGGTCAAGACCATGATCGTCGGGGTCGCCAATCGCGGCGGGGTGATCGATGCTGCTTGGGTTCCGCTGCTGCTGCAGGCGCTCGAACTCGGGCTCGATCTCGCCAGCGGCCTGCATCGCCGTCTCACGGACATTCCGGAAGTAGCCGCAACGGCGGCAAAGCTCGGCCGCGCGCTCCACGATGTGCGCCATCCGACGCGCGATTTCGAGGTCGGGACCGGCGCCAGGCGCGCGGGCAAGCGCCTCCTCACCGTCGGCACCGATTGTTCCATCGGCAAGATGTACACGGCGCTGGCGCTCGAACGCGAGATGCGCCGGCGCGGCCTCAAGGCCGATTTTCGCGCCACCGGCCAGACCGGCATCTTCATCGCCGGCGAGGGCGTCTCCATCGACGCGGTCGTGGCCGACTTCATCTCCGGCGCCGTCGAATTTCTGTCGCCCGACAACGACCCGGATCACTGGGACCTGATCGAGGGCCAGGGGTCGCTCTTTCACGCGTCCTACGCCGGCGTCAGCCTCGGGCTGCTTCACGGCGCGCAAGCCGACGCCCTCGTCATGTGCCACGAACCCACGAGGCGGCACATGCGCGGTCTGCCGCACGCGCCGCTGCCCGATCTCAAGGCCTGCATCGCGCTGAACGAATCCCTGGCGCGCCTCACCAATCCGGCGGCGCGCTGCATCGGGATCGCCATCAACACCTCGGCTCTCGATACGATCGCGGCCAGCCGTGTGCTGAAGGAAACATCCGACCGGCTCGGCCTGCCGGCCGTCGATCCGGTGCGCGATGGCGTCGGGCCGCTCGTCGACGCGCTTCCTTAGGTAGCATCAGTGTGCCGGCTGCAGGTTCGCGCGGAAAGTTGGCCGATCGCAGGCCGGTTCGTCATATCTCGCGGCGCGAAGACGCAGGCCCAAATCGTGCTGGTCGAGATTTCCGAAGGCGATTTCGTGGGCCGCGGCGAGTGCGTGCCCTATGCCCGCTATGGCGAGACGATCGAAGGCACTTTGGAACGGATCGAAAGCCTACGTCCCGATCTCGAAAGAGGGATGACCCGCGACGCCCTTCAATCCGTGCCGCCGGGAGCGGCCCGCAACGCGCTCGACTGCGCGCTCTGGGATCTCGAGGCCAAGCGCGCCGGCCGGCGTGTCTGGGAGCTCGCCGGGCTGCCGGCGCCCGGCCCGGTCACGACGGCCTACACGCTCAGCCTCGACAGCCCCGAGGCCATGGCGGCCGAGGCGAAGGTCCACGGCCACCGTCCGATCCTGAAGATGAAACTGGGCGGCGGCGGCGATCTCGATCGCGTTCGTGCCGTCCACGCCGGCGCGCCCCGTGCCCGTCTCATCGTCGATGCGAACGAGGCCTGGACCGCCGCGCTCTATGCCGAGCTGGCGCCGGCGTTGTCGGGGCTCGGCGTCGAGCTCATCGAACAACCGCTGCCCGCCGGCGATGACGAGGCGCTGCGGTCGCTTCGCAGGCCGGTGCCGGTCTGCGCCGACGAATCCTGCCACGACAGCGTCACGCTCGGCGGTCTCGCGGGCAAGTACGACGCCGTCAACGTGAAGCTCGACAAGACCGGCGGGCTGACCGAGGCCCTGCGCGTTGTCGAGACCGCCAAGGCGATGGGCCTCGGCATCATGGTTGGCTGCATGGTGGCGACGTCGCTGTCGATGGCCCCGGCGCATCTGGTGGCGCAGGCGGCCCGCTGGGTCGATCTCGATGGACCCTTGCTGTTGGCCAAGGATCGGGAGCCGGGTCTCGATTACTCGGGAAGCTCGATCGCGCCGCCGTCCGCGGCGCTCTGGGGATAGTCAGGCGAGCGAGCGATGGGCCGGCAGTTCGACGGTCACCGTCGTGCCGATACCGACCTCGCTTTCGAGGACCAAGCTGCCGCCATGCAGTTCCACGAGCGCCCGGCTGATCGGCAGGCCGAGGCCGGTGCCTTCGCGCGCGGTCGTGGAACGTCCGCCGACCTGGCCGAACGGTTCGAGGGCACGCGGTAGGTCCGCGGCGGCAATGCCCACGCCGGTGTCGGCGATCCTGAATTGGACGCCGCCATGGGCGGCACGCCGCGCAGCTATGGAAACGCGACCGCCGCCGGCCGTGAATTTGACCGCGTTCGAGACCAGGTTGAGAAGGATCTGACGAAGCGATCGGGAATCCGCCAGAATTTCGGGCAGGTCGGACGCCATGTCGAGGACGATGTCGACCCCGGACGTTCGCGCCCGGCTCTCCAGCATGGTCACGACCGAGTCGACAAGTTCGACCGGGTTTACCCTGTCCTCGGAAAGTTCGAACCGCCCGGCTTCGATCTTGGCGAGATCGAGGATATCGTTCACCAGGGAAAGCAGCATCCGGCCGCTGGCATTGATGTCGCCGGAGTACTCGCGGTAGATATCCTTGCCGATAGGCCCGGCCATTTCGTTCTGCATGATCTCGGAGAAGCCGATGACCGCGTTCAAGGGCGTGCGCAATTCATGGCTCATCTTGGCGATGAATTCGCTCTTGGCCCGGTTGGCGCGCTCGGCTTCGAGCCGCGCCGCGTGCAGTTCGATCTCGCCGTGTTTGCGCGCGGTGATGTCGCGGTAGGAATAAACGGTCCCTCCCCCGGGCATCGGCGAGCGCCGCAGCTCCAGGACATCGCCGTTTCGGCTGGTCAATTCTTCCGCCTGAGGTTCGCCGGCGCGCGCGCGCCGCAGACGCTCCGTTACGATCTCTTCGACATCGCCCACGCCATAGCGGCCGCCTTTCGCGGCAAAGCGCACGAGCGTTTCCATGGGGACGCCGGATCGAACCAGATCGTCGGGCAATCCGAACATGCGAAGATAGGCCGCGTTCCAGTCGACCAGAAGCTGGTCCTTGTCCACGACGCTGATGCCTTCATTCATGGCGCCGAAGGTTGCCTCGCGCAACGAGGTGAGGACTCGCAGGCGGTCGTTCCGCTCGGCGATGACCACCAGATCGGCGCGACGGGATGCCGCCAGCGCCTCGACCCGCCTCATGGCAAGCAATATCAAGACGCCCATGAGCACGAGCGCGAATCCGACCGGCGGCAACACGCTCTTGATAAGGTCGTCGCCCGGCCGATGCTGGCGCCAACTCAAGTAACCAAGCGTCGTGCCATCGGGGCCGGTTAGAATCAGCGCGCTGGAATTCGCCGCGGCATCGCTTTCAATATTGAAATCGTGGAGGCCGAAGCCTTCCGACATCCCGGCCAACAGTTCCCGGTCGAGAGCCCAAGCGGCGCCGAACAAGTAGCGGGGTCGGTCTCCGGGCCACAGGAGAGGGTCGCTGAAGGGCGTCAGCGCGGCCAGCGCAATGAAATGAATGCGGCCGTCGATCGAGACCCAGCCTGAAGCGGGCTCCGGATTCTCGGCCGGCGTTGCCCGGGCCGCCGCGATAATCCTATCGATGCCGCCGGTCCAGCCATCGATGGCGGTAGTCGAGGCCGGGAGCCCGTCGGCGAACTTCATGGTCATCCCGTTCGCGGAATCGAACACGAAGACCATATCGGCGCCGTAAGACTCGTGGAATGAATTGCCGACGTTGGCGTCCGCCCATTCCGCGTCCGGCGTCAAGGCCAGGTTCTGCACCGCGTCGTCCCACCAGGCATAGTCCGCGACCGAGGGGCCGAGGCGGCGTTCATAGGATTCCAGCAGCGCTCGAACGAGCTCGGTCGATCGGGCCGAGGCCTCGCGGTTTTGATTGCTTGCCGCGCTTGCGATAATGGCGCCGACGATGATCGCGCCGACCAGGAACACCGCGCCCAAGAGCGCGGTGATGTTCCACGTGCCGGTGTTGTCGCCGGCACGACGGCCGAACCGCCTTGTCGATGCCGGCGAGGCGGCCTCTTCGGAAGATGAAAATCGACCGGCTGTCATAGGTAGGTCGATCATGCCGACTTTCCGTCCCGCGGTCGATGCTTAGGACTTCTCGGCCGGAGACACCGGCCCGGCCTGGCCGAATCGGAGCTCCGACAGCGGGGTTGCCGGCCTTGCCACGCGGACCTCGGTTTTGGCGGCGGCCGTTTCCACTATCGCGCCGCGATCGTGCCGATCCTTGAGCCAGCGGGAGAGAACCTTGGTCCGGTACGAGCGGTGACGGGCGGGCGACTTGGAATGGTAACTGCCCACCGCTTTCACCCATGAATCGTACTTGATCTGCAGCGAGCGCAGGAACCTGGCGCCATAGGCGACGTTGGCGGCCGGGTCGAAGGCCTCGTCCAGGCTGCCGAAGGCGTCGGGGTGATGCTTGAGATTGATCTGCAGGCAGCCGACATCGATGTTGCGCACGCCCCGCCCGCGCAAGCGCTTCACTTCGCGTATGGCGGCGGCCTTGGTCGGCAGATACTTTCCACGCCCCTCGGCCATCACCGTCCATGGCCAGGCTACGACCGTTTGCGCCGATTCGCTCCACCGTCCCGATTCGACCTGGGCGATGACATAGAGGAGCTGGCGCGGGATGCGAAGCTCGCGCTCGGCCCTGGATATTTCGTTCGCGCAAAGCGCGGAAGCGTCGATCTTCGGGCCGATGCCACTGAGGCCGGTGGCGCCGACGCGCCCGGCCACGAGTGCCAGAGCCAGCATGGCCACGGCCCAAGCGAGCTTTCGCGACAATCGAAAGGCGGTCCACGCAAGATGCACGACGGCTCCACTCTTTCCCTGACGGGAAGCAATTCGCGTGCCATTTGCCGGCGTTGGAACGGCTGGTCGAGCATGTTGCGGCGCGGCAAAAATGTACGCGATGACAGAGGCACGACTGGCAAGCTCCCGACTTCTAAAGGAAAATAGCTAAAAAAAGATTGCTTCTTGGGTCGAATCGATCTATATTGTGCAGTGCGGTATGGCGCGGTCGCGATGCGACTGTTCCCGCCTGCCGCTGACGCCCATTGGGCGTTTCCTCCCTGAACTTGGGCCGTGCGATGCGCGGCCCATTTTTTGTCGGAGGCCGTCTAATTAACTGTTTTATTTCCGATTGTTAGGATGGATTCGAACCGTCGCCATCCCCCAGCGCAAGCTGCATGATCAAGCCGTCGACCCAGCGGCCGAACTTGAAGCCCACGCCGGCCAGGACACCGGCGCGGCGGAACCCGAGTCGTTCGTGCAGCCTCATGGAAGCGCTGTTTTGCGAGTCGCCGATGATGGCGACCATCTGTCGTAACCCTAGTCCGGTGCACTGCAACACAAGCTCGGCCAACAGGGTGCGGCCGTAGCCTTGCCCGACGACCTCCGGGGCCACGTAGATCGAGTCCTCGACGGTATAACGATAGGCACTTCTTGTCCGAAAGGGCCCGGCATAGGCAAAACCGACCGCCCCGCCCTCGCGCTCGACAACAAGGTACGGCATGCCGCGCCCGAGGACATCCTCGCGCCGGCGGTTCATCTCGGTCTCGTCGGGCGGCACTTCCTCGAACGTGGCCAGGCTGGTCAGCACATGGTGCGCATAAATGCGCTGAATGGCCGCCATGTCCGATGGCGTCGCCGGGCGCACCCTGGCGCCGGTCGGCGCGGCCGCGATCATGCCGCTAGAACCTCGCGGCCGATGGCTGAAAGATCGTGAATGAGCGCCGCCACTCGCCGGCGCAGTTCGGCAAATCCCGGGCCGCGCTCGATGGCAATTTCGTCCATGTACAGGCTGCGATTGATCTCGATCTGCAACACGTGCGTCCCATCCGCCGGTTTGCCGTAATGCTGGGTTACGAAGCCGCCCGAGTACGGCGTATTCCTCGCCACCGCGAAACCGAAGCCGCGCAACACGTGCTCGACGCGATCGACGACCCGGCGCCCGCACGAGCTCGCGAATCGGTCGCCAAGGACGAAATCCACTCGTTCCTGGCCGGCATCCTGCTCCATCGGACCGCCCACCGACGGCATCGAATGGCAATCGATGAGCAAACAGAATCCGAATCGACGCCGCGTCCGCTCGACCAGATCGCTCAAGGCCTCGTGGTACGGACGGTAGCAGCGTTCCAACCGGCCGCGGGCTTCGGCGAAACTCAACTTGCCGGCGTAGATCTCCTCGCCATTCGCGACCAACCGCGCGATCGTGCCCAATCCGGCCGCGACGCGGGGCGAGGCGCTGTTGACGTAAGCAGGCAACGGCTCCTCGAACATGGTGGGGTCGAGTTCGTAGGGCTCGCGATTGGGATCGACATAGGCCCTGGGGAACCGGGCGCAGAGAAGCGGCGCACCCATGCCCGGCGCATCGGCGAACAGTTCATCGACGAAGCTGTCTTCCGCGCGCCGCAGCGTCATGAGATTGAGACGCGAGGCGGCGAGAAACTCGTCCGGGTACTCCGTGCCGGAGTGCGCCGAAGCGAAGACGACACCCATCGTCTGCGTGACCGGCATGCGAATGTCCAGCTGGCTCGAAGCGTCCTCGATCGGCATGGGCGTCATGGCGATATCATTTACGGCAATCGCCCGCCGCTGTCATCGTCGTCGTGAAAATCCGCGAAATCGGGCCGCGCTAAGAGAATCTTCAATCTTGACAATCAACCTCGGCACGGGCCGATTGGTACCCACGGGCTCGCCGGCACGTGGCGGCAGCTCGGGACGACGGTCGCCTTAAGGACTCCATGGCACGAATCCTGGTCGCGGAAGATGACGAGGCGATGCGCCGCTTCCTGGCCGGGGCGTTGCGCCGGGCCGGTCATGACGTCGAGGCGGCGGCCGACGGGGTCGAGGCCATCGCGGTGTTGGAGCGCAAGTCCTTCGACTTGCTGCTCGCCGACGTGGTGATGCCCGGGCTCGACGGCATCGAATTGGCGCGGCGGGCGACAAAGGGCAATCAGCGGCTCGAGGTCATGTTCATCACCGGCTTTGCCGCCGTCGCCTTGCGCGCGCGCGATGGCCTGCCCGGAACGCCCAAGGTCCTCTCGAAGCCGTTCCACCTCAAGGATCTCGTCCAGCAGATCGATCAATTGGTGGGCAAGCGCGGAGCGGGTCCCGCCGCGCCGGGGCCGCGCAGCGCTTGAAATGCCTTGGTCGCGGTGCTAAGCCCCGCCATTCATTCGGGCGCGTAGCTCAGCGGGAGAGCACTACGTTGACATCGTAGGGGTCACAGGTTCGATCCCTGTCGCGCCCACCATTCCAAAGGCCGCGCGGCCTCTCAGGCGGCGAGGCGTCGAAGGTACTGCCCGACGAAGTCGAAACCCGCGAGTTCGACATAGGCCGCGGTCAGGCGCTTGGTGATGGGGCCGGGCACTCGGCCGTCGCCGAACACCCGGCCGTTGATGCCGCGCGCCGGGCAGATGCAGAGACTCGTCGAGGTGATGAAGCATTCGTCCGCGGTATAGGCGTCATAGAGGTCGATGGACGTTTCCTCGACCGGAATTCCGCAACGGGCCGCCAGTTCGATCACGATCGCGCGGCTGACGCCGGGAAGCACGTAGCGGGCTTCGGGCGTACGCACGCGGCCGTCGCGCACGACGAAGATGTTGCTGCCGGTGCCCTCCGCCAAATTGCCGTTGACGTCGAGCAGGATCGCCCAAGCGCCGGGATCGGCCGCCTTGGCCTGCAGGTCGCCCATCACCAGGTTCAAATAGTTGTGCGTCTTGGCCCGCGGGCTCAGCATGTCCGGCCCGATGCGGCGCACGGCGGGCACGACGATATCCATGCCGTCGCGATAGAGCGGCGCGCGGGCTTTCAGCGGCAGGGGCTGGCATTCGACGATCACGGTCGGCTTCAGGCCGCTCGGGGCAACCGGATCGTCGGGGTTGACGCCGCGGGAAACGCGCTGGCTCACCCAATAATCGTCGTCGGAATCGATCAGGTGCAAGTTTCGCCGCACCACGTCCTCGGTGATCGCCATGACCCTTTCCGCGGGCAGGCCGCAATCGATGCCGAGATAGCGCTGCGAGGCATACCAGCGGTCGATATGATCCTTGAGGCGGAAAATCTTGTGACCGAACGTGCGCGCCGTATCGAAACAACCGTCGCCGGCGATGAATCCGCGGTCGCGAAAGGAAATCTGCGCCTGGCTTTCCGGTACGATCCGGCCGTTGAAATAGCAGACACGTTCGTTTGTCAGTGTCGTCAAGGGCGGACTCCTGCTCGTGTCCCGTCCCGGAAATTCTCTAGCTTGAATTTCGGGGTGAACGGGCCACGAAGTGTTTGAATCTAGTGGCCTGCCTATCCCGGAAATTCGCATACGAATTTCCGGGGCAGGACACTTGCGATGCCGGTGGTAGGCCGGCGTTCTCGGCCTGTCAACGCCGTGTCCCGGGTGTTGCCGCAAGGCCGCGAAACCGCCAACCCAGCAAGAGGCTCGAGACCGTCACGCCGATGAACAAGCCGCCGATCAAGCCGAAGATGCCATGGCCGCGTTCGATACCGAGCCAATAGGCGGACGGAACCGCGATCGCCCAGAACGCGACCGCCTGGATGATGGTCGGAACGACGCCATCGCCCGCGCCGCGCACGGCTCCCATCAGCACGGCTTGCAGTCCGTCGGTGACGATGAGACCGCCCATGACGACGATGGCCGCCGCGGCGAGCGCAAGGAGGGCGCCATCGCCGGTGTAGAAACCGGCAATGGGGCCGCGGGCCATGACCGCGAGGCCGCCGAAAACGATCATGGCCGCGATCGCGATCAGCGCGGCGCCCCAGCCGGCGCGCGCCATCGCCGGCCGGTCGCCCCGGCCGCTTGCGTTGCCGACCCGAACCGTGGCCGCGGTCGCCAGACCCAGCGCCAACATGAAGATCAGCCCGTTGACGTTGATGACGATCTGATAGGCGGCCAAGGTCAGACTGCCGAGCCAGCCCGCCAGGAGAGCGACGGCCGCGAAGGCCGTGGTCTCGAATCCGGCGCCAAGCGCCAGCGGCGCGCCAAGTCGCAACATGGGCCAGACCTGCCGAAAATGGCCTTTCATCGGCGCCAGCACCCCGTAGCGGTCGCGATCGGGCATCCGAAGAACGTAGATCAGCGCCGCCGCGAACATCGCCCAACGGGTGATCGACGTGGCGAGCGCCGCCCCTTGCGCTTCCATGGCCGGGAATCCCCAATGGCCGTAAATCAGCACCCAGTTGAGCCCGGCGTTGAGAACATTGGCCGCGAGCGCGATGATCATGCCGGCGCGCGGGCGGCCGATTCCCTCGAGAAAGAACACGGTCGCGGCGAAGAGAAGGATCGCGGGCATTCCGGGAACGAAACCAAGGAGCGCGGCGCCTCCGCCCGCCGCGATATCCGGCGGCTGCCCCAAAGCCGCGAGAAGGCGCTCGCCGGCAAGCATGACCGCCCCATAGACGAGCCCCAATATCGCCGATACGAGAAGCCCGAGCCGCCACAACCGCCCGCAGGCCTCGGGACGGCCGGCGCCATCGGCTTGCGCCACCAGGACAACCATTCCCGACAACACGCCGAAGGCGATCACCATGAGGGTGTTTTGCGGCGCCAGGCTGATTCCGTAATCGGCAAGGGCCGTGGCGCTGGCGCGGCCGCACATCGCCGTATCGACCGCGACCATGATGAGGAGGCCGGCGCGAGACACCATCACCGGGAAGGCGAGCGCCAGCGTGCGCTCGATGTCGAACCGGAACGTGTTCCCGGGGCGCCGATGGTCGATAGGCTCGGTCATGGGGTCGCGCACGCTACGTCATTGTGCCGGCCGGACAAGGTTATCCCGATCCGTTAACCATGCCTTAGCTCTGTCCTGATACTCAAAGGATAGTTCGAAAAGGGTTCCGAGAATGGCTGGAGTGCTACAGGCCGTCCTTTCCAGGGCAGGCGTCGCGACACTCGGCGCCGGCGCCGGCGGTGTTCGGGTGCCCATGAAGCTGCGCCTCAAGGCCTGGTGGGAGGGGAACGACGTTGTCGTTCGGGTCCAAGACAAGCCCGCCGCGGCGCCCAAACCGCCTCGCGAGGGCAAGGGGTTCCGCGATCCGGCGCGGCCGTGGGAGACACCCAAGACATTGTTGCATCAGGCGCTGTGGGGCAGCGGGTTCTCGCATCCCGGCGGTCCCGAGTTCGCGCTCTATATCGCCAAGCCGCTTGCGCTCAATGCCGCCATGACGGTCATCGACCTCTCCGCCGGTTTGGGTGGAGGAACCCGCGCGGTGGTGGAAAAGTTCGATGTCTGGGTCGCGGGCCTCGATGAGGACGAGCAGCTTGCCGCCGCCGGCATGGAAATATCGAATCTGGCCGGCATGGGCAAGAAGGCTCCGATCAGCCGTTACGAACCCCAGAATTTCGAGTTCAAACCGGGAAGCTGCGATTGCTTGATGGCGCGCGAGGTGTTTTTCCGGATCATCGACAAGAAGCGTCTCTTCGCGCAAATTGCCGGCGGCTTGAAACACGGCGGACAGATGGTCTTCACCGATTACGCGGCCCGCGACAAAAAATCCGCTCTTCATCCGGCGATCGTCGAGTGGATGAAAGTCGAAAAATCCAAGGCGGCCTTGTGGACGGTCGAGGATATTGCCGTGGTGCTGGGCGGCGCCAAGCTGGAATGCCGCATCAAGGAGGACATCACCGACCAGTATCGAGCCATGGTGTTCGGCGCGTGGTCGGCCTATGCCAAGCACGTCGACCGCGCCATCTCTCCGGAAGAGGCCACCTGCCTGACCGATGAGATGGAGCTTTGGGCCAAGCGCATCGCCGCCATCGACAGCGGGGAGTTGCGCGTTTGCCGCGTCCATGCGTTCAAGGGACGCGGCACCGCCATGTCAAACTGGTAGCGTTCCCTGATTGACAGCCGGGGCGGTCCCTGACTAATGTCGCCCCCTTTGCGCCGGCCGGTCCGGCCCGGCGGAGACAGATCGTGAAAATCGTCAATTCACTGAAGACGCTGAAGCGGCGCCATAAAAACTGCCGAATCGTCCGGCGGAAGGGGCGCGTTTACGTCATCAACAAGACCAATCCGCGATTCAAGGTCCGCCAAGGCTAAAGGGCTTGGCGGGCTGGGCCGGTTGTTTCGATCGTTGACCGGCCCCACGGCCACGAACACCGTGGCCGGATATGGCGCCGCGCCCGTCAGGAGGGGCATGGCTCATGCGCATGCCGGATCCGGTCCGCCAAACGATGGAGGCCGCGCCGCGAATCGTGGCCGATTTGCGCCGCCTCGTATCCGGCGAAGCGGTGATTGCCGATTCCGAGGCGAGGCGAGTCTACGAAAGCGACGGTCTCACCGCCTATCGCGCGATGCCGCTGGCCGTGGTGTTGCCGAGCACGGTCGAGCAAGTGGCGGCGGTGCTGGCCTATTGCCACCGGAATTCGGTCAAGGTCGTGCCGCGCGGAGCGGGGACGTCGCTCTCGGGCGGCGCCTTGCCGCTTGCCGACGGCATCATTCTCGGGATGGCCAAGTTCAACCGGATTCTGGACGTCGATCTCGACAATCGCTGCGTCGTGGCGCAGCCAGGCGTTACCAACCTCGCGATCACCGAAGCGGTCGAGGATGCGGGCTTCTACTATGCGCCCGACCCATCGAGCCAGATTGCCTGCACCATCGGCGGCAATGTCGCCGAGAACTCCGGCGGCGTGCATTGCCTGAAGTACGGTGTCACCGCCAACAATCTTCTGGGCCTCGAAGCCGTACTCATCGACGGCGGGATCATCCGCGTCGGCGGCAAGCAACTGGATTGCGCGGGCTATGATCTGCTCGGGCTCTTGACCGGGTCGGAAGGGTTGCTCGGCGTGGTGACCGAGGTGACGGTGCGCATCTTGCGGCGGCCCGAGATGGCGCGCGCGGTGCTGCTCGGTTTCGCCGAGGTCGAGGCGGCCGGCGAGTGTGTCGCCTCGATCATCGCGGCCGGAATCATTCCCGGCGGCATGGAGATGATGGACCGCGCCGCTATTCATGCCGCCGAGGCCTTCGCCGGCGCCGGTTATCCGCTCGATGTCGAGGCGCTGCTGATCGTCGAACTCGATGGCCCCGCGGCCGAGGTGGAACATCTGATCGGCGGCGTTGTCGAGATCGCCAAGGAGCGCGGCGCCGTATCGGTACGAACCAGCGCCGACGAGGCCGAGCGCCTGCGGTTTTGGGCCGGACGCAAATCCGCGTTCCCGGCCGTGGGCCGGATCTCGCCCGACTACTACTGCATGGACGGCACGATTCCCCGGCGCAAGCTGCCGCTGGTGCTGGCGCGCATGCGCGAAATGTCGAAGCTTCATGGATTGGCGGTGGCCAATGTCTTTCACGCCGGCGACGGCAATCTGCATCCCCTGATCCTCTACGACGCCAACAAGCCGGGCGAACTCGATGCGGCCGAGGCCTTCGGCGCCGATATCCTGAAGCTCTGCGTCGAGGTTGGCGGCGTCCTCACCGGCGAACACGGTGTCGGCGTCGAAAAGCGGGATCTGATGCCGGCGATGTTCACCCCCGTCGATCTTAGCCAGCAACAGCGCGTCAAATGCGCGTTCGATCCCGACTCCTTGCTCAATCCGGGCAAGGTCTTCCCGGAGCTTCACCGCTGCGCCGAGCTGGGCAAGATGCACATTCATCGCGGCCAGCAGCGCTTCCCGGACCTGCCGCGTTTCTAGTACTCGGTTGCACTAAAGACTGATTCGCGGTCGCGCCCCTCATGCTTCGACAGGCTCAGCATGAGGACCTCATCCTGAGCCTGTCGAAGGATAGAGGTCCGTGTCTGTCATCCGTGATTCTAGGCGCCAGGCTCGTCATGCCGCGAACCGTTCGACCGACAACGGCTAGGGAAGCGGCGGAAGCCGTTGCTTGGGCGGCCGGCGAGCGCATGGCGATGGAGATCGTCGGCGCCGCCAGCAAGCGCGGCTTCGGCCGGCCGGTCGAGGCGCCTTGCCTTCTCGATCTCTCGGCGCTCTCGGGCGTCGTCGGCTACGAGCCCGAGGAATTGATCCTGACCGCGTCCGCGGGTACGCCGATCGCTGAACTGGAACGACTGGTGGCCCAACGCCAGCAGCACCTTGCCTTCGAACCGGCCGATCTTGGACCGCTATTCGGCGCCACCGCCGGCCGGGGAACGCTTGGCGGCATTCTCGCCTGCAACCTGTCCGGGCCCCGGCGCATCCAGGCCGGCGCGGCGCGCGATCATTTTCTCGGCGTGTCGGCCATCAACGGACGGGGCGAACCGTTCAAGGCCGGCGGGAAGGTGGTCAAGAACGTGACCGGCTACGATCTCTGCAAGCTGCTCGCCGGATCGCATGGCACGCTCGCGGTCATGCTCGAAGCCACGATGAAGGTGCTGCCGGCGCCGGAGGATACCCGCACCCTGGCCTTGCGCGGCCTCGACGACGAGGCGGGGATTCGCGCCATGACCCTGGCATTGGGCAGTCCCAACGAGGTCACCGGCGCCGCGCATCTGCCGCGCGTGGCGACGTTGCTCCGATTGGAAGGGCCACGGCCTTCCGTGGCGGCGCGCGTCGATTCGCTGCGCGATCTCCTGCGTGACCAGGCACGCACGATCGACGTTCTCGATCGCGCCGCCTCCCAAGCCCTGTGGCGCGACATCAGGGATGCCCGCATTCTGCCCGGCGCGCCCGACGGCATCGTCTGGCGGCTTTCCGTCCCACCCGCGACAGGTGCTACCGTGGTCGGCGCCATCGCCCGGCAAGTCGCCGCCCAATGGTACTACGATTGGGGCGGCGGCCTCATCTGGCTGACGCTGCCGGCCGGCGAGGACGGCGGCGCCGGGATCGTGCGCGCGGCGGCGGCGGCCGGCGGCGGCCATGCGGTTCTGTTGCGCGCGCCCGATGAGCTGCGCCGGCGCGTCCCGGTCTTCGGCGAAGAGGACGCGGTCCTCGCCGCGCTCGGTCGCCGCCTCAAGGCGAGCTTCGATCCCCTCGGCATCTTCAACCCCGGCCGCATGTGGGCGGGGCAGTAGGGCCTAGACCATGCAGACCTCATTCACCTTGGCCCAGCTCGCCGATCCCAATGTGGCGAACTCGGAGAAGATTCTCCGAACTTGCGTGCATTGCGGCCTGTGCACGGCGACCTGCCCGACCTATGTGCTTCTGGGCGACGAACTCGACAGCCCGCGGGGGCGCATCTATCTGATCAAGAACATGCTCGAGGGCGGCGGGCCGGCGACCGAGCGGGTCGTCAAGCACGTCGACCGCTGCCTGTCGTGTCTGTCTTGCATGACAACATGCCCATCGGGCGTCAATTACATGCACCTGGTGGACCATGCGCGCCAACACATCGAAGCCACCTACCGCCGCCCCTTTCACGACCGGATGTTGCGCGCCATGCTGGCCCTGATCCTGCCGCGCCCGGCGCTGTTTCGTCTCGCGCTCGTTGCCGGATGGCTCGCGCGGCCGGTCATGCGCCGCCTGCCGGGAAGGCTCGGCGGCTTGGGGCGGCTGGTGCCCCGGACCCTGGCGCCGCCTTCGCCGGTCGACCGCCCGCAAGTATTCGCGGCCGAGCCGCCGCGGCGCAAGCGCGTGGCGCTCCTCGCCGGCTGCGCGCAGCAAGTCCTGAGGCCCGAGATCAACGAGGCGACAATCCGATTGCTGACGCGTCACGGAGTCGAGGTCGTCATCGCCTCGGGCTCGGGCTGCTGCGGCGCGATCGCGCATCACCTCGGCCGGGGCGAAGCGGCTCTAGGCGCCGTGCGCGACAATGTTGCCGCCTGGGACCTCGCGATCGCGGAAGGCGGACTCGACGCCATCGTCATCAACGCGTCCGGCTGCGGGACGATGGTGAAGGATTACGGGTTTCTGCTCCGGGACGATCCGCGCTGGGCGGCGCCGGCGGCGCGCGTCGCCGGCCTTGCGCGCGACGTGAGCGAATTCCTCGCCGAGCTTGGCCTGAAGACGGTCGAGCGCCGGTCCGGTATCGCGGTCGCCTATCAGTCGGCCTGCTCGCTCCAGCATGGGCAGAAGGTGACGGCGGCGCCGCAAGCCTTGCTCGCGCTCGCCGGGTTTGACGTCCGGGAGATCCCCGAAAGCCATCTCTGCTGCGGGTCGGCCGGCACCTACAATATCTTGCAGCCGGAGATCGCCGCCGCCTTGCGCGCCCGCAAGATCGCCGCTATCGCGAGCGTCGAGGCCGGCATCGTCGCCACCGGCAATATCGGCTGCATGCAGCAGATCGCCGATCCCGGCGGCCCGCCGGTGCTTCATACGGCCGAGCTTCTCGATTGGGCCACCGGCGGCCCGGCGCCCGAACGTGCCCGGGGGCGGTTAGCGCAAAATTAACGGAATTCGACTACTCGATGTGGTCGGCGGCAGGTCATGGACGCAGGCCGCAATTCCGGCCCTATCAGCGGGGAACGAAAGCGTGTCGACGCCAGTCTCGATACTGAAAAAGACGATCGACGAGGAATCGCTGATCGCGCACCTTCAACGCATCGCCGGCCAGACTTCGCGCGGCTGGGCTGCCCATCTGCGTTTCTCGCGTCTTTCCGCCGATTCGCGCGGTCAGAACATGATGTTCGCCTTCGATCGCTTGCGCGATGTCATGGTCGCCCATAACGGCGCGTTCTACGCGATGAAGAACCAGGACGTGGTGTGCCTCTTCAACGATTCGCGCATCAACCAAATCCGCAAGGACATCGGCAGGATCATCTTGCTGTTCGGCGACGACCCGTTGTTCTTCGCCGCCGACGGCCGGCAACCTCAGTTGAGCGTCTTTTTCGACCTCGACACGCATTTCGACGGCGTCCAGGCACTGGCCGGCATGCTTCTCGCGGCGGCGCGCGGGGTATCGCCCATCGGCGCGAGCCCGGGCGAACCGTCGAAGGCGGTGTTGGAGCTCAGTGCCGCCAATCTGACGAGGATCTGGACCGCGATCGAAGCCTTCGACATCGCCCCGGCGATTCGTCACCAGACGATCTACATGATGACGAATGACGCGCCGCCGCTTGCCATCTTCGACGAGATTTACGTATCCATACTCGATCTGCAGCGCGCGACGATTCCGGAGATTCGTTTCAGCAGCGAGCGGTGGCTGTTTCAGCACGTGACCAAGTTGTTGGATCAACGTGTCCTCGCATTGCTCGCCAGACTGGTGGCGTCGCCGCCCTCGCTAGCCCCGGATCCGTTGGCGCGGCTGATGCGGGACGGCCGCTTCAGCATCAACCTGAATATATCGAGCGTGTTGTCGCCGGAGTTCGACGCCCTCGACGGCGCGTTGCCCGAATCGGCGCGCAAGAGCGCGATCGTCGAGTTGCAGAAGATCGACGTCTTCAGCGATGTCGGCGCCTACCTCTATGCTCGCGATCATTTGCGCGAACGCGGCTATCGCACCGCGCTTGACGGGACGACGTATCTCAGCCTTCCGCTCGTGTCGCGCGAGGATCTCGGCTGCGACTTCGTCAAGCTGGCCTGGTCGCCGGAGATGGATCACGGAACGGAATTTTCCAGACTCGAACGCATGAGGGCCGTCGTGAAGCGGTCGGGCGAGGATCGGGTCATTCTCTGCCGCTGCGATTCGCCCCAGGCGATCGCGTACGGGCGGTCTCTCGGAATTACCCTGTTCCAGGGCTGGCACGCGGATGCGATGGCGGCGCAACCCGAGATAACGGTCGCGAGCGCCTAGTCGCGGCAAAGCCCCGCCAGCATGCGGCGATAGACCTCGACGGATCTTGCGATCACGCTTCGTTTCCACTGATCGGTATCGGGATAGAAGGCGCGCCGGATTTCGGCCTTGATCGAGCGGCCGAGCTCCGAATCCAGTTCGCCATGGATGCGCAGCCAGTTGTCCGCGCGGATGGTGCGCAAGATCTCCGACAGCGGAAACGTGCCGTATTCCAACGTAATGCCGGTGACCTTGGCCCGCGGCAGCGCGCGCAATCCGCCGACCAGCGTATCCCCTGTGATTGGCGCCGAGGATGACGAACCCTCCTCGTTCGAGGTGGCCTCGCCGCCGAACCAATCTTTCACACGAGCGTATCCGTCCGTGCCGGCCTGATGGCCGTTCATGATCTCGCCATAACCGGAGGGACCGAGACCGGTGTGAAGGTCGATGATCGCCACCGCCGACGCAGGGCCGGCATGGTGGCGCAGGATCTGGTCCAAGGTGTGATTGGACCACGTGGGCTTACGTCCGCCATGGAAGACGCCTTCCGGATCGACATACTGGCCGGAACTGGTTGCGGCTCGCAGGGCGGCGGCGCCGTGGACCTTGGCATAGGCATCCATCCGCGCGTCGGCCGCCTTCAGCGCCTCGGGCGTCCATGTTCTCGGGCAGATCGCGTTGCGCAATTCCACATAGCCGGGGTTCGCCGGATACGGGCGGCCATGATCGACAAAGTTGCGATTGAGATCGACATTGTTTTCGTTGACGCGGGACAGCATGGCAAACCCATGGGGATTGAGCGCATGGATCAACAGCAGCGCGGTGTCCTTCGGCAACTCGCCGGCCATGCCCATCGCCAACCATCCGACCTCGATGCCCGAACCGGCGAAACCCTCGACCCCATGGGTCGCCGACTGCGCCACCAGGATGCGCTTGGCCTCGGCGGGGCCGATCATGCCGACGTCGGTCGTGAGCCCGTCAGGGCCAAGACTTTCCGAACGGCAGGTCGCGGGATTGCGATGGGACGTGAGACGCCCGCCGCTTGCCTGCACGGCCTGCCGGAAACGCATCCGCGCCGCGCTGTAACTATCCGAGAAATAATCTCGTTCGAGCATGGCGTCGCGGCCCCCGACCGCGGCAAGCATACTCAACAGCAAGGGGCGCCATCCCGCAAGGAGGTGTTTTTTCGGTTTCCGGGGATCGCGCGCGGGTGCATAATCCCTGTCATGCCACGGGTTGCGATCATGGCGGCGGCGCTCGTCCTGTCCTTGGCAGGCGGCGGCAAGGCGTTCGCGGATCAAAACGATTCGCGCCTCGACGGCCTCTTCGGCGCGCTCAAATCCGCAAGCGACCCGTTCCAAGGCTTCGCCGTCGAGCAGCAGATCGTTCTGATCTGGCTCGACAGCGACAGCGACGACGTCGATCGCTTGATGAGCGATGGCATCGGAGCGATGAACGGCGGCGATCTCAAATCCGCCCTGGAGACGTTCGACCGCATGGTCGAGATGGCGCCGGACTTCGCGGAAGGCTGGAACAAGCGCGCGACCGTGCATTTCCTCATGGGCGATTTTCGAGCCTCGATCGCCGATATCGATCGCACGCTGCTGCTCGAGCCGCGGCACTTCCTGGCCTTGTCGGGGCTGGGCCTGGTCGAGCTTCAACTCGACAATACATCGAATGCGATCGATGCTTTCCGACGCGCGCTGGTCATTCACCCGAGCATGACCGGCCCGCGCGCCAACATCGACTACCTGCGCAAAGAGCAGGAAAAGAACGCGATCTAGGCGCCGCTCAACCGCCGATCCAGGCGATGCGCAGGATGTTCGTGGAGCCGGGCGTACCGAACGGCACGCCGGCGGTCACGATGATGCGGTCGCCCCGTTTCGCCATGCCTTGTTCGAGCGCGATGCGGCAGGCCTTGTCGACCATCTCGGAAAAAGTGTGGACATCGTCGGTATAGACGCAGTGCGTGCCCCAGGCCAGGGCCATCCGCCGGGCCGTCTCGAGCCGGGCGGTGAGACAAAGAACGGGAACGTGCGGGCGCTCGCGCGCGGCGCGGAGCGCGGTCGACCCCGACATCGTGTAAGTGACGATCGCCGCCGCCGACAGCGTCAGCGCCGCTTGCGCCGCCGCCGCGCTGATGGCGTCGGCCGCGGTCGCCTCGAGCTCGGGGCGCTGCGCGTCCATGATCTGGCGATGGATGGGATCCTTCTCGGTCCGGGCGATGATTCGATCCATCATCGCCACCGCCTCGACCGGGTAAGCGCCGGTGGCGGATTCGGCCGATAGCATGAGCGCGTCGGCGCCGTCATAAACGGCCGTGGCGACGTCGGAGGCCTCGGCGCGGGTGGGCGCCGGCGCGTGCACCATCGATTCGAGCATTTGGGTCGCGACGATGACGGGTTTGCCGGCACGCCGGCTCGCCGCGATGATGCGCTTCTGCAGGCCCGGCACGTCCTCCGGCGGCAGCTCCACGCCGAGGTCGCCGCGCGCCACCATGCAGGCATCGGCGAGCTCGATCAACTCGTCGAGCCGGTCGATCGCCGACGGCTTTTCGATCTTCGCCAGCACGGCGGCGCGCCCGGCGATGAGCCGGCGCGCTTCGGCGATGTCGTCCGGTCGCTGCACGAACGAGAGCGCGATCCAATCGACGCCGAGATCGAGTCCGAATTGCAGGTCGACGTGGTCCTTGGCCGTCAACGGCGACAAGGGCAGGGTAATGCCCGGCAGATTGACCCCCTTGCGGTTGCTGAGCCGTCCGCCGGTCACGACGGTGGTCTCGACGAAATCGGGGCCGCGGCGATCGATGCGCAACCGCAGCCGCCCATCGTCGAGCAGGACCTCCTGATCCGGCGCCAGGGCCGCCATGACCTTGGCATGCGGCAACTGGACGCGATGCACGTCGCCCGGCGCGTCCGAGAGATCGAGCCGGAACTTCGATCCCGCCGCCAGTTCGACGGAATCCGTCGCGAATGCCCCGATGCGAATCTTGGGGCCTTGCAGGTCGAAGACGATGCCCAAGGGCCGGCCGCATTCGGCCTCGACCCGGCGCACCACGTCGTAGCTCCGCCGAAGCGTGGCATGCGTGCCGTGGCTCGCGTTGAGGCGAAAGACATCGGCGCCCGCCTCATGGAGGGCGCGCACGCGCTCCACGGTGTCGCTCATGGGCCCCAGTGTCGCGACGATCTTGGTCTTGCGTGCTCGTGTCATGCTCTAGGCGACGGGCGGCGCGATGAAGATGGCCCGGAAGTCGTTGACGTTGGTACGCGTGGGTCCGGTCGTCACGAGATCCCCCAGGGCCGAGAAGAACCGATATGAATCATTGTCGGCGAAAAGCGCCCTCGCGTCGAGGCCCGCCTGCGCGGCGCGCGCCAGGCTGTCGGGTGCCGCCACGGCGCCGGCGTTGTCCTCGGTTCCATCGATGCCGTCGGTGTCGGCGGCAAGGGCGTGAATGCCGGCGGCTCCCTTGAGCTCGAGCGCCAGCGCCAGCAGGAACTCGGCGTTGCGCCCGCCGCGCCCGTGTCCGCGCACTGTCACGGTCGTCTCGCCCCCCGACAGCAGCACGGCCGGAGCCTCGGCCGGCTGCCCGAAGCGGGCGATCTGGCTGGCGATGGCGGCGTGAACCTTGGCGACCTCGCGGGCCTCGCCCTCGATGCTGTCGCCGAGGATGACCGGCGTTATCCCGAGTTCGCGCGCGCGGGCGGCGGCCGCCTCCAGGGCATCCTGCGGCCGGGCAACGATGATGGTCTTGGCCCGCGCCAGCCTGGGATCGCCCGGCTTCGGCGTCTCGTTGGCGCCGGATTTGAGATGGGCAATGACGGCTGGCGAGGCGTCGATGGCGTACTTGGCGAGGACGCCCAAGGCGTCGGCGGCCGTCGTCGGATCGGCGGTGGTCGGGCCCGACCCGATCACCGACGGGTCGTCTCCCGGCACGTCGGAGATGACAAGCGTGACGACCTTTGCCGGCGCCGCCGCCGCCGCCAGTCTTCCGCCCTTGATAGCGGACAAATGCTTGCGCACCGTGTTCATTTCGCCGATCGCGGCGCCGCATTTTAGCAAGGCGCGGGAGATGGACTGCTTGTCCGCCAACGCGAGGCCGGGAGCGGGCAGGGACAGCAGCGCCGACCCACCGCCCGAGACCAGGCATAACACGAGGTCGTCCGGGCTTAAGCCCCGCACCAGCCGCAGGATGTCGCCCGCGGTCGCCTCGCCCACGGCGTCCGGCACGGGGTGGCCGGCTTCCACGACCTTGATGCGGGAGCAGGCAAGCCCATGCCCGTAGCGCGTCACCACGAGGCCGGCGAGGGGGCCCGGCCAATGATCCTCGACGGCCTTCGCCATCGCGGCGGCGGCCTTGCCGGCGCCCACGACGACGGTACGCCCCTTTGGCGGGCGCGGCAGGTGCGCCGGCACGCGGGCCAGCGGATCGGCCGCCGCCAACGCCGCATCGAACAATTCGCGCAGGAATTGGCGGGGGCTTGGTTGCACTAGGGCAGAATCCGAAATATTGGAATCATGCTCTCAACATTCCTGTCGCACCGGCCTACATGCTCCAAGTTTGTCATTCCGGCGAAAGCCGGAATCCATCGAGCCCTCGTCGCGATGGGTCCCGGCTTGCGCCGGGACGACAGGGACATTGAGAACAAGATTCCAGCGATTCGGACAATGCTCACGACCTAAACGACCTGGAATCCGTGCCGGTAGGGATCGCGGTCGTCGATGAAGATCGTGTTGAATCCGGTGATGCGGGCCCAGCCCTCGACGGAAGGCAGGATCGCCGCATGGTTGCCGACCTTGGCCGCCGCTTCGACGCGGCCATGAAACAAACTGCCGATGATGCTTTCGTGGACGAACTCGCCGCCAACGGCGAGGCGCCCCTTGGCCACCAGCTGCGCCATGCGCGCCGAGGTTCCCGTGCCGCACGGGCTTCGGTCGATCGCCTTGTCGCCATAGAAGACGGCGTTGCGGGCATGGGCCTTGGGGTCGCGCGGGCGTCCGGTCCATAGGACGTGGCTGAGGCCCCGGATCGTCGGATCCTCGGGGTGAACGTACTCGCCGGTTTCGTTCAAGCGCTTGCGAATGAGCGGGCTGAGGCGAAGGATGTCGGCGGGGGAAAGATCGCTCATGTCGGCGTAGTTCTTCTGCGGTTCGACGATGGCGTAGAAATTTCCGCCATAGGCGACGTCAACGGTGAGAAGGCCCAGACCCGGACACTCGACCTCGACATCGGTCGCGTGAAGATAGGAGGCGACGTTGCGGATGCGAACCGACTCGACGTAAGGGCCATTGCGCGTCAGTTGCGCCTCGACCACGCCGGCGGGGGTATCGAGACGCAGGCGGTTCTCGTCCTTCGGTTGCACCAAACCGCGCTCGATCGCGACGGTCACGGTGCCGATGGTTCCGTGGCCGCACATCGGCAGGCATCCGCTCGTCTCGATGAAGACGATCCCCAAATCGCAATCGGGCCGCGTCGGCGGGAGCAGGATGCTGCCCGACATCATGTCATGGCCGCGCGGCTCGAACATGAGGCCGGTCCGGATCCAGTCGTAGTGGTCCATGAAATACTTGCGCCGGGCGCTGGCGGTGTCGCCATGCAGCATCGGCGCGCCCCCGGCGACCACGCGCACCGGGTTGCCGCAAGTGTGCGCGTCGACACAGAAGAACGTATGGGCCATGGGCATCTTCTAGAATAGGGCGAGACGGCCGGTCAATGCGGACGCCGGTGTGGGTCGTGTCTCAATTTGACCCGAAGCGGACCTCAGATCACTTGTCGACCATAGCGTATTCCTTGTCCTTGTCGCCCCCTGACCAGCTTCAATCGCTGGCATGGCAGGAACACGGCCGGACCATCCCATTGGCGGACAATCCGCAAGGGAGTCTTTGTCGTAGCGAGGCTATTCGACTAGCCTTGGCTCAGAAACATTCGGTTGGCACAGGGAGGATCAGGGATTGACGATCGATCTGAGGCTCATGGTAATCCGCCGTTCCGTAGCGGAGGTCGTCGCGTTCGAGGGTGAAGTAGCAGGAAGGCTTGAGCGAGCGCAGCAACTGTCCTCCGGATACCCTGATGCCCTCGCAGCCATTCAGCGCCTCCAGCCGATGGTGCAGACGCACCGCGATCAGCTTGCCTCCTACCTCAAGGACTCCGGTGGGGCCGAGCCGAGCGGGGAGACGACGAGCCCTCAGGACGCATCGAGGGAGGCCACCGCACTCTCCGAGGTCATGCGGGACCTGTGCTTGGCTTTCCACCATTTAGCACTCAGCTATGGTATGCTGTACGAGGTGGCGCTACGGCTCTATGAGCCGCGTCTCAGAGAAATCGCGCCGGAGCATCTGAAGGCGCATGCCGGCGCCGCACTATCCACGGCGCGGCTGCTGCCAGGGGTTGTGGCTTGGCAGCTCGCCCAGGACGGGCTTCACTGCGCATGTACCTGCCCCATGTGCGGCCTCGGTGCCTGCGGCTGCGTGTCAATTGGCACCGAATCACTGATCGACGCGTGGCGAGACGCGGCCCCTACCGAATCCAAGCCGCCCGGTTTCGTTTTCCTCCCTCCCAAGCGGGAAAGCGAGCTGGCGCGGGCCGGGGTGCAAGGCGGAGAACTGGTCCTCGCGGTTGATGGTCAACAGGTGCGCGGTCGCCAAGAGGTTCAGGATGCGCTCCGCAAGCGCACAGTTGGGGACGAGGTGCGTTTCCTGATACAGCGCGGTTCGGAATCTCCTCGCGAGCTCATCGTCCGGCATGCTGGCGACTATCCGAAGACGTGAGAGGGGGGTGCCTCGAACATCGTCTCGCCCAACTAGGCAGTGGAGCTGACCGCTGGCTCGAAGCGTAAGTGCTGGAGGGCGTCGGGGATTTCCGTTGCCGAAGATACTGCTGACATACCGTGGGCTTGCCGACACCGCTGTTTTTGACCCTGAACGGACTGGCCATAGCGTTGTTAGGGGCCTAGGATTTGTCAATCTTGGCGTCCTAATTCCCGGGACATTCCACTGTGGAACGCAAACTTGCCGCCATCCTCGCCGCCGATGTCGCCGGCTACAGCCGGCTGATGGGGGCGGACGAGGAAGGAACCCTCAACGCACTCCGCGCCCGGCGCGAGGTCATGGACGGCCTGATCGTCGCCCATCGCGGGCGCGTCTTCGGCAGCGCCGGCGACAGCGTCGTCGCCGAGTTCGGCAGCGCGGTCGAGGCGGTCCACGCCGCGGTCGAAATCCAGCGGGAGATGGCGTGGCGCAACGAGCCGGTGCCGCCGGACAAGCGGCTCGAGTTCCGCATCGGCCTCAACATCGGCGACGTGATGGTCGAGGGCGGCAACCTGTTCGGCGATGGCGTCAACGTGTCCGCCCGCGTGGAGGCGCTGGCCGAGCCCGGCGGCATCTGCGTGTCGAGCAACGTCTACAGCCAGGTCAAGACCAAGGTCGGCGTCGCATTCGAGCCGCTCGGCAAGCATCGCGTCAAGAATATCACCGAGCCGGTCTCGGTCTATCGCGTGCTGATCGATGGCGCGGCGCGGCGGCCGCGGACGCTCTTATGGCTGGCGACTTTGCGCCGACAGCGAGCTGTCATCGCGGTACTCGCGTTCGTGCTGCCGATCACCGTCGTCGCTCTGGTCTGGAACAACTATCTGCGCGAACCGGCATGCGCACTGCAGCTGCCCGACAGGCCTTCGATCGCGGTGCTGCCGTTCGACTATATCGGCGACGACCCGAAATGGGTGCGTCTGGCCAACGGCCTCACCGAGGATGTCATCACGAACCTGTCGCGCTCAGGTGACCTGTTCGTCATCGCCGGAAATTCCACTCGGGTTTACGAGGGTAGCGATGTCGATGTTCGGCAGGTTGGTTGCGATTTGGGCGTGAAATACGTTCTCAAGGGCAGCATACGAGACCTGGGAGACAAGATTCGCGTCACGCCGCAGTTGATCGAGGCCACCAACAGGAATCTCGTCCTATCAGAACCCATCGACCGAAGCCCAGAAGACATCTTTCACATCCAGGACGATCTGACCGCAAGCATCGCAACAAAGCTCCTCGGATACGAAGGCGACCTGCCCGAAGAGGAGAGAAAGAAACTCCAGCGCAAGCCGCCCACCGACAACCTTGAGGCCTATGACTACTACCTCCGGGCCGAAACGCTGGGCCGCGGCTGGAGCGAGACGCAAGGCGAGGCTCTCGCGCTCTACCAGAAGGCGATCGCGCTCGATCCCAGATTCGCCGACGCCTTCGCCGGCTATGCCCGGATCGTGACCGATGCCTGGCTCTACCAAAACGATGACGTGAGACCCATCCCCGTGGCTCGCAAGGAGGCCTATGAGGCAGCGAGCCGGGCACTGGCGTTAGACCCAAGCAGCCCGAAGCCCTATTCCATCTTGAGCGCGCTGCAAACGGCCGACGGCTGGCATGACCAAGCCATCGAGACGGCACGCAAAGCTATATCCCTGCAACCCAACAACCCCGAGGCCTATACCTATCTGGCCGGCGCGCTGACCTATGCTGGGCGCCACGCCGAGGCGCTGGCGGCCATGGAAACCGCGCAGCGGATGGATCCGAAACCCTCGCCGCAGTTCCGCGCCGATTTTGGCTGGGTGCTATTTCACAACCACCAATACGAGAGGGCGCGGGAAGAGCTGGAGAAAGCTCGCGAGGGCGGCGTGCCTTACCTCGAGGAACTCGCCGTAGTCTACGTCAATCTGGACCGACTTCCCGAAGCACGTGCCACAGTGCGCGAGATGCTCAAGATGGGAGGCATAATCAATCTGGAGTTCCTGCGGGTACGGTACTCCCACTACAAGCGCAAAGAGGACCTGGATCATTTGCTTGAGGCGTTGCGCCAGGCCGGAATGCCGGAGTGGCCCTTCGGATATCAAGGGCGGCCGGAGCGCCGTCTCGGTGGCCAGGAAATTGTGGCGCTGACCTTCGGCCGAACCTGGATGGGCACGGGCGACATCGGTGGTCCGTTCGTACAGGAGATCAGCAAAAACGGGACATTTGCCTACCGCGACTCGCGGACTCTCCTTACGGGGCGACTCTCCCCGGAAGGCAACAAGCTGTGTCAGCAATACGAAGCCGTCCTCATGGGCCGCAAGCATTGCGGCTATGTCTACCGAAATCCTGTTGGAACGCCCGCAGCGCAAAACGAGTACATTTATGTGAGCCCCTACGCTAGTTACAGGTTTTCGGTGAAACCGTAGGTCCGGGCGATTGTCGGATCGTTCGTGTGCATTCGCCAAAGATTCGCCTCTCGCACATGCTGAGCCGGCTGAAAGCGACCTCTTGGGCCTCAGTAATGAGTCTTGGTCGGCCGTCAGTTACTCGGTCAAATCGGCCCTAAGCTGCTCCCATCTAGCATCAGCCTTTTCGATCTTTTCGGGAGCATTGTTCGACCAACTCAACAGCCCACCTTGCGAGAAAATCAAGTAAAGTTTGCTGTCGACGATGCGCCAAGCCTCCGGATCGGCAGTAGCTGCCTGCCCATCGACCATCGCACTGGCACAGTAGCCGCCATACTGAGGCGCGTATTTGACTGGATCTGCCGCAAAGACCTCGCGGCGCTCGGCGCTTGCGAAGTACCAAACGGCCCCGAGCCACTCGTAGGCGAACTCATCCGATCCCTTGACGGCGTGGCCGTCGGTGAAATAGGCGACCGGGTCGTAACCCCGGATCGCCACACCGGCGAGGGTTTGGTTGATCGCTTCTCGCCCACGAGCCGGGCCAACCACTTCCGTCCAGATGGCGTCGTAGTTGTTCACCACCTTCTTCGGGCATGTCTGCAAGAATTCCGGCTCGACGCCCGGCAGTAGCTTGATCTCCGGGGTCTCGCCAAAGTCCGGCGGCAGGAATTTTTCGCTGCCGAGGATGGCATTGGCCGCCAAGTTGGCGATGGAGTTCATGGCCGCGATCTCCGGGTCCATCACGAAGTTCTGGAACAGCTTGGCGTTCTCCAGGTTTGGGGCGTCCTTCAGCACAACCACATTGTCCATCCAGCCGGAAAGGCCTTCACGCGGATAAACGTACGTCACGGTGGACTTCTGCTCGCGGACGAACGCGGCAATTGAGCTCCACCCATAGGAGAGCTTCGCGTCGCCTGAGACCATCACATCCGAGATGTAGTATGTACTCGACAGCCAATGGCGTTTGGCGTTCTGAAGCAAGTTGGCAAGAGCCTTGAGGTCTCCGGGGTCGTCGGTGCAGGACGGTTTGCCGAGATAGCGTAGCGCCGCGTCGATCACGTCGGCGCCTTCCGGGACGACGCTGATCCGGCCCTGCAGTTCCGGCGGCGGCTCGAAGATCAGCTTGAGCGGGTTCATCTCGTTGGCGTACGCCGCGCTGTCGAGGATGACGCCAATCGTGCCCCAATGATAGGGTACGCTGTAGCTGCGGCCCGGATCCCAGAACACATCGACCCAGCGCGGATCGACGTTCTTGAAATTCTCCATTTGGTTGGGCCGGGTTTCGGCGAGCAACCCATCCTCGATCAGCAATTGCACCGCCCAGTAGCCCGGCACGACAATGTCGTAGTCAGTATTGCCGGCGCGCACTGTGGCCAGCAGCTCGCGGTTCGTCTCATATTCGTCAAGCGTGACGTTGACGTCATAGGTCTGCGCGAACTTCTCGATCACCTCGGGACTGATGTAGTAGCGCCAGTTGTAAATGTGCAGCTCGCCCTCGGCATTGGCCGGGCGCAGCGCACCGAGGAGGCCAAGGGACAAGGTCAGAAGTACGGGCGCCCAAAAAAGTCGACGCAAGCCGCTTCGAAAGACGGGCACAATCATGTCCAACACTCCAGGCAGCTGAAATCAGCGATCCACTTGGTGCAGCAGACATCGTGGCAATTGTGGAAGTTTGCGCCGCTGAGGCGGGTGAATCAATAGGCATTCTCGAACAATGGGGAGGCAGCACCACCTCCATAATTGCGCAAGCCGGAGGTGTCGGAATGTGTGTCGATCCCGTTGAGCATCGGGCGTGCGGCGTTGGTCTGCTTGTGGCACTAGGCGGACATTGCGCAAACTGAGACAGTGCCGACGCGTATCCCGCCTTGCCGCGCTCCGTTGGATTTGTTCTAGTCCGGCCATGAGGTCGGAAAATAGAGGCGGCGCGCCGCTGCTGGGGGAGGGGGACCCGCTGGCATTCGAAATCGTCAATCCGGACGGCGCGGGCCGAGCGATCCTGATCGCCGACCATGCAGGAAGGGCGATACCGCGCTCGCTCGGCTCGCTGGGTCTCGATGCGACCGATCTCGCCCGCCACATCGCCTGGGATATCGGGATCGGCGACGTGACCCGGTCGCTGGCGAGACATCTCGACGCGCCGGCGGTGCTGGCGCCCTATTCGCGTCTCGTCATCGATCCGAACCGGCGGCTCGGCGATCCGACCTCGATCGCGCAAGGTAGCGACGGGGTCGCCATTCCCGGAAATCGCGGCCTCGATCCGCGCGCTCGCCAGGCCCGTGCCCGCGAGATCTTCGAGCCCTATCACGCGGCGGTGGCGCGCCTGATCGAAAGCCGCCGGCGCGCGCGCCTCGATCCCGCGCTCATCTCGATGCACAGCTTCACCCCCGTCATGAATGGCTTCGAGCGCCCCTGGCAGATCGGGATCCTGTGGAACCGCGACGGCCGCCTGCCGGTTCCGTTGCTTCGCCGGCTGGCGGCGACGGGTCTTTGCGTCGGCGACAACGAACCCTATTCCGGCCGCGACGAACACGGCTACTCGATCTATGTGCATGGCCAGGATATCGGCCTGGCGCATGTGTTGATCGAGATCCGGCAGGATCTGATCGACACCCGCCACGGCGCGGAAGGTTGGGCCGCCCGATTGGCCGGACTCATCGCCGCATCCATGGAAGAAGCCGGTATCGGCGAGGAAACGAAGGTCTAGGCAGGCCAATGCAGGAACCCGAATTCACGCTCGGAATCGAGGAGGAGTACCTGCTGGTCGATCGCGCCAGCCGCGATCTCGTGCGCGAGATACCGCCCGACATGATGCGGGACTGCGAGGCGTTGCTGGCCGGCCAGGTGAAGCCGGAATTCCTGCGCTCGCAGATCGAAGTGAATACCGGCACGTGCGGCACGATAGCGGACGCAACCGCCGATTTGGTTCGTTTGCGCCAAACCGTGGCAGCCGTGGCGTCACGCTATGGCTTGGCTCCGATCGCCGCCTCCACGCATCCCTTTGCCTCATGGCACCAGCAGCTTCACACGGACAAGGAACGGTACAACGCGCTCGAGCGCGACCTGCAGGCTCTTGGCCGCCGCCTGGTGATCTGCGGGATGCACGTTCACGTCGGCATCGCCGATCCGGATTTGCGCATCGATCTCATGGGCCAGGCGGCCTATTTCCTGCCGCACCTGTTGGCGCTCAGCACCTCGTCGCCGTTCTGGGAGGGCGAGGACACCGGGCTGAAATCGTACCGCCTGGCGGTCTTCGACGAGATTCCCCGCACCGGCTTGCCGGAATACTTCGATAGCCATGGCGAGTTCGAGCGCCATCTGGCGGTGCTGGTGCGGGCCGGACTCATCGAGGACGGCACCAAGATCTGGTGGGATTTGCGGCCCAGTGTGCGCTATCCGACCCTGGAGATGCGAATTACCGACGTCTGCACGCGCGTCGACGACGCCATCTGCATTGCCGCCATCTATCGCTGCCTGCTGCGCATGCTGTACCGTTTGAGGCGCGACAATCAAAGATGGCGCCGCTATGCCGCCATGCTCGTCAACGAGAATCGCTGGCGCGCGCAACGCCATGGCATCGATGCCGGGCTGGTCGATCTTGGCAAGGGCGAGATCGTTCCCTACCCCGAGCTGTTGGAGGAGATGCTGGCGTATTTGCGCCCGGATGCCGAGTTCTTCGGTTGCGTTCGCGAGGTCGAGCACGCGCGCGATATCGTGGCGCGCGGAACAAGCGCCCATCGGCAGGTCGCGGTTTTCAAGTCCGCCGTCGCGGCCGGCCGGCCGGTCCGGGAGGCGCTGTCGGCCGTGGTCGACATGCTCGTGGACGAAACGGTTCCGGGGCCTATCCACCGGTAGCCAAGGAGAGCGAAAATGGATGACAAGACACGGATCGAACTGGAAGCCGCGGCGTTTCGCCGGTTGGTGGCGCACTTACGCGAGCGGACCGAGGTTCAGAACATCGATCTCATGAACCTGGCGGGGTTCTGCCGCAACTGCCTGTCGAAATGGTACCGCGCCGCCGCCGGCGAACGCGGCCTCGCCTTGTCCGACGGCGAGGCGCGCCAGATCGTTTACGGCATGCCCTATGAGGAGTGGAAGGCGAAACATCAAAAAGAAGCGACCGCGGACCAACAGAAAGCCTTCGCCAAGGCGCCGCACGACCACGGATAGGTTGGAAAAAAGGCGCCCCGTCCTAGGGGCGCCTTGACGCATATCGTAGCGCGCGAAGACTGCTATTCGTCGCCGCCTGAATCGCCGCCGCTATCCGAGTCTCCGCCCTCGCCGCCGCTATCCGAATCGCCGCCTTCCGAGCCGCTATCGGAGTCGCTATCCGAATCGCCGCCCTCGCCGGTGCTATCCGAATCGCTGCTCTCGCCGGAGCTATCGGAATCGCTGCTTTCGGAGCTGTCGGAATCGGTGCCGTCGGATTCGTCGCTATCCGTGTCGGTGTCGGACTCGTCTGTATCCGAAGACTCATCGGCGTCTTCCGCCGCGTCATCATCGGCCTCATCGGCGTCTTCGGCGGCGTCATCGTCGGACTCATCGGCGTCTTCCACGGAGTCTTCGTCGCCGCCCGTTGGCGTCGGGTCGTCGCCGTCGAGGATACCGTCGTTATCATCGTCGGGATCGACGTCATCGGAGAGGCCGTCGCTATCCGTATCGACGGTCTGCGCCATGGCCGGCGCGATGCCGACGACCTTGCCGGAAATGCCCGCCGCCATGGGCATGAACGACGCCGCCAGAGCGATGACGCTCACCCGGCCAAGGAATGCGAGCTTGCCGGCAATTTGGGGAGAATCGCCGCGCTCGTCGATGATTTTCATCGTAGAATCAATCGATTGATGGATAGTGGACATCCGCCTGTCTCCTTCTTGATGGCTGGCTCCGGCCGATATGGCCGCAACGCTGTCCCCGTCATAACGGCTGAATGCGCCTGTTATTCCATCGCGGCAAGGAATTTCCCGGTGATCCGCCAAGAGGGCGATCGATGGCCAAAAAGAGAACGCCCCGATTTCTCGGGGCGCTCGCCTCACTTCCTGGAGGATGTTGCTTTCGATTGATCGCTTAGGCGTCGCCTCCGCCTTCTCCACCTTCACCCTCGCCACCCTCACCGCCTTCACCTTCGCCACCCTCGCCGCCTTCGCCTTCACCTTCGCCTTCACCGCCTTCACCCTCGCCTTCGCCTTCACCCTCGCCTTCACCTTCACCTTCACCTTCGCCGTCACCTTCGGCTTCGGCTTCGCTTTCGCTATCGACGTCGGTCTCGGTCTCGGTCTCGCTCGCGGTCTCGGTTTCGGTCTCGGTTTCAGTCTCGGTCTCGGTCGCCTCTTCGCTTTCCTCAACCTCTTCTTCGACCTCCGATTCGACGTCGGCGATTTCGGTTTCGGTTACGACATCGTCACTCTCCGCCCAAGCAGCGCTCATGCCGGCAAGCTGCCCTGGCAGCGCTCCGTCTCCAATTCCGAGCGGCAGGAAGGCGAGCGCGACGGCCACGACGCCGGCCTTGCCGAAGAGCATGAACTTCGTCGTTACAGCCGAGAGAAGCCGCTGTCTGTCGATCTCAAGAACCGTGCACATGATCGCGTGATCCTTTTCGTCGTTTGGGGGAACGCCGGTCCGGCCCATGTACTCGGACCGCGAAAACGATCGTAAGCATAGCCGCCGCTCGTTAACGTCTCGTTCATAACCCCTTCAATTCGCGCAAATTTTATTTCAACGGAATGCCGCTTGCGATGGCGCCACGCGGTCTTCTATGGTCGGGGCCGGTATCGAGGGGCTTGCATCGGGGAACAATTCGAATGGCGAAATCCGGGGGTATCGCGGGCGAGCGCCTGCGCGCGTTCATCGAGCGTGTCGAGAAATTGGAAGAAGAGAAAGCCGGTCTCGCCGCCGATATCCGGGAGATCTATGCCGAAGCCAAGGCATCCGGGTTCGACGTCAAAATCATGCGCCAGATCGTCCGCCTGCGGCGTATGGACGCGAGCCGGCGCCAGGAAGAGGAAGCCCTTCTCGATCTTTACAGGCGCGCCATCGGCCTGTGATGCCGGCATCGCGGCACTCTCTCTTGCCGCCGGCCGTCGCGCTGGCCGTCGTCGTGGTGTGGGGGGCGACCCCGGTCGCGACCAAGTTCGCGGCCGGCGAGATCGATCCGGTTCTCGTCGGGTTGTTGCGGACCATCTTGGGCGGCGTGGCGGCCTTGGCCCTCGTGATCGTGCTCCGCACGCCGCCGCCCGCCGGCACCAGGCTGCGCGGCCTGCTGCTGCTTTCCGCTTTCTGCGGCTTCATCGGATTTCCCATACTCTTCACCCTGGGCCAGCAGCGGACGTCGGCGATGCATGGCGGCCTCATCCTCGCCATGCTGCCGGTGTTCACCGGCCTCTATGCCGCGGCGTTCGAACGGCGCATGCCGGGCCGGCGCTGGTGGCTCGGCTGCGTGTTGGCGATAGCCGGCGAGTCCGTGCTGATCCTCTCGCGCGGCGGTTCGGCCGGCGCGACGCTCGCCGGCGACATGCTCGTCCTCGCATCGGCGATGCTGGCGGCGCTCGGCTATGTCGTCGGCGCGCGGCTCGGCCAGGCCGGCTACGCCAGCTTGGGCGCGACGTTCTGGGGCATCATAGTGGCCGCTGTCGCGCTCGCCCCTTTCCTCGGCCTGTCGATTGCCGGGAGCGGCCTGCCGGAAGCCGGCTGGCCGGCCTGGGCGGGCGTCGTCTGGCTGGCGATTCCGTCCAGCATCTTGGGCTATATCGGATGGTACTGGGCGCTAGCCGCGGGCGGCATCGCGCGCATGGCCACGGCGCAGTTCCTGCAGCCGGTGTCGGGGCTGGTGCTCGCGGCTCTGCTGCTCGGCGAACGCATGACGCTTCCGCTGGCGCTGGCCGCGACGATGATCGTGGCCGGAATCGTCATCGCCCAGCGCCGCTAGATTCTAACGATCCCAGTGATGGCAGGCGACGGCGTGGCCGTCGGCGGCGGGCATCAGGGGCGGAACCTCGCGCGTGCAAAGGTCGTCGGCCTTCGGGCAGCGCGTGCGAAAAACGCAGCCGCTGGGCGGGTTCAGCGACGACGGCAAATCGCCTTGCAGGGTGATGCGCCGGCGCTGGCGTTCGAGGTCCGGGTCCGGTATCGGCACCGCCGAGATCAGCGCCTGGGTGTAAGGATGGCGAGGGCTACGATAGATCCGCTCGGCGTCGGCGAATTCCATGACCCGGCCGAGATAGAGCACCAAGATGCGGTGGCTGATATGGCGCACGACGCTCAGATTGTGCGAGATGAAGATCAGCGACATCCCGGTGTCGGCTTGCAGGTCCATAAGCAGGTTGACGATCTGGGCCTGGATCGACACGTCGAGCGCCGAGACCGGCTCGTCGCAGACGATGAGCTTCGGGTCGTTGATCATCGCCCGGGCGATGCCGATGCGCTGGCACTGGCCGCCGGAGAATTCATGCGGATAGCGGTTGATCTGCCGCGGCAGCAGCCCGACCTTGGCCATCATTTCCTGAACCCGCCGGCGCTGCTCGTTGGCACCGAGATCGGGCTGGAACGTGCGCAAGGGTTCGGCGATGATCTCGCCCGCCGTCATGCGCGGATTGAGCGCCGCCAGCGGGTCCTGGAAGACGATCTGCATCTCGCGCCGAATCTGGCGCATGGCCTCGGGTTCCAGCTTGCCGAGGTCGCGGCCCCGCCACATCACGCGGCCGCCGGCACTGGGCAGCAGGCGCAGGATGGCGCGCCCCAGCGTGGACTTTCCGCAGCCGGACTCGCCGACGAGGCCGAGCGTCTCGCCGGGATGAAGATCGAAGGAGACGCCGTCGACCGCCTTCACCACCGCCGCATGGCGACGCCCAAAGAGGCCGCCGCCGAGGTGGAAATGGACCTTGAGGTCCTGCACCGATAAAGAAGGCGCGCTCACGACCGCTCCAGATGACAGGCCTTGCGCCGTCCGGCGCCGCTGTCCCGCAAGGGTGGAATCGTCGTCTTGCAGACCTCGATCCGATGTTGACAGCGCGGCTCGAAGGCGCAGCCGGGCGGCAGGCGCTGCAGATTGGGCGGCTGGCCCGGAATGGTCGCCAGGCGCTTCGCGTCTTTCTCGTCGAGCCGCGGCATCGAGTGCAACAGGCCCTCGGTGTAGGGATGTTGCGGCCGATAGAAGATGTCGGCGACGCTGCCGCTTTCGACGATACGGCCCGCATACATGACCATGACGCGGTCGCACAGGCCCGCGACCACGCCAAGGTCGTGGGTGATGAGGATGATGGCGGTGCTGCCCTGCGCCCGAATCTCGCCGATGAGTTCGAGTATCTGCGCCTGGATCGTCACGTCGAGCGCGGTCGTCGGTTCGTCGGCGATGAGCAGTTCCGGCCGGCACAGCAGCGCCATCGCGATCATCGCGCGTTGGCGCATGCCCCCGGAATACTCGTGCGGATACATGTCGATGCGCCGGCCGGCCTCGGGAATCTGCACCCGGTCCAGCATGGCGACCGCGGCCTCGCGCGCCTCGCTCTCGTTCATGCCCTTGTGGGTGACCAAGACCTCGGTCAGTTGCCGGCCGACCGTGAGGTAGGGATTGAGCGACGTCATCGGATCCTGGAAGATCATCGACATGCGATCGCCGCGGATTCGATTGAGGCCCGCGCGCGGCAGATTCAAGATTTCCTCGCCATCAAATTTCACGCTGCCCCGGGCGCGGCCATTGGTGCTGAGCAGCCCCATGATCGACATGAAGATCTGGCTCTTGCCCGATCCCGATTCGCCGACGACCCCCAATGTTTCGTCCCTCCCCAGCGTGAAACTGACGCCGCCCACGGCCGGAACCTCGCCGTCCGGCGTCGAGAAATTGGTCTCGAGGTTCGAGACCTCGAGCAGCGGGGGCGCCTCGGCGCCCGCCCGCTCAGCGGTCCTTGGGGTCGAGGGCATCGCGCAAACCGTCGCCGAGGAAGTTGAAGCAGAACAGCGTTACCGCCAGGAACACGCATGGGGACACCAGCATCCAGGGCGCGAACTCCATGCCGCGCACGCCCTCGCTGATGAGCGCGCCCCAGCTCGTCTCCGGCTCCTGCACGCCCATGCCGAGAAAGCTGATGAAGGATTCGACCAGGATGACCCTGGGCACGGTCAGCGTCACATAGACCGCGACGGGCCCGAGCGTATTGGGAACGATATGCCGGCGAATGATGTTGAAGGGCGAAACGCCGCTGGCGTGCGCGGCTTCCACGAATTCGCGGCGCTTGAGGCTCAAGGTCTGCCCGCGCACGATGCGCGCCATGTCGAGCCAGGAAACGGCGCCGATGGCGATGTAGATGAGCAGGATGGAGCGGCCGAAGACGACGCTCAAGAGGATGACGAAGAAGATGAAGGGCAGCGAGTAGAGAATGTCGACGAACCGCATCATCAGGGCGTCGGCGCGCCCGCCGAGGAAGCCGGCGGTGGCGCCCCAGGCGACGCCGATGACGACGCTGACCAGGGTCGCGGCGACGCCCACGGTCAGCGAAATCCGGCCGCCGAACAGCGTGCGCACGAAGAGGTCCCGCCCGTTCTCGTCGGTTCCGAAGTAGTGGCGGTTCTCGAAGCTCGGCGCCGTTTGAATGTTATCCCAGTCCACCTCGTCGTAAGGGTATGCACCGAGGTACGGGGCGAGGATCGCCAGCGCCACGATGATTCCGAGCGCGACGAGGCTGGCCACGGCGGCGCGATTACGGAACAGCCGCGCCCACGCGTCCGCCCACAGGCTGCGCCCGGCGATCTCGTCGGTTGGCTCCAGGGGCAAGTCGGTGGTGGCGGTCAGTCGTACCTCACTTTCGGGTCGAGGAAGCCGTAGATCAGATCGACCGCGAGATTGAAGAGGATGATGATGACGCCGTAGAAGATCGTGACCCCCATGACCAGCGTGTAGTCGCGATTGAGGCTGGCCTGGACGAAGTAGCGCCCGATTCCGGGAATGCTGAAGATCTGCTCGATGATGATCGAGCCGGTGATGATGCCCGCGACCGCCGGCCCGAGATAGGAAATGACCGGCAGCAGCGCCCCTTTCAAGGCGTGGCGCAGGATGGCGACGCGCTCGGGCAGGCCCTTGGCGCGCGCGGTGCGGACGTAGTTCGAGCGCAGCGTCTCGATCATGCTGGCGCGCGTCAGCCTGGCGATCGCGGCGATCTCGGGGAGCGTCAAGGCCACGATCGGCAGGATGCCTTGCGTCCAGCTATCGCCCCAGCCGCCGACGGGCAGCCACGACAGCCATAGCCCGAAGACGAGCGTGAGCAGCGGGGCGACGACGAAATTCGGCAGCGCGATGCCCGTCATCGCGCTCGCCATCAGCACATAGTCGACCATCGTGTTCTGCCGGAGCGCCGCGAAAATCCCCAGCGTGATCCCGATGACACCGGCCAGCAGGATGGCGGTACCGCCCAGCGTCAGCGAGGTCGGAAATCCGCCCCAGATAAGTTCCGTGACCGAGAAATCCTTGTACTTGAACGAGGGGCCGAAATCGCCCCGCAGCACGTTGCCGAGGTAACGCACGAACTGCGCGATCAGCGGCTCGTCCAAATGGTACGCCTTCTCGAGGTTCGCCAGAACCTCGGCCGGCACCTTGCGCTCCTTGTCGAAGGGGCCGCCGGGCGCCAGCCGCATCATGAAAAAGGCGACGGCGACGAGCAGGAGAAGGGTCGGAACCGCTCCGAACAGGCGCCGTATCGCGTAGCTCAGCATGGCCGTCGGGTCCGGGTGGCGGCGGCCGGCCCGCGCCTGGAACCTCCAAGCGCAAACCGGCCGCCGGTCCTGCTACGACTTCGAGATGTACCGTGACAGGTGGAACCCGAGCACGTTCTCGATCACGCCCTGGATCTTGGTGCTGACCATCGTCGTGTTCCGATAATGATAGATCGGAATGATCGGCAGGTCGGCGAGGAAGATGCGCTCCGCCTCTTCCAGTTGATCGGCGCGCGCCGCCGGGTCGGGATTGACCCCCGCCGCCGCCATCAGCTCGTCGAACTTCGGATTGGTGTAACCGGGATCGTTGCGTACCCCGGCCGTGGAGATGAAGAGGTCGAGGAAGTTGACGGCATCCATGTAGTCGCCGATCCAGGCGGCGCGGACCACCTGGAACTGCTTCGCGTCGCGCGTCTCCATATAGACCTTCCATTCCTGGTTGGTCAGGGTCATGTCGACGCCCAGCGTCTTCTTCCACATGCTGGCGATGGCGATGGCGATCCTCCGGTGCCGCTCGCTGGTATTGTGAAGGACCTCGACCTTAAGAGGATTCTCAGGCCCATAGCCGGCCTCGGCGAGGATTTTCTTCGCCTCGGCATCGCGCTCGGCCTGCGTCATGGCGGCGAAATCGGCCTGCTGATAATCATAGCCGGCGACGCCGGGGGGAACCCACGCGTAGGCCGGCTGCTCGCCCCCTTGCGTGATCTTGTCCACCAGCTTGTCGCGGTCGATGGCCAGCGCCAGCGCCCGGCGCAACTTCACGTCGGTGCCGAGCGGTTCGCGGGTCAGGTTGACGACGTAGTAGTAGGTGCCGAAGTAGGAGGAGTTGCGGTATTCCTTCGGCATGTTCTTGGCCGCCCACTTCACCTTGTCGGTGGGAACCGTGTAGGTCATGTCGAGTTCCCCGGCGCGGAAGCGCTTGAACTCCTCGTCGATGTCCTCGGTCGGGTAATAGACGATGGTGTCGATCGTCACATTGGCCGCGTCGTGGAAGTTCGGATTCTTCTTGGCCACGATCTTGGATTGCGGCACCCATTCGCTGATGACATAGGCGCCGTTGGTCACCGAATTGCCGGGGCGCGTCCATTCGTCGCCGAATTTCTGGACCGTCGCCTTGTGCACGGGCCAGGAAATGTGATGCGCCATGAGCCCGATGAAATAGGGTGTCGGCGCCTTCAAGGTGAGCTTGAGCGTCCGGGAATCGACCACCGCGGCGCCCAACTGATCGGGCGGCGTCGTGCCGGCGATGATGTCCTCGGCGTTCATGATCGGCGCCAGGGTCGGCGCGTATTCGGACCCCGTGGCCGGATCGACGGCGCGGCGCAGCGAGAAGACGAAATCCCCCGCCGTCACGGGAGCGCCATTCGACCATTTGGCGTCGGCGCGCAAGTGGAAGGTGTAGGTCATTCCGTCATCGCTGACGTCCCAGCTTTCCGCCACGCCGGGAACGGGCAGCCCATCGGCGGAGAAGACCACCAGCCCTTCGTGCAGGTCATAGATGATGTTGGCTTCGGGGACGCCCGTCGATTTATGCAGATCGAGCGTCTCCGGTTCGGCGCCATTGCCGCGGTGCAGAACCGTTTCGGCATTGGCCGCCACGGCCGTGCCCAGAATCAGGGCGCCGGCCAGCATGGCCGCGCCCAGTCGCTTGAATGCCTGTCTCATGACCCTCTTCTCCCTCGGTCGTTTTGTTTCACCCCGATTGTCCGCAATCCATCGAGGTTGAGCAAGCCTTTCGATTTTAATTGGTGACGGTATATAATTAATTTTCCGGAACAGGCTTGCTCTCGGCCATCAGCCAGTCGCGAAAGGCGGCGACTTTCGGGGCGTCGGCGCTCGCCCTGGGCGTCACCACGTAATAGGCGAAGCCGCCGCTGACGGCGAGCTCGAACGGCTGTGCCAGGCGCCCGGCGGCGAGGTCGGTGGCGACGACGATGGGGCTGGCCAGCGCCACCCCTTGCCCTTCGATCGCCGCTTGAAAGGCCAGGTAGTAATCGCCATAGCTCGGGCCCTTGGTCCAGTCGACGCCCTCGACATGGGCGGCCAGCAGCCACATGCGCCAGTCCGGAATGACCTCCGATGGCGTCGACCAGCCGGCGTGCAGCAGCGTATGCCAGCGCAAGTCCTCCGGCTTGCGCAGGCCCCGCGGTCCCTTCAACAGCGCCGGCGCGCACACCGGCGTCACTTCCTCCGCGAACAGCCGGTCCACCTTGAGTCCCGGATAGCGCCCGGTGCCGTAGCGTATCCCGACGTCGATGCCCTCAGCCTCGAGGTCGACGATCTGGGACGAGGCGTCAATGCGCACCTCGATGTCGGGATGGCGCGCGCGGAACCGGTCGAGCCGCGGCACCAGCCACTTGGCGGCGAGCGACGGCGCGACGCTGACGGTGACCATGCCGCGCCGTTGGCCGGCGCGCACGCTCTCCATTGCCTGGGCGAGGCGCTCGAACCCGTCGCGTATGCCGGGAAGGCAGCGCTGGGCGGCCTCGGTCAACAGCACCGCGCGATTGAGGCGCCGGAACAGGCGCACGCCCAGTTCCGCCTCCAGCGCCTTGATCCGGTGGCTGATGGCGGCCGGCGTCACGTGCAACTCGTCCGCCGCCTTGGCGAAACTCAAATGCCGCGCCGCGGCCTCGAAGGCGCGGAGAGCGGAGAGAGACGGGAGCCGGCGGGCCATGGTGTCAGATTACTATATATAACTCGAAACCGCAACAGAACTCGTTTGTCCGGCCGGCCTGGAGAAGCCATGTTCCTGGTCATCAGCAACAGGAGAACGATCATGACCCACACCACTTTGCTCCAGAACCCGGATTACCATGCCTATGTCGTCCGGGCCACCGAAGCCCGCGCCGAGGCGCTGGAGCGGTTCGGCCACGCGGCGGTAAGGGCGGTCCATGCGACCGCGCGCATCGCCGCCGATCTCGCCCGCGCGGTCGCGCGCGGCCACCGGTTGAGGCGCCGCCGGCGCGAAGGCATCGCGGTACTCTCCGCGCTCGACGACCGCATGCTCGCCGACATCGGCATCGACCGCGCCGGCATCGAAGCGGTCGTGGACGCCTATAATTGGTGACATAATTGGTGACGGTATATAATTAATTGCGGCCGGGGCGGGCGGCCGTGTATGCTCTGGGGCATGGCACGCACGGCCCGCCTTGTCATTCCCGGACTGCCCCATCACGTCACCCAGCGCGCCAACCGGCGCCTGAAAGTATTCTTCGGCGCGGGCGATTATCGCGCCTATATGGCACTGGTCGCGGAGTGGTGCGCCAAGGCCGGCACGGAAGTTTGGGCCTACTGCCTGATGCCCAACCACGTTCACCTCATCCTCGTTCCGGCCGACGGGGACGGCCTGCGCGCGGGATTGGGCGAGGCGCACCGGCGCTACGCGCGCCGCATCAACCTCCGGCGGGAGTGGAGCGGACATCTGTGGCAGGGCCGCTTCTCCTCCTTCCCGATGGATGAGAATTATCTCCTCGCCTGCGCCCGCTATATCGAGCTGAACCCTGTACGCGCGAAGCTGGCCGCGAACCCGCGCGCTTGGGCCTGGTCGAGCGCCGCCGCCCATCTTTCGGCCAAGGATGACGGGCTGGTCCGCGTGGCGCCGCTCCTGGATCGGGTGCCCGACTGGCGCGGGTTTCTAGCCGGCGGTCTCGACGACGCGGACCACGATGCCATCCGCGCCCATGAGCGCACCGGCCATCCGCTCGGCGGCGGCGCCTTCTTCGCCCGCCTCAAGTCCAAGCTCGGCCGCGACGTTCGCCCCCGCCCGCCCGGCCGCCCGCGCGAGGAGAGCTAGCCGGCGCGGCGAGCCATCGCGCGGGGCCGCCGGCCCAAGCCGCTTGAACCTGAATGTGATCTTTTTTTGCCCGACAGGCTATGCGCAGGATAACGACCTATGCGCAACAATTTTGCGTAAGAGCTTGAAACTGAAGCATACATAATTGCGCGTCGAATGATACGCGCAACGATAATGGATGCGTGATACGAGGCTCGGTCCTTCATGTTTCGACACACTCCACAAAAGGGCTCCTCCCGAGCCTGTCGAGGAATGAGGCCCGGCTCACGTTTCAATGATCGCGACTGCAAACGCTGGCCGTGGCGCGACTTCTTCGTTTCGGTCGTGCTCGTCGAAACACATCTGGCGACGGTGGTTCGTCATGGTCGATGAAACCGCCGCGCCCTACGCCGCGGCGAGGCAGTCGCTGGGCGAGCCCGATCCATTCCGGCTTCGGCACCGGGCGGCGCTGCGCTCGCCCGATGGCTACGCGCCGCGTACGCTTGCGCCGGAACCGCTTGTTACGGCAACATCATGAGAACGGATCAAACTATCCTCTGGTCTCCATAGTGGGGGCAGGTCACTCACTGTTAGTCACATCGGGCTGCGTTCAACGTCCGTTGAACTCGAACGTTAGACGGTGGGGATCGCAGCATGGAGATAGATCATGATTGTAGACTTCGATCTAGAGTTTCTTCGGGAAGCGGCGGCATTGGTCGATGCGAATATCGAGCGCCAGGAAAGAAATGCTAGCGCAAGCCCGGATCCAGATGGGTTTGGGATATTCGATCACGTTGAGTATGTTGTTGGCTTTGGTTTCGTCGCGTGCCAGACGTATCTAGTGGCAATAGCAAGTCGGAAGAGGCTAGTGAAGAAAGACTATCTAGGGCTCGGTCCAAAGCATCGGACAGGCCGATCTATGGCCGAACTGATAAACGCTGCCGCAAATTGCTGGAAGCATAGTCCTGAGTGGTGTCTCGATGGCTGGACGTCTCGATCCGATTCAACTCTCAACGTGATCTCAAGTCTCGGTGTTGACACCAACGGCTTACATCCGTTAGCGAACACGTTGTATGAAATCCTTGCCCCGCATCCAGCGCGTTTCGAAAATCTCATCCCATTCGTGATACGCTGGCGGGATGCCCTGCCAAGATGAAATCGCTGCCTATCAGTGATTTGAAAAAGGGCATTCACGATCGTGCCTAATGATCGCCAAGCGCTCGATGACCAGTATGCCTGTACAGATACGGTAATCGGATGATAGTTCCGACATGGTCCATGCTCGGCTGCGTTGTCATCGATGACCCGTTGGACACTAAAATGTGGACTATGTCATCGACTTCAAGAGTGGCAACGGCGAATGCGCGGGATCGCCACCGCCATCGAAATTCCTTGACATCCATGGACAAAATGCGTAACTGTTTACCCTACGTACGTAATCAAGACCTGCACAGTTCTTTGACATCGTGAATAGGCATTTGGGAGATGGCGCCCTCGCGGCCGAACGGCCACCGAACGGAGAAACGCGGGCGCCCAGGAAATGGCCGTTTTCCGCAGCGGTTTCCGACGAAAAAAGTCTTCATGGGGTTGTTCCTCCGAAAAACAGAATCGCGTTCGGGCGAATTGGGCCAACAATCCCATTTCGATCAATGGTTTAGCCATAAATTTCGACCGAAATGCGTAAATCCGGCGGGGCATCAAGAGGCCGCGGGGACGGTGCCCTCTTACTCCGCCGCGGTCGGCCGCGCCGCCGGCGCCCTGAACGCGGCGAGCAGCTCGCCCTCGCGCTTCCTCGCCGCCGCAAGGTGCGTATCCTTCACGTGCCCGAAGCCGCGGATGTGCTCCGGCAGCGAGGCGATCTCGACCGCCAGCCCATGGTTGTCGTGATCGAGGCGGCCGTCGATCTCCTCGACCATACCTTCATAGTCGCGGATCAGCTGCCGCTCGAGCCGGCGCTCGGCGCTGTAACCGAAAACGTCGAAGGGTCCTCCGCGCAGGCGCTTGAGCCGGGCCAGCACGCCGAAGGCCCGCAGCATCCCTTGTCCGAAGCGGCGCTTCTTGAGATGCCCGGTATCGGGATCGCGCTCGGCGACCAGCGGCGGCGCCAGGTGGAACTCCAGGCGGTAATCGCCCTCGAACTGCGCCTCGACCCGCTTGATGAAATCGCCGTTGCTATAGAGCCGTGCCACTTCATACTCGTCCTTGTAGGCGAGCAGCTTGAAGTAATAGCGCGCCACCGCCGCCGCCAACCCCTCGCGCCCCGGCGTGGCTTTCGCCTCGGCGGCGCGCACCCGTTCGACCAGCGCCCGGTAGCGCTCGGCGTAAGCCGCGTCCTGATAGTCGGTGAGGAAGTCCATCCGCGTCGCCACGATGTCCTCGAGCTTGGTTGTGGCGCGATGGCTCGCGGGCTCGGGCGCGGCCTCGTCGACCAGGCGCTCCACCGCATCCCGGTCCGCCGCCATGCGCCGGCCCCATAGGAAAGCGCGCTTATTCGCTTCGACCGAGGCCTCGTTCAATTCGATGGCGCGCTCGATCGCCTCGCCACCGACCGGCACCAACCCCTTCTGAAACGCATAGCCCAGCATGAACAGATTGGTCGCGATCGAATCGCCGATGAGCGCCGTGGCGATGCGCGTGGCGTCGATGAAGTCGCTGGCGCCCTTGCCGGTCGCCGCCTCGATCGCCTCGGCCAATCGGGCGGCGGGGAATTCGAGGTCCGGCTGGCGCGTGAACTCGCCGGTCATGGCGACGTGCGAATTGACGACCGCGCGCGTCGCGCCCGCCTCGATCTTGGCCAGCGAATCGAACGCGCCCGCGACCACGATATCGCAGCCGAGCAACAGCCTCGCCCCGCCGGCGGCGACGCGCACGGCGTGGATGTCCTCGGGGATTTCGGCGACGCGGATGTGGGTGAAGACCGCGCCGCCCTTCTGCGCCAGGCCGGTCATGTCGAGGACCGAACACCCCTTGCCTTCGAGATGGGCGGCCATGCCGATAAGCGCGCCGATGGTGACGACGCCGGTGCCGCCGACGCCGGTAACGAGGATGCCATAGGGCTCGCGGCACGAAGGCGTGCGTGGTTCGGGCAGCGCGCCCGCGAATTCCG
>VFKA01000034.1 GCA_009885795.1 Rhodospirillales bacterium | reverse complement strand
TGCCGACCAGGCGCGCACCATCCGCATCCCGGTGCACATGATCGAAACCATCAACAAGCTGGTCCGCACCGGCCGCCAGTTCCTCCACGAGACCGGCCGCGAAGCCACCCCGGAAGAGCTCGCCGAGCGCCTCTCGATGCCGCTCGACAAGGTTCGCAAGGTGCTGAAGATCGCCAAGGAGCCGATCAGCCTGGAGACGCCGGTCGGCGACGAGGAGGACAGCCATCTCGGCGATTTCATCGAGGACAAGAACGCGGTCCTGCCGGTCGACGCGGCGATCCAGGCGAACTTGCGCGAGACGACGACCCGCGTGCTGGCGAGCCTGACGCCTCGCGAGGAGCGGGTTTTGCGCATGCGTTTCGGCATCGGCATGAACACCGATCACACGCTCGAGGAGGTCGGCCAGCAATTCTCGGTCACGCGCGAGCGCATCCGCCAGATCGAGGCCAAGGCGCTCCGCAAGCTCAAGCACCCCTCGCGCTCGCGCAAGCTCCGCAGCTTCCTCGATACCTAGGACATTGTCCCTGTTTTCCCCCTACCATGTCATTGCCGGGCTTGACCCGGCAATCCATGTCAATGCGTCGCGATGGATGCCCGCGTCAAGCGCGGGCATGACAGACTTGGTTGAAAGCCTCGTCCGCCCATGCGCGTGACGCTACTCGGAACCGGCTGCCCGGTCGTCGATACCGAGCGCTTCGGCCCGGCGACGCTGCTGACCGCCGGCGGCGCCGCGGTTCTCGTCGATTGCGGCTCGGGCGTGACCCAGCGCCTTCTGGCGGCCGGCGTCACCGGCGCCGATCTCGACGCCGTCTTCTTCACGCATCTTCATTCCGACCATATCGTCGATCTTTTTCAGCTCGTGATCTCGAGCTGGCACCAGGGCCGCGAGCGCCCGCAATTCGTCTATGGACCCAAGGGCACGCGCCGCTACGTCGAGGGCCTGCTCAAGCTGTGGCAGCCGGAATTCAAGCAGCGCATCAAGCACGAACGGCGCACCACCAACGAAGCCCTCAAGGTCGTGGTCAAGGAGTTGAAGCGGGGCGACGTGACGGAATTCGGCCCGCTCGCCATCGAGGCGGTGGAGGTCGATCATCGGCCGGTGAAGGCGGCCTTCGGCTTTGCCGCCGAGGCCTTCGGCCGGCGCGCGGTGGTGAGCGGCGATACCGCGCCCTGCGACGGCATCGGGAAGGCGGCCAAGGGCGCCGACCTCCTCGTCCACGAAGTCTTCGTCCATGGCGGGCTGATCTCGGGCGAATCCTTGCGCACCGAGGACACGGTCAGGAACGTCGCCACCTATCACACGCTGTCGGACGAGGTCGGCAAGATCGCGGCCGAATGCGAGGTCGGGTGCCTGGCGCTCACGCATTTCGTGCCGCCCTACGCCAACAGGGAAGCGCTACTGGCCGAGGTGGCCGCCGATTTCGCCGGCCCGGTCGTGCTGGGCGAGGATCTGATGACCTTCGACCTCGTCGAAGGCACGGTCCGGCACGGCCTCGCCCACTGGTCCATCGGGGCCCCGCGCTGGCAGTCGAGCCGGCGCGCGAAGAGGCCGGCGCGGGCTACCCTTGAGCTTTGAATAGGGGCGGCGAGTCTGCTACGTCACAGGCGTGGGGCCCGTAGTTCAGCTGGTCAGAACACGCCGCTCATAACGGTGTAGTCGCAGGTTCGACTCCTGCCGGGCCCACCAGCCTTCGCCGCCGCGCGGCTACGGCCGGCAGGCCAGCTTAGTAGCGCGGCGGCGAAGGCTGCCCGTCGTAGCCCAACGGGCGAAGACGCGCTGAAGACAGACAGGTCGTCATGAAATATGTCTATTTTCTCGATAGCCTGGCTGAGGTCGGCGAAACTTACATCGGGATGACTGACGATCTGAAATCACGGATCAAAGCCCACAACGCCGGCGGATCGCCGCATACTTCCAAATACAAGCCGTGGCGCTTGGTGACATACCTTGCATTTTCCAGCGACGAGAAGGCGATAACTTTCGAACGATATTTGAAGACTGCTTCAGGGCGGGCATTCGCAAACAAGAGGCTGAGATGAGACGACACGGCTGTCGTCCGGCCGAAATGGGAGCCTGCGGCTCATGCTCGACCTCGTCCTGAACTTCCTGCCCTTCGCGCTCACCAGCTCGGTGACGCCGGGACCGAACAACGTGATGGTGACGGCGTCGGGCGCCAATTACGGATTCCGCCGCACGCTCCCGCACATGACCGGCATCACGGTCGGGTTCACGGTGATGGTGCTCGCCATCGGCTTCGGCCTCGGCGCGCTGTTCGACCGCTACCCGTTGGTGCACGAAATCATGCGATGGGTGGGCGCGATCTACATCCTCTATCTGGCCTGGAAGATCGCCACGGCGCGAGACGTGGGCGAGGGGGCCGCGTCGGGCCGTCCACTCACGGTTCTGCAAGCCGCGCTCTTCCAGTGGATCAACCCCAAGGGTTGGGTCATGGCGGTCGGCGCGGTTTCGACCTACACCACGGTCGGCGGCGATGCCCTGGTCGAGATCCCGGTCATCGCCGCCGTGTTCGGGGCCATATGCTTCCCGTCGGTCGCCTTGTGGGCCGGCTTCGGCGTCGGCTTGCGGCAATGGCTGCATTCGCCAAGAGCGCTCGCCATCTTCAACGTTTCGATGGCGGCGCTGCTCGCGGCCTCGCTGGCGCCATTGTTGATCTAGAGGCGAGTACAAAGCGATGTTGAAGGTTGAAATAGAGCGTGAGCAAGGCGGACGCTGGATCGCCGAGATCCCGCTCATTCCGGGCGTCTTGGCCTATGCCAAAACGCGGGCCGAAGCCATCGCCAAGGCCGAGGCTCTCGCCCTGCGGGCGCTGGCCGATCGGCTGGATCACGGTGAAGACGTGCCCGACTTGCGCGGCTTGTTCGCTGCTTGAGCCAGTGGCCGCTATTGACGCAGCGGGACATCAACACAGCACCGCCCCCTCGTGGCGGAGCAGCCAGTTCTTGCGATCGAGCCCGCCGCCGTACCCCGTCAACCGGCCGCCATGGCCGATGACTCGATGGCAGGGAACCACGATGGCGACCGGGTTCGCCCCATTGGCGGCGCCGACCGCGCGCCGGGCACCGGGCCGCCCGATCGCCGCCGCGAGCGCGCCATAGGTCGTCGTCTGCCCGACCGGAATCCGGCGCAGCGCCGACCAGACCTCCTGCTGGAATGGCGTGCCGCCGCCGCGCGCCGGAACGTCGTCGAGCGCCCGCTTCTCGCCGGCGAAATACCGGCGAAGGCGCCGGGCGATGCCCAAGTCATCGGCCGCGGGCTTCAACTCGACCTCGCCGAATCGCCGCGCGAGCGCCGCCCGAATCCGCGCCTCATGGCCTTCGAATTCGAGCGACAGCAATTCGTTCCCATCGAAGACGATCTCGATCTCGCCGATCGGGCTCGGGATGCGGGTAAATCCCAGGATCATGCCGCCGCTCGCCCAGGCTCGTCATCGAGGCTCGCCCAAAGATAGAGCGTGGCGTAGCCGCGCCATGGCCGCCAGCGCTCGGCCCATTTTTCGAGCGCCCTTGGCGTCATCGCCGGCTGGTGGCGCCGCGCCGCCTTCAGGAGGCCCAGATCCGCGGCCGGGAAGGCGTCGGAATTCCCAAGCGCCCGCAAGGCGACGTATTCGGCGGTCCAGTTTCCGATTCCCCTGATTTCAAGCAAGCGCTTCGCGACGGCGGCAGGCGGCCGGAAGCGGCCGAGGAGGTCGGGATCGGCGACCAGCGCGCGCGCCAGCTCCCTGATGGTCGCGGCCTGCGACGACAGCACGCCGTCCCGCTCCAGTGCCGCCTCGGCAAGAGCGCCCGGCGTGGGAAATAAGCGGCGCGGGGCCCCCGCCATGGACGGCTCGTCATCGTCTGGAATATCCGCGCCCCATCGCGCGGCGATCCGTCCGGCAAGCGTGCGCGCGGCCTTGACGCTCACCTGCTGTCCGAGGATGGCGCGCACCGCCTGTTCGAACCCATCGATCGAGCCGGGAATCCGCAGGCCCGGCCGGCGCGCGACCGATCGTCGAAGCCAGGGGTCTTGCCCAAGATCGGCGGCGACACTCTCGGGATCGCAATCCGCGTCGACCAGATCGCGCAAGCACCCCACGAGCGCGGGCAGGCAGTCGATCCGGTCGATGTGGACATGAGCAATGACTTGCGCGCGCTCGACATCGTTGCTCAGTCGCACCCATCCGATCGCCGCCCCCACCCGGAACGTACGCCGGTATTCGTCCGCCGTGACCTGCTCCACGCCCGGCACCGCGCGTTCGGCGAAAAAGCCGAGCAGGCCGTTCCAATCGAGCGGCGGGCGATAAGGCAACAAGAGCCGGATCGCGCTCGTGGGCGCGGCCCGAGAGCACGCCTCGTGGTTGCCGGCGTCGAAGATCATGCCTCGACATTAACAAGAAATTCCGTGGGCGGCTGGCTGTTTTCGGACTAGAGGCCGCCGCATTGCCGCGGACCGCGCCTTGCGCTACAACGCGCGGCCCACCCCTCACCGATTGTATCGCCCGATGGCCGCCTATCAATACATCTACGTCATGAAGGGCCTCTCGAAGGTCTATCCCGGCGGCCGCAAGGTTCTCGACAACATCTGGCTGTCGTTCCTGCCCGGCGCCAAGATCGGCGTTCTCGGGCTGAACGGGTCCGGCAAGTCGACACTGCTGCGCATCATGGCCGGGCTTGAGACCGACATCGCCGGCGAAGCCTGGTCGGCCGAGGGCGTGAGCGTCGGATTCCTGACCCAGGAGCCCGAGCTCGATCCCGCCAAGGACGTCGCCGGCAACGTCATCGAAGGGATGGCCGCGACCAAGGCGCTCGTCGACCGGTTCGATGCCGTGAGCAACCGTCTCGGCGAGGAAATCGGGCCTGACGAAATGGAGACCCTCATCGCCGAGCAGGGCGAGTTGCAGGAGAAGATCGACGCCGCCGACGGCTGGGATCTGCAGCGCACGGTCGAAATCGCCATGGACGCGCTACGCTGCCCGCCAGGCGACGCGGGCGTCGCGACACTCTCGGGCGGCGAGCGGCGGCGGGTGGCGCTTTGCCGCCTGCTGCTCCAGAAGCCCGACCTTCTGCTTCTCGACGAACCGACCAACCACCTCGACGCCGAATCGGTCGGCTGGCTCGAGCGCTTCCTCGCGCTCTACCCCGGCACCGTGGTCGCGGTGACGCATGACCGTTATTTCCTGGACAACGTCGCCGGCTGGATCCTGGAGCTCGACCGCGGCCGGGGCATCCCATGGGAAGGCAATTATTCCTCTTGGCTCGAGCAGAAGGAACAGCGCCTGGCCCAGGAGGAACGTCAGGAAGACGCACGCCGGCGCACGCTCCAGCACGAGCTCGAATGGATCAAGCAATCGCCGCGCGCCCGCCAGGCCAAGAGCAAGGCGCGCGTTACCGCATACGAATCGCTTCTTGCCGCCGCGGCCGACGCGGCCGGCGAATCGGGCCAGATCGTCATACCGCCGGGACCCCGCCTCGGCGATCTGGTGATCGAGGCCGAGTCTTTGCGAAAGGGCTATGGCGACCGGTTGCTGATCGAGAACCTCGGGTTCCGCCTGCCGCCCGGCGGCATCGTCGGCGTCATCGGCCCCAATGGCGCCGGCAAGACGACGCTGTTTCGGATGATCGCCGGCCAGGAGAAGCCGGATTCGGGAACTTTACGCATCGGCGAGACCGTGCGGCTCGGCTATGTCGATCAGTCGCGCGATACGCTTCGCGCCGATCGCACGGTTTGGGAGGAGATCGCCGAGGGCAAGGACGAGCTCGATCTCGGGCGGCGCAAGATGCCGAGCCGCGCCTATGTCGCCGGTTTCAACTTCAAGGGGGCGGACCAGCAGAAGAAAGTGGGTCAGCTTTCGGGCGGCGAGCGCAACCGGGTGCACCTCGCGAAAATCCTGAAATCGGGCGCCAATCTGCTGCTGCTCGACGAGCCGACCAACGATCTCGACGTCGATACGCTGCGCGCGCTCGAGGACGCGCTCGCGGGTTTCGCCGGATGCGCCGTCATCATCAGCCACGACCGCTGGTTTCTGGACCGCATCGCCACCCACATCCTGGCTTTCGAGGGCGACAGCCAAGTCGTCTGGTTCGAGGGCAATTACCAGGACTACGAGGCCGACCGAAAGAAGCGCCTCGGCGCCGCCGCCGACCAGCCGCATCGGATCAAGTACAAGCCGCTGACGCGGAGGTGAAGCAGCATGGCCTGCTGCGTGCGTCACGCCTTCTTGGAAAGGGCGCGCCGTTCGAGCGCCGCTACTGCGCGGCGCTTTGCTGTCCGTTGGCGCCGGTCTTCTCGCGCAAGGCCGTGATCAGGCCCGCCACCTTGCCGCCCTTGCTCTGGATGACGGAAGCGAATTCGGAGCGGTAGGTCTGCGCCATGCTGACGCCTTCGATCTTCACGTCCTCGACCTTGCTGACGCCGTTCTCGTCCAGCACCAGCCAATCGACACGGATGTCTTCGCCGTCCGGGCGATCGACAACGCTGCGGACCGTGGAAAAGCCCGGCTTGGCGTCCTCAACCACTTCGAGGACGTCGAACCTCTCGCCGGAATACTCGGAGAACCGCTGGGCATAGGCCTGGACGACGAGGGTCTCGAACAACCCCAGAAACTCGTTTTTCTCGGCGTCGGTCGCAACCTTCCAGTACCGCGCCAGCACGAACTTGCCGATCGACGGCATGTCGAAGAACTCGTTCAAGAGCTCGCGAAAACGTTGTTCGCGAACACCTTGATCGATCTCCCCGGTGAGCGCCTCGATCGCCTTTTCGCCAAGGGCGTCGATAAACACCCGCGCGTCGGCCTGGGCGCCACGCGAGCCCATTGCCACCGGCAAGGCAAAGGCCCCGGCGACAACCAGTCCAAGGATCGCACGGCGCAAAAACACTAGTTGACCTCGTTCGACTCCGATATGGGCTCTTCCGAGCTCACCTGCAAGCCTGTCCCGGTCTCGGACATCTCCTCCGGATCCTCGAGTTCCTCGATCTCCGGCAGATTGGCCGAACCCGGATAGGCGAGACCATCGGGGTCTTCGCCATTGTTGATCTCGTCGGCGCGCCGCTGGCGATAGAGGCTCCGAATCGCCGCGTAGTAATCGACCGAACCCTTCCTGATCTCGTCCAGGGTCTTCAGATTGCGCGCCCTTGTGTCCAGCCCTCGAATGCCGGCCCGCACGATGCCCCAGCCTTGCGGCAGAACCCAGGTCAGCGGATCGATGAGGGTATCGACGCCGCGTCCCGCTGCGTCGCGCGGATTGGATGGGCCGAAGATGGGCAGAACCAAGTAGGCGCCCTCGTCCACGCCATGCACGGCCAGCGTCTGGCCGAAATCCTCGTCGTGATAGGGATAGCCCCACTCGCCGGCCACGTCGAACAATCCAGCCAACCCGACGGTGCTATTGATCAGGAAACGCATGAACGTGACCCCGGCCCGATCCATTTCGCCCTGAAACAGGTCGTTGGCGAGGACCACCGGCGTCGATACGTTGCGCAAGGCGTTGCGCACGCTGTCCTGCACCGGGTTTGGCAGGGCCGTGTAGTACCAGCCGGCAAACGGCTTCAACAGCAATTCATCGGCCGCATAGTTCACTTCGAAGAAAAAGCGATTGGTGGGCTCGAGAGGATCGTTTGCCTCTTCATAAGCCGCCATGGCATCCGGATCGCCTTCCGGGATCGTCGCGCAACCGGCCAGCGCGATCATCGCCCCCATCGCCAACACGAATGCGGTTCGGCCGGTCGTGAATTTCTTGTCCAACATTGACGCCGCTTCCTCACCCTTCGGTCCCCAAAAGGTCGGGGACGCGCCGGAACCGAAATCTTCGGCTTTCACCAATCCTCATCCGGTACCATTTACCGTCTCAGGATTGATGCCCCCATCCAGCGCGTCCACCCCTTCAAAGACCCATCCAAAGATATTGTGCACCCAAACCTTAATGGCTTGTTATTTCAATGTCGCCGATCTCGACGCCATCATGCCCTTGTTACCACGGAGCTTAGGGATTGGCCAATGCGCCTTGCGCATCGCTTTGTACGGTTGCTCATTTATGTTGCAAAAAAGTAACAGTCGCCGCCCGTCGATCAAGCGACGGTTTCGGCATGATGGCAGGCAACGAGCCGGCCATCGAACTCGCGAAGTTCCGGCCGCCTTACCTGACATTCCGCCGTCGCATACGGACAGCGGCGATGGAAGGCGCAGCCAGGCGGCGGGTCCAATGGCGACGGAAGTTCGCCCTTGATTGGAATGCGCTGGGCACGATGGGCGGGGTCGACCGCTGGGGTACTCGACATGAGCGCACGGGTGTAGGGGTGCCGGGGCCGGTTGAAAATCACGCTGCTTTCGCCCTGCTCGACCGGGCGGCCGAGATACATGACCATGACCCGCCGGGCGATGTGGCGTACGACGCCTAAGTCGTGGGAAATAAACAAGTAAGCGAGCCCCAACCCGTCTTGCAGGTCCATCAGAAGATTGAGCACCTGGGCGCGAATCGACACGTCGAGCGCCGATACCGGTTCGTCCGCGACAACGATCCTGGGGTTCAGCATGAGGGCTCGGGCAATGGCGATTCTCTGCCGCTGACCGCCCGAGAACATGTGCGGATAACGTTCGTAATTCTCCGGCCGCAATCCGACCTTGGCCATCATGTCGCGGGCGGCCTCGCGGCGCTCGGCGGCGCCGAGCTTCGTGTTGATGACCAGCGGCTCCTCGAGAATGGCGCCGACTTTCTTGCGCGGATTGAGCGAGGCGTAGGGGTTCTGAAACACCATCTGCACCAGCGGGCGCAGCCGCCGGCGCGAGTCGCGGTTCCCTCGTACCGCATCTTGTCCCGCCAGCGACAGCTCGCCGGCGCTCGGCGACTCGATCAGACAGACCATCCGCCCGAGCGTCGACTTGCCGCAGCCCGATTCGCCGACGACGGCGAGGGTCTCGCCCGGCCCGAGAGTGAAGCTCGCCCCCGCCACCGCGTGTAGCGTCGCGTGCCCGCCAAAGAGGCCGAGTCGCACGCGATAATCGCGGGCAAGGTCGCGGGCCACGAGGATCGGAGCCTCCGTCATGGCCCGGTCGCTCCGATCGAAGGCCCGGCCAAGGGATAGTGGCAGCGGACCGCCGCCGCGTCACCACCGGCCAGCGCCGGTCTTTCCGCCCGGCACCGTTCATCGGCATAGCGGCAGCGCGGGTTGAACAGGCACCCCGGCGGCCGATCCTCGATTCCAGGCACCACACCCGGTATCATGGCCAGGCGCCGGCCGTGGCTGCGCTCCGGCAGCGCTTCCAGCAACGCCGCGGTGTAGGGATGACGCGGGCCGGCGAACAACGCGTCGACGCCCTGGCCTTCGACCTGCTGGCCCGCGTACATGACCATGACGCGTTCGGCCGTCTCCGCGACCACGCCCATGTCGTGGGTGATGAGCACCAGGGCCATGCCCGTCTGGCGCTGAAGATCGCGCAACAGATCGAGGATCTGCGCCTGAATGGTGACGTCGAGCGCCGTCGTCGGCTCGTCGGCGATCAGCAGGCGCGGATTGCAGGCGATCGCCATCGCGATCATGACGCGCTGGTTCATGCCGCCCGACAGCTGGTGCGGGAACGCGCGGAGGCGCGACTCGGGCGCCGGGATGCCGACCTGGCCCAGAAGCTCGACGACGCGCCGGTGGATCTCCGCCCGGCTGCCGCCTTCATGAGTCTTGATGGTCTCGGCGATTTGGAATCCCACGGTGAAGCACGGGTTGAGACTGGTTGTCGGCTCCTGGAACACCATCGCGATGTCGCTGCCGATCAGCCGCCGGCGTTCCGGCGCCGCCATGCCTAGAAGATCGTGTCCGTCGAAGGCGAGCCGTTTGGCCCCGACCCGTCCCGGCCAACCGATGAGGCCCATCAGCGCCAGCATGGCGACACTCTTGCCCGATCCCGATTCGCCGACGATGCCCAAGACCTCGCCGGCCTCCACCGTCAGGTCGAGGCCCTCGACCGCCTTCACGGTACCGCGCGCCGTCGGAAACTCGACCTTGAGATCGCGGATTTCCACGAGCGCCATTCCCGTCACCGCTTCAACTTGGGATCGAGCGCGTCGCGCAAGCCGTCGCCCGCCAGGTTGAACGCCAGCACCGTCACCAGCACGGCAAGTCCGGGGAAGGTCACGACCCACCATGCGCTCTGCACGAACTCGCGCGCCTTGGCGAGCATCGTGCCCCATTCGGGCGTCGGCGGTTGGGCGCCGAGGCCGAGGAACCCGAGCGCCGCCGCGTCGAGGATCGCCGACGAGAAATTGAGTGTCGCCAGCACGATGAGCGGCGCCGCACAATTCGGCAGCACGGTCACGAACATGAGCCTGAGCGCGCGCGCGCCGCTGACCCGGGCCGCCGTCACGTAGTCCTTGGTCATCTCGGCGATGACCGTGGCGCGGACCATGCGCGTGAAATGCGGCAGGTAGGTGATCGCCACCGCGATGATGGCGTTGGTGAGACTCGGGCCCAGGATCGCCACGATGACGATGGCCAGCAGCAGGGCGGGGATCGCCAACATGATGTCCATGAGGCGCATGATGAGCTCCTCGACCATGCCGCGGACATAGCCGGCGACGAGCCCGAGCAGCACACCCACGCTCAATGAAATCGTGATCACGATGCAGCCGATGAGAAGCGAATAGCGCGCCCCGTGAATCAACCGCGACAGCATGTCGCGTCCGACGTCGTCGGTGCCGAGAAGGAACTTCGCCGAGCCGCCTTCCGCCCAGAATGGCGGCGCCAGGAACGCGTCGCGGTCCTGCGCGATCGGCGAATACGGCGCCACCCAATCGGCGAAAACCGCGACCAGCGCCACGACAACGATGACGGCAAGTGCCGCCACGGCGCCCTTGTTCTCGCTGAACGAGAGCCAGGTTTCGCGCCATGGACCGATGGCGGGGGGCACGGGATCGGCAACGGCGATGTCGGCGGCGAGGGTCATGGCCGGTATCCGATATCGCAAAACCGCGCCACCCAAGCCGCCCTTCGAGACGCTCGCTTCGCTCGCTCCTCAGGGCGAGGATTTCTTTTTCGAAACAACGACCTCATCCTGAGGAGGCCCGTAGGGCCGTCTCGAAGGATGATGTCGTTCAGCGAGCCACCCATGTCCGATTCCGGGGACTAACGCGCGTGGCGGATGCGCGGGTTGATAAGGCCGTACATCAAATCGACGGCCAGATTGACCAGCATGATCACGATGGCGACCAGCAGGATCCCGCCCTGCACCGAAGGGTAGTCGCGCCGGCCGATCGAATCGATGAGCCACTTGCCGATGCCCGGCCAAGAAAAGATCGACTCGGTCAGGATCGCGCCGGCCAAGAGCGTGCCCACCTGCAGGCCGATGACGGTCACGACCGGGATAAGGGCGTTCCTGAGCGCGTGCACGCCGATGACCCGGAACGGCGACAGCCCCTTGGCGCGCGCGGTGCGGACATAGTCCTCGCTCAGGACTTCCAGCATCGCCGAGCGCGTCATGCGCGCGATCACCGCCAGCGGAATCGTGCCAAGCACGATCGACGGCAAAACCAGATGGTGAAGCGCGTCGAGAAACGAACCCTCCTGGTCCGAGAGCAGCGTGTCGATCGCCATGAAGCCCGTGACCGGCTGAACGAAGTAGATGAAATCGAGTCGCCCCGATACCGGCGTCCAGCCGAGCGTCACGGAAAACAGGATGATGAGCAGCAGGCCCCACCAGAAGATCGGCATCGAATAGCCGGCGAGCGAGAGCGCCATGACGGTGTGATCGGCCGGTCGCCCACGGCGCACGCCCGCCAGCACGCCAACCGGCAAGCCGACCAGGATCGCGAACACCATGGCCACGATCGAGAGTTCGACGGTCGCCGGGAACAGCAGGAGGAACTCGTCGATAACCGGTTTCTTGGTGACTAGAGATTTCCCAAGGTCGCCCCGGAACACGTCGCCGATATAGAAAACGTATTGCTCCAGGATCGGCCGGTCGAAGCCGAATTCGTGCATCAGCCGCGCATGCCGTTCCGGATTGATGCCGCGCTCCCCCGCCATGACCTCGATCGGATCGCCGGGAATGAGGCGGATCATGGCGAAGGTCAGCAGCGTCACCCCGACGAAGGTCGGGACCAGGCCGCCCAGCTTGGTCAGCAGAAAACGGAACATGCTCCGGCCACAAAAGAACGGGGGAGGCCCTTCGTCAAGGCCTCCCCCATCCGCATCGAATCAGGCGTTGAGAGAGCCAGCTATTGGATGTCGACACCGTAGAACTGGTGGATGCCGAACGGATCCATCTTGTAGCCGGTCACTTCCTTGCGCATCGGCATGAACACCACCGAGTGCGCGACCGTCACCCACGGTGCCTCGTCCTTGAAGACCACCTGGGCCTTCTTATAGAGGTCCGTGCGCGCCGCCACGTCGGCCGTGCGCTTGGCGGCGACGACCAGGTCGTCGAAGGCCTTGTCGCACCAGCGCGCCCGATTGCCGCCGCTCTTGGCCGCGTCGCAACCGAGCAGCACGTGCAGGAAGTTGTCCGGGTCGCCGTTGTCGCCGGTCCACCCGAGCAGCATCGTCTGGTGCTCGCCCTTCTTGGAACGGTCGAGATACTCGCCCCACTCGAAGGATACGATCTTGGCCTTGACCCCGATCGCCGCCCAATCGGCCTGAATGAGTTCGGCCATGCGCTGGGCGTTGGGGTTGTAGGGGCGTTGCACTGGCATCGCCCAGATGTCGGTCTCGAATCCGCCCTGCAGGCCCGCTTCCTTCAAGAGCTGGAGCGCCTTCACCGGATCGTAGCCGTAGTCCTTCACGTCGTCATTGTAGGACCAGATCGTCGGTGGGATCGGGTTCTTGGCCGCCTGGCCCGCCCCTTGGAACACGCCCTTGAGGATCGCATCCTTGTTGATCGCGTAGTTGAGCGCCTGGCGAACCAGCTTGTTGTCGAAGGGTTTCTTCTCGGTGTTGAAGGCGAGATAGCCGACATTCAGCCCTTCCTGCTCCATGACGGTCAGCGTCGGGTCGGCCTTCATCGCCTTGATGTCCGCCGGATTCGGATAAGGCATGATGTGGCATTCGCCGGCCTTCAATTTGGCGTAGCGCACGCTGGCGTCGGTGGTGATGGCGAACACCAGATCGTCGATAGCCGGTTTGCCTTCCCAGTAATCGGCATTGGCCTTGTAGCGGATGACCGCGTCCTTCTGGTAGTCCACCAGCATGAAGGGACCGGTGCCGACCGGCGTCTGGTCGATCTGTTCCGGCGTGCCCGCCTTCATTAGCGCGTCCGCCTGTTCGGCCGACATGATCGACGCGAAGTCCATGCCCATGTTGGAGAGGAACGGCGCTTCCGGCGCGTTCAGCACGAAGCGCACGGTCATGTCGTCCACCTTCTCCACCGCCTTCAGCAGATCCGGCATGCCCATGTCGCCGAAGTACTGATAGGTGGTGGCGGTAACGGCGTGATACGGATGATCCGTCTTCCACTGCCGCTCGAAGCTGAACACCACGTCGTCGGCGTTGAAGTCGCGGGTCGGCGTGAATGTCGCGTTGCCGTGGAACTTGACACCCTTGCGCAAGTGGAAAGTGTAGCTGAGGCCGTCGTCGGCGACCTCCCAGGACTCGGCGAGGCCCGGCTGGATGCTGGTGCCGCCGCGCTCGAATTCGACCAGGCGATTGAAAATCGCCCGCGAGGACGCGTCAAATGTCGTGCCGGCCTGAAAGAACTGAGGATTGAAGCCTTCCGGGCTCCCTTCCGAGCAAAAGACCAAAGTCTTGGCGTCGGCCGCGAACGCGAAGCCGAGCACCGCCGTCGCCAGGACCGCGGCACCCAGAAATTGACGTTTCATGATGTGTGTCTCCCTAGTCTTGATGATGCGGCCGCGATTGTTAAGGAACGCGAAGTTCGGGCGACCGTCATTGCGCCCAAGGCTAGGCCCACGACGGCGTCCTAGTCAATGGCTGGGACCGTTAACCCCAGACCAATCGCATTTGACCGCGACCGGCTTTCCTCCTCTTTCGAGACGCGCCCTCACGGGCGCGATGAGGAAAGCCTATAGTGAGCCTCATGGTGAGGAGGCCGCGTCGGCGGCCGTCTCGAACCATGAGATCGCGATCCGCGAAATGCGATAGCCCTGCCGTCGACACCCCCTTGCGCGCGATCTTCCATTCGATAAGGTGCGGCGGCGAAAAATCTTGAGTACCGGGACCGGAGTCATGACCAGCACCGCGCAAGACCCCATCGAAACACCGTTCGTCACCACGGGCCTCGCGGTCGAACCCGGCTGGATCGACTACAACGGCCATATGAACATCGCCTACTACGTGATGGCCTTCGACCGCTCCTTCGACCGCGTCTATGCCAGGATGGGATTCTTACCGGACATCATGAAGGCGGCCAATGCGTCGAGCTTCACCACCGAGCTTCACATCGCCTACATGCGCGAACTGAAGGTGGGCGCCCCCTTGCGCGTCGAGACGCAACTACTCGACTTCGACTCGAAGCGGATCCACTTCGTCCAGCAGCTCTTCCACGAGGGCGAAGGCTTTCTCGCGGCGTCTTGCGAATGGATGATGCTTCACGTCGATATGGGCACGCGCCGCGTGACCGCCATGCCGGAGGAAATCCGGCGCCGCCTGGCGCAAGTGAAAGCGGCCCACGCGGTCCTGCCCGTGCCCTCGACCGTCGGGCGCGCGATCTCGATGGCCAGCCGCCGGCCGGGCTGAAGGCGGCTAGAACTCGCGCCCGATCTTGCGGTCGATCGAAGCTTGGCCGCCGCCCTTGAAGAACACGGCCAGCGCCATGAGCCCCCACATGAGCGGGTACTCGTATCCGCCGTTGTTCCAGAAATAGCCGTTGGCCATGTGCACGCGGAACACGGCCACGGCCATCACGACAACCACCGCCGCGGCGGCCGGCCGCGTGAGGAACCCAAGCACGAGCGCTAGCCCGCCGACGAATTCGACCAAGCCCACCACCAGCGCCCACAGCCAGCCGGGATTGAGCCCGAGCTGGGTGCCGAAGAACTCGCCCGTGCCGGCAATGCCGTAGCCTCCGAACATGCCGAACAGCTTCTGCGCGCCATGCGGCATCAGGAACAGGCCAACGGTAATGCGAATCAATGGATAGGCGATGCACGTGCCGGCCTTGTACAACCCGGCCAAGCCGGGAATGAACAATTGTGTTTCGTTGCCGCGATCCGTCGTGATGGCTCCTTCTTCGCCCGCGGCTCCGCCGCTCTTCCGATCATTATGGCCGATTCGCGCCCCGCGCGCCAATTTCCGCCGGGCTCGGGGCTATTTGCCGTCGCCGCGCGGCAGAGGCACGTAGGTCTCGTCGCCGCCCTCGCCCCCTTCGCCGCCTTCGAAGATGCCGCGCAGGAACCCCGGCGCCAGCGCCGCCAGCGGGTTCACGTCGATCTCCGGCTGGTCGAGCGATCCCGTGGCCGTGTAGGTGGCGGCGAACAGCCCCTCGCCCTCGCCGCCCTGCAGGAACTCGCCGATCAGCGGGATGTCGCCGATGAGGCTGTTCAAGGCATAGGCCGGCACGATGGTGCCATCGAGATCGACCTTGTCGGCGTCGAAATCGACCGTGCCCGTCGCGGTGATGCCGATGGAGGGTCCGTGCGCGCGCGCGCGCGGCACCTCGAGCAGCCCGCCGGTCTTGACGAACTCGCCGCGCATCTTCTGGAAGAGGAATCCCTCGCCGGTGAAGACGTCCACCAGCCCGGTCAGCGTCGCCACCGCCAACAGGCGCGCCAGGACCGGCGCCTGCACCAGGCGGAAATCGTCGATCGCGATCTTGCCCTTGAGTGGACGGCGCGGGTCGCGGTTGTCGGTCTCGCCGCGGATCGTCAGCGCGCCGCCCTCGACCGCCTCGGTGATGTCGAAGGTCTTGAGGACTTGGCCCGCATCCTCGGCGCCCACGACCAGCCCGTGATTGCCCGACGGCAGAGGCTCGAAGCGGACCGCGATCCGACCCTTGCCATCGGGACTGGCGTCGATCTCGATGCGGTCCCAGAACGCGCCGTCGTGGCGGAGCGCCAGGCGCACATCGGTCAGCTCATGGCCGGCCGGTAGGTAGACCCGAGTCAGATGCTCGGCCCGCAGCGAGAACGGCTGCCTAGGCTCGTCCTCCTCCTCCTCGTCCGCCATCAGCGGCTCGGCATCGAGTTCGCCGCCCGCCGCGGTGATGCGCACGAAGCCCGAGGCGAAATCGGCGGCCACGTCGTCGAGCGCCGTTCGCCCGACCTTAAGACGCTCGAACTCGACGGCGGCGAGGGAATCGCCCTTCTCGGTGAAACGCGCGCGGCCCGTGGCGGCGAGCGTTCCAGCCGCCACGTCGAACGACCGGATCGCGGCCGGCCGGCCGTTTCGCAACTCGAGCTCGAACTTGGCTTGCCCCGCCTCGCCCGGCTGCTTCGACCATTGCAGGAACGGCAGGCCGAGAGAGGCATCCGTCAGGTCGATCTCCGCGCCGAGTTCGGCCCTGGTATCGTCCAGCACGGTGTAGACGATGCCGGCCGGAACCGGACCGTCGAGATAGGGCTTGAGATCCAGGCCAAAGGCCTCGCGGCGCGGGGCGTCCAATGTGGCGGTGATGGCGATACGCGTGCGATAGGGTTCGCCCCCGAAACGTTCGGTCCAAGTCAAATCGGCCGGCACGCCGGCAAGCTTCGCCTTGCCGGCGACGCGCATGCCTTCGTTGTCGACGTCGAGGTCGAGATCGCCGTCGCTCAATCCCTGGCCGAACATCAGGCCGGAGAGTCCGATGCCGGTGAGTTTCGACGACGCCCGCACTTTCAGATCTTTCGTCCGCGTGCCTATCTCCGCCTCATTGGGAAATTCGAGATGCAACTTGGTGGCATGACGGCCGGCCATGGCCCCATCGGCGAGCCCCAGACGCTCGGCGTATCGCATCGGCTCGCTGTCGAGCAGCCTCACCACGTCCGCCATCGACCCGGCGAGATCGGCCTCGATGGTGAAATACTGCGCATCGCCGTCGAGGCCGGCGATGGCGAGCGTGCCCCCTTCGACCGCGACCCCGGCGGCGCCACCGCCTGTAAAGACCACGGCCAAATCGTTTTCATCGAGCCGCGCCTTGCCGTCGATGCCGACGATGGGCGGCATTGGCCGGAAATAATGGATCGTCATCGCATTGGCGGCGATGGCGACCTCGGCCTTGCGGATCACCGGCTCTTCGCCCGCGCCGGCCGGCAGCCGCAGGTCGAGCGCCGCATCGAGGCGGTCGAGCGTGCCCGCGACGATGTTCTCGGTCACCCATTCTCGCGCCGAAGCAGCGGCGTTAAGCGGCCAGTACCGGCCGATCTCCGGCACCGGCACATCGCCAATCTCAAGCGTGCCGGCGATGTCGATCGGTCCCGCCGGTCCCCGCGCCGGCGCGAGGCCCGAAGCAGTGCCGCTGAAGCGCATGGCCGGGCCGCCGAAATCGATTTCCGCCTCGCTGATGGACAGGCTGTTGAGGCCGGCGTCCAACCGCCCGGCGAGGCGCAGCGAACGCACGTCGAGCGTGCCTTCGAGTTCCCCCGGCATCGTGAACTGGCCGGGCCCTCCGGCGATCTGGAAATCGGTCGGGCCGATCGTTCCGTCGGTGCGCACCCTGGTCGTGAGCGAACCGCCGATCACGAGGTCGGCGCCCGACAGGATGACGAGCGAGGGCTCGATGAGGCCAAGGGCGGCCATGTCCACATTGCTAATCCTGGCGTCGAGCGCGACGGTGCCGGCGCCGCGGTCATAGGCGAAGCTGGCGGCGAAATTGGCGGGCCGCCCCAGCCCCTCGATCTCGAGGCCGATGGTGCCGGCGATACCGACCGCGTCGCGCCGAAACTCGATGTCGGCCTTCGGTATGCGCCAGGCGACCCCGAGCCGCCGGTCGTCGAGATCGATGGTGGCGCCGACCATGCGCGCGCTGGTGAAATAGCCGGTGGCGCTGCCCTCTTCCGGCGGCTTCAGCAATTCGCCCAACAGCGTCGGCATGAGCGGCGAGGGTTCGTCGCCCGGAAGCTGCCCTCCGGCGGCGTCCGCGCGCACGAACCGCAGGCGGCCATCCGCCTCGCGCACCACGAACAGATGCGCGCCGAAAATATCGAGCGCGGTGGGCGCCAACACGCCCCTCAAGAGCGCGCGCCCGGACAGCGCCAGCGACAGCGCCGGAATCGTGGCGATGGCATCGCCCTCGGCGTCGAACGCCCTCACGTCGCGGGCGGTGAGATCGAGCGCGCGTTCCCATCCGCCCCAGGCGAGCACCGTGTCGCCGATCTCGATGCGAAACGCGGCCCCGGGCGGGTTGAGCGCGCGCTCGAGATAAGGCGTCAGGAAGCGCAAATGCACCGGCTCCTCGCCCGCCAGCCGCCAAGCGAAGAGCGCGCCGGCGATCGCCGCGCCGGCGATGGTCGCGGCGACGACCTCGATCAAGAGGATGGCGGATCGGCGAACCACCTGGACTCTTTACCGCCGCGGCACTAACAGGCTGATGCGAATCCCAGGCGCGGCAAGTGCTGCCGGCCTTCATGTCCGTCGGCGCCCATGATCAGCCCTTCCTTTCCCTTGCGCGTACGCTGGCCCCGCCCGGCCAGTCCGGAGCGCGCGGCCATCGGGCTCGAGCGCTGGCGCGAGGTCGCGCGCGAAGGCGAGGACGCGGACTTCGCCGCCGCGCTCGCCGGCGACGCGGACGGGCGCGCGATGCTGGACTCGATCTTCGGCAACAGCCCGTTTCTCACTCAAAGCCTCCTGCTCGATGGCGGAACCTTGCGCCCCTTCTTAGCCCAAGGCCCGGACGCTGTCTTCGCCGAAGTGCTGCGCGAGGCGGCGGGGCTTTCGGCCGAGGCCGATAGCGGGCGGCTGATGGCGCGCTTGCGCCGCCTGCGCCGGCGCGCCTCGCTCACGATCGCGCTCGCCGATATCGCCGGGGCCTGGACGCTGGAGCGCGCGACCGGCGCCTTAAGCGACTTCGCCGATGCCGCCATCGATGCCGTCGCCTGCCACCTGTTGCGCCGCGCCGCCGAGGCGGGCGATCTCATCCTGCCCGACCTCGCCGACCCGGCGCGGGGCTCCGGCCTCGTCATCCTCGCCATGGGCAAGCTCGGCGCGCGCGAGCTCAACTATTCGAGCGACGTCGATCTCATCCTGCTCTACGACCGCGACATCGTCGACTATCGCGGGCCTCGCTCGGTCGCCGACTGTTTCGTCGGGCTGGCGCGCGAATTCGTGCGCATGCTTCAGGACCGCACCGGCGACGGCTATGTGGCGCGGGTCGATCTGCGCCTGCGTCCCGATCCGGCCTCGACCCCGCTCGCCATGTCGGTGGGCGCGGCCTCGACCTATTACGAGAGCATGGGCCAGAACTGGGAGCGCGCCGCCATGATCAAGGCGCGCGCCGCCGCCGGCGACATCGAGGCCGGCCGGAAGTTTCTCGCAAACCTTAGCCCCTATGTCTGGCGCAAGAGCCTCGACTTCGCCGCCATCCAGGACATCCATTCGATCAAGCGCCAGATCCACGCGGTGAAGGGCCTGCACGACATCGCCGTCCCCGGCCACAACGTCAAGCTCGGGCGGGGGGGCATCCGCGAGATCGAGTTCTTCGCCCAGGTGCAGCAGCTGATATGGGGCGGGCGCATGCCCGACCTCAGGAGCCCGCGCACCTGCGAGGCGATCGAGGCGCTGGCCAAGATCGGCCGGATCGAGCCGGCGGCGGCCGGCGACATGATCGCCGCCTACCGCTATCTGCGCGGGGTCGAGCACCGGTTGCAGATGATCGACGACCGCCAGACCCAGACCCTGCCCGCGGGGCCCGAGCTCGACGGCTTCGCCTGCTTCATGGGCGCCGACAGTACCGACGCCTTCACCGCCGAGCTCTCCGGCCATCTCGCCCGCGTCGAGGAGCATTACGCGCATCTCTTCGAGGAAGCGCCGTCGCTGGGCGGACCCGGCAGCCTGGTCTTCACCGGCGCCGACAACGATCCCGACACGGTCAAGACCCTTCAGTCGATGGGCTTCGGCGACGGCGGCGCCATCTCGGGCGTCGTGCGCGGCTGGCATTTCGGCCGCTATCGGGCGACGCGCAGCGCGCGCGCGCGCGAGCTGCTGACCGAGCTGATGCCGCTGCTGTTCCAGGCCTTCGCCCGCACCGCCAACCCCGACGCCGCCTTTGCCAGGTTCGACGAGTTCCTGAGCCGGCTGCCCGCGGGCGTCCAGCTCCTGGCGCTGCTGCAAGCCAATCCGGGCCTGCTCGACTTGATCGCCGAAGTCATGGGCGGCGCGCCCCGCCTCGCCGATCACCTCAGCCGCAACCCGGCGCTGCTCGACGCCGTCCTCACCCACGATTTCTTCGAGGCGCTGCCGCCGCCGCCGGAGTTGCGCAAGGATCTCGCCCGCGCACTACGCCAAGTCCGCGATTTCGAGGACGGTCTCGACGCCAGCCGCCGCTGGGTGCGCGAGAAACAATTCCAGGCCGGCCTGCGAATCTTGCGCCACGTCACCGACGCCGAAGCCGCCGGCGGCCCGCTCTCCGACCTCGCCGACGCGGTCATCCAGGCCTTGCAGCCCACGGTCGAGCGCGAGTTCCAGGAGAAGCATGGGCGGCTTCCCGGCGCCGGCATGGCGACGGTGGCCTTGGGCAAGCTCGGCGGGCGCGAGATCTCGATCGGCTCCGACCTCGACCTCATCTTCCTCTACGACGAATCCGGAGCACCGGGCGATTGGGCGAACTTGCAATCCGACGGGCCCAAGCCCCTCGCCCCGATCCACTACTACGCGCGCCTGGCCCAGCGCTTCATCGCCGCCCTTTCCGCGCCCACCGGCGAGGGCAAGCTCTACGACGTCGACATGCGCCTGCGCCCGTCCGGCACCAACGGCCCGATCGCCTCCAGCCTCGAGGGTTTCCGGCTCTATCAGGAGAAGGACGCCTGGGCCTGGGAACACATGGCGTTGTTGCGCGCGCGCGTGGTCGCCGGCGATCCGGCCTTCGCCGCCCGCATCGAGCGCGCGATCCGCGCCATCCTGATCCGCCCGCGCGATGGCGAGGCCTTGCGAAAGGACGTGGCCGACATGCGCCGGCGCATCCGCGAGCAGCATCCGGGCGAGCGGTTCTGGGACGTGAAGCATCGCCAGGGCGGCCTCGTCGACGTCGAGTTCATCGCGCAATACCTGCAATTGCGCCACGCGGCCGAGCGCCCGGGCATCCTGCGCCGCAACACGGTGGAGGCGTTTACAGCCCTCGCCGATGCCGGGATTCTTGCCCGCCGGGCGGCCGACGAATTGGCGCAAGCCGCGCGGCTCTGGCGCCGCCTCCAGGGCATGATGCGCCTCACCATCGGCGAGAGTTTCGAGGAAAGCGCGCTGCCGGCAAGCCTCAAGGTCTCGCTCGCCCGCGCCGGCGGCGCCGCCGATTTCGCCGCGCTGAAGGAGATCGTCACCGATTCCGGCGAGACGGTCGCCCGCCACTTCGCCCGCCTCATAATCAGTGACGCATAATCAGTGACGGTATATAATTAATTTCGGTGAATTTCGGGGATTTCGGTGGGATTTCGGTGGGATTTCGGTGACAGTGCACTTAATTCAGCCGCCGGCGCCACGGCCGGCCGCCATGTCGCGGAAATCGTCGGCGACGCGGCGGCGCGACCTGGTCCCGGATTTCAACCCTTCTTGGTGATCACCGCCTCGAGGTATTCGCCGGCGACGACCAGCGTGCCGTCCGTCGCGACGTTGAACTTGGCGAGCAGCGCATGGAGATCGGCCTCGAGCGCGCCGCGCGCCTCCGCATCGATCGCCGCGAACGCCTTCACCACCGGGCCGTAAAATTCCCGGAAGATCCCGACCCAATGCTCCGGCGATTTGTAACGGAAGACGAAGATCCTGCTCTGCGCCGCGACGCTCGCCTTGGAACCGAACAACGCGTCGAGATGCGCCTTGGCGCCCCACAGCGCCGGCGGCTTCAGCCCCGGCGCCGGCGGCACGTACTTGCCGATGGTCTTGAACAGCTGGCCGATGAAACCCTCCGGCGTCCAATTGGCCAAGCCGATCTTTCCGCCCGGGCGGCAGACACGCGCGAGTTCGCTCGCGGCCTGCGCCTGATTCGGCGTGAACATGACGCCGAAGGTCGAGAGCACGACGTCGAAGCTGGCATCGGCGAAGGGAAGAGCCTCCGCGTCGGCTTCCTGGAACGTCACCTTCAGGCGGTCGGCCTTGGCGCGTTCGCGCCCGCGATCGAGCAGCGCGCCGACATAGTCCGTCGACACGACGTCGGCGAAGCGGCGGGCCGCGGCCAGCGTCGCATTGCCGTTGCCGGCGGCGACATCGAGCACGCGCTGGCCGCCGCGCAGATCGACGGCCTCGCACAGCATTTCGCCCACGATCTGCAACGTGGTGCCGACGATGGCGTAATCGCCGGAGCCCCAGGCGATTTGCTGGCGGCTCTTGATGGCGGCGAAATCGATGGTGGCGGGGGCGGTTGCTTGAACGTTCATTGTTCTATTCCTATCTCGTTGCATTCTCGGATCGCGGAGTTGCGGCGCGATGGATTCCATCCTGGGTTTTTTCGGGGTATAAGTGAATGATCGGGCGTCCGTGTTGCTTGACGCGGCGTCGGCAATTCTCGCGTTTGTGGAGCCCGAATGACCGTTGATGCGCTATCCGACGTGGTAAAGACGGTACGGCTGACAGGCGCGGCGTTCTATGACGTCGTGGCTAGGCCGCCCTGGGTCGCCGAGGCGCCGCCGCGCGAGGTGATCCTGCCGATGATTCTGCCCGGCGCCGGGCATCTGATCGCGTATCACGTGATCACCGAGGGGCGTTGTTTCGCCAACATCGTCGGCGAGGAGCCGATCGCGGTCGAAGCAGGCGAAGTCGTCGTCTTCACCAAAGGCGATTCGCATGTCTTGTCGAGCAGCCCAGGCATGCGCGCCGATCCCGGCGGTCCGGACCCCCGCATGCCGCCGGCAGCCAATTGCCGTTCTCGATCAAGCTTGGCGGCGACGGGCCGGTCTCGGCCAGGCTCGTCTGCGGCTTCCTCGCCTGCGACGCCCAACCGTACAATCCGCTTCTCGACAATTTGCCGCCCGTGATCACGGCCGGGGACGCGCGCGGTGGCCAAACGCCCTGGCTCGGCCAGTTCATCCGGCTGGCGACGATGGAGTCCGCCGACCAGCGCGCCGGCGGCGAGACCGTGCTGGCCAAGCTGAGCGAGTTGATGTTCATCGAGGTCGTTCGCCGGCATCTGGAAACCCTGCCGCCGGACCGGGCGGGGTGGCTGGCCGGATTGCGCGACCCGTTCGTCGGCAAGGCCTTGTCGCTGATGCACGCGAGCCCGGCCCGCGACTGGACGATCGAGGCGCTGGCCAAGGACGTGGCGCTGTCGCGCTCGGTGCTGGCCGAGCGTTTCGCCGACCTCGTGGGTATGCCGCCGATGACCTATCTCGCCCGATGGCGGATGCAGATCGCGTCGGGACTCCCGAGAGACGGCACCACCAACATCGCCACCGTCGCCGCCGAGATCGGCTACGGATCGGAGGCCGCCTTCAGCCGCGCCTTCAAGAAGATGGTGGGTGTGCCGCCCTCGGCCTGGCGCCGGCGCGGCGTCGTTTGAAAATCCGGGATCGACAATTATTATCGCCGCCCACCCATCGAGGAGCCGCCATCATGACGTTCGAGGTTCGCAAATTCGTCCGCTATGTCGAGGACATCCATGTCGAGGGCGGCCGCGCCGCGGAAAAGCCGGTGCGCATGATCGCCGCGGCCTGCGTACTCAAGAACCCGTGGGCCGGGCGCGGCTTCGTCGAGAATTTGCGTCCCGAGATCCTGGCGGTGGCCCCCGCCCTCGCCCGTCAGCTCGTCGACATGATCGCCGAGGAAGCAGGCGGCGCCGCGCTGGTCGAGGCCTATGGCAAGGCGGCCGTCGTCGGCACGATGGGCGAGATCGAGCACGCCTCGGGGCTCATCCACACGCTGCGCTTCGGCAACATCTATCGCGAGGCGGTCGGCGGCAAGAGCTACCTCGTCTTCACCAACACCCGCGCCGGCGCCGGCGGCCCGATCCTCATCCCGATGCTGCACAAGAACGACGAGGGCAAGCGCTCGCACTATCTGACGCTGCAATTCGCCATCCCCGACGCGCCCGCGCCGGACGAGGTCGTGGTGGCGCTGGGCGCTGCCACCGGCGGGCGCCTGCATCCCCGGATCGGCGACCGCTACCAGGACATGGCCGAGATGCAGGCCGCCGCCGGCGCGCCGGTCCCGGCCGAGTGAGCGCCGATATCCCCCGACCCGCGAGCGAGCTCTTCGAGCTCGTCAAGGTCGTCGAGTTCGACATCGCCGTGAACGAGGAGCCGGTTCCGGTGCGCGTCGAGTTCTTCCGCGCCGTCTCGGACGAGACTCTTTTCCGCTGCCGCCTGTGGAGCATCGACAGCTACCGGCTGACGCCGTCCTTACCACGGGACGCGAGCGGCCGTCCGACCGAGACCGCCGACGACGAGATCATGGTCGAGCGTTCGTGGCAGCTGAGCGAGCCCGGCGAGACCTTCACCGCCGCCGCCGATTCCGACGCGGCGCTCGCCATGGTGCTCGAGGATTTGACCCGGAGCCTCGACTACCCGACGCCCGGCGCGGCGGGCGGGGGGAAGGTCTGGTCACGCAGCGCCAGGATCCGACTCGGTTGCTCGTCAACACCGGCAGTGCCTCGTGCCGGGACGATTCATGGTTGCCAGGAACACTGAATCAGGCTAACTTGGCTATATGGAAAAAGCTAAGATATCCGAGTTAAAGAACCGGCTCAGCGCCTATCTGAGGAAGGTCCAGGCGGGCGAGTCTATCTTGGTTCTCGACCGCAACCGCCCCATTGCCCGGATCGACCCCGTGGCGGGGGCGCGGGGCATCGAAGCGCGCACGGCCCAACTGGCGGCGGCCGGCCTCGTACGCGTTCCGAGGCAGGCATTGGCGCTTGGGCTTCTCAAGTCCAAGCCGCCGCGCTCGCGGCGCAGCGTCTTGAAGGCGCTACTCGACGAACGGGCCGAGGGGCGGTGAAATTCTGGGATAGCTCCGCGATCGCTCCGCTCATCGTCGATGAGCCGAGCCGTGGGCGGCTTCTCGAAATCTTGACAAAGGATCGCGACGTCATCGCGTGGTGGAGCACGACGGTCGAGTGCGCGTCGGCGGTTGCGCGGCGGGAGCGCGATGGCGACTTGGCCCCCGGCGCCGTTGACGTAGCTCTCGACAGGCTCCGCGCGTTGGAGGCGGCTTGGGTCGAAGTACTCCCTTCCGCCGCGGTCCGGCGTCTTGCGCTCCGCTTGCTGCGCACGCACGCTCTTCGCGCCGCCGATTCCCTCCAACTCGCGGCCGCGCTTGTCGCGGCGGAACAGAAACCGGAAACGCTCGACTTCGTCTCCCTCGACGACCGCCTTGCCGGCGCCGCAAGGCGCGAGGGCTTCGCCGTTCTGCCCTGATGCGGCGGGCGTGCGGCAAGAAACGGAAGAAGCGGGGTCGGAGTTGAATATTCCGCAATCTGATTCGTGAATCTCGGAGCCCATCAATCCGGCAGACCGGCCTTGTGGAAACCGTCGAGGATCATCTCCAAGGTTGCGTGGTTCCTGATCGGCAGGCGCTGCCTGGCGCCGGAAACCGTCAATCCGGGCGACAGCGATGCGAGCTTGGCAAGCGCGGCTCGCGCATCCGCCAAACAATCAAGCTGGACATAGGCGGGGACCAGGAGCCAGTAGGTCGTGTCCCATTCGGGACTGAGGGCCGCCGATCTCTTGCCGAACTCCAACGCCAACTCGGGGCGACCGCTCGCAAGGTGGACAAGACCGGCAAGGGTCAGGAACATGAAGAAGCCAGGATCCAGCGGGCTCAGGGCCATGGCCCGTTCGAGTCGGACCAGCGCATCGTCCTCACTGCCGCCAAAAAACAGCGCGCCACCCGAAACGAATGTGACGAACCCACTTCCGGGGTTGAGTTCGAGCGCACGGCGCACGGCGTCGAGACCTGTGTCGTAGTCCCGCGCCACCATCACCAGGACGAAGCCGGCGATGACGAGCGCCATCGCGTCGCCGCTACCGGCGGCGATCGCCCGCCGCGCGAGCGCGATCGCCGTCCCCGCATCGTCCTGCCCGATCGGCGGCCAGCCCCGCACCACCCGTTGTTCGAGGCACCAGGCGGCATAGCCGAGCGCGAGCGCGTAAGTGGGGTCGAGATCGATGGCCTTTTCGAGCAGCTCCAGGCCGTTGCGATTTTCGTCCGGACGAAAGGCGTAGACGTGCGGCAGCGCGCGAAGATAGAGATCGTAAGCGTCGAGGTTCTCGACGGGCCTGCGTCGCGCGCGCTCGATCCCCACCTTGCGCAGCGTCGGCTCGATCGCCCCCACCACGCTTGAGGTGATCTTGTCCTGGAGGTCGAAAACGTCCTCCAGGTTGCCGTCGAATCTCTCCGCCCACAAATGGGCGCCGGTCGCGGCGTCGATCAGCTGGCCAGTGATGCGCACCCGGGTTCCCGACTTGCGAACGCTGCCTTCCAGCACGTAACGCACGCCTAGCTCCTTGGCCACATGGCGCACGTCCACCGCCCGGCCCTTGTAGGTGAAGCTCGAATTGCGGGCGATCACGAACAACTGGTCGAACCGGGACAGGGCCGTGATGATGTCCTCGACCATGCCGTCGGCGAAGTACTCCTGCTCGGGATCGTTGCTCATGTTGGCGAACGGCAGGACGGCGATCGAGAGCTTGTGCGCCAACGCCACCGTGTCCGACGCGGGCGAAGCCGGGACGGCGGCGGACCCCTGGGCCACGATCCGGAAGACCCGGATCGGCCGGGCGATGTTCTTGACCTCGCGCTCGCCCATGTCTTCGAAATCGAACGCGAGCTTGTCGCGCACCTGCTCCCGAACCGCTCGGCTCACCCAGGTTTCACCGGGCTCGGCAAGCGCTTCGACCCGTGCCGCGATGTTCACGCCATCGCCAAAAATGTCATCGCCGTCGATGATGATGTCGCCGACGTTGATGCCGATGCGGAATTCGATGCGCCGCTCGGGCGCCACGCCGGCATTGCGCTCGGTCATGCCCACTTGAATCTCGACGGCGCAACGCGCGGCATCGATCACGCTCGCGAACTCGGCCAGCAGCCCGTCACCGGTCGTCTTGACGATCCGGCCGCGGTGATCCTTGATCTTGAGATCGACGAGGTCGCGCCGATGAGCCTTCAACCGTGCGAGCGTGCCTTCTTCATCGATACCCATGAGCCGGCTGTACCCGGCCACATCCATGGCGAGGATCGCCGCCAATCGGCGCTCGGCACGCCCCTCTCCGCTCGGCTGCATGGCTCCTCCTCCCCGCGAGAAAGACTACACCGTTCCTCGGAGGGCCGAGAAAAAAAATGGCCTCTCACGACACTCTTGACTTTCTGCGATATTGTTCCTATATTGCCAATCGCATCCCGCCCTACGCGGGGGCACGACGCGCTTCGTTGGACATCGTGAATAAATCTACCGCGAACGGCGCCGCATCGCACCCGCGGCCGCCGAATGAGGGAAGCGTCGCGCCGGGCAAGACGGGGCTTTTGGCGTTGATTCGAAAGAAAAAAAATCTTCATGGGGTTGTTCCTCGAGAAAATAGAATCGCGTTTTCGAGGTTTTCGGCTAAAAGCGACGGCGGATCAACGTGTTAGGGTAAGAATCGTGGTGTTTTCCGCGCCATCGACCCTCTCACCCCCGCCCAACAACCGATAAGCTGATAGCTGACACCTACTTATCGCCCCCCACGCGCTGGGCCAGCGCCGCCGCCAGGAACTTATCGAGATCGCCGTCCAAGACAGCCCCGGTGGCCGAGGTCTCGATGCCGGTGCGCAAATCCTTCACCATCTGATAGGGCTGTAGGACATAAGACCTGATCTGGTGGCCCCAGCCGATGTCGGTCTTGGCCGCCTCGGCCTTCGCCGCCACGGCCTCGCGCTTCTTGATCTCGAGCTCGTAGAGCCTGGCCTTCAACATGGCCATGGCGGTGGCCCGGTTGCGGTGCTGCGAGCGGTCGTTCTGGCATTGCACCGCGATGCCGGTTGGCAAATGGGTGATCCGGACCGCGCTGTCGGTCTTGTTGACGTGCTGGCCGCCCGCCCCCGACGCGCGATAGGTGTCCACGCGCAGATCCTTGTCCTCGACCTCGACGTTTATGGTCTCGTCGACCACGGGATAGACCCAGGCCGAGGCGAAGCTGGTGTGCCGGCGCCCCTGCGAATCATAGGGCGAGATGCGCACCAGGCGGTGCACGCCGCGTTCCGACTTCAGCCAGCCATAGGCGTTGCGCCCTTTGACCTGAATGGTCGCGGACTTGAGGCCGGCCT
>VFKA01000095.1 GCA_009885795.1 Rhodospirillales bacterium | reverse complement strand
CTACGATGGCGTGTACGGCTCCCACATGGACATGGTGCTGTTCACCCGATATGGCGGGCTCAAGAAGAAGTGGGACGGGTCGATAGTGCGTAACTGGGGCATTGCGGATCCGACTGTGGCCCCCACGGTTGCGGAATCCGCTGGCAACGTTACGGTCATCTCGACTTGCAATAACGGCACCTGGACAGCACTCGAAGGCACCCCAAGTGATGTTGTTGGATATGACGGCGGGCAAGCGCAAAAGGTCGCCCCCAACGCAACCACCCACCGAGGAGTTCTCAGCGCCGCGTTCGCGGTCAAAAACCTCAACGATTACTCGGGCGAAGCGGGCTGTGACGAAGACCTGATCGAGTGCTATCTCAAGGTCGAGAGCAGCCAACTTCTAGGGAGTCTTTCGCTCCAGCTTGACGCGAATGGAGCGTCCGCGAGCCCATTTCAGGACGACTACTATCAGGTCATTCTGAACATCGACACCGCGGTTAAGGTGCAGCTTTCGAGCGAGGAAGCCCTCGCGAACAAGACTGTACAGGGGTATGAACGCGAACAGATCCGCGCTGAACTCCGAGATACACGACGGCGGGCGCGAACTAAAGAGGGGATTACCGATGGCGAAGGGGTAACTACCCGAATCGGACGTGCAGCCGCTTGGGTCCGCATCAGTGTGCCGCGCGGCAAGTTTGAGCGTACCGGGTCCACCAGCGGCAAGGGGTGGGCCACGATCGTTGGGGCGCGAATCATTGTCCAGTACACCGCGACTGGCGGCGGCGGCGTTTGGATCGACAACCTCACGATCTCGGGCGGGGTCAACCATGCCCTGACCGGGAGCTTCCAGTACCGGTATGTGTATGTTTACGATTCGGGCACCTACGAGGGCAAGTCGCAGATGTCCCCGGTCAGCAGCGCCATCGACATCAGGGCGGGCGCGGCAAGCGTCACGGTTCCGGCAAGTCCCGATTCGCAAGTCAACGAGACATGGGTCTATGTCGGGGGCGGGCTGAATCGGTTCTATCGAGCCGGGATCATGTCATCCAATGGGGGCACGCAGACATTCGGTCTTAGCGAAGTCACCGTGGCGATTCTCAATGTGACCTTGGAGAACAACTCGCCGCCGCCCGACAACATCATTGGCATCGTGGGGCCACACGCAGGGCGAACTTGGGTGTTGACCCCGACGCAGCTTTGCCCGAGCCGCCGCAACATTCCTGACTCATTCAACCTGACTCAGGCCATCGTGGTGGGTGACGATACCGAGACCCCGTATTGGGTGGTGCTGACAAGCGAAGGCAACCTGTTCGTCGGCACCAGCAAGACCGTCTACGCGATCTCGGGGTTTGGTCTCGAATACCCCGATGGCACGACCGATTTCACCAAGCGATCCATCGACATCGAGCCCCCCATCGACTATGGGGTGGCGAGTGATGGGTTTGTCATTTTCTATGTCGCGAGCGATGGGTGGCGGGCTTACGGGGGCGGGGTGTCCAAGCGCATCGTGGGGACACTGGATTCGCTGTATCGCGACCAGGATCGCTACGGGGTCAAGGCGGTGAATCTGGGGTCTGCCCACGCCCGATTCCGATGCGCGTTCTATGGGGGCAAACTCTATGCCCTGTCGGGCGAAGGGGTCACGGGCAATACCGATTACTCGCCCAACCTCCATGTGTTCGACGTCGGGTCAGGACGAGTCGAGCGGCGCACCTATCCATTCAACATCGTCAGCCTCTATCGCGAGCCCGATGGCAAGATTCTCGCAGGCTGCAATGACAACTTCGTGCGCGAGATTGAATCGGGAACCACTGATGACGGGGATGCGATCGCGGCGGAATTCTGGCGACCGCTGGATCACGGCGGGGCACCCCTCAACTATAAAGACCCCTTCGACATGATGATCCATGCGGACACCGGGGGAAGCCAACTCACCGCGGCGCTGCATCTGGATTCCTCCGAGACCGCCGATTTCACCACGACATTCTCGACCTCGGGCGCACAGGTGATGACGCGGCGCACCGACACCATGACCCCGTATCGGTGCATCCAAGCGCGATTCACGGGCAGCTTCACCAGTCTGGTCATTCGCGAGATCGTGTACAACTTCCGCCCGCGGCCCCAGAGTCGGCTCTATGTTGACACCGGGTATGTGGACACCGGGCGTAACTTCGCCGCGTGGGTTCGCCGGGTGGTGGTCAAGGCCCGAACCCGCGCCCAGATGAACGTCATGGCGTACTTCGATGATGTGGCGTTTGGACCCTTCCCAGTCACCCCGAACACGCTGAACAAGGTGACGCAATTCCAGGTTCCGATGCCCAAAGATTACAAGGGGCGGCAACCGCGCATTGTCCTCTATGTGGCCGACAACGCTCCGGTGGCCCCCGCGGTGGCTGGGCAAGTTCGCATCGACGAGTTCTCGCGCCTCCCCGGCACCGCGGGACTCGATGTGGTCGAGCGCATGAGGTTCGCCACGGTGGGATTCGGAATGTCGGGGCCGGTCGAGCCCGAGACTGACCACAGCTTCGAGTGTTATTGGATTGACCTCCATTGTTTCGTTTCGGGTAACGAGAACGAGACCAAGACAGTGCGGGTAGCGATCGGCTAAGATGGTTCTGGAATGAGAATCCCGACATCAGCGTCACCTGACGTGCAAGAGTCCTTCCGCGAAGTGTGGGATGCCATTGATCGGATTGGCGGGCTCCATACGGATTTTAAGGGAGTCAAGCTGTCGAATGTGGGCGGGCCGATTCGGCCCTCTGACGTGGCGACCAAAGACTATGTAGATTCTCGAATAGAGGAGGTTTCCTAATGCCCGCAGCCGCATTACCGTTTCTAGCCAAAGCAGCCCCGTGGATCCTCGGCGGGCTTGGGTTCCTCGGGGGCTCGCAGAAGAACAAGCAGACCCAGACTCAGACCACCAACAACACGCTTGATCCGGCCTACAGCCCGCTTCAGCAGGCGCTGCTGTCTCAGGCGCTCGCCAAGCTCAACGCCCCCACCGCGCTGTCCCAGAGCGAGATCGCGGGCGGTGTGGGCAAGATCAACGATACCTACAGCACCATTCAGCAGGGCATCGGCAATCGCGCGGCGGCATCGGGCATGACCGGCAGTCCCGGTGAGATGTACGCGATGAACAATGCGGATATGGCGCGAGGCGGCGACATCGGCCAGTATCGCGCGGTCACGGTGCCGGGGTTGGAGCGAGACCTTCAGCAGCAGAACTTCACCAACGCGGCGAACGTGTTGGGCCAAGGGCGATATAACCAGACAACCACGGGAACCTCCACCAGCGGCGGCGGGCTGGGCGGCGGGCTCGCGGGGCTCGG
>VFKA01000072.1 GCA_009885795.1 Rhodospirillales bacterium | reverse complement strand
CGCCAGAATCGCCAGCACGCAAGAAAATCCCAGCAGGATCTTGCTCTTCACTTTCAGGTTCCCCAGGAACCCGAACATCCCCGCGGCCTTGCCGGCGGTCGGCGCGATCTTGGTCATGGAAGTTTTCTCCTGATTGGACGATTTTGAGGACAAGGAATCAGACGCATCGAAGGCTTAAACTGGAAAGGTAAAAACTAAGTAAAACACGAGTATGACTCAAGCGCATATGCCGTATGTTTCAGTTTATATGATGATTGTCGTTTATATTACTTATAGTCTATGATCAACGTCATCAGGCGGCGCGGCTTCGTACCGCGCCGCTCCAACCGGCATCCCTTGCCAGCGCCATCGCCTGGGCGCGGCTGCGCACCCCCAACGTCTTGAACACGCGCGTGAGGTGAATCTTCACCGTGCCCTCGGCCAGGCCGAGAGCCCGGGCGATCTCCTTGTTGCAGCGGCCCTCGGTGACGAGGGCAAGAATCTCACTCTGGCGCCGGGTGAGGGCGCCCAGGCCTTCGCTCTCCATCGGAATTGCCCGCCCGCCCGACGGGTCTTTCGCCTCATCGTCGAGGAGCTCGGCCGGCACGTAGGCGCCGCCGGCGAACAGAAGCCCGATCGCGCCGAGGAGCAAGGCCGGCGATGCGCCGCGCGCGATGAATCCCCGCGCGCCCGCTTCCATGACCCGGCGCGCGTCGGAGGCCTGAATCCGCGCCGATACCACCAAGACCGGCGCCGTTCCCGCCCCCATCGCGAGCCGCTGGAGGCCCGCCTCGCCGTTCATGTCGGGCAGAAGCCACTCGGCAATGACCAGATCGACGAAGGGCTGGCGCACCAGCGCCTCGAGCGCGCCCACGAGGCTGTCCGCCTCCATGACCTCGACGCATGGCGCAAGCGGTCGAACCGCCTGACCCAGGCCCAGGCGGAACAGCGCCTGATCGTCCACGATGAGGACGCGCATGGGCTTGCCGGCGTCCGCGGGGCGCCGCGTCTCATCTGTCATTGGTCCAAAGGTCCCCGGCCTTTCGTCGTAACAGGCATACGATGGCATGCGTTGCAATTAGCCCGAAATGGTTGAAAACTCGTTAAAGTGCCAGGCTGGCCTAGCGAAGACCGCCGTTCCGAGCTGGGCGGACAGGTTTTCGGCCAACGATCGGTTATGATGGCATTTCCGGCGCCTGGGAGGCGTCATCCGGGTGATTGGTGGTTGACAAAGTATTGAGGACACCGAGGATACCAATGATGTTCTTGGACTGGCGGCCATACCCCGCTTTCCCCTGAAGGCGGCCCCTCGGAGCGAAGTGAAGCAAATTGGAGGCGATCATGAAAGTCGGATGGATCGTGTGGATGGGATGCGCGCTGCTAGCCGCGGCCGGAGCCGGTTATGTTTACTGGGGCCAACAAGAATCGCCCCAAGTGCTGAAAGCGAGCCTCAGCGATTGGCCGGGCGACCAGATGTTGTTGCTCGTCGATTTGCTGGGCGAGGATGTCAAGCAGGGGTTCGATCTTCAGTTGACTTCGGCCCCGTCGCCCGATGACCAGACCCGCGATTTCACGATTGGGACCACGGATTTTTTGCTCGGTACCGTCGACATCACGGTCGGTTTCGCGCTGAACGATCTTGTCCTGTTCTATGCCTATAACGATTCCGCCGGGGGCGACGGCCTGATCGGCGGCCCCGGGGTTGCCGCGCTGTCCGATCTCAAGGGCAAGCGGATCGGCGTGGAGACCGGCTTTCCCAGTCACTTTCTGACGCTCAACGTCCTGTCGCGGATGGGCCTGACGGTATCGGACGTCGAGCTTCTCGATATTCAGTTCGATGAAGCTCAGACCGCGATCGCAACGGGACGGATCGATGCCGTCGCAACATGGTCCCCAATGTTGCAGGACGTATTGAATAGCGTGCCGGGTACCAGGTTGCTCGCGAGCAGCGCCGATTTCCCGGGATTGATCGTGAACGTGCTGACGGTGCGCCGCGACGTGCTGGAACAGAAGCGTGAAACCTTCGAGCGCCTCGTGCGCGCGACCGATAACGTAGTTCGTTATTGCGAGGCCGATATGACGCCTTGCCTCGCCCGGCTGGAGCAGAGTACCGGGCGATCGGTGGAAGAATGGAAGGCCGGCTTCGCGGGCATCAAGTTGCTCGATTTGGAGTCCAACCGCGCCCTGTTCGCCGGAAACCCAAGCCCGCTTGGGAAACTGGTGGCTGACATCGAGGAATTCCTGCGATCCGCCGGGCGCCCGGCCAATGAGGTCGGCCTCGATCCCGGTCCGATCGAAGCTTCGCGGTCGAACTGACCTATCCACATGACACAGGCTGGAAGCCGATACCGCGTCTCGGTTCGGGGACTCCTGCTGGGCGTTTGCGCCGTCGCCCTCACGTTTGCCGTCAACATTGCCTGGGTGTTAAATGATCGGGACCGCGAATTGGAGATCGAGGGCGCCAAGACGCGGATAATTCAATTCACAACCTTGACGCTGCGGTCCGTCGATCGTTTCGTCAAGCAGGAAGAATCCGCCGAAATACTGCAATACACCCTCAGACGCGCGGCAACCGCCCAGTTCGGAGCCAGATACGAGATCGTAGACCGGCGGGGGCGCGTGGTAGCCGACAGCGGCATGATGCGGGCGACAGGCGCTTTCGACCCGGCCCTGCTTCGGAGGATATTAGAGGATAAGCGACCGAAACTGTTTTACGACGCGCGGACCAAATTTCTTCGATACGCGATAGTGTTTTCGGGCAATACTGTCGACGACTATTACGTCATCTTGAACACCACCGATCTGAGCAGCACGCTCGCGAACTTGAACTTAAAGTTCAGGAATCGCATGGCGTCGGAGGTGGGCATATTCATCGCTTTTTTCACGGCCCTGGCGGCGATTTTGTGGTTACTGCTGCTGCGGCCCGCATCCGAGTTGCAGCAATTCGGATGGCAAGTCGCGCGTGGCGATTTGGGGCCGGGGCCGCGCCGGTTCCTTGGGCGGGAGATGGATGAGTGCCGGGAAGCGTTCGTGTCCGCTCTCCGGACGATTTTCGATCAGCGCCGGGAAATCGAATCGAAGAACGCGGAACTTTCGGTTTTATTGCAATTCCAGAAAGTGAAACTGGCCGAGACGGAGGCGGTCCATCTCTCGATCTTGTCCACGGCCCATGAGGCGATCATTACTATCGACTCCGACATGCGTGTGATCGCCTTCAACCCGGCGGCCGAGATCATGTTCGGTTACTCCGCCGACGAAATCGTGGGCGACGCGATCGAGAAGCTGATACCGGAAAGGTTTTGGGCCGACCAAGATCGATTTCTGCGGGGCTTTGCCACGAGTCCGGACGCCACCCTAAGAATAAAAAATTGGCGCAACATGATCGGACTGAACCGAAGCGGGCATGAATTCGGCACGGCCACCTCGATCAGCAAGGCGACAATCGCCGAAAACATTTGGCTCACCATCATCTTTCGCGACATGACCGATATGATCTTGGCTGAAAGTAAACTTCAAGCCATGGCGGTGGAGAGGGAAGAATCGCTGGCGATAGCGGTGGAATCCAACCGCGCCAAGTCATCCTTCCTGGCCACCATGAGTCATGAATTTCGTACGCCGCTCAATGCGATCATCGGATTTTCATCCATGATCGACAATGAGATATTCGGGTCGATACAGGTCGACAAATACAAGGAATACGTCAAGGACATTCACGCCAGCGGAGAACACCTGCTTTCCCTCGTCAACGACATTCTGGACCTATCGCGTATCGAAGCCGGCAAGTTCGAGTACGACATCGAACCCTTGAGCGGGGTTGCCGCGATAAACGAGGTCGTCGCGTTCTTGACCCCCTTGGCCGCCGGCAATACTGTCACGCTGGTTCCGCCGGGAAATTCGGCCTTCGATTCGATCCTGGGCGATCGCCGCGCCGTCCACCAGATCCTCACCAACCTGATCGGCAATGCCATCAAGTTCACGGATGCCGGCGGCAAGGTCCAAATGCATGTGCGGCCGCTTCCCGAAGACGGCTTGGTAGCCTTGGTTGTCGAAGACAATGGCCGCGGCATTCCTTCGGACAAAATCGCCGGTCTTGGGTCTCCGTTTTTTCAAGTCGCGTCGCCAATGCATCGGGACCGCGGCGGCAGCGGGCTTGGGTTGGCGATATGCAAATCCTTGATAACGGGGTTGGGCGGCAGACTGGAAATCGAAAGCGAGGTTGGCAAAGGAACGATCGTCCGAGTCCTGCTGCCGAAGGGTCCTGGCTTGCGCCAATGACCGTGCCGGCCGCGCGCGTCATCGCCCCGGCTCGGCCGCCGCCGGCGGGGCCGAGGGCCTCGTGCCTCAAACCTCCTCGTCTACCGGTCAGCCGGCACCAAGGCATGCCCGGACACTTTCGGCAAGCCGTTCCATCAGCTCGAAATAAAGCTCTGGCCCCGGTGTCAGGCCGAGGCCCTCGGGATCGAGTTCGCCAAGCCCGATGTCGCTTCCTTCCACGACGGCGGCAAAAAGCCGCGACGACTGGCCCGGCTCCCCGAACACGCACCGCGCCCCGGCAAGACGCCGCCGGATTTCACCGAGCCGCCTTGGACCCGGCGGCTGGTCGGGGCTGACGACGACCGAGCCCAGCGCGGTGAGGCCGTAGCGCCGCTCCAGATACCGATACGCATCGTGGAATACGATGAAGGGCACGTCCCGGACCGGCGCCAGGATGTCTTGCAGCCTCGCGTCGAGTTCATCGAGTCGCGCCGTCATCGCGCCCGCGTTGCGTTCGTAGAGCGCCGCCCGCTCCGGGTCCCTCGCGCCAAGCACCGCCGCGATTCTCAGGACCATGGCCCGGGCGTTGCCCGGATCGAGCCAGACATGGGCGTCCCACGCGCCGTCGGCCCCGTGTTCGTCCGCCTCCCAAATCCCGCCTTCGCGCGCCGGCAGCAAGGCGACACCAGGCGCGCGCGCCAAGGCGACGACGACGGCGCTTAGCGCGAGATTGCCGAGCGGCTTCACCAGGAACCCCTCCAGCCGCTCGCCGACCCAGAAGACGGCGTGCGCCTCGGCGAGCGCGCGCGCCTCGGACGGGCGCATCTGATAGCCGTGCGGGCTGCCCTTGGCCACCAGCAGCGTGGGCACGCCGGCGCCGCGCATGACGCCCGCGACCAGGGAATGGATGGGCTTGATGCTGGCGACCACGGCGATGTCGGCGCGGGCGAGGGCCGGCGCGAAAAGAAGCGCCGCGAGCAAGCCGCTTGCCAACCGGATCCCGTTCATGCGATGTAATGTTATATCATAACATATGAAACGACAACCGAGACCGCCCGCCATGCCCCGGCATTCGCCTGTGACCGCGATCGGCTTTCCTCCTCTTTCGAGACGCGCCCTCTCGGGCGCTCCTCAAGATGAGGAAAGCCGGCAACGAACCTCATGGTGAGGAGGCCGCCTCGGCGGCCGTCTCGAACCATGGCCGCGACCCGCCACGATCATCGGCGCTGCGTGTCGAACGCGCTCGGCGCCGCCGCGCTGCTCTGCCGGCGGCGCGGCGCCAGGCTGACGAGCTTGCGCGCCGGCGTGCTCGAGATCGTCTGGCGCGGCCATGCGCCCATCGGCGCCTACGCGATCTTGGAGCGGTTGCGCCGCGAGCACGGCCAAGCGGCGCCGCCCACAGTCTATCGCGCGCTCGACTTCCTGCTGGCGCAAGGCCTCATCCACCGCATCGAATCCATGAACGCGTTTATCGGCTGCCCGCGCCCCGCCGAGGCGCATGGCGGGCAGTTCCTGCTGTGCACGCTCTGCGGCACGGCCGCCGAGCTGGCCGACAAACGCGTCGAGGCGGCGCTGACGACGGCGACGGCCAGGGCCGGGTTCCGGGTCGAGGCGCGTGTTGTCGAATTGCGCGGGCTCTGTCGGGTTTGCACCGCGGCCGAGGCGCGCCATGCCGGGTGAACCGCTGATCGCCGCGCACGGTCTGTGCCACGGCTTCGGCCGGGCCGAGGTGCTGCATGACATCGACCTTGCCGTCGAGGCCGGCGAAATCGTGACCCTCATCGGCCCCAACGGATCGGGCAAGTCGACGCTGGTGCGTCTCCTGCTTGGGATTTTGGTCCCCGAGCGCGGCACCGTCCGGCGCCGCCCGGGTCTCGTCATCGGCTATGTCCCGCAGCATTTTCAGGTCGACCCCGCCCTGCCGCTCACCGTGCGCCGGTTCCTGATGCTGGCGTCGAGCAACACCCGGTCCATCGACCGCGCCGCCGCCGATGCCGGAATCGGCGAGCTCGCGCAAAGGCCGGTCGCCGGTCTCTCCGGCGGCGAGCGGCAGCGAGCGTTGATCGCGCGGGCATTGGCGCGCGACCCGCAATTGCTGGTGCTCGACGAGCCGACCCAGGGCATCGACGTGAACGGCCAGATCGAACTCCACGATCTCGTCCAGCGCCTGCGGCGCGAGCGCGGCGTGGGCGTGCTGATGGTCTCGCACGATCTTCATCTCGTCATGGCGGCCACCGACCGGGTGATCTGCCTCAACCGCCACATCTGCTGCGCCGGCCGGCCCGAGACGGTGAGCGCGCATCCCGAATTCCTGGCCCTCTTCGGCGCGGCCGCCGCGCCGGCGCTCGCCATCTATCGGCACCGCCACGACCACCGCCACGACCTGACCGGCGACGTGGTCGGCCACTCTCCTTTCCACCGGCACGATTCGGAACCGGGCGCCCCATGATCGACGACTTCCTCCTGCGCGCCGGCCTGGCCGGATTTGCCGTCGCCATGGCCGGCGGGCCCTTGGGCTGTCTCATCGTCTGGCGGCGCATGGCCTATTTCGGCGACGCGCTCGCCCATGGCGCGTTGCTGGGCGTCGTGCTCGGGCTGGCCGCCGGGATCGACCCCCAGCTGGGGACGGGCGCGCTGGCGCTCGCCATGGCGCTGCTGCTGATCCTGGCGCGGCGCCGGCGCCGCCTGGCAAGCGACACCTTGTTGGGTATATTATCACATGGCGCGCTCGCCGCCGGCCTGGTCGGCGCCAGCCTGATGGCCGCTTTCAACGCCGATCTGCTGGCCTATCTCTTCGGCGACATCCTCGCGGTCGGCCGCGCCGATCTCTACTGGATCCTCGGCGCCGGCGCGCTGGCGCTGGGCGCGCTCGGCCTAGCCTGGCGCCCACTCGTGGCCGGCACCGTGCACGAGGAATTGGCGATTGCCGAAGGGTTGAAGGTCGATCGCGCCAATCTGCTGCTCATGCTGGCGATGGCCGCCTTCGTCGCCGTGGCGATGAAGGCGGTGGGCGTGCTCCTCACCACGGCGATGCTGATTCTCCCCGCCGCCGCCGCCCGCCGTTTCGCCCGCTCGCCCGAAGAGATGGCGGGGTTCGCCAGCCTTGCCGGCGTGCTCTCCGTCATCCTCGGGCTGGCCGGTGCCGTGGCCTTCGATATCCCGGCGGGGCCTTCGATCGTGTTGGCGGCGCTGGTCCTCTTCGCCGCCGGCTCGTCGCTGCCCGACCGGCTCAAATCCTGACGATGGCGGCTTCGAGGTAGGGGCGGAAATACTCCAGATCCTCGGTCTCGCGGCCGGGGACCTTGGCGGCGTCGTCCCAGGCCCTGAGCGCAAGAGCCGCCGGGGCGCCGGCATCGGCGAGGAACCGGGCCGCCTCGGCCGCGCTCATGGGCCCCCCTTGCGTCTCCAGCGTGCGGCGCGAGGCCGCCGACAGGCGCTCCCCGTAACCCGGATCGGCCCGGACCAGATGGCGCTTGGCGGCGACGTGCAGGCGCACGGGGTCGGTGATCTCCGGCCCGAAGTGGCGCGACAGCCAGGCCGAACCCAGCTTCTCATGCTCGGTCTCGATTCCCGCCTCGACCACGTCGTCGGGAAAATCCGCCACCAGATAGCCGATGTCATGAAGCAGCGCGGCGGCGACGTACTCGGGCGCGGCATGGGCGGCCTTCGCCTCGGTCGCCGTCTGCAATGAATGTTGCAGGAGAGTGACCCCCTCGCCGTAGAGCCGCCCGCCGCGGCGTCGAAACAACTCGAAGATCGTTTCGACGATTTCGGTCTTCGTCATGGCGCCGGCGGCAACGCACTTGCAAGCATGCGCCAGCGGCTCTCCACCCCGTCCTTGTCGATGTAGCAGCCTTGCAGATGGCGCCGGCCGGCGCCGGCATCGAAGGCCGCGCGGCCGTGCAGCACCCGGTCGTTCACCATGACCAGGAGTTCGCCGGGATCGAGGCGCACCGTCACCTCGCCTTGCGGATCGCGCAACAGTTCGGCGAACCGGCGATAGGCCGCATACCAGCTGTCGACGGCCTCGAGCGGCAGATCGAGCGGCGCGGCGGATCGTTCGTTGAAATGCACGCCGGCGACGTTGCCTTCGAAGTCGAGCGCGATGACGTGCTGGCGCGCCCGCAGATCGGTATCGGCATCGGCGAACCGAAAGTGTTGGGGCATTCGCGTCAGCATTTCGAACGCGGCGCCGTCGATGCGGCGCAAGGACTCGGCGGCGCGAATGCCGTCGACCAGGATATTCTCGCCGCCCGGCGCCTCGGCCAGGAGACAGTGGAGGAGCTGAATGCCGGGCGGCGGGTCGCGATAGGGATTGTCGGTGTGAACGCCAAGCGCCCGGTCGGTGTAGGCGAGATTGTTGGGGTCGGGCATCGAGACCACGTCGAAAATGCGGCCATAATTGGTGACGCGCACATGACCGAACCGGTCGCCGATTTCGGCCACCATGCCATTGGTCACGGCGACTTCGGTGAGAAGAACGAAGCCCCGTTCGAACAGCACGGTTAGCGCGCGATGTTCGGCCCTGGGATCGTTCACGATCTCTAGCCATGCGAAGCTCGGCGCCTCGTCGGCGAATTCGGCGCCCCAGAAAAGCGGTCGCGGGCGACGCCGCGCGATCGCGGCCGGCGACAGGTCATGCTCCTTCAGCCATTCGGCGCGGTAGGGACTCCGGTGGCCGTCCGGGGTCCATTCGATGGTGAAAGCCTCCGGCGTAACGGCATTGATCCGTCTTGGCGCGGCATTCAAAGGCACATCGACGATTTCGGCGAGACGCTGCCCGCTCTTGGGATCGCGGCATGTCGCGCACTGACAGTTCGCGCGAAGCCAGGTGAACGGCAACAGGCTATCCGCGCCGTCGTCCCATTCGACGACCAGCCGCCCCGAAACGACCGTGACACGGCGAATGGCGGCCGGAGGGCGTGGCGCGGCGGTTTCCGGCATTTTGTCGGCGGCGGCGAGGCTCAAGGAAGCGTCCCCCTTTTCAGCTTCGCCATAATAACCCGCTCGCCGATGCGATAGCCAGATCGCCTTTATCCAATGTCGTCCCGGCGAAAGCCGGGACCCATATCGCCATCGTCGCGAACGGTCGAAACGGATACCGGCGTTCGACGGTATGACAGCGGTAAGGGGGAAAGCCGGAACAGGGACCGCGGTCGACCTGACCTGGCTCTACGGCTTTTCGCCGGCCGCGAGGCGCTTTTCGATGTCGTCGAGACAGGGCAGGATATCGGCGATGCTGTCCACCACGTAGTGGGCGCCGGTCTGGTACATTCGCGTGTAAGCGCCCAGGCGCCGGGATTCGCGCTCGGCCTTGGAGAGCGCCTTCAAATCCTTCAGCGCGAGGCCGATCTCGTTGCCGCTCATGGCGAGGCCGATGGTCCACATGCCGGCGTTGAGGCCCTCCTCGATGCCGGGCCTGGTGTCGTCGATCTTGACGCAAGATTCGACCGGCGACACGCCGAGCTTGATGACATTCGCGAGACACATGAAAGGGAACGGCCGGCCCTCCGGTACGTCGGAGGCACAGACCGTCGAATCGGGCTCGTAGCCCTGGCGCTTGGCGTCGCGCAGATTGACGGCCATCATCTCGGTGCTATAGCCGGTGGTCGAGCCGATCTTGTAGCCGCGCTCGCGCAACGCGGCGACGATCTTGAGGGCGCCGGGGATGAGCTGCGAATAGTCCGACAGTACCTTCACTTGCAGCGGCACGAAGGCCGCGAACATGGCCGCGATGTCCTTCTCGTTCGGGTCGCGGCCGTGCTTCTCGCGCCAGCGCCGGCCGACCGTTGGCAACTCGGTGATGCGCTGGATGTGCGTCTTCTTGGCGGCGCCCATGGGGGCCCGCGCCTCTTCCACCGTGATCGGCACGCCCTGGCGCTTGAACACGTCGACGAAGACGACGGCCGGCGCCATGCAGCCGTGGTCCATGGTGGTGCCGGCCCAGTCGAGGAGCACGGCCCGGATCTTGCCGCGATAGGTGCGGGCGTAACGAAAGTCCATGATGATGTTTCCTTGGTTTGGTGTCGAAGGGTTGTATTAGCCGGCGGCGCGGCGCGCCGGTTCCGGGCTTCCATCGCGGACACCCATGTCGGCGAGCGTGGCGCGAATGGCGCCGAGCGCGCCCTTCATCTCGGGCTCGCCCAGCCTGCCGATGCAGCCGATGCGGAAGCTGTCGGCGACGGTGAGCTTGCCCGGATAGATGACGTAGCCCCGCGCCACGAGACCGTCATAGAAAAGCTGGAAATCGAAACGCGGGTCGGCCGGCATCCGGAACGTGACGATGATCGGCGCCTGGAGACCGGCCGGCAGCAGCGGCACGAAGCCCAGCGCCGTCATGCCATCGATGAGGAGCCGGCAGTTCGCGCGATAGCGGGCGCCCCTTCCCGCGACGCCGCCCTCGGCCGCATGTTCATCGAGCGCGCGATCGAAGGCGAAAAGCACATGGGTGGGCGGCGTGAAGCGCCATTGGCCGTTCTTCTCCATCGCCTGCCATTGGTCGTGGAGGTCGAGGCTGAGCGAGGGCGCATTCCCCGCCGACGCCGCGATCGCGTCCTTGCGCACGATGACGAAGCCGAGACCGGGCACGCCTTCGAGGCATTTGTTGGCCGAGGCGGCGACGGCCGCGAACGGCACGGCCGCGGCATCGAGCTCGATGGCGCCGAAGGCACTCATGGCGTCGATGAGCAGAAGCCGGCCCGCGCGCGCCACGATCGCGGCGATCTCGGCGATTGGGTTCAGCACGCCCGATGTCGTCTCGCAATGCACGACGGCGACGTGGGTGATCGCGGGGTCCTTCGCCAGCGCCGCCGCCACCTCCGCCGGATCGATGGCGCGGTCCTCCGGCGCGGTCAGCGTCGCGTGGGCGCGGCTATAGTAACGGCTGATGCGGGCGATCCGCTCGCCATAGGCGCCGTTCACGAGAATGAGCAGCTTGCCCGCGGGCGGCACCAGCGTGCCGATCATGGCTTCGACCGCGAACGTGCCGCTGCCCTGCATGGGCACGCACGTATAGGCGTCGCCGCCGCCGGCCATTTCGACGAGACGCGCCCGCACCCGCGCCGTGGCCTCGATGAAGGCGCAGTCGCGCGAGCCCCAATCGTGCAGCATCGCCGCTTTCACCGTGGCCGAGGTGGTCAAGGGGCCGGGAGTCAGCAGCCAGGGGTCGCCGGCGGTCTTGTTCGTCGATAGGGTGTCCATGGGGGCTTCTCGGGTGATTCCGCTTGCCGGATGAAGCGCCACTCCCTACCATAAATCAAATCGATAGTTTCTATATATGGCATAGATAATGCCTATCAATCACGCCCAGCTTCGCGCCTTCCACGCGGTCGCCAGCGAAGGCGGGTTCACCAAGGGCGCGGCGGCGCTCCATGTCAGCCAGCCGACCCTGTCGGGCCAGGTGAAGGCGCTCGAAGAATCCTATGGCGTGCATCTCTTCGACCGGCGCGGGCGCCGGGTCGAGCCGACCGAGCTCGGCCGCGCCTTGCTCGCGATCACCCGCCGGCTGTTCGGCCTCGAAGCCGAGGCCGATGAGATACTGGCGGCGGCGCGGGCCTTACGCCGCGGTCACTTGCGCATCGGCGCCGACGCGCCCTATTCGGTCATGCCGTTGATCGCCGAGTTCGGGCGGCGCTATCCGGGCATCCGCCTCTCGATCGCCGCCGGCAATAGCGAGACGCTGCTGCATCGGCTGGTGGAGCACCAGGTCGATATCGCCGTCGTCGCCAACGCGGAAACCGATCCGCGCTTCCTGGCGCGGCGCTTCCGCAAGGACCGGCTGGTGGCGTTCGCCCGGCGCAACCATCCCTGGGCAAGGCGGAAGAGCGTGCGCCTCCAGGACTTCGCGCGTGAGCGCGTGATCCTGCGCGAAGAGGGTTCGACCACGCGGCGCGTGTTCGAGGCCGCGCTCGGCCATGCCGGCGTCGCGCTCGGCGACACGCTGGAGATCGCCAGCCGCGAAGCGGTGGCCGAAGCGGTGGCGGCGGGGCTGGGCGTCGGCGTCGTCTCCGAGATGGAGGTGGGCGCCGATCCGCGGCTCGTCTCCATCCCCATCGACGCCAAGGACCTCGGTTCCAACGAGTACGTCGTCTGCCTCGCCGAGCGGCAGGATCTGAGGCTGGTGCGGGCGTTTCTCGATATTATCAAGACCGCCGGGGCCTGAACGGGGGCGGCTACGGCGAAAGCTACGGAAGGACTTTGAGCTGTTCTAGGCGTGCGGTTGGCGAGGACTGGAGATTGTGCGATTTAGTTTCCGGTAGACGTATGGTAGTGGCAGACTATGGATCGACTGTCATCGAGTCGCCGTTCTTGGCTTATGTCGCGCGTTAAGGCCCGCGACACAATGCCGGAGCGTGTAGTTCGAAGTATGATTCATGCTGCGGGCTACCGCTACCGCCTTCATCGAAAGAATCTACCCGGCAAACCCGATCTTGTGTTTGTGCGGCGCAAGAAAATCATTTTCGTTCACGGATGCTTTTGGCACGGGCACAGGTGCCGCAAAGGCCGACTCCCGAAATCCAATGAAGCGTTCTGGCGTTCGAAGATCAAGGCGAATCGGACGCGGGATGCGCGTCATGTGGCAGCGCTCGAACGGCTTGGGTGGAGCGTATTGACCATATGGCAATGTGACCTGAAAAATCTTGAGGCGGTCCGCAATCGAGGCATTGACTTTTTAGGGTAGCCGATCGATTATCCCGGAAAGTTCTTCTTTTGTTCTAGTGACGGGGGGGGGGTGACCGATGCGACCGATTGGTATCGATCTTTTTGCGGGAGCTGGGGGTCTGACGCTGGGCTTCGAGCAAGCCGGTTTCGAGATCGTCGCGGCGGCGGAAATCGATCCGATCCATTGTGCGACGCACGAGTACAACTTCCCGAATTGCATGACCCTGTGTCGCGATGCGACGGGGCTTTCGGCGGAAGAAATCCGTGCAGCCGCCGGCGTCGGCAAGCGGGACATCGATGTCGTATTTGGCGGCGCGCCGTGCCAGGGATTTTCCATGATCGGTAAGCGGGCACTCGACGACCCCCGCAATAGCCTTGTGCAGCATTACGTCCGGATTATCCGCGACATCGCTCCCAAATACTTTGTCTTTGAAAACGTCAAAGGGCTGACGCTCGGCCGTCATCGGCAGTTCCTCGACGAGATCGTGACAACGTTGTCGCAGGATTACGACGTACTGCTGCCGTACCGCGTGCTAAACGCAGCGGACTACGGCGTTCCGCAGGATCGCAAGCGTCTGTTCCTCATGGGCGCGCGAAAGGGTCTCGAACTACCCGCCTATCCCGGCACCATCGGACGGGTGACGGTGGCCGACGCCCTCGCCGATATACCCGATGCGGAGCGGTTCCCTGCGCTGGTGGAAGGCGATAGCGTGCCCGCCGAATTCGGGAAGGCGTCCGCCTACGCACGCGGGCTTCGCGAAATCGCCAACGCTCCGGTTCACTTCGGATATCGGCGAAATTACGACCCCGATATTCTCACGTCGAGTATGCGCTCGGATCATACGAAAGAATCGAGACGACGTTTTGCAGCTACCGAACACGGGCAAACCGAACCGATCAGCCGGTTCCACAAGCTCGATCCGGATGGCGTATGCAATACGCTTCGGGCCGGCACGAATACCGACAGAGGCGCTTTTACCTCGCCGCGCCCGATCCACTATCTCTACGACCGTTGCATTACCGTCCGCGAAGCCGCGCGCTTGCACTCTTATCCCGATTGGTTCCGCTTCCATGTTACCAAGTGGCACGGCTGCCGCCAGATCGGCAATTCCGTTCCTCCGGCACTGGCGCGCGCCGTGGCGGGGGTCATTGTCGAGGCGATGCGGCTACGGCCGAGTGCGCCCACGGAGATCGTCGAATTGGGCGATACGAAACTCTTGCAAATGACGCTTGCCCAAGCGGCCGAATACTACGGCGTGCCTACTACCGTCATCGGCAAGCGCAACCGCAACTACGCGAAAGAGAGAGCGGATGAACGCCGCGCGGCCTAGAGCGGAAAATCGTTACGTTGCGATCATCGAAAAAATTTTCTTCGCCCACTGGAAAAAGGGTATGGGCGAATTCGAGTTCGGCCGCTCGGAGATCGAGGAGTGGGCCGATAAGTTGAAGATCGACGTGCCGGACAATGTAGGGGACGTGATTTACAGCTTCCGTATGCGCAGGCCATTGCCGAATTCGATCCGCGCCACCGAGGCGAAGGGGATGCAATGGCATATCCGCCTCGCCGGCAGAAGCCGCTATCGCTTTAAGCTTGCCAAGGAAAATCGGATTGTGCCGCGTCCCGAGTTGGTCACGATCAAGGTTCCCGATGCGACGCCGGAACTCATCGGCTCCTACGCGCTCGACGACGAGCAAGCGTTGCTCGCCATCGTCCGGTACAACAGATTGATCGACATTTTTCTCGGGCTGACGACCTACTCCCTGCAAAATCACCTGCGGACGACCGTAAAAGGTTTCGGCCAGATCGAAATCGACGAGCTCTATGTCGGCATCGACACGCACGGTTGCCACTATGTGATCCCCGTTCAGGCGAAGGGCGGAAACGACCAAATATCCATCGTTCAGACCGAACAAGACATCATGACGTGCGAAGAGAAGTTTCCCGGCGTGAAGTGCCGGGCGATCTCCGTGCAGTTTATGGCTGGCGGCATTATCGCCTTGTTCGAATTGACCATCGAAAGCGACGAAGTGAAGGTTGTGGAAGAGCGGCACTACAAGCTCGTGCCGGCGGACGACCTCGACAAGGACACCATCCGCGCCTATCGCGCGAGGTAGCGATGGGCGCGTCTTTTACGCAAAGCCAGTTGGAGGCGATTGCAGGGGCTCTCGGAGATACAGAGGGCGGCCTGACGGGATCGGAAATGGCACATCTTCTCACAACATGCCGATTGCAAGACGTGTCTCCGGCGTTGACCAAGAGGCATCGTCTCTGCAATGCGTTCGCAGCCTGCCAAGACAAGCACGGTGATCGGACGCGCGTACTCGCTTTCGTGCGAAAAGCGATGAAGCCGGAGCGATTCATACGCACGCCGGGTCGATTCGAACCGATGCGTGCTAATCTAAATGCTGCGCTGGCCTTCGCCGGTCTGGCGGTCGATGAGTCCGGCCAATTGGAGCCCGTCGAACGGGCTACGACAATCTCGGAGGCGTAACGTCGCGCGGATGAGCTTCAAGGCGATCTTGCGACGCGGGGCGTTCGCGCGGACGGCGGTATCGCGAACCACTTGCCAACGCGTACCTTATGAGGTACATTTCATCGAACCGTAGGAAGCGCCGGTGAAACGCGTACCAGCGATTTTCTTTCGAACCGAAGCGGGCAACGAACCAGTCCGCGAATGGCTGAGGGCGATGACTGCCGAGGATCGGCGGCGCATCGGTGAGGACCTCAAGACCGTTGAGTTCGGTTGGCCGGTAGGAATGCCGACATGCAGGTCGATGAGCGCGGGACTTTATGAGGTGCGTACCAATCTTGTTGGAGGCCGGACGGCACGTATCTTTTTCTACATCGACGTGCGCCATCGGCTCGTGGTGTTGCACGGCATCGTCAAGAAGACGCGGAAGACGCCGCCGGACGACTTGGCATTGGCCCGCGCCAACAGGCGCAAGCATGAGAGGAGCATGGAGTGATGTCGAAGGCTGGAAAGAAACGCGCCGATCTTAGCGGATCGACGTTGGACAGCCTGCTGGAGGAGGACGGCATCCTCGCCGAGGTCGAGGCCGTTGCGGTAAAGCGCGTGATCGCTTGGCAGTTGAAAGGGATCATGAAGGCCGGCGGAATCACCAAGACGGCGATGGCAGCGCGCCTGGGCACCAGCCGCGCGCAGCTCGACCGGTTGCTCGATCCGGAGAATGCGACGGTACAGCTCGACACCGTCGCCCGCGCGGCACGCGCGGTGGGCAAACGGCTGCGGATCGACATGGTGGACGCCTGACGCGCGCCCGATCGGCTCGATTCGGCGACCGCTCAGTAGCCACAAACGGCGCTGATAGAGGTCTGTCTTCGATTTCTGAGAGGGTCACTTGGTATGAGCGAGGCAGAAGACCTGTTCACACGCACCGTGCGGACGAGCTGGGGCAGGTTTTCTGACATACTTGCCTTCAGACGAGTATGTGTCCTCGGAGCATCGACCGCAGCCCAAGAAGTCTATCTTGAATCAGCGCGGTTTGCGTATGACCTGTACTATGACCCGAAGCATGGCAAGCTTTTTCGGGATAAGGTAAAGTGCAGTATGGGCATTGGACCCTATCGGTGGACTAGATGGATTGGCGAGAATGATGGCCGAAACGCAGATGAGCAAATTCCAGAAATCCGTGGATGCTGGATCACTCATATTTGCTCACTCTGTGCTTGATGCCGTAGCTTTCGACTATTGCAGGGTTACTGCGCTGGTATCCCCTCTATCGTGGGAGCGATTTGTCGACCAGAAGCCGATTAAGCTTCAGGAGTTCCGCAATCAGGCATACGAAGCACTATTGAAGGCTAAGATCGACGAGTATTTTCAGGTGTTAGACAGGAGCCCGCTGTTGACGAAGGTAGATCGGTTGTTTGAAGTCTGCAAACCACCTGACAAATTTTCTCCGCTCCGTGACTATGAGTTTAACCGAGATCGCCTTGCTGCGCTGGACACAAACCGTCATGCCGTAGTCCACAAGCTGACGCTAGCGAATCCACTACCTCGCGGTGACGACGATATTTGGTTTCTTATGTCAACGGCCAACTACGTGATGGCAATGATAAACGAGCGGTTCGGTCTAAGAATCGACCCAACAAAATTCATCACAGGAAATAATTCATGACTTCATTGAAGATGACCGAAGGTGCCTCCTAACGCTCCGACCGATGGGTATAGTATTCTAAGTTTGGTCCATGGATGTTTTCAGGGCCGTTGAGCAGTGGGCAACGTTGTTCCCGCCGCCCATGCCAGCCCGCCTGGTTATCGGTACTCCACGGATTGTCCGATCCGAACGCTAATCCCAGGAATCGTCTTCGGCAATCAGGTTCGGCCGGTTCGCGCCAATGGCATGAAGGGCCACGAAACCACCAATAAACGTTGACTTTCTCGGTCATGTTCCTATAATGTTCGCCAGTCTCGTTTCGGCGGGACCGGCGTAGTTCTTTGACATCGTGAATAGGACTGCCAGAAGACTCTTTCGCGCCTCGCGAGAAAGAGCAGAGGGACGATTTGTGCCGATTTCGGACAGGCTTACCACTGGGCGCGCACCATAATTGAACCTCCGATTTTTACCCCGGGATATCCCCTACCCCACCGAATTAAACCTCCGATTTTTACCTGAGGGTATTCCCTGCCCGGCCGAAACCGGCGGCTGACGACCGATATCTGTCATCTAACTTCTGTCTCCTGTCCTCCGACCCCCGCCCAGCGACGATTCCCGCTTTGCATGGGGTCGATCGTCGAAAAAACACTATTCCCCACCCTCCCCGCTTGGCGTCACCGCCGCCGCCACGCCTGTGTACGCGCGTTGAGCCCGCGCAGCAGCAGCGCCTGCAACAGCCGCACCGCGGCCGAGGTCGCCACGATGGTCATCCCCATGGCGGCGGCATTGGCGGTGTTGCCGGAATCGTCCATGTTGAGCACCGAGATCGACGCGAGCTTGGTGTCCGACGAGTAGAGAAACACCACCGCCGAGACCGTCGTCATCGCGTTGACGAAGTAATAGATCGCGATGTCGATGATCGCGGGCAGGCACACCGGCACGCTCACCCGCCAGAACGTCTTGTAGAACGGCACCTTCAGCGACGCCGACACCGCCTCGAATTCGGCGTCGAGCTGTTTCAAGGCCGTCAGCGCCGTCAAATGGCACACGGTGTAGAAATGCGCGATGGTGTTGATCACCAGGATCGCCATCGTCAGATAGAGAAAATTCAACGGGTTCGCCCTGGCGTTGAAGAAGAAGATGTAGGAGAGCCCGAGTACCAGCCCCGGCACCGCCAGCGGCACCATGGCCGCGAAGTGGATCGCCGCCCGCATCCGCCCGAGGCCGCGGGTTTTCTCCACCAGGTAGGCCCCGGCGAAGACGATTGCCGTTCCAATCACCGCGGTGGCGCACGCCATGACGATGCTGTTCCAATAGGCGCCCCAGCCATTGGTGTCGATGTTGTTGAAGTCGTAGTTGGCGAGCGTCAGGCCCATGTCGTAAGGCCAGTAGCGGATGACCGATCCCATGCCGGCGACCGCCAACATGCCGAGCAGGATCGCGCTCACGGCCACGCAGAAGGCTAGGCACACCGCATCGCGGAGCGCATGGGGCTTGGCCTCGAAGGGCACGGCGCGAGCCGATAGCAAGGCGACCTGGCGGCGCTGCACCAGGCGATCCACCGCGAACGACAGCACGGCCGGAATCAGCAGCAACATCCCGACGACGGCGCCCATCTGGAAATTGAACTGGCCGATGACCTGCTTGTAGACGTCGGTCGCGAGCACGTCGTATTGGCCGCCGACCACCTTCGGCACGCCGAAATCGGTAAAGATCAGCGTGAAGACGACGAAGCAGGCGCTGACCACGCCATAGCGGCAGCCCGGCAGCGTGACTGTGAAAAACATCCGCGCCGGGCCGGCGCGTAACGCCGTCGCCGCCTCGTAGAGACGCTGATCGGCCATGGCGAGCGACGTGAAGATTATCAGCACCGCATGCGGAAAAGCGTAGAACACTTCCCCCATGATGATGCCGATGGGGCCGTAGATGCTGTAGCCGAACAGCCAGGATTTGAGCATGCCCTGATTGCCGAAGAGATAGATGAGCGAGAGCGCCGGCAGCAGAGAGGGCGCCAGCAGCGGCACCAGCGCGATGGCCTTGAACAGGCCCCGTCCCGGCATGCAACTGCGCTGGAGCGCGTAGGCGTAGATGAAGGCCAGCGCGATCGTGATGACCGTGCCGATGATCGACACGGTGAAGGTGTTGCCGATCGATTCCGCCAACGCCGGATCGGCGAAGTAGCGCTCGAAATTGGCGATGCCGATGAAGGCGCCGTCCTTGTCTTGCACGCTCTTGCGCAGCAAGGCGTAGAGCGGGATGACCACGGTGAGGGCGAGATAGGCCGCGACCAGCGCCAGCATCGAAAGCGAGATCATACCGTCGCGCCCGAGCCGCGCCCGAACCGGCCGGCTTGCCGCGGGCACGGGCAGCGCCGCCAAGGTCATCGCGGATACACCCGGAGGCGGTCGGGCGGCAGCACCACCTTGATGGTGGCGCCGACCTCGATTCCAAGATCGCGCACGGCGTTCGCCGAGAAATCGGCGGTGATCTCGACCGCCGCCGCGGTCGTGAGGCGCGCCCGGTAGAACGAGCCGAGGAACTCCATCGCCGCCACGCCGACGTCGAGCGCGTTGGCGTGGCCCAGCCCCAGATCGCGCACCATGACGTCCTCGGGGCGCAGGCAGGCGTTCACCGGACTGCCGGCCGGCAGATCGATCGCCTCCGCGCAATCGAGAAAGACTCCCGCCAACGCCAGCCGCTTCGGACCGGCCATCTCGGCCGGCAGGAAATTCATCCGCCCGACGAAGTCGGCGACGAAGGCCGTCGCCGGCCGGCGGTAGATGTCCTCGGGCGTGCCGACCTGCTCGATGACGCCGTGGTTCATGACCACGATGCGATCGGCCATGGTGAGCGCTTCCTCTTGGTCGTGCGTCACCAAAATCGTGGTCACCTTGAGCTTGCGCTGGAGCGCCAGGATCTCGTGGCGTAAGTGCGCCCGCACGCGGGCATCGAGCGCCGACAGCGGCTCGTCGAGCAACAGCAGTCCGGGCGACAGCGCCAGCGCGCGCGCCAAGGCGACGCGCTGCTGCTGGCCGCCGGAAAGCTGGGCCGGATACTTGTCGCTTTGGTCGGTGAGGCCGACGAGGGCGAGGAGCTCGGCCACCCGCGCCGAAGCCTTGGCTCGATCGGCCCCGGTGCTGGCGAGGCCGTAGCCGACGTTGCGCGCGACCGTGATGTTGGGGAAGAGGGCATAGGACTGGAAGACGATGCCGAAATCCCGCTCCGATGGCGGCAGGGCGGAGATATCGCGGCCGGCCTGGTGGATGGCGCCCGTGGTCTGCACGTCGAGGCCGGCGATGGCGCGCAGCAGCGTCGTCTTGCCGCACCCCGAGGGCCCAAGAAAGCAGACAAGCTCGCCTTCGTTGATGTTCAAGCTAACGTCGTTCAGCGCGCGGAAGCCGCCGAACAGCTTGCCGACATGTTCGATCCGCAGATAGGGCGCGGCCATGGGCGAGGGCACAACCCTCTCCCCCGATCCTTCGACAGGCTCAGGATGAGGGGGAGAGGGCAGAGTGAGGCGGACTGCTTACTTCGGCGCGTCCTTGGAGCCGTAGCGCGACTGCCACTCGGCGAGAATCCGCTCGCGATTGCCCGCCGCCCAAGCGAAGTCGTTCTTGATCAACAACGCTTCCTCATTAGCCGGATAGTTCTTGATCGTCCGCGAGATTCCGGGAATCGCCACCACCGAGTAGCTCTTGTTATAGAGCTCGTTGGCGGTCGGGCTGGCGGCAAAATCGGCCAGCACCTTCGCCGCGTCCATGTTCGGCGTACCTTTCATGATGGCGGTCGCTTCCATGTCCCAGCCGATGCCTTCCGAAGGCAGGATGATATCGATGGGCGCGCCCTTGTTCTTCTCCTGCACGCCGCGATAGGCGAAGGAAATGCCCATGGCGAATTCGCCCTTGGCCGCTTGAACGCAGGGCTTGGAGCCGGAGTGGAGGTAGGTGTTGATGTTCTTGTGCAGCCCGTCCATGAAGGCCCAGGCCTTTTCCTCGCCCATCAACTGAAGCCAGGCCGAAACGGTCAGATACCCGGTGCCCGACGAATTCGGGTTCGGCATGACGATGTGGCCGCGATAGACCGGCTTCAAGAGGTCCGCCCAACTCGAGGGCCTCGGAAGGCCGAGCGGCCCGGCGAGGGCCTCGTTGAAGCAAATGGCCGAGGCCCAGGCGTCCATGCCGACCCAGGCCGGCGGATCCTTGGCATCGCGGAAGCTCGGCTTGATCGCATCCAGACCGGCGGGCGCGTAGGGTTCCACCATGCCCTGCTGGTCGAGCAGCAACAGGCTGGTCGCCGCCAAGCCCCACACGACGTCGGCTTGGCGGTTGTCCTTCTCGGCCAGAAGCCGCGCCGTGATCGGGCCGGTCGAATCGCGCACCCAATTGATCTCGATATCCGGGCGCACGCCCGCGAAAGCCTCGGCGTAAGCCTTCAACTGATCGTCCTCGAGCGCGGTGTAGACCACGAGCTTGGATTGCGCCTGGGCGCCCATCGACAGGCCGATTGCCGCCGACAGGGCCAGCAACGCCGCCGCTACATACCGCGAACTTGCCGCAATGCGTGACTGCATGATTCCCCCCTGCTGATTAAAGGTTCGCGTCCTAGACGCGCCTAAACGATTGCCGCCGTATTCGGGCCGTTTCCGTGACAGCCCCATGAATTTCGCGTTACAGAAAGCGTAGTCATTTCATGACCGGCGATCAACAGTTTGCTGCCCGCTAACCACCGTACCGCTTGTTCCACAAATCGATGATCCGATCGCGGTTTTCGGCCACCCAGTTCGGATCGCTTTCGCTCATGTGCCCGCCTTCGGCGTGGGGAAGGCCGTGGAACGAAATCGACACGTCGTCGCGCGGCGTCAGCGAGTAGTCCTCGAAATACACGTCCATCGCATCCTCGCTGACCGAGAAATCGACCAAGCCTTTGGCCGCGTCCAGGTTGCGCGTGCCATTGACGATCGCGATGGTTTCCATCTCCCACGACGTGCCGTCGGCGGGCAGGATCACTTCGATCGGGGCGCCGGCGCGCATTTCCTTCACGGCCGCATAGGTGCTGCCGAGCCCGATCAACGCCTTCCCGTCCGCGACGCGGCTACAGGGCGCGGTCCCGGAAGGCTCGAAACGCTGAATATTGTGGTGCAGGCGGTCGAGATAGGTCCAACCCTTGCGATAGCCAATTTTTTGCAGCAGCCCGGCCACGATCATGAACCCCGTGCTGGAGCGATTGGGGTCGGGCATAAGGACGTGCTGCCGATAGATCGGATTTCCCAGTTCCGTCCAGGTTGTCGGGGCGCGCAGCCCGAGCGGCTTTGCCAACGCCGTATTGAAGCAGATGCCAACCGTCCAGGCGCCGATGCCGACCCATGCGGGCGGATTGGCCTTGTCGAGGAAGACCGGTTTGATGTGCCGCACGCCGACCGGCGCATATGGATGCAGAAGCCCCTTACCGGCAAGGGCCGCGCTGCGGGTACTAGAGATGCCCCATACCAGGTCGGCTCTCGGGGCATCTTTTTCGGCCTCGAGGCGATTGACGATCTTGGCCCCGGTATCGACGACCCACTCGATCGAGACATCGTCGAGCTCGTCCTCGACCATCTCCTCGTACCGTTCCCGCTGGCCTTCCGAGAAATTCGTATAGACGACGAGCCGCGTCTCGGCCGCGGCCACGCCCGCGGTCAACGCCCCGCAGGCAGCGACCAACGCCAGTAACCGCCGAAGCGCGGCCACCGGCCACCGGCGCGCCAGCCTCGAATCTTGATGTCTCATAAGCCTCGTCTCCCGATAGGATGTCCGGCCCCGCCAAAGCAATCGTCCACTGTAGAAACGCGCCCGCTATCCGTCAATCAAGCCAGGATGACTGGCCGACCGCAAGCTGTTACCTTTCCCGACCTAACGCCCACGGAGCTCCGCCATGGCCGACTTCAAGGACTACGAGCGCTACGACGCGCTCGGCCTGGGCGAGCTTATCGCCGCCAGGAAGGTCAAGGTCGAAGAGGTCCTCGAGGCGGCCATCGAACGCATCGAGACGCATAACCCCAAGATCAACGCCGTCATTCATAAGATGTACGACGCGGCGCGCGAACAGATGCGGGGCGGCCTCCCGAACGGTCCGCTCGCCGGGGTCCCCTATCTTCTCAAGGATCTCACGATTCTGTGCAAGGGCCATCCGACCCTCAACGGCAGCAACCTGTTCGAGGGGTTCGTCGCCGACCACGACAGCACGCTGACCGAACGGCTGCGCGCGGCCGGCCTGCTGCTGCTCGGCAAGACCAATACCCCGGAATTCGGGTTGAACGCGGCGACCGAACCGGTCGCGTTCGGTTCGACGCGCAACCCCTGGAACCTCGATCTCGGCTCCGGCGGCTCCTCCGGGGGAGCCGCCGCGGCCGTCGCCGCCCGCATGGTTCCCGCGGCGCATGCGAGCGATGGCGGCGGCTCCATCCGGATTCCGGCCTCCTGCTGCGGCGTCTTCGGCCTGAAGCCTACACGGGGGCGCAATCCGGTCGGACCCGCGCTCGGTGAAGGCTGGAGCGGCATGTCGACCGGCCATGCCGTCAGCCTCAGCGTGCGCGACAGCGCGGCGCTTCTTGACGCCACCCATGGACCGGCCCCGGGGGATCCCTATTGCGCGCCGGCGCCTCGGCGACCGTTTCAGGACGAAGTCGGCGCCAAGCCCGAAAAGCTGCGCATCGCCTTCAGCACCAAGGCCCCTCTCGACATCTCGGTTCACGAAAGCTGCCAAGCCGCCGTCCAAGACGTGGCGCGGCTTTGCCAGGATCTCGGCCATGAGGTCGAGGAAGCCGCGCCCGAATTCGAGGCCCGCGGCCTGGTCGACGCCTTTCGGGTCATCGTCGGAGCGAATTTGAGCCACGTCATCGCCTTGAGGATGCGCGCCCTCAAGCGTGGCTCGATCGATGGCCTCGTCGAGCGCGCGTCCCTGCATTGGGCCGAGTTCGGCCGGCGCGCCTCCGCGACCGACTACGTACGCTCGGTCCAGGCCATCCATATCGTCGGGCGGCGGTTCGGGGCGTTCTTCCGGAAATACGACGCCCTGCTGACGCCGACGGTCGCAGGGCCGCCGCCACCGCTGCGTACCATCAACATGATGAGCGAGGAAGCGACCGCATTCTGGGGGAAGCTGTTCCGCTTCATCCCCTTCACGCCCCAGTTCAACGCGAGCGGCGGACCGGCCATGAGCTTGCCGCTCTATTGGACCGCGGACGGGCTGCCCATTGGCGTCCAGTTCGGGGCCGATTTCGGCAACGAGGCGCTTTTGTTCCGGCTTGCCGCGCAATTGGAGGCGGCAAGGCCCTGGCGCAACCGGCGGCCCGCCATGCTGGGCGAAAGCGCCGCTACGCCGCCGCCAGCGCCCGAGCCGGCGCGGGCCGGACTCGGTTCTCGCGGATCGAAAAAGCCATAACGCCGGCGGCAAGCGCAAGCACGATCGAGGCGACCCAAACCAACTGATAACGCGCGAACAGGTCGAAGAGGATTCCGCCCATGAAGGCGCCGGCCGCCGCGCCCAGCGAATGGCCGGCGGACAATATGCCCATGCCGAGCCCCATGATCTTGAGTCCCATGTGACTGGCCACGATATGGGCGGTTACCGTGAAGGTCGCGTAATCGAACAGCCCGAACATGACCGCGAAGACGAACAGCAGCTTCAGATCGCCGGCCACGAACAGGAGGATGACGAACGACAATCCGCGCAGGACGTAGATCGCGCCCAGCAGAATCGGCCGGTTCACCCGATCGGCGAGATACCCGGCCCCGATCATGCCGATGAGATTGAAGGCCGATAGCACACCGTAGGCCGTGGCGCTTTCCAAGGGCGGGAAACCGCATGCCTTGGCATAGGGAAGCAGGTGTGTCTCGATCACGCCCGTGGTCGTGAAGCCGCAGATGACGAAGCTCCAGAACAACATGTGAAAGGTAAAGCTGCGGCCAAGCAGCCCCAGCCGCTCGCCGATCGGAGCCAGCGCATCCCTTGCCCGGCCGCGGTGGTCCGCCTTCATCCGCGTCAAGGGGCCGATGAGGATCCACACGATAGGGATGAGGGCGAGGCTGACAAGGCCCAGCGTGAGATAGCTCCAGCGCCAATCCGCGACCGTAAGCACGCTGGCGAGCAGCGGCACCAGAAGCAGCTGGCCGGCCGTGGAGCCCGAGGTGGCGGTGCCAACCGCGAGCCCGCGGTTCTCCTCGAAGCGGTGACTGACGACGGTCGAGACGACATGGTTGGCCGCGAGCCCGAACCCGACCCCGGCGAAGAGACTGAAGCCCACGAAGAATTGCCAGGGCACGACCATGGCCGCGCTCAAGATCATGCCGAGCCCCACGGCGCCGAGGCCGGCCGCGAGCAGCGCGCGCGGCCCGAACCGGTCGAGCATGTTGCCGGCAACGGGGGCGACCGCCGCCATCACCACCAACGCCACCGCCCCTCCCGTCGAGACGAGGCTTCGCGACCAGCCGAGATCGCCTTCGAAATACGGCATCGCCAACCCGAGGACGGAGCGGGCGGAGAAGGACACGGACAGCACGAGAAAGCTGACCAGGACAACCAGCCAGCCGCTGGCGGTCAGCCGGGCGAGAATGGAGGACATGCGCGGAGTACCGTCGGTTGCACCCTGGGCCGCTACCGGAAGCTATCATACACCGCCGGCCGACGCTATGATGCCCGCCTTCCCGAATGTCACGGACGACCGAGCGGATGAGCGAATACGCGGCCTTCGTGCTGTCGAGCGGGCGTTCCGGCACCCAATGGCTGGCCCAGCATCTGGGCGACGCCTATCCGGACGTGGCGGAGGTGACGCATGAACCCCTCTACATGGATTATTTTCCGCGTCAGTTGCGGGCGCTGGGCGATCCCGACCCCGCCGGCGATACGCGCGCCGTCATCGCCCATGCCGACCGCATCGACGCCCTGTTGCGCTGGAGCCGGTACATCGAATGCGGCTGGCCGTGCCATGCGGCGATTCCCTATTTCGCCCGCCGTTTCGCCGGGCGCTTGCGGATCGTGCACCTGACGCGCCATCCCCTGGCGTCGGCGTCCTCCATGCTGACGCATGGCTACTACTCGGCCGCCAGCGGCCATCACGTCACCGACCGCGCCCTGCCGACGCCGTGGGACGAGGCGGTGCTCTTCCCCGACTACCGCGAGCGCTGGGCAGCGATGACGGCGTTCGAGAAGTGCCTGTATTTCTGGGCCGAGCTGCACGGTTTCGCGCTCAACCTCGAAAGCACTCTGGGAGTGCCGTGGCTGCGGCTGCGCTACGAGGATCTGTTCCGCGGCGACGCGCTCGACCGGATTCTCGACTTCCTCGACCTGCCGCGCCGGCGGTCCATCTACGCCGCCCGCAACCAGCCAACCGACGGCTACCGGCGCACGGCGCGGGCCGAGTTGGATCCGACTCTCATCGGCCGGCATCCCCACGTCATCGAGATCGCCACCCGCCTCGGCTATGATACGACGGACGTGGATGAAGACTCCTTACGGCGGCGCTATGCGCCGATCGCATCGAAACAGAGGCCATGATGACGGCGCCGCAAGACAGCCAGAAGAAGAACCTCATCCTGGTGGCCCGCGACCAATGGTTCGATCCGCGCGATCTCCTGGCGATCGCCGAGGAGATCGAGCGCAACGCCGACGACATCGACACCGTCCTGGTTTCGCGGAACGACCGGGACAATACGGTTCCCGGACTGTCCTGGGACCGCCCGACATTGACCGTCAGTTTCGGCATGCTCGGGCAATTCAATCCTCGGCGTGGGCGTGTCTTTCGTAACAAGGCCATTTCCAAGCTCGACCAATATTCAAGGAGCCTCGCGGCCGGCATCGCCATGCCGCGCACGGAGCGTTTCAAGGCCGGCGCTGCTTACGACGAAGCGCTCTGGGGCGAATTCGTTATCTTCAAGCCTCTCTCGCTCAAGATGTCGTCGAAAGGCGATTCCGCCCAACTGATACGGACCGCGCGCCTCAACGCGCTGTCGCACTCGAAAATCCCCGCCGATCATCCCCTCGCCCAGGGCCCGGCGCTCGTTCAGCAATTCGTCGACACCGGCAAGAATCCCACGCATTGGCGCGTCCTGACCCTTTTCGGCGAGGCCCTCTACGCGACCATGAACAGGTCTCCGATCGAGCGGCCGGACCTCGACGCCGACGACCAGACGATCGAGAACGCCATCATCGAGCCGAAGCACCCGCTGATCAAGGAGCGGTTCGCGACCAAGGACCGGATCACGTTCTTTCAGGACGCGGCGATGTTCGATTTCGCGCGGTCGGTCTATGCCGCCTTTCCAAGCATTCCCTTGCAGGGTTGCGACATCTTGCGCGACCAGCGTGACGGCAAGCTCTATCTCATCGAGATCAATGCCGGCGGAAACACCTGGCATTTCTCGTCCGAAATCTTCAAGAAGATCCGCGACGCCCTGGGCGGCCGCGACGCCTTTGTCGGACAGCTCGGCGCCTGGAAGGTAGCGGCGAAGGTGTTGATCGAGAAGACCCGGGCGTTCGCGGATTAGCGGGCCGTCATGTTCCTTGCCAATCCCCCGGCCAAGAAGAACCTCGTACTCGTCGCGCAAGACTACTGGTCCGACGCGAACGACCTCAAGGAAATCGGCCAGGTCATCGCGCGGCGCGCCGGCGACATCGGTGTCTTTGTCGTCCTTCCCCGCGACCCGCCCGAGGCGATGCCGCAAATCCCCTGGGACCGGCCCACGCTGACCGTCGGGCTGGGACACCTCGGCAATTTCAACCCGCGGCGGGGCCCGGTCATTCACAATCGGGCGATCAACAAGCTCGACGAACACGCCCACTTCCGTCATGCCGGCATCGACACACCGATGACGGAGCGCTTCGAGTATGGCAAGACCTACGATCCGGCAATCTGGAGCGATTTCGTCGTGCTGAAGCCGCTGCCCCAGGCGATGACCTCGAAGGGCGGAACCTGCCAACTCATTCGAACGCGAAGGTTGCGGGCGTTGTCTCCCGAGGGCCTGGCACCCGACCATTTCCTCGCCAAGGGACCGGCGATCGTCCAGCAATTCGTCGATACAGGCAAGCACCCGACAAGCTGGCGCGTGCTGACGCTGTTCGGAGAAGTCCTTTACGCCATCGCGTCGATCGTCCCTTTCGAACGGCCCGATTTCGACGCCGACGACCCCGCGATCGAAAGCGCCATCGTCGAACCCAGACATCCCAAAATAGGGCAGGCCGTCGCCTACAAGGACCGCAGGTTCTTCCGGCTCGACGATGAAATTTTCGCCTTTGCCCGCCGCATCCATGACGCCTTTCCGGCGATCCCCTTGCAGGCCTGCGACATCCTGCGTCGGAACGGCGATGGAAAATTGTTCGCCCTGGAAATCAACGCCGCGGGGAACACCTGGCACTTTTCGTCCTACAGCTACGGCGTGCAGCGTGAAGCCCTGGGCGGCAAGGGCGCGTTTGTCGGGCAACTAGACGCTTGGGAGGTTGCGGCAAAGGCCTTGATCGAGAAGACTCGGGCGCTGGCGGATTGACGAGGGGCCATGTTCCTTGCCAATCCCCCGGCCAAGAAGAATCTCGTGATCGTCGCGCAAGACTATTGGTCCGATCCGAACGACCTCAGGGAGATCGGGCAGGTCATTGCGCGGCGCGCCGGCGACATCGGCGTCTTTGTCGTCCTTCCCCGCGACCCGCCCGAGGCGATGCCGAAAATCCCATGGGACCGGCCCACGCTGACCGTCGGGCTGGGACACCTCGGCAATTTCAATCCGCGGCGCGGTCCCATCATTCACAATCGGAAGATGAGCAAGCTCGAAGAGTACGCCCGCTTCCGCGATGCCGGCATCGACACGCCGATGACGGAGCGCTTCGAGTTCGGCAAGACCTACGACCCGGCGATCTGGAGCGATCTCGTCATTCTGAAGCCACTGCCGCAGGCATTGACGTCGAAAGGCGGAAACTGCCTGCTTGTTCGAACGCGCCGGCTGCAAGAGCTGTCGCCCGCTGGCATGACGCCCGATCATTTCCTGAATCGCGGCCCCGCGCTGGTCCAGCAGTTCATCGACACCGGCAAGCACGCGACCTATCACCGGGTGCTGACGCTTCTTGGCGAGGTCGTTTACGCGATGACCAACCGGTCTCCGATAGAGCGGCCGGACCTCGACGCCGACGATCAAACGCTCGCGAACGGGGTCGTCGAACCCAAGCACCCGTCGCTTCTGTCGTTCGCTATGTCCGACAGGCTGACAGTCACCAGGGATACGGCCATCCTCGACTTCGCCCGAAAGGTCTATGCCGCCTGCCCGGGGATTCCCTTGCAGGCCTGCGATATCCTGCGCGATCGGCGCGACGGCAAGCTCTACATCATCGAGATCAACGCCGCGGGAAATACCTGGGCCTTCTCCTCCCAGATCGCCAAGAAGGTCCGTGAAGCCATGGGCGGCAAGGCCGCGTATCTGGCCCAGTTCGGCGCCTGGGATGTCGCGGCCAAGGTGTTGATCGAGAAGACGCGGACGCTCGCTACCTGACCGCCGCTTAGCGCCCGGCCAGCGCCGGCACTTGCAGATGGCGGATGAGGCGGCTCTCGATGATCCCGACTGTCGCCCTCAAGCCCTCGATGAAGACGAGATAGACGACCGCCGCGACGTAATAGATGTCGAAATCGAAGGTATCCGCATAGATTACTTTCGTCACTCCCAGAAGGTCGAGTACGGTGACGATGCTGGCGAGCGCGGAGGCCTTCACCATCTTGGCCGTTTCATTGGCGAGCGGGCGTAGCGCCACGATGACGGCCTGCGGCAACACGACCTTCCAATAGAGCGCGAGCGGTTTCAGGCCAAGCGCCCTTGCCGCCTCCACTTGCCCGGCCGGCACGGACCGGATGGCGCCGAGCAGCACCTCGGCCTTATAGGCGGCCGTGTTGAGGATGAAAGCGAAGAGAACGCAAGGGAGCGCATCGCGAAAGATCCCCCAGAGACCCACCGCGTCGAGTTCGGTTCGCAATTCGGCCGCGCCGTAATAAACCAGATAGAGCTGGGCCAGCAGCGGCGTTCCACGGAAGAAGTAGCAATATCCGGTCGCGGCGGCACCGAGGACCCTGTTCCGCGACATCCGCAGGGTCACCAGCGCGACCGCGACGATCAACCCGCCCGCCTCGGATAGGACCAAGATCAACATCGTCATGCCGAGACCGGAGACGAGAAACGACAGATGATGCCCAAGGCCTTCCGCGTAGAGGCTGTATCCGGCCCGCCACAGCACCCAGGCGACACCCCATGCCAACAGCAGCGATAGAGCAACGCCCAGTACGCGCTTCGCCTGGAACTGGCGGCGCAGGCCCTGAGCCAATCCGATCATACCGCGCCGATGCCGCGGCCGAGCGCGGTCCGCATCCGTTCAAGCACGCCCGCCGACAGCGCGGTAAGACCCAGATAGAAGAGGCAGGCAGCGCCATAGAAAAAGAGCGGCCGGTGAGTGCTGGCGCTGGCGAAGTACGATGCGCGCAGCAATTCGTCATAGGCGATGACGGAAACCAACGCCGTCTGCTTCAGTAATCCGAGCCAAAGGTTGGAAAGCCCGGGCAACGAGAGCCGGAAAAGCTCCGGCGCGACGATGAAGCGGAAGCTGTGCCAGGGGCCGAGCCCGAGCGCGCGCGCCGCCTCGACCGGGCCGCGGGCGAGCGCCTTGAGGGCGCCGAGGAAGACCTCGCTGGCATAAGCCGCGAACACCACGCCCAGGGCGATGATTCCGGCCAGGAACGGGCTCAGCTCCACGGCGGTCTCCAGGCCAAGCGCCTCGCCGATCCGGCGGATGACGGCCTGACCGCCATAGTAGACGATGAAAAGCGTTACGAGTTCGGGCAGCCCGCGACCGATCGTGGTGAGCGCATGGCCGAGGAAGCGCAGCGTGACTTCACCGGAATCCTTCGCCAGCGCCAGGACCAAGCCGAGGACGATCCCGAAAGGCGCCGTGGCCAGCGCCAGCAAGGCCGTATGCCACGCGCCGACGAGGAGCTCGTCGCCCCAGCCCAGGGGCCCGAGCGACAACAGTGGCAAGAGTTCATGCATCGGGGATGGCTAGCGCGTATTGCGGCCGAATACCGAACGACTGCATTGCGCTCACCCTTCGACAAGCTCAGAGTGAGGTCAAGTCCTTGAGTTCGCTCACCCTCACACTGAGCCTGTCGAAGTGGGAGGGTGAGCGCCGCGGTTATTCAGTACCCCGCCAGCTCAATAGATGGAAAACGGGAAGTAATTCTTGGTGATCGCGTCGTGGGTGCCGTCGGCAAGCACGTCCTTGATCGCCTGGTCGAACTTCGCCTTGAGATCGCCGTCCTCCTTGCGCAACGCGACGCCCACGCCTTGGCCGAAGAATTTCTCGTTATAGAAGGATTCGCCGGCATTCCTGCACGGCTTGCCGGCATCCGAATTCAGGAATGTGTAGGCCTTGGGAACGCTGGCCATGATGAGGTCGATCCGCCCCGCGATCAGATCCGGATAGGCGTCGTCCATCGACTTGTACAGCTTGAGCTCCGACGACGGGTACACCTCCGCCAGGAAATCGGAGGCCGCTGTTCCGGTTTGGGAGCCGATGACCCGGCCCTTCAGCGCCTCGGGGCTGGTGTCGGCGATCGTCTCGCCCAGGCACGAAACGAACTGCCGGCGCGGCGTGTAGTACTTGTCGCTGAAGTCCACGATCTCCTTGCGTTTCTCGGTGATGGTCATCGACGTGGAGATGGCGTCGATCTTACCTTCGATCAGCGCCGGGACGATGCCGTCGAATTCCATCGTCACGAATTCGCATTCCGCCTCCATCTTGACGCAGAGCGCCTTCATGAGGTCGATCTCGAAGCCCTGCAACTGCCCCGAGGCGTCCATGAAGGTGAAGGGCTCATACGTTCCCTCGGTTCCGATCCTGATCTTCTTCCAATCGGCGGCCGATGAAGACTGGCCGGCAATGAGCAACGCCGCGACCAATGCGAGCGCCGCGGCAAACAATTTCGACATGATAGGCTCCCGTCGTTGAGTGTTCCGGAGAAACGCCGGCTGTCTATAGGTCATTTTCGCCAATCCCGCCAGCGAGCGCGGCTAGGCTTTTTTCGAGGCTCCGCACCGGCGCCGGATCGTCGAACAGGCGGGACAGGCGCCGCCCGCCCTCGGCGCTCAAATGCCGGCGCCATTCGCGGTCGCGGCCGAGCCGAACCGCCTCCGTCACGAACGCCTCGGCGCTCGAGACGACGGTCTCGGTCAGGCCCAGCCGCTCCAGGATCGCCAGGCAGTGCCGCGCGCGCATGAACGGACCGGGCCAGGTGACGATGGGCAAGCCGCAGGCCAGCGCCTCGTGCGCCGTGTTGTTGCCGGACCAGGATATGCCGTCGAGGAACACATCGCAGGCAAGGTTGAGCGCCAGATAACCGTGCGGATCGAGGCCCGGGTGGAACCGGCAATGCGCCTCGTGATCGAGCCGCTTGGCGGCGAAGGCGCGGGCCAGGCGGCGGACGAAGACCTCGCGTCCCTCGCCCTCGCGGGCGATGAAATGGAACCGCGCCGAGGGCAGCTCGGCCGCGATCGCCGCGAAGGTCCAGTCATGTCGAGGCAGGTATTTCTGGAGATTCTGGGCGCAGAGATACTCGGCCCGCCCTCCATCGCGCTCCGGGCGCGGCACGAGGGCGAGATCGTCCTCGATGCGCGCCAGTCCGTAGCAAGCGCCGGTGTTGGCGAGCCGGACCAGCCGTTCGCTGTAATGCAGGTCGCCGTCCTCGGGTTCCATGAGCGCGCTGGTGAACGCATGCGTCATCGTCGGAAGACCGGAGGTCACCGGATGGCCGAGGCCGTTCACTTGCACCGGCGCCAGCCACAAGGCGGCGGCGATCTGCAAATCGACGCTCATGCCGTGATCGAGATAGACGAGAACGTCGAGGTTGTGGCCGGCGATGAGCGGGATGAGGTTCGCGACCGAAGTTTCGTGCACGAAAACGTCCGCGGCCTCGCGTATGGCGCCGGTGTAGCCGTCGTCGAAATCGGCGCCGGTGTAATAGACGTATTTTTCGATCTGCTTGCCGCTTCGGGTGATCCACGCGCCATGCGTCTTCCAGATCGAATGCCGGCGCAGGAATTCGGACACGAACCCGACCCTGGGGCGTTGGCGCCGCGGCGCGGCCGGCCGCTGGGCGTGTTCCGGATACCGCGCGGCGGCGATGCGGGCGAGGACGCCGCCATAAATTTCCTGCAGCTTTCGGTCGTCCATGCCCTGATAGGCGAGGCGGAAGTTGTTGGCGCTCTTGATCGCCCAAACGGCGGCGTTGATCCGCTCGGGCGTATCCAGGACGAGGGTCTCGGCGATGCCCATCATGCGCTTGCGCCAATCGTTGCGGTAGCGCGCGATGTCCTCTTGCGAATCGTAGGCGACGGGAAGCAGGTTGGCGCGCTCCCAGCGCGGGCGGAGGTCGAGCGGGCGCGACGCCATGGCGCGCTCGAAGGCGGCGGCGGCGGCGGCCACCTCGCCGAACTCCTTCTCGACTTGACCCCGCAGCAGTTGCGCCTCCGGGTCGGCCGGCATCCGGCGCGCCGCCTCGGCCGCGTCGGCCCGTGCTCCCGCAGCCTCGCGAAGGCGCATCCGCGCCTTGGCGCGGCCAAGCAGCGCCTCGATCTGGGCCGGACTGGCTTCGAGGCTCCGGGTAAACGCCTCGACCGCTTGCGGCCACTGCCGCCGCTCGAGATGGACGAGGCCGATCACGGCTTCGGCGCGGCCCCGCAATTCGGGGACCGCTGCCATGACGCGGATCGCGCGGGCCAGCGCCGCCTCGTGCCGGCCTAAAATTGCCTCGGCGCGGGCAAGGCGCAGCGCGGTGGCGCCGTCATTCGGCGCCAACTCCAGCGCCCGCGCATAGGCGCCCGCTCCTTCCTCCACCCGCTCCAAACAGCACAGCGCCGTGCCGAGGTCCGACAGGTCGCGGGGCGATTTCGGCTCCAGCTGGAGCGCCTTTTCGAACGACTGGATCGCCCGCCGGTAGTCAAGCCCCGCCGCCAACGCGCGCCCGAGATTCCCCTGGAAGTCGGCGCGATCGGGCGACATTTTGATCGCGGCTTCGATCGCTTCGATGGCCTTCCCGTTATCGCCCAGCGTGTGAAGGGCCAGGCCCTTGACGTGCAGAACGTCGGGCGACGCGGTCTTCGTCTTCAGCATCCGGTCGCAGATACTCAGCGCCTCGCGCGCGCGGCCCTGGGCAAGGGCCGCCGCGGCGCGGCTCAGCTGGGTTTGGGGACGCAAGTCTTGCATGAAAGTCCACGCCACTCGGGGGGTAGCGGGGTTATAGGCGACCCCGCGCCCCCTGTCATGATTTAGCGCGCTGCTGATAGACTGGCCTTCCATGACCGAGCATCGCCTGGCCACTGAAATGTGGGTCTCCGCCTATATCCGACGCGCCGATGGCATCGGCGATCCGGTCGTGCTTTCTCGCCGGGGCGACGCCGTGCGCGGCACGGTCTTGCTCAAGATCAACGGGTTCGAACGCGGCTGGCGCGTCGTCAGCCAGGCCCGCGACCTCGATGGCGAGCTCGGATGGCTGCCGGCGCCCGATATTTCGACCGAGGACACGGCCGAAGCCTATGTGGCGCGCGCCTTGAAGCGCGATCCCGATCTGTGGGTGGTCGAGGTCGAGGACCGCGCCGGCCGCCACCCGCTCGATGGACGGACGCTATGACCGCCGGCGACTCATATCTGTTGTGCGGCCAGGCCGATCCCTACTGGCTTTCGACGATAAACGATTTCGCGGTTCCCGATGCGCCGATCCTCGGGCTGCCGGCGGCGTATCGACGAATCGTTGCCGACGGCGTGGCGGCGCTCTCTCGCGGCGATGCCGGCGCCGCCCAAGCGGCAGCCGCCGAGGCAGCCGCTCAAGGCGTACCGGACCACGGCTTTGCCGAGCACCTGGCGGGGCTGGCGGCGATACGCGCGGCGAGAATAGACGACGCCATCCGGCATTTTCACGCCGGCATCGCGGCCGGTCCGGACATCGCCGCCTATCGGCGGAACCTCGGCACCGCCTTGGTCAAGGCCGGACAGTTCGAGGAATCGATTGCCGCCTTCGGCTAAGCCGTGCGCCTGGAGCCGGACGACGGCTATGCCCACGCGGCGATGGCGCTCATCCACACGCTCGCCCGACATTGGCCCGAGGCGGAAGGAGAGGCGAGAGCGGCAACGGCTCGAAAAGGCCAACTTGGCGCCGGGCTGGTCGATCTTTGCCTGATGGCGGCCACCTTCGAACAGGGCAGGCCGGTCGAGGGAGCCTTCGATTTCGGCTCTATCGGCCTCGACGGCGCGGCGGCGATCGGGCCGGCGCTTGAGCATCTGCCGCCGATCGACGAAGGGGAGATGCGCCAACCCGCGCACAAGAATTGGTGCCTGTTCGTCGCCGCCGATTCCGGTTACGTGCGCCCGCATCTCGTGCCGCTGCTGCTCTCCATGATCGAGGCCGGCATCGGCGCGGGCGTGCATGTGCATCTTTATAATCCGGCAGCCGATACCATGCCGCTTATCGACGCCGTGCGGGCGAAGCTGGCGCCGCGCCCGCTGACGATCTCGCGCGAGACCGTCGACACCGCCCGCTATTACGCCAAGAATACCTACTATTCCTCGGCGCGATTCTGCCGGCTGTTCCAGTTCGTTCGGGCGACAAACGTTCCGACACTCATGGTCGACGCCGACTCGCTCTGGCGCGCCGACCCGAGCGCCATGCTGGCCGCCCTGCACGCGACCGCCGATATCGGCCTGTGCCGCATCGATGCGCAGCCGCCCTGGGCGCGTATCGTCGGCCGCGTGGTGTACGCGGTTCCGGGGACCGCTGGCGCCGATTTTCTGCGGCGCGTCGCCCTCTTCATCGCCGACAACTTCCGGAAAGGTACGGCGCGCTGGTTTCTGGACCAGGTGGCGCTCCATGCCGTTCACGACCGGGCTTCGGGCGGGACGCGTTTCGCCTATCTTCCCGAGGCGAGAATGTCCGACCGCCAATTCACCGACCGGTCGTTGCTATGGGCGGTGACGAACCGGATGAAGAAGGACGCCAACCGTTACAACGATTTGAAGCGCGATCTACTTCTGCGCCATGGCTTTGGCGGTTTGATCGCGTGAGTTGGCCGGCCGCAATCGATTTACCCCGCATTTCCCAGATCGGTTCGTCGTTTGCGATGCGGCCATGATTCTGATATAAGAATCAATGTTTTGGCTCGGCTGGAGACGACGCTGATGACGAACCCGACGGGTGAATCCTTGAACGAGCCTTTGAGGCTAGATTTCGACCATCGGCTCAAGCTGGATTTCCACGGCTCCAAGGTCACGTCCGACGCTGGACTACTAGCCTACCGCGAACTCGATGACGCCCTCGGGTTGACCGGCATGGTCGGCGATCAACTCGTCGATCCGCGTACGGGCAAGAACGGCCAGCACGCGATGACGGGCTTGTTTCGCCAGTCCGTCTTCGCCCGCCTCGGCGGCTACGAGGACGTGAACGACGCCGACCGGCTTGGGCGTGATCCGGCGATGCGTTGGATCGTCGGCGGGCGCGCTGTTGCGAAGCAGGCCGCTTCCACCAGCCAGATGGGGCGCTTCGAGACTGAGTTCCTGGCCACCGACGAGAACCACGCGGCGCTGGTCGAACTGTCCGGGCAATGGATCGAGCGTGTCCATGACCGCCGTCCGCCGAACGGCATCGTGCTCGACATGGACAGCAGCGTCAGCCCAACCTTCGGGGAGCAAGAAGGCACCGCCTACAACGGCCATTTCGCCTGTACCTGCTACCATCCGCTGTTCGTGTTCAACCAGTTCGGCGACCTCGAACGGTGCGCCCTGCGTTCCGGCAACGTCCACTCGGCCGACGGCTGGCGGGAGGTGTTGGAGCCGGTCGTGGCTCGCTATCGGGGCAAGTTCAAGCGCCGCTACTTCCGCGCCGATGCCGCCTTTGCGAACCCTGAGGTCTACGAGTTTCTCGAAGCCGAGGGCTACAAGTACGCGATCCGGCTGCCGGCCAACAACGTGTTGCAGGAGAGCATCGGCTATTTGCTCAAGCGCCCCGTTGGCCGCCCTCCCATCGAGGTGCGGCGATACTACGCCAGCTTCAGCTATCAGGCGCAGAGCTGGAAGACAGCGCGCCGGGTGGTGGCGAAGGTCGAATGGCACCCCGGCGAGCTTTATCCCCGCGTCGGCTTCATCGTCACCAACCTGTCACGCCCCGCCGAGCGCATCGTTGGTTTTTACAATCAGCGCGGCACGGCGGAGCAGTGGATCAAGGAAGGCAAGAACGCGATGAAGTGGACTCGGCTGTCATGCTGCTCGTTCGCCGCCAACGCCGTCCGGCTTCAGCTTCATGCGCTGGCCTACAATCTCGCCAACTTCATGCGGACGCTGGCATTGCCCGAGGCTGTCGCGCACCGGTCGTTGACCAGCCTGCGGGAGAAGCTCGTCAAGATCGGCGCCAAGATCGTCACGCATGCGCGCTACGTCATCTTCCAGATGGCGGAGGTTGCGGTACCAAGGGGTCTGTTTGGAGAAATCCTGCGGCTCATCGCGGAATTGAGGCCGCCGCCTCTTGCGGCGCCAGCGTGAGGCGTTTGACCGCCGTGCGGTCGGAGAGAAACGAAGGGAGAGGCGCGCCTTGTTAACGGAAAATAGAGCCCTCAGCGGCCGGGCAAGGCCATGTTTGACGGGCGAGGCAACATCGGCGCTCCTATCGTATTCCAGATTGCCGCAGGGAGCCCAAATGGCTACTCTGACGCTCGGAACTGGGGTTCATCTGGGGAATGTCGGTTGATGACGCAACGCCAATGCCGATGGTCTTCGGCGCGAGCGGCGAGGCAACAAGCCTTTCGCGCATGAAGTCGGCGGGCCCAGTGATCGCCAACGCCAACCAACGCCCGACCCGTCGGTTCGCGGCGATTTCTTCGTCCGTCAACCCTTTGCTATTTCTAATGAAATACAGATTCTTAAGATTAAGTACATCAACGATAATGGGATTTTAACGATGCGCCGCTAAGGTCCGCCGTGGCCTCGCGGCGCCGAATGGCGCGCCGGGCCGACGGCAAGAAACGAACGGCGGGGAAGGTCATGACCGACACGAGGCATCAACGGCGGAAGGCGGGCGCCGCCGAGACAGCGGAGCCCTGGCTGTTCCAGGCTATGTTCGCGCAAGGCGCGGTAGGTATCGGCTATGCCGATCTCGACGACCGTATCGTCGACGTCAATCCATATCTTCTGTCGACTGTTGGGTTATGACCGGAGCGAATTGATAGGCCGAACGTTCGAGGACATCACCCATCCCGACGACCGGGCGGCCGGCCGGGAACTGGCGCGGGAACTGCTTGATGGCAAGCGTCACGCCTATACCCTGGAAAAAAGATACCTGCGCAAGGATGGAGGCCACGTCTGGGCCCGCATGAACGTATCGCTCGCCCGGAACGACGCGGGCGAGCCCCGCTATTTCATGGGCATCGTCGAGGACATTTCGGAGAGCAAACGTACGGCGCGGGCGCTCTCCAGCGCGCGCGCGTTCGCCGATACCCTGGTCGAGACCGCGCCGGTCGTCGTGCTGCTCTTGTCGCCGCAGGGCGAAATCCAACGCGTCAACCCGTACTTCGAAGATCTGACGGGTTACCGTCTGGACGAAATCCGCGGCAAGGACTGGGTCTCCAACTTTGTGCCTGAGCGCGCGCGCGCGCGCATCCAGGCTCTGCTCGCGAATGTCGCCCAAGGCGGGGCGACACGCGACGATGTCAATCCGATCGTGACGCGCGGCGGTGAAGAGCGAGAGATCATATGGTCCGACGCGGCCATCCGCGACGGTGCCGGCGGAATCGTTTCGACGCTGTCGGTCGGGCTCGACGTCACCGAGCGCAAACGGGCGGAGGAAATTATTCGCGAAAGCGAGGCAGGGCTGCGGCGCGCGGAATCCCTGGCGCGCATCGGCCACTACGCATACGACGCGGACGGCGGAAACTTCACCTGTTCGGCGGCGTTGAACGAGATTTGGGGCTTCGACCCGAACTCCAGCCTGCCCTTCTCGGTATTCGTCCCGAGATTTCATCCGAACGACTTGGGCTGGGTGATGGCCGAGGTGGAAAATGCCGCGCGGGAGAACCGGGGTTTCGACATCGAATACAGGATCGTGCGGCCCAACGGGACGCAGGTGACCGTGCACTCGGTCGCCGAGATAAGCGTCCCCGACGGAGACGGGCTGCCGCGCTTCTTCGGCACCATGGTCGACATCACGGACCAAAAGCGGGCGCAAGAAGAGCTGCGCGCCAGCGAGGCCCGGTTGCGCGAGGCCCAGCGCATCGCCCAGGTGGGATCATGGGAGCTCGATCTGGTCGGCGGCACCCTGACCTGGTCGGACGAGATCTACCGCCTGTTCGAGATCGACAAGGACAGGTTCGGAGCCTCTTACGAGGCGTTTCTCGACCTCGTCCACCCCGAGGACCACGACGCGGTGAACAAGGCCTATGCCGATTCCCTCGCCAGCAAGACGGCCTATCAGATCACGCATCGGCTGAGGATGCCTGATGGTCGGATCAAGTTCTTGGCCGAACACTGCCGGAGCGATTTCGCGCCGGACGGACGGCCACTGCGCTCCGTCGGCACGGCCCAGGACGTCACCGAGCGCATGATGGCCGAGATCGCCTTGAAGCAGTTCAAACAGACGCTCGACCAGACCTTGGACAGCGTGTTCATGTCCGATGCGCGGACCCTGGGCTTTGTCTACGTGAATCGCGGGGCTTGCGAGCAGGTGGGCTATAGCGAGGCCGAGCTGCTGACCATGACCCCGATCGACATAAAACCGGAGTTCGACGAACCGCGCTATCGCGCCATGATCCGGCCGCTCCTGGAGGGACAGGAGGCCGCGATTCGATTCGAGACGGTCCACAGACACAAGGACGGCCGCGACATACCGGTGGAGATCGTGCTGCAACTGGCGACGTTCGCCGACGGCCAATCGCGGTTCGTGGCCATCGTGCGCGACGTCAGCGAGCGGAAACGGACCGAGCGGAAACTTCAGCGCGCCAAGGAAGACGCCGAGATGGCGAACCGAGCCAAGTCCGAGTTCCTGTCCAACATGAGCCACGAATTGCGAACGCCGCTCAATGCCATTCTCGGCTTTGCCCAACTCCTCGAAATGGATCGGCGCCATCCGCTGGCGCCGGGGCAGGCCGACTATGTCAAGCATATCGGGTTGGGCGGCCAGCACCTTCTCACGCTCATCAACGACATTCTCGATCTCGCCAAGATCGACGCGGGACAGATCGGGCTTACGCTGGAAGAAGTGCCGGTCCCGCAACTGGTGGAGAGCGCGGTTCGGCTGGTTCGAGGTATCGCCGAAGACCGGGGCATCGCCATCCGTATCGAAGCCAGGCGCTCGCAAGATTGCGCGATCCGCGTCGACGCGGTGCGCGCGCGGCAGATCTTGCTCAATCTGCTCAGCAACGCCATCAAGTACAACAAGCCGAACGGCTCGGTGACGGTCGCCTACGGACCGGAGACCGGCGGCTATCTGCGCGTCAGCATCACCGATACCGGGCTAGGGATTCCGGAGGAGCGGCAGTCGGAGATGTTCAAGCCATTCAGCCGCCTGGGCGCCGATCGTCTCGGCATCGAAGGCACCGGCATCGGTCTGGCCATCACCAAACGCCTGACCGAAGCGATGGCTGGACGCATCGGCTTCGCCTCCACCGCCGAGGCGGGAAGCATGTTCTGGGTCGACTTCCCGAAGGCGGGTATCGGCCCGCAAGTTGACACGATGGATAACACGGGCGTGGCCACGCCGGTCGGCGCTCCGTCCCAACCCGAGGCGGAAGCCGATTCGCGCCATATCCTCTATGTCGAGGACAACCCCGCCGACATCCGGCTCATGGAGGGCATCGTCGATCGGCTGAATCACGCCAGGCTGACCACGGTCCATACCGCCGAGCTCGGGATCGAACTTGCCCGCTCGATGCGGCCCGATCTCATCCTCATGGACATTCAGCTTCCCGGCATAGACGGCGTCACGGCGTTGCGGCACTTGAAGGACGACGACGCCACGCGCGGCATCGCGGTCAGCGCCAACGCCATCGTCGCGGACGTCGAGCGATACCGGAAGGAGGGCTTCGATGAATACGTCACCAAGCCCATCGCCGTCCGCCGGATGATCCATATCCTCGATAAATATCTCCGCGCCGCGACCTGATCCGGCCTTAAGCTAATCGGACCTGCTTTTCGAACTCCATCGGGCTCACGTATCCAAGCGTCGAATGCCGGCGCTTGGGGTTGTAGAAGCGCTCGATGTAATCGAACACGTCGGCCTTGGCCTAGTCCCGCGTCCGGTACGTCTTGCGCGCCGTTCTTTCTGTTTTCAGGGAAGAGAAGAAGCTCTCCATCGCCGCGTTGTCCCACACATTGCCTGCCCGGCTCATGCTGCAAGTGACGCCGTGATCGGCCATCGGCCGTTGGAACTGTTCGCTGGTGTATTGGCTGCCGCGATCGGAGTGATGCAGCTTTACAGCAGTCCGAGGAATTCTTCGACCGTGAATCCGGCCTGCTGGATGATGGCGCGAAGTGTGCCGCGAGGAAGGGATTCGCCACGATGATAGGGCACCGTCGTACGCCGCCGTCGGTCAGCTGGGTGCTCGAATAGCTGGTGGCTGCCGGACGTGCGCTTCAGTATGAAACCAGCTCGGTGAAGCGCGCGAGCGACCTGCTGGGCAGTAAGCCCGGGTAGGCGGGTCATGCAGGCAGCACGACCCTCACGTCACGAAGCTGAACGCCTGCCGCCACGGGAACCGGTTCATCGTTGGCGCGGCGGTGCTCGATCGCCAGCCGGATCGCCTCCTCGACCATTCTCAACGCCTCTTCCTCGGTGTCCCCGCAAGTAACGACCTCCGGTAGCGCCGGCACACGCACGGTAAAACCAGTATCGTCTTCGGGTTCCAGGACTACGGTGAAGCGGTACTCCGATGTCACAATTTAGCTCCTACAATGACTTGGTAGCGGAGGAGGGAGTCGAACCCCCGACACGCGGATTATGATTCCGCTGCTCTAACCAGCTGAGCTACTCCGCCAAGGGGCGCGTGAGGCTGGGCGTTATATGTGGTGTCGAGCCCCGGCCTGTCAATCGCCCAACAAGCCGGAGAGCTTCATGGCGACGCCCAGGTTGCCTTCGACCTTGAGCTTGCCGGTCATGTAGGCGAGCGTCGGATCGAGCGACCCGGCCAGCATCTTCTCCAGATTGGCGGACGCGATCTTCATCGTCGTGTCGACCGGACCATCTTCGTTGCCGACGACCGCCGGCGTCGCGGTTCCGTCCCAGACGATGACCCCATCATCCAACTGGAACTTCACCTTGTAGCCAAGGCGCGGGTTCTGGGCCGCGCGCTTGGCGATCGCCTCGGTCAACCCCTGGAGCGTCGCCATCGATCCTCCCTTTCAGGCCGCCGCCGCGGCTAGCGTCGCGGCGATCCAGCCGCCGCCCAGCACCCGGTCTTCGTCATAGAACACGCAGGCCTGCCCCGGCGCCACGCCCAGCGCCGGGCGGTGCAGCTGCACCGTCCCCGACCCGGCATCGAGCCTGACCGTGGCCGGCGCCGGCGCCATGGCCGAGCGCAGCTTAACCGAAACCGGCCGCGCGCTTGCCCTTGCCGGCGTCTCATCCAGCCAGTTTACGTCGCTCAACGTCATGCTGGCGACCGCGAGCGCGCCCCGCGGTCCGACCACGACCCGGCGCGCGGGCGCATCGAGCCGCACGACATAGAGCGGTTCGCCGGGCGCCGCCGGATCGACCAGTTCCAGGCCGCGGCGCTGGCCCACGGTGAAGTTGATGATGCCGCGGTGCCGGCCGAGTATGCGTCCATCGCGGTGCACGATGTCGCCGGGCTCCGCCGCGCCGGGGGCAAGGCGCTCCACCACCGCCGCATAGCCGCCTGTCGGCACGAAGCAGATGTCCTGGCTGTCGGGCTTGTCGGCCACCGGCAAATCCAATGATGCCGCGATCCTTCGGGTCTCGGCCTTGTCGAGATGCCCCAGCGGAAAGCGCAGGTAATCGAGCTGGTCGCGCGTGGTCGCAAAGAGAAAATAGCTCTGGTCGCGATCGGCGTCGGCGGCGCGGTGCAATTCCGGGCCATTCGGCCCCTCGACGCGGCGGACGTAATGGCCGGTGGCGAGCGCGTCGCCGCCGATCTCGCGCGCGGTCGCCATCAGGTCGCGGAACTTCACCCGTTCGTTGCAGCGCACGCATGGAATGGGCGTCCGGCCGGAAGCGTACTCTTGCGCGAAGTCCTCCATGACCGCCTTGCGGAACCGCTCCTCGTAGTCGAGCACGTAATGGGGGATGCCCAAACGCTCGGCGACCCGGCGGGCGTCGTGAATGTCGGCTCCGGCGCAGCAGGCACCCTTGCGGCCGATGGCGGCGCCGTGGTCGTAGAGCTGCAGCGTGATTCCGACGACGTCATAGCCGGCATGGCGCAGCAGCCCGGCCGCGACCGAAGAGTCGACGCCGCCCGACATGGCGACGACCACGCGGGTCTCCGCCGGCGGCTTGCCGAGACCGAGGGACAATGCGGGTAAATCAGTCATGGCGCGCACTATAGGCGCGGAGTGCCGCACCGCGCCAGCGCACTCAGGGCACCAGAACCCGGCGCAACCAGTCGAACCGCGGCCGGCCGCCCATCGCCCCCAGCGCCGCGGTGAAATGGCCGCGGTGCGTCACGATGCAATTCGGCTCGGGGATCCGCCACGCCGCCACCAGGCGCCGGCCGCCGTCATAGGGCGTCACCGTATCGCCGTCGCCCAGCACGACGAAAACTTGGCCAGGATCGATGGCCGGCGGCCCGGGATCGAGCAGCGGGCGCATGCGCTCGACATCGCCGCGCGCCCATCCCGCTCGCGCCAGTTCCCGCGCGAGCCCGAGCCGGATCGTGAGCGAACTATCGAAACCGAGGCTGGCGACATCGCCCGTGGTGGTGATGAGCAGGCCGCGATCCGGGCGCGCGGCCGCCGGCCAATTCCGCGCATGGCAGAGCGCCAGCTGCGCGGTCAGCGCCCCCAGGCTTACGCCCAGAACCGTCACCGGCCCGCTGCCCGCCGCGCGGGCCCAGGCGACGGCCGTGGCGATCTCGCGCACCGCGGCCGGAAAGAAGCGCAGCGGCCCGGCCGGGAGCGTCGCCAGGAACGGTTCGCCGCCATAGGTGCCGGGCAACCGGCGCCGGTTGTGCCAAGGCGCCTCGAGCCGCACCAGGCGCACGCCGAGAGGGTTGAGAATGGCCGGCTCGATCTCCATCCCCTCGACCGATTCCATTTCCATGCAGATGCCGTGGCAATAGATGACGGTCGGCGGGTTCGGGACGCCCTCGGGCTCGAAGACATGGGCCCAGGCGGTGTCCCCGGAAGGCGAGGGAAAGCGAAGCCAATATTCGATGCCGAACGGCCCGGCGATCTTGTGCGAGCGTTTCACCGCCGCCGGATCGGGCGTTACCGCATAGGCGTCATCGGGCCGGGCCATGAGCGGGCCGAACTCGTCGTCCAGCTCGCGGGGCGACGGAACGGCCATTCGAACCGCCGGCAAGGCTGTTCGCAGTCGCAATCCCATGAACGACAGACGCGCGAGCATGAAGGCGTGGCTCGCCCGCCGCCGCTCGATCTCGGCGGCGACGAGGCTTGCCGGCGAAGGCGGCCGAACCGCGAAAAACAGCTCGCGCCAGCGCCGTTCGGCTTCGGCCGAGGCGGCGGCCAGCGCCGAGGTTCGCAAGAGTGCCCGCGACAGCCCGCGCGGGATGACGGCCGGCGGCCGCTCCAGCGGCAGCTCGGCGAAGAATCGGTCGAGCGACCCTTCCGCGACGCTTGCCGCGGCCCAAGCCCGCGACAACGGAAGGAATGCCGCCGCCAAGGCCCACAGAATGGCGCGATCGAAGACCGGGTGGCGCACCGCCTGGGCGATGGGCGAGCCCAGCACCCAACGCAGAACCGACGGCGGCGGATTGTACCAGGGCAGAACTAGTACCCGGTTTCAGGATTGGGTGACTCGCTGCATGACATCATCCTTCGAGACGGCCCTACGGGCCTCCTCAGGATGAGGTCGTTGTTTAGAAAAAGAAATCCTCGCCCTGAGGAGCGAGCGAAGCGAGCGTCTCGAAGGGCGTTTTGCGTAGCGTGCATTTGCGATACTGGGTACTAGGCGCGGAGTCGCGCCGGCCAACGGTCAACCCGCCATCATGTTTCGCGTGCCGGCTGGAAGCGAAACCGTGAGGCCGTCCAATTCCTCGGTCATGATGATCTGGCATCCCAGGCGCGAGGTTGGCGTCAAGCCGAAGGCGAGATCCAGCATGTCCTCCTCGTCCTCGCTCGCCTCCTTGAGGATCTCGTACCATTCCGGGTCGATGACGACATGGCAGGTCGAGCAGGCCAGCGAACCTTCGCAGGCGCCCTCGATGTCGATGTTGTTGCGGTGCGCGATTTCGAGCACCGACAGACCGAGCGGCGCGTCGACGTCGACCCGAGTTCCATCCGTCTTGATAAACGTCATCTTCGGCATCGAGCCGTTCCCTTCCGCCCCGCCAAACAGCCCTTCGTTTAGCCTCGGGCGCGGGCGGGCGCAACCGAGCGCTGCCGCAAGACGGCCGCCGCGAGACACTCGACCGCGAAATCCACCTCGGCCTCGGTGGTGAAACGGCCGATCCCGATCCGCAAGCTCGCGCGCGCCGCGGCCTCGTCCAGGCCCAAGGCCCTGAGGACATAGGAAGGCTCCAGCGACGACGACGCGCAGGCCGCCCCCGACGCAAGCGACATTTCCGGCGCCTCGGCCATCAGCCGGTCCGCGTCAATGCCGGGAAATCCGAGATTCAGGTTGCCTGGAACGCGCCGCGCCGGGTCGCCGTTCAGCCAGAAATCCGGCACAAGCCGCCGAAGTCCGGACTGCAACCGTAGCCCCAGCGAAGCCAGAAGCTCGCCTTCGGCCTGCATCTCGCGCCCCGCGATCGCGGCCGCCTCGCCGAGGCCGACGCACAAAGGCGTCGCCAGCGTGCCCGACCGCAGGCCGCGCTCCTGGCCCCCACCGTGCAACAGCGGCACGAGCCGCACGCGCGGATGGCGCCGAACGTAGAGCGCGCCCACGCCCTTGGGGCCGTAGAATTTATGACCCGATACGCTCAAGAGATCGATACCCATGGAATCGACATCGAGCGCGATCTTGCCGACCGCCTGGGCCGCGTCGGTGTGAAGATAGGCGCCCTTGGCATGCACGATTGCCGCGATCTCGGCCAGCGGCTGCACCACGCCGATCTCGTTGTTCGCCGCCATGATACTGACGATGGCAGTGCGATCGGATACCGCATCGGCCAGGCGGCCGAGATCGACGAGGCCGTGGCGATCGACCGGAGCGATCGTCGTTTCGAACCCCTCCTCCGCCAAGGCCTTGACCGTCTCCAGCACGCATTTGTGCTCGGTGGCGCAGGTGACGACATGATTGCGGCCCTCCCGCCCAAAGCGCGCGACACCGGCGATAGCCATGTTGTTCGATTCGGTGGCGCCCGAGGTGAAGACGATCTCCTTCTCGTCGGCGCCGATGAGACCCGCGAGCTGCCGCCGCGCTTTTTCCACGGCTTCGCGCGCCTCCCGGCCGTGAGCGTGATGCTCGGAATGCGGGTTGCCGAAGATCGTGGTGAAGTAAGGCAGCATCGCCGCCACGACGCGCGGATCGGTGGGCGTGGTCGCCTGATAGTCGAGATAGATCGGCAGTGCCGGGCGATTGCTCATGGCAGGCTCGGCGCGGCGCCGACGCGCCCGGCATCCGATGCAAGGCAGCCCCGGCGGACGAGCAAGCGCTGCCATGCCTCGATGAACCGATCGACGTCCGCCATGACGCTGCCCCAGCCGAGGCTGATGCGAATGGCATGGTCGGCATTATTGCCCAACCCCATGGCCTTGAGGACGTGCGAGGACTTGACCCGTCCCGAGGAACAGGCGGCGCCGGCGCTCACGGCCACGCCGGCGAGATCGAGCGCCATGACCTGGGTCGCCGCATCGAGGCCCGGCGTCACCAGGCAGGTGGTGTTGGCAAGCCGCGGCGCATCCTCGCCCACGATCCCGATGTCGGGCATGATCGTCCGCGCGCGCGTCTCCAGTTCGTCCCGCAAGTAGGCGATGGGGGCCTGCTCGCCGATGGCGGCGCGCGCCAGGCCGGCCGCGACGCCGAACCCGACGATGGCGGCCACGTTCTCGGTCCCCGCGCGCCGGCCCTGCTCCTGACCGCCGCCCCGGGCCTGCGGCGCAAGCGCCAAACCGTCGCGCAGGATGAGCGCGCCGGCGCCTTGCGGGCCACCGAGCTTGTGCGCGGAGATCGTCAGCAGATCGATGCCGAGGTCTTCGACATCGACCTCGATCCGGCCGCAACCCTGCACCGCGTCGCAATGGAGGATGGCGCCATGCGCGCGGGCGAGCCGACCGGCCTCGGCGACCGGCTGAATGACACCGGTCTCGTTGTTCGCCAGCATCACCGACACCACCGCCGGCCGCCCATCGGCCGCGAGCGCGCGTTCGAGAGCATCGAGATCGAGAAGACCGTCCGCCGTCACCGCGACAAGGGTCGCATCCGCCGCCGCTTCCAAGACCGAAACATGCTCGATCGCCGAAACGACGACACGCCGCCCGCAGCCGCGCAGGGCCAGGTTGTTGGCTTCGGTGCCGCCGCTGGTGAAAATGACTCGGCCAGGCGCCGCGCCGACGAGAGCCGCGACCGTTTCGCGCGCGTTTTCCACCAGGCCGCGGGCCTCGCGCCCGAACCCATGAACCGAGGATGGGTTGCCGATGCTCGGAAGCGCCGAAGCGACCGCCTCGGCGACCGCGGCGCGCATCGGCACCGTCGCGTTATAGTCGAGGTAAGCCCGCGACATTTCCTAGCACCCAAGATCGTTGAAACGTGAGTCGGGCCTCTATCCTTCGACAGGCTCAGGATGAGGCCCTCATGCTGAGCCTGTCGAAGCATGAGGGTTGGGCTTGGCCGCCCTTCAGCAGCGATGATCCGCCGCTTCCGGCGCGGCGACATCGCCTTCGTCGATCGCGCCGCCGCCGCGCTTGGCGCCGGCCGACTGCCGTTCGAGTTCGTCGACCCGGGCCTGGAGCCGCGAGACCTGGTCCAGCAGGCCCTCCAGCGCCCGGGCTACCGGGTCGGGCATATCCTGATGCGTGCCGTAGGCCACGAAATCCTTGTTGCCGCGCGGCGCCACCACTCGGGCCGGGATACCCACGACCGAGGCGCCGGCAGGCACGTCCCTGACCACGACGGCATTGGCGCCGACGCGCGCCCCCTCCTCCACCGTGATCGGACCAAGGACCTGGGCGCCCGCCCCGACGATCACATTGTTGGCCAGAGTCGGGTGGCGCTTGCGGTTCACCTGCGCCGCGGCATCGACCGATGGCGCCACGCCGCCGAGCGTCACATCCTGATAGATCGTCACGTCGTCGGCTATGATGGCGGTCTCGCCGATGACCACGCCAGAGCCGTGATCGATGAACAGCCGGCGCCCGATGCTGGCGCCGGGATGGATGTCGATACCCGTTACGAACCGTCCGAAATGGGATACCAGGCGCGCGGTGAGCTTCGCGCCAACCTGCCAGAGCCAGTGGGCCACGCGGTGAAAACCGATGGCATGAACCCCCGGATAGGTCAGCAACACTTCCATACGTGACCGCGCCGCCGGGTCACGAGCGATTATGGAATCAATATCTTGAAGGAAGTTCTTGAACTTCATCACAACGGTCATGCTACACTAAGGGTCGATTGGCGTGGCAATTCAAGAAGGGCCGTTCCGCCCCTGGTACCCTGATAGCTAGTATGCCTGACCAATTTGGTCAAGTATCGGCGGGGCATCGGGGACAGGTGTCCATGGTCCCGCAAAGGGATGAATTCGGCCCGGCCCGCTACGCGCAACGGACAAATGAAATAGGTCGGAACGGTTGAGTACACATGCCTGAAGTAACGATCAACGGCCCCGCCGGGCGGCTGGAGGGGCGCTATAGCCCCGGCCGGACTCCGACCTCGCCGATGGCTCTCACGCTTCACCCGCATCCCCAGCATGGCGGGACCATGAACAACAAGGTCGTCTACACCTTGTTCCAGGTCTTCGCGCAAAAGGGCTATGCGACGTTGCGTTTCAATTTTCGCGGTGTCGGCCGCTCGCAAGGCCGCTTCAACCGGGGCGACGGCGAGTTGAGCGACGCGGCTGCCGCGCTTGACTGGCTGCAGGCCGTCAATCCCAATACCTCGGGGTGCTGGGTGGCCGGCTTTTCTTTCGGCGCCTGGATCGGCATGCAGTTGCTGATGCGAAGGCCGGAGGTCGGGCGGTTCATTGCCGTGTCTCCACCAGCGAACGTGTACGATTTCGCCTTCCTGGCGCCCTGCCCGTCCTCGGGATTGGTGCTGCACGGCGATGCCGACGAGGTGGTGCCGCGCGAGTCCGTCGAGAAGCTCGTCCAGAAGCTGTCGCATCAGCGCGACATCGCGATCGACTATCGCGTCGTCAAGGGTGCCAGCCATTTCTTCTACGAGCATCTGCCGCAACTCGCCAGCGCCGCCGACGATTACGTCAAGCGCAGCAGCGTGGCGCCGCCAAGAGTCCGCTCCGCCCGCGTCACCACCCGCGTCGCCGCGCGCTAACTCTCGTATTTGTGGAGCGTGCCTCCGGTCATGGGCCGGGACACGCCCGTCGTGCGCGGCAAGGTGAGCGGCAGGCCGGCCCGCGAGCGCACGGCCAGATAGGCGAAGGCCTGCGCCTCCAGATTGTCGCCGTCCCACCCGACGGCCTCGACCGCCTGCACGGGTTGCGCCAAGCGCTCGCCGAGCGCTTTCATCAAGGTCGGGTTCCGCCGCCCGCCGCCGGCCACCAGCCAACGTTTCGGCGGCGCCGGAAAGTGCGCCGCTCCGCGGGCGACCGCCGCGGCGGTGAAGGCGACCAGGGTCGCGGCGCCGTCGGCCGGTCCGAGAGATGCCAGCGGCGACGGGTCGAAGGCATCGCGGTCGAGCGACTTCGGCGGCGTGGCCGAAAAGAACGGGTCGGCGAGCAGCCGCTCCAAGACGCCCTTGTCGAGGCGCCCGCGCCGGGCGAGATCGCCGTCCCGATCGACCGGGTGGCCGGTATGGCGCATCGCCCAATCGTCGAGCAGCGCATTGCCCGGCCCCATGTCGAAGGCGAGCAGCCGGTCTTCGATCGCGCCGGCGCCGGCGCCGATCCAGGTGACGTTGGCCACCCCGCCCAGATTGAGTACCGCCAGCGGCTGATCGAGGCCCTGGGCGAGCAGCGCGTGGAACAAAGGAACCAGCGGCGCGCCCTGGCCGCCCTCGGCCACGTCGCGGCCGCGAAAATCGTTGACCACATCGATGCCGATGAGACGCGCCAGCAACGCGCCGTCGCCGATCTGCCAGGTTCGCCGGCGCGCCGGCTCATGAAGTATCGTCTGGCCGTGAAATCCGACGATCCGCACCGACGACGCGGCAATGCCGGCCTTGGCCATGAGTCTTTGCACGGCCTCGGCGTGCCGGAGCGTGACCTCGCGCTCGACCGCGGCGACCGGCCCCTTGCCGCCCATGACCGAGGCGAGGCGCGCGCGGAACGCCGCATCGTAGGGAATGCTCATGGCCGGACCGGCGGCGAAGACTTCGCGCCCATCGGTCGCGATCAGGGCGGCGTCGATGCCATCGCGCGAGGTGCCGCTCATGAGCCCGATCGCGACAACGCCGGCGCCGCCGGAATTCCATGCACCGGGATTTCGTGCGATTGTCGACATGAGGCGATTGTGTTACAGCAGCGCGCGGCGATGGCCAAGCCCCAGCGACATTCATGAACATGCCGAAATCCAAGTTTCTTCACGAAATCGTGGCGCGCGGGTTTCTGCACCAGTGCACCGACCTGGACGGCCTCGACGCGCTCGCCGCGGGCGGGCGCATCGTCGCCTATATCGGTTTCGACGCCACCGCCGACTCGCTGCATGTGGGGTCGCTGGTGTCGATCATGCTGCTGCGTCATTTTCAGAAAGCCGGTCACAGGCCGATCGTCCTGATGGGCGGCGGCACCACCAAGGTCGGCGATCCCTCGGGGCGGGACGAAGTGCGCCAGCTTCTCGGCGACGCGGAGATCGCAGCCAACATCGTCGGCATCGAGCGCATCTTCAGGCGCTTCCTCGCCTTCGGCGACGGCCCGTCCGACGCCATCCTGGTCGACAACGCCCTATGGCTCGATCGCCTCGCCTACATCCCGTTCCTTCGCGATGTCGGCCGGCATTTTTCGGTCAATCGCATGTTGAGTTTCGACAGCGTCAAGCTCCGGCTCGAGCGCGAGCAGCCGCTCTCGTTCCTCGAATTCAACTACATGATCCTTCAAGCCTACGACTTTCTCGAACTGCATCGGCGCCATGGTTGCGTCCTGCAGATGGGCGGATCGGATCAGTGGGGCAACATCGTCAATGGCGTCGATCTCGGCCGGCGCATCGACGAGGCCCAACTTTACGGCCTGACCACGCCGCTGATCACGACATCGTCGGGCGCCAAGATGGGCAAGACCGCGGCAGGCGCGGTGTGGCTGTCGCCCGAGCGCGTCAGTCCCTACGAGTACTGGCAATACTGGCGCAACACCGAGGACGCCGATGTCGGGCGGTTCCTGCGCCTCTTTACCGACCTCCCCCTCGAGCGGATCGCCGAGTTGGAGCGCCTGACCGGGGCCGATGTCAACGAGGGCAAGATCGTACTCGCGAACGCGGCGACGGAATTGGCGCATGGGGTGAAAGCGGCGGAGGCGGCGGCCGCGACCGCGCACCAGACTTTCGTCGAGGGCGACATCGGCGAGGCGCTGCCGACGATCGACATCCCCAGGGCCGAGCTAGCCGCCGGCATCCCGCTCTTCGAAATCTTGCGCCGCGCCGGCCTCGCCGCCAGCGGCGCCGAGGCGCGCCGCCTGATCAAGGGCGGCGGCGGACGCCTGAACGGCAAGGTTGTGGAGGTCGAGATCCGGCTGGTGACGCTGGCCGACCTGTCACCCGATGGCCTCATCAAGCTGTCGGCCGGCAAGAAGCGCCACGCCCTGGTGCGAGCGGTGTAGCCAGGCTACGGAAAAGCCGATCCGCTCGGCCTCACGCCTCAAGCCCGTCGGCGGGTGAGATCAACGCAACCGACCGACTTATTCAACCGACCGCCCGAAATAGTCTATTGCGCCGGGTGTTTCTCGAGCCAGGCCTTCATCTGGGCGATCTCGGTTCCTTGCGCCGCGATGACCGCCTCGGCGAGCTTGCGCACCTCTTCGTCCTTACCGCGTTCCAGTACGATCTTGGCCATGTCGATGGCGTCCTGATGATGCGGGATCATGCTGGCGACGAAATCGCGATCCGCGTCGCCCGTCACGCCTTGCCCCATCATCCCTTGCCCCATCGAATCTTGGCCCATCATTCCCATTCCATGCCCGCCTCGATGCATCTCGGTCATGTGTTCGCGCATTTCCTCCATGCGGTCCTGCATACGGTCAAGCTGCCGCTCCATGCGGTCCATCGCCCGATGCATGTCCTCGTAGGCAGGCTGGCCCGCGCTCTCATGCGCGCCCAAGGGCGCGGCACCCAGGGCAATCAGGACGGCCAAACCGGCCAAGGCATTTCGGACTGTCATGGGTTAGGCTCCTTTGTTTCGGTGAAGGCTGGCGGTTGAATCCTAGATGTGTATCGCCGTGCGGTTCGGCAAGACCTTGCGCCAGATCAAACGCCCGGTTGCGCGCCGGGGACCTTTCCGCCTATGGTCCGGCGCCGCCCGATCCCGGGGCGGCGGAGCCCCGACATGCCGTTTCTTGCCAGCCGACTCGGCCGTATCAAGCCCTCGCCCACCATCGCGGTCACGCAAAAAGCGCGCGAGCTTCAGGCGGCCGGGCGCGACGTGATCGGGCTGGGCGCGGGCGAGCCCGACTTCGACACGCCCGACAATATCAAGGCGGCCGCCGTGGACGCCATTCGCCATGGCGACACCAAATACACCAATGTCGACGGCACGCCGGCCTTGAAAAAGGCCATCGCCGCCAAGTTCAAGCGCGAGAACCGTCTCGTTTACGCGCCCGACCAGATCACCGTCGGCACCGGCGGCAAGCAGGTTCTCTACAACGCCATGATGGCGACCGTGGAAGCCGGCGACGAAGTGATCATTCCGGCACCCTACTGGGTCTCCTATCCAGATATCGTTCTCCTGGCCGACGGCAAGCCCGTCATCGTGGCGTGTTCGCAAAACAACGGATTCAAGCTGCGGCCGGAAGACCTGGCGGCGGCGATCACGCCTAGGACGAAGTGGGTCATCCTCAACAGCCCGAGCAACCCGACCGGCGCCGCCTATGGCCGCGACGAGTTGAAGGCCCTTACCGATATTCTCGTCCGCCACCCCCATGTCTGGGTGCTGACCGACGACATGTACGAACATCTCGTCTATGACGGCTTCGAGTTCCACACGCCGGCGGAAGTCGAGCCCAGGCTTTACGACCGCACGCTCACCTTGAATGGCGTCAGCAAGGCCTATTGCATGACCGGCTGGCGCATCGGCTATGCCGGCGGGCCGGCGCCGCTGATCAAGGCCATCGCCAAGGTGCAGTCGCAGAGCACCAGCAACCCATCCTCGATCGGCCAGGCGGCGGCGACCGAGGCGCTCAACGGTCCTCAGGACTTCATTCCGCGCCACAACGCCGTGTTCAAGGAGCGCCGCGACATGGTCGTGGACATGCTGAACAAGGTGCCGGGCCTGCACTGCCACCTTCCCGAGGGCGCTTTCTACGTCTATCCGTCCTGCGCGGGCGCCATCGGCAAGACAACGCCGGCGGGCAAGACCATCGCCAGCGACGACGATTTCGTGACGTATTTGCTGGAGGCGGAAGGCGTCGCCGCGGTGCAAGGCTCGGCCTTCGGGCTTTCGCCCTTCTTTCGCATTTCCTACGCCACTTCGACCGAACTCCTGCGCGAAGCGTGCAAGCGCATCGACCGCGCCTGCCGCGCGCTCGCCTAAAGGCTAGATTCCGAGTTCGCGCAACACGAACAGCGTCGCGACCTTGAGCACGATCCAGCCCAAGGTGACGACCAAGCCGCCGATCGAACCCGTCAGGATATAGCCGACGAGGATGAGAACGCCGTCTCGTTCCAGAAGTCCGAGCGACAGGAACACGAGCGGCAATGCCACGAGCCCGTTGGTGAAGGGCACCGGCAGCGACAACAGCAGCGACAGGCAGACGATCACGGCGCCGAGCACCCGCTCCGCCGTCCAGGTCGTGAGGTCGAAGAGGCGGGGTTTCGCCGCTTTTTCGAGACGAACCAGGAACGGGGCGGCCCGCGTCACCAGGGCCGCGAGGCTCTGTCGAGAGATTGTTCGCTCGACCAGGCGGCGCGGCAGCCATGGCCGGGGCCAGCCGATGGCAAGCTGCAACCCAAACGCGCCGATCGGCACGGCCAGGATGGCGCCCCATCCGGGCACCGGAATCGGCAGCATATTGGGCAGGCTGAACAGCAGGATGAGCAAGCCATAGCCGCGCTGGCCCAGGGCGTCGATGATCTGGCCCACGGTTATGGTGGCGCTCGATGCATCCTTGGCGAGCGCTATGAAGATTTCGGACGCCGTCGCCCGGCGGCCATTGGGCTGACCGGCGGCGGCAGGCGAAGGACCGGCCTCATCCTCCGGCTGGTCCTCCAAGCCGGGCCAGCCGCGCGGCGGTTGATTCAACCTTGCCTCCCTACGGTGCGCCGCGCCACTATGGATGAGGGAGGCCGATGAAGGAAGGCCCCTCTTTTTTCGCTTTTCTCTTGCATCCCCGCCTCGGGCACGGAAATCATAAGCCAAACTCGTGGATCGACGGCCGGCGGGCGAATGCCGCCGGAGCCGATCCCGGCATAGAGGGAGAAGACGGATCATGGTCGCAAAAGCCGCCGAGGCACCGCGTTGCGCGGCACTTGTGGGCCCCTATCTCAGCGGCAAGACGACGCTGCTCGAAAGCCTGCTGTTTGCCACCGGCGCCACCAATCGCAAGGGGACGGCCAAGGAAGGCAATATGGTGGGCGACAGCAGCGCCGAGGCGCGCGCCCGCCAGATGGGCGTCGAATTGAACTGCGCCTCGAGCGAGTATCTTGGCGAGCGCTGGACGTTCCTGGATTGCCCTGGCTCGGTCGAGCTGGCGCAAGAGGCGCAGAACGCGCTGGTCGCGGCCGATGTCGCCGTGGTGGTCTGCGAACCCGAGATATCCCGCGCGCTGACGCTGGCGCCTTTGCTCAAATTCCTCGACGACCGCAAGATTCCCCACATGCTGTTCGTCAACAAGATGGACAATTCGAGCTACCGCGTGCGCGAGGTGCTCGAAGCCCTGCAAGCGGTATCCAGCCGGCCGCTGGTCTTGCGCCAAGTGCCGATCCGCGAGGGCGACGCGGTATCGGGCTATGTCGATCTGGTGAGCGAGCGCGCCTATCGCTACAAGCCGGGCCAGCCCTCCGACCTCATCAAGATGCCGGACGATGCCGCCGAACGCGAAAAAGAGGCGCGCACCGGGATGCTGGAGGCGCTGGCCGACTTCGACGACACTCTGTTGGAACAATTGCTGGAAGACACGATCCCGACGCCGCAGGAGGTCTATGCCCAGCTCACCAAGGATCTGGCCGGCGATCTCATCGTGCCGGTCTTCCTCGGCGCCGCCGAGCGTGACCACGGCGTTCGCCGCCTGCTGAAGGCGCTCCGCCACGAGGTGCCGGGCCCGGCGGCCACCGCCAAGCGTCTCGGCATCGCGCCGGCGGCCGGCGATACCGTGGCGACGATCATCAAGACCTATCACCAGCCGCACACCGGCAAGCTGTCGCTGGCGCGCGTCTGGGCCGGGACGCTGCAGGATGGCATGTCGCTGGGCGGACACCGCGTCGGCAGCGTCAATCGCATGACGGGTCATGAACTCGCCAAGCTGGGCTCCGCCGGGCTGGGCGACGTCGTGGCGCTCGGCCGGATGGAGCAGACGGCGACCGGACAATTGTTGACCGCCTCGGGCAAGCCGGCGGGAACGGTCGATATGCCGGAAAAGCTGCCGGCGGTTTTCTCGCTCGCCATCACCGCCATCAATCGCAGCGACGAGGTGAAGCTTTCGGCGGCCCTGACCAAGCTGGTCGAGGAGGACCCGTCGCTGTCCATCGAGCACAATCAAGAAACGCACGAGCTGGTGCTGTGGGGCCAGGGCGAGATTCACCTCCAGATCACCATCGATCGGCTGAGATTGAAGTACAGCCTTCCGGTCAAGTCGCACCGCCCGACCGTCGGCTACAAGGAGACGATTCGCCATGGCGTGCGCCAACATGCCCGCCACAAACGCCAGTCCGGCGGCCACGGACAGTTCGGCGACGTCCATGTGGACATCAAACCGCAGCCGCGAGGGCTCGGGTTCGAGTTCCAGAACGAAGTCGTCGGCGGCTCCATTCCGCGCAACTTCATCCCCTCGGTCGAGGAAGGCGTGCGCGAGTACCTGGTCCGCGGGCCGCTTGGGTTCCCCGTCGTCGACGTCGCCGTGGCGCTCTTCGACGGGCAGTATCACGCGGTCGATAGCTCGGACATGGCGTTCAAGACCGCGGGCCGCATGGCCATGAGCGAGGGCATGCCCAAATGCGGTCCCGTCCTGCTCGAACCGATCTTTCACGTTCAGATCTCGATCCCCAACGAGTTCACCGCCCGCGCCCACGGCCTCATCAGCGGGCGGCGCGGCCAGATCCTCGGATTCGACGCCAAGGCCGGCTGGCCCGGCTGGGATGAGGTGAGCGCCCATATCCCGCAATCCGAGCTGCACGACCTCATCATCGAATTGCGCTCGCTGACGCTGGGCGTCGGCACGTTCGCCTGGCGCTTCGACCATCTTCAGGAATTGATCGGCCGGCTCGCCGACAAGGTCGTGGAACAGCGCCAAGCCGCCCTCGCGGCCGGCTGATCCGCGCGACGCCACAAGGATTCTGCCTTGCATTCATGCTGACGCCCCGCCAAATGTTGGAGCGATTCTAAATTCATACGGTAAGGAGCGAGCCATGAAAATCGACATTGGGATCAACGAGAAAGACCGCAAGGCGATCGCCGAGGGCCTGTCGCGGCTGCTTGCCGACAGCTACACGCTCTATCTCAAGACCCACAACTTTCATTGGAATGTCACGGGGCCGATGTTCAACACGTTGCACCTCATGTTCGAGCAGCAATACACCGAACTCGCGCTCGCCGTTGACCTGGTGGCGGAGCGCATCCGCGCGTTGGGCCACCCCGCGCCGGGCAGCTACGCCGCCTATGCCGCGCTGACCTCGATTAAGGAAGCGAAGGGCGTTCCCTCCGCGAAGGAGATGATCCGCCAGCTCGTCGAGGGCAACGAGGCAGTGGCGCGGACCGCTCGACAGGTATTCCCAGCGGTGGAAAAGGCCGACGACGAGGCAAGCGCCGACCTCCTCACTCAGCGCATGCAATTGCACGAAAAGAACGCCTGGATGCTGCGCAGCCTGCTGGACTGATCTCGCCGCTCCCATGATCTGGGAATTCCTGCTGTTCATGCTCGTCGGCTTCGGCGCACAGCTCGTCGATGGCGCGTTGGGCATGGCTTATGGCGTGATCTCGACCTCCGTTCTCCTCGGCACCGGGATTCCGCCGGCGGCGGCCAGTGCCGCCGTCCATGCAGCCGAGGTCTTTACCACCGGCGTCTCCGGCCTGTCGCACGCCTATTTCCGCAACATCGATTGGCCGTTGTTCCGCCGCCTCGCGATCGCCGGGGTATGCGGCGGCGTTGCCGGCGCGATCGCGCTTTCGTATTTGCCGGGCGAGGGTGTCCGGCCCTTCGTCGCCGCCTATCTCATGCTCATGGGCGCCGTCATCCTCTACAAAGCCTGGCGCGGCCGGCCCACGAGCGGCCAGGGGGCCGGGGTCGTGCCGCTGGGCCTCGCCGGCGGCTTCCTCGATGCGATCGGCGGGGGCGGCTGGGGCCCGATCGTGGTGTCGACGCTGCTGGGCCGGGGCAATTCGCCGCGTTATGCGGTCGGCACCGTCAATACCGCGGAGTTCTTCGTCACCCTGGCGATTTCGGCGGCCTTCGTATCCACCATCGGCCTCGCGCACTGGCAGATCGTCGCCGGGCTGCTTGCCGGGGGCGTCATCGCCGCGCCGCTGGCCGGCTTCGTCGGCCACCGCATTCCCCATCGCCCGTTCATGGTGGCGGTCGGCCTGCTGGTCATCGCCATCAGCACGCGCACGATCTGGCTGACATTGTAACGGCTTCTCCCACTCGCGGGCCGCGCTCACTCTTTGTTGACTTGCGCGCGAGGCCGGCGCTCGCCTATTGGGATACGCAACGGATGGAGGAGCGAACGATGCGGATCAAGCGCAAGCGCGGTTGGGAGCTGCCGGAACGCCTGGCGACGCCCGAGGCGGTCTATCATGGGCGGCGCCAATTCATGGTTGGCGCGGCGGGGTCGATCCTCCTCGCGGGCCTGTCCGCGCCGCGCCGGGCGGAGGCCGCCACCGACCCCTCGGCGGGTCTCTACCCCGCCTCGCGCAACGAGCGCTTCGTGCTCGACCGCGATCTGACGCCCGAGGAATATGCGACGACCTACAACAATTACTACGAATTCGGATCGAGCAAGGACGTCGCCGAGGCCGCCCAGGCGCTGCCGGTTCGTCCCTGGACCATCGCCATCGACGGCATGGTGGAACAGCCCATGACCGTCGCCATCGACGATCTGCTCGCCAAGATGCCGCTCGAGGAGCGGCTCTATCGGCATCGCTGCGTCGAGGCCTGGGCGATGGCGGTTCCCTGGTCCGGCTTTCCGATGAAGGCCTTCGTCGATTACGCCCGGCCGTTGGACAGCGCCAAGTATGTCCGCATGGAGACGTTCAACAACCCGGACGTCGCCGACGGCCAGAACGCCAGCTGGTACCCGTGGCCCTATATCGAAGGGCTGACCATGGCCGAGGCCACCAACGAACTCGCCTTCCTCGTCACCGGCCTCTATGGCAAGCCGGCGCCGGCGCAAAATGGCGCGCCGCTGCGCCTCGCCCTGCCGTGGAAGTACGGTTTCAAATCCATCAAGTCGATCGTTCGGTTCACCTTCACCGACGAACGCCCGGTGAGCTTCTGGCAGGAGTTGCAGGCCGAGGAGTACGGCTTCTGGGCGAACGTCAATCCGGAGGTCTCCCATCCGCGCTGGAGCCAGGCGAGCGAGCGCCTGCTCGGCTCCGACGAGCGGGTCCCGACCCAGCTTTTCAACGGCTACGCCGAGTTCGTCGCCGATCTCTACAAAGGTCTCGAATCCGAAATTCTGTACCGCTGAACAGACCGCCCACGTCGTCAGAAACCCGATTCCGCGACCTTTCGCAGCAGGAATTCGCGGAACACCTGGATGCGTTTCGAATCGCGAAGTTCCTCCGAATAGACATAATAGGCGTCGACACGCGGGCCTTCGACGTCCGGCAGGACTTGAACGAGTTCGCCCACGCCCTGAACCATGTAACCGGGCAGCGCCGCCAAGCCAACGCCGGCCTGGGCCGCGCGCATCACCGCGAACAGGTTGTTGACCGAGAGCACGGCCCGGCGCGGCCGTTCGCGTCTCGCGCCGACCTTCAGGAGCCATAGGCTGGTCGGCTCGAGCACGCGCGGATCCTCGCTCACCGTGATCAGCCGATGATTGTCGAGATCGCCGATGCCTTGCGGCCGGCCGTGACGCTCGAGATAGGACGTGGCGCCATAGATGAAGACGCGGACGGTCATCAGATGGCGCTGCACCAATTCCGGCTGGCGCGGCGGCGTCATGCGGATGGCGACGTCGGCCTCGCGCATGCCGAGATCGAGCTCGCGGTCGTCCAAGAGGAGTTCGACCGACACGTCGGGATAGATATCGAGAAATTCCCGCATGCGCGGCGCCAGCCACGCGGTACCGAGCGCCACGTTGGCGGTGACGCGCAGCGAACCCTCGGGCTTCTCCTTGCTCTCGGTCAGCTGGGCCTCGGTCATGGCCAGTTTGCTAAACACCTCGCGCGCGGCGCGGAACAGAAGCTCGCCCTGCTCGGTCAGGATGAGCCCGCGTGCGTGGCGGTGAAACAAAGTGACGTTGAGGCTGTTTTCGAGAGCGCCGACCTGCCGGCTGACCGCCGATTGACTGAGGCCAAGAACCTGGCCCGCATGCGTAAAGCTGCCGGCCTCGGCCACCGCATGGAAGATCCTGAGCTTGTCCCAGTCCATGGTCGAATTCGCGGGGGCCCTAGCAGGCTGTTGATAAACCGGTCCGCTCATCCTCCCACTTCGACAAGCTCAGTGTGAGGATGAGCGTTGGCACTGGTTCAGCCTCGTCCCGAGCCTGTCGAAGGACGAGGCGCGACGCGTTTCGAGCCATTATCACGAGCCTGGCTTGCCGACCCCCTACTCGGCCGCCTCGGCCCGCCCGGCCTCTTCGGCGGCGAGGAATTTTTCGGCTTCCAGCGCCGCCATGCAGCCCATGCCGGCGGCGGTCACGGCCTGGCGAAAGACCTTGTCCTTGACGTCGCCGGCGGCAAAGACGCCCGGGATGACCGTTGCCGTGCTGTCGGGCGCCGACTTCAGGTAGCCGTCGGAATCGAGCGGCAGCTTGCCGCGGAATATCTCCGTCGCCGGATCGTGTCCGATCGCGACGAAGAGGCCATCGGTCGCGATCCGGCTTTTCGCACCCGTCTTCAGGTTGCGCAACGAAAGGCCAGTGACGCCCGGCGGCGTCTCGACTCCCAGAACGTCCTCGACGACGGTGTCCCAGACGACCTTGACCTTGGGATGGCGGAACAGCCGTTCCTGCAAGATCTTCTCCGCCCTCAACTTGTCGCGCCGGTGAATCAAGGTCACCTCGGTCACGTGGTTGGTGAGGTAGAGCGTCTCCTCGACGGCGGTGTTGCCGCCACCCACCACGCATACCCGCTTGCCGCGGAAAAAGAATCCGTCGCAGGTTGCGCAAGCCGACACCCCAAATCCGCGATACTTCGATTCGCCCGGCAGGTTGAGCCAGCGGGCCTGCGCCCCGGTGGCGACGATGAGCGCGTCGCCGGTATAGACATCGCCGCTGTCGCCGACGCAACGGAACGGACGGCGGGTCAAATCCACCTCGACCACGGTATCGAACACCATGCGCGCGCCGACGTGCTCGGCCTGCTTTTGCATCTGCTCCATCAGCCATGGCCCCTGGATGACGTCGGCGAAGCCGGGATAGTTCTCCACGTCGGTGGTGACGGTCATTTGCCCGCCGGGCTGAAGTCCCTGAATGACGATCGGGGCGAGACTGGCGCGCGCCGCATAGATCGCCGCCGTGTAGCCCGCGGCGCCCGCGCCCAGGATGACCACCTTGCTATGTTGCCGTGACGGCATGACCGACCTTTCGAGGTAGGAGCCTGGCGCAAAGGAACTTAGGGATGCGCCCGCTGCTTCGCAAGCCGCGCGGCAACTGGCGATGACCCTTCGAGACGGCCGCTGGCGCGGCCTCCTCGGGGTGAGGTAACATTTCGATATAGAACGCCACCCTCATCCTGAGGAGGCCCGTAGGGCCGTCTCGAAGGATCGGCCATAAGTCTTGTGCACCCGAGTTTCGGTCTTGGCCCGGCGACGACAATGACGTTCGGCGCATTTCCGCCCTAATGGAACGCGACTTTCACGATCTCGTAGGACTTGGACCCGCCGGGCGTCGCGACCTCGACCACGTCGCGCACCTTCTTGCCGATGAGCGCGCGGGCAAGCGGCGAGGACACCGACAGGCGCCCGGCGCGGATGTCGGATTCGTCCTGGCCGACGATCTGATATTTCATCTTCTCGTCGGTATCCTCGTCCAGCACCGTCACCGTGGCGCCGAACGTCACCTGCTTGCCCGAAAGCCGGCTCACGTCGATGACCTCGGCGCGCGCCAGCTTGTCCTCCAACTCGGCCACCCGGCCCTCGATGAAGCTCTGGCGCTCCCGCGCCGCGTGGTACTCCGCGTTCTCGGACAGATCGCCGTTGGTGCGCGCCTCGGCGATCGCCCGGATGATGGCCGGGCGTTCGGTCGATTTCAGGTGCCTCAGCTCGCTATCGAGCCGCCCGAATCCTTCCGCGGTCATGGGAATCTTCGACATCATCGCGTTTACCACTCGCTATCCTGGCCCTTGGAACTCGGCTCTAAGGTAAGCCTGGAGCGGCCCAACTTCAAGTTCGCCGCCGATAAGCGCCACGATTGCCTCGACGGCGGCCTTCGCGCCCGCGACGGTTGTGTAGTAGGGGATGTTGGCGCCAAGCGCCGTGCGCCGTAGGCTGAAGCTGTCGGCGATGGCCTGGGCCCCTTCCGAGGTGTTGAAAACGAGCTGGACGTCGCCATCCTTCATCGCATCGACCACGTGCGGGCGCCCCTCGAGGACCTTGTTGACGCGGGCGACCGCGATGCCCCGCTCCTTCAGGTAGTCCGCGGTGCCCCCCGTGGCCACGATCTTGAACCCGGCCTCGACGAGCCGGCGGCCAAGTTCCACCATGGCCGGCTTGTCGCGGTCCTTGACCGAGATGAACACGGTGCCGTGGCCGGGCAGCCTGGTGCCGGCGCCGAGCTGCGACTTGGCGAAGGCGCGGGCGAAGTCGCGGTCGATGCCCATGGCCTCGCCGGTCGATCGCATTTCCGGCCCCAGGATGAGATCGACGCCGGGGAAGCGGGCGAAGGGAAAGACAGCCTCCTTGACCGCGACATGGCCGAGCCGGCGCGCCGCCGGTTTCAGGTCGGCCAGAAGCTCGCCGGTCATGACGCGGGCCGCGATCTTGGCGATGGCCACACCCGTCGCCTTGGCGACGAAGGGGACGGTTCGGCTGGCGCGCGGGTTAACCTCCAGGATGAAGACCGCGCCGTCCTTGATCGCCATCTGCACGTTCATGAGGCCGACGACATCGAGCGCGCGGGCCAGGACGGCGGTCTGGCGCTCGATCTCGGCGATGATATCGGGCGCCAGCGAATAGGGCGGCAGCGAGCAGGCTGAATCGCCCGAATGGATGCCCGCCTCCTCGATGTGCTCCATGATGCCGGCCACGAACACGTCGGATCTGTCGGCGATCGCGTCGACGTCGATCTCGATGGCGTCCCGCAGGTAGGAATCGACCAGCACCGGGCTGGTGCCCGAAACCTTCACCGCCGTGGTCGCGTAGCGGCGCAGCGCTTCCTTGTCGTGCACGATCTCCATGGCCCGCCCGCCCAGCACGTAGGACGGCCGCAGCACCACCGGATAGCCGATCCGCTCGGCCGCCGCTTCCGCCTCGGCGAGCGAGCGGGCGGTGCCGCTGGCGGGCTGGCGCAGGCCAATCCGCGCCAGCAGCGCCTGGAACCGCTCGCGGTCCTCGGCCAGGTCGATGGCGTCGGGCGAAGTGCCGAGGATCGGGATGCGGGAATCCGCCAAGGCCTGGGCGAGCTTTAGGGGCGTCTGCCCGCCGAATTGCACGACCACGCCAAGCAGCGTGCCCCGGCGCTGCTCGACGCGCGCGATCTCGATCACGTCCTCGGCCGTCAACGGCTCGAAATAGAGCCGGTCGGAGGTGTCGTAGTCGGTCGACACCGTCTCGGGGTTGCAGTTCACCATGATGGTTTCGATGCCGGCCTCGCGCAACGCATAGGCCGCGTGCACGCAGCAATAATCGAACTCGATGCCCTGGCCGATGCGGTTGGGGCCGCCGCCCAGGATCATGACCTTGCGCCGGTCGGAGGGGTCGGCCTCGCATTCGGGCGCGTTCACGCCATCCCCTTGGTAGCTCGAATACATGTAGGGCGTGGTCGAGGCGAACTCGGCGGCGCAGGAATCGACGCGCCGGAAGACGGGCGCCAGGCCGAGGCTTCGGCGGCGCTCCGCCACCTCGGCTTCGCTCAAGCCGGCGAGCGTCGCCAGGCGTGAATCCGAGAAGCCGAGCTTCTTGAGGCGCAACAGCCCGACCGGATCGGCGGGCAGGCCGGACACCTTCACCTCCGCCTCCGCCGCGACGATGCGCTCGATCTCGCGCAGGAACCAGCGGTCGTAGCGGCAGACGGCATGGATGTCATCGACGCTAAGGCCGTGGCGCAGCGCCTGGGCCGCCACCAGCAGACGATCGGGAGTCGGCCGCGCCAACGCCGCCAGCACCGAATTGCGGTCGCCGCCGCCGGGGATGTCGACCTCGTCGAAACCGGTAAGCCCGGTTTCCATCGAGCGCAGCGCCTTCTGCACGGATTCGGCGAAGCACCCGCCGATCGCCATCGCCTCGCCCACCGACTTCATCGACGTGGTGAGCAACGCCTCGGCGCCGGGAAACTTCTCGAACGCGAAGCGCGGCATCTTCGTCACCACGTAATCGATGGTGGGTTCGAACGAGGCCGGCGTCACCTTGGTGATGTCGTTGGCGAGCTCGTCCAGCGTGTAGCCGACCGCCAATTTGGCCGCGACCTTGGCAATCGGAAATCCCGTGGCCTTGGAAGCGAGCGCCGAGGACCGCGACACGCGCGGATTCATTTCGATGACGACGAGCCGGCCGGTCGTGGGTTCGACCGCGAATTGCACGTTGGAGCCGCCGGTATCGACGCCGATCTCGCGCAATACCGCGATCGCGGCGTCGCGCATGATCTGGTATTCCTTGTCGGTCAGCGTCAAGGCCGGCGCCACGGTGATGCTGTCGCCGGTGTGCACGCCCATTGGGTCGATGTTCTCGATCGAGCAGACGATGATGCAGTTATCGGCCTTGTCGCGCACGACCTCGAGCTCGAATTCTTTCCAGCCCAGCACCGATTCCTCGACCAGCACCGTGCCGGCGGGCGAGGCGGCAATGCCGCCGCGCACGATATCGGCGAACTCGTCGCGGTTGTAGGCGATGCCGCCACCGGTGCCGCCCAGCGTGAAGGACGGGCGGATCACCGCCGGCAGGCCGACCACATCGAGCGCCGCGATCGCGTCCTCGATACTCGCCACCATCCGGCTCTTCGGGGATTCGAGACCGATGCGCTCCATCGCCTGGCGGAACAGCAAGCGGTCCTCGGCCATGTCGATCGCCTTGGCGTTGGCGCCGATGAGTTCGACGCCCAGGCGTTCGAGATCGCCCGATTTCACCAGCGCCATCGCGGTGTTAAGCGCCGTCTGCCCGCCCATGGTCGCAAGGAGCGCGTCGGGTCTCTCTTTCTCGATGATCTTGAGGACGATCTCCGGCGTGATCGGCTCGACATAGGTCGCGTGCGCCAGATCCGGATCGGTCATGATCGTCGCCGGATTGGAGTTGACGAGAATGACGCGATACCCGTCCTCGCGCAGCGCCTTGCACGCCTGCGCGCCGGAATAATCGAACTCGCAGGCCTGGCCGATCACGATCGGCCCGGCGCCGATGATCAGGATCGAGTGGATGTCGGTGCGTTTAGGCATGCCACGTGGCCGATTCATTGTTAGTCGAACCACAGAGGCACAGAGGCACAGAGAAGAAAGCTCTCATAGGACCATTCTCTTGATACCGTTTTTCAACACGTCGCAGTTGAAGTTCAGCAGCAAACCGGTGCGTATTCCGCTCAGTTTGAGATATGTCAGCAATTGCGCCTCATGGATCGGTAGCAGCCGTTCCACCGTTTTGAGTTCGACGATCAGTTGTCCCTCGATCACGATGTCCATGCGATAGCCGCAATCTAGCTTGACGGATTTGTAAACCACCGGAAGCGGCACCTGCCGCCGATAGGCGATATTGGCCTCCTTGAGTTCGAAGCACAGGCATTCCTCGTAGGCGGATTCCAGCAGCCCTGGCCCCAGTGCCCGATGAACCTCGATGGCGAGGCCAATCGCCTTGTCGGTCAGCGGATCGCGTCCGGTCTCCAACTGCCTTTTCCTCCCTCGCCAGCAGCCTCGTTAGCCATTGAACCACAGAGGCACAGAGGCACAGAGAAGAAAGCACCTATAGTCATTCTATGGACACCGCCACTGAACACGACTCAATTCCACTTTCTCTTTCTTCTCCTCTGTGCCTCTGTGCCTCTGTGGTTCACTTCCGCTCCATCATCGTCGCGAATCGTTCGAAGAGGTAGCGGCTGTCATGGGGCCCGGGCGAGGCCTCGGGGTGGTACTGGACCGCGAACACCGGCCGGTCCTTCACCGCGAAGCCTTCGTTGGTACCGTCGAAGAGCGAGACGTGCGTCGCCTCGACATCGGCCGGCAGCGAGTCCGACACCACGACGAAGCCGTGATTCTGGCTGGTGATCTCGACCCTGCCGGTGGCGAGGTTCTTCACCGGGTGATTGGCGCCGCGGTGCCCGTGATGCATCTTCTCGGTGCGCCCGCCCAAGGCGAGCGCCAGCATCTGGTGCCCGAGGCAGATGCCGAAGATCGGGATGCCGGTCTCGATCAACGCCTTGATGACCGGCACGGCGTAAGCCCCGGTTGCCGCCGGGTCGCCCGGCCCGTTCGATAGGAACACGCCGTCCGGTTTGTGGCGCAAGATGTCCTCGACGCTTGCGATCGCCGGCACGACGGTGACGCCGGCGCCGATGCCAACCAGCCGGCGCAGGATGTTGCGCTTGGCGCCGTAATCGACCGCCACCACCTTGAACCTGGGCGTAGGGCCTTTGCCGTAGCCCTCGCCCAAGCGCCACGGCGCCTGGTCCCAGTCATAGCTCTGGCGGCAGGTCACGTCCTTCGCCAGGTCCATGCCGGCAAGGCCCGGCCAGGCCGCGGCCTCGGCGATCAGGGCATCGATATCGAAGACCCCGTCCGGGGCATGATGGATGACGCCGTTCGGGGCGCCGGAATCGCGGATGCGGCGCGTCAAGGCCCGCGTATCGACGCCCGAAATTCCGGGCAGCCCGCGCTCCGCCAGCCATGAATCCAGCGGCTGGCGCGCGCGCCAGCTCGAAGGCGCCGTCACCTCGGCGGCGAGGACGACGCCGCGTAGCGCCGGCGTTGCCGCCTCGATATCCTCCTCGTTGGCGCCGACATTGCCGATATGGGGGAAGGTGAAGACGATGATCTGCCCGGCATAGGAGAGGTCGGTCAGGATTTCCTGATACCCGGTCATCGAGGTGTTGAAGCACACCTCGCCCACGCGAGCCCCCGCGGCGCCGAGGCCGCGCCCCCAGAAGACGCCGCCATCGGCGAGCACAATGGCCGCGGTCGCTCCAGCCGGGGGCGTGCGTGGGCTCCGCTGATCCGGCATGGCGGCTCCTGGCGAATCGGCGACAAGGGAAGGCGAGGCTTGATACGCGCCGGACGCGCCCCACGTCAAGCGCCGCCTGACGATTCTTATCCCAGAAAATCAATGCGTTACGGACGCCGGCGGCGATTGCCTTCGCGTGCCTGTTGGGCTAACGTGCTTGCCTCTCCCGACAAGTGGATTCCATGGAGCCGGCGATGTTGCGTGCGCGTCTCAGCGATGAGTTGAAGCTTGCGATGAAAGCCAAGGACGCGCGCGCGGTCTCGACGCTGCGCCTCATCCTGGCGGCGCTTAAGGATCGCGACATCGCGGCGCGCGGGCGGGGTGTGACCGACGGCATCGAGGAAGCCGAGATCGTCGACATGATGCAAAAGATGGTGCGCCAGCGGCGCGAGAGCATCGAGCTTTACGAGAAAGGCAACCGGCCCGAACTGGCGCGGGCCGAAGCCGAGGAAATCGCCATCATCGAGCGCTTCCTCCCCAAGCCGCTCGGCGAGGAGGAGGCCGCGTCTGCGATCGATGCGGTCCTCGCCGAACTCGACGCCAAGAGCCTCAAGGACATGGGCCGCGTCATGGCGGCGCTCAAGGAGCGCCATGCCGGCCGCATGGATTTCGCCAAGGCCGGCGAGCGCGTGAAGGAGAAGCTACGGTAAGAACGACCGGAAACCACCCTCACCCGCCTCGGGCCTGGCCCTCGGCACCCTCTCCCGCGGGGCGGGAGAGGGCCGGGGTGAGGGGCCGCGCTACAAGATGAAGTCCTCGGCCACCAAGTCTTCTGGGCCGACGCCCTCCAGCCAAATCGCGATCTCGAAGTTGGCGTCCTCGTCGGTTTGGCCGAGCACCCACGTGCCCACGCCGGTCGGACCGGTAACGTCGTAAAAGAAGCCAAGTTCGCCGGGGTCCAACCCTCCGAATCCGCCGAGATCCTCGTCGATGAAGGTGAACTCGTCGTTACCGTTCTCGTCTTCGTCGGCGTCGAGGTCGGAGACGTCGATGATGTCGCCGTAATACTCGGTAGGCGATCCGATGTCGAAATTATTGACGATGTCGTAAGTCTCGTCCGCCCCGTCTTCGCTATAGGAATCGTACTCCGTCTTGAATTTAATCACGTCGGGGTCGGTTTCGTCATGGGCGTCGATCGTGTCCTGGCCGTAGCCGCCGACCAGCGTGTCGATACCCTCGTCGCCGTAGAGGAAGTCGTCGCCGAACCCGCCGTACATGTAATCGTCGCCGCCCACGCCATCGCTATTTTCGGTATTGTCGTCGCCGAACATGCGGTCGTCGCCCGAGCCGCCGTACATCACGTCGTTGCCGTAGCCGTAGACATTCACCCCGCCATAGGCGTCGCCGAACATGGTGTCGGCGCCGCCGTCGCCATGCATGGTGTCGTGGCCGTAGCCGTAAGCGTCCTCTTCATCGCTGTAGGCGTCGCCGACCATGAAGTCGTTGCCGCCACCGCCATACATGAGATCGTTGCCGAAGCCGTAGGAGTCTTCGCCATTGGAACCGGCGTCGCCGACCATGAAATCGTAACCGCCTTCGTCGTACGAGTACGAGTAGTCCCCGAACATGGTGTCGTCGCCGTAGCCATAGGCGTCCTCGTCAAAATTGTAGGTGTCGCCGACCAACTTGTCGTCGCCGTGGCCTCCGGCCATGTAATCGTTGCCGAATCCGTAGGACTCGCCTTGGTCGTAGACCCAGGCGTCGCCGACCATGTCGTCGGAGCCCTCGTTGCCGTGCATCACGTCGTCGCCGTAGCCGCGGGCGTCGGCGTAGCGGGCATAGGCGTCGCCGACCATGAAATCGAAGCTATAGTCCTCGTCCTCGTAGGAATACTTGCCGCCGAACATGGTGTCGTTACCGAAGCCGAAGGTGTCGCCGGACTCGATGTCTTCCGCGCCGCCGAACGATGCGGCGTCGCCGATCAGCTTGTCTTCGCCGAAATTCCCGTACATGAGGTCGTGGCCGGTGCCGCGCGCCGTGCCGCCCTCGGCGTCCTCGTCCTGCCATGCGTCGCCCACCACGGTGTCGTCTTCGTTGCCGCCGTCCAAGGTGTCGTCGCCGGAGCCGTACGCGTAATCCTCGGCGTAGGCGTCGCCGACCATCAAATCTTCGCCCTCGCCGCCGTCCATGAGGTCGTCGCCATAGCCCTTGGCCACGTTGTCGTCGCTGAAGGCGTCGCCCACCATGGTGTCGTAGCCGTAGTCGGATTCGTCATAGCCGCCATACATGATGTCGTTGCCCTTGCCGATGGCGAGAGCGTCCTCCGACCCGGCGTCGCCGACCAGGAAGTCGTCGTCGTAACCGCCATAGATGTGGTCCTTGCCGCTGCCCGTGGCCGGCCCGGCGTAAGAATAGGCGTCGCCGAAGATGTCGTCGTTGCCAGTGTTGCCGCGCAGCGTGTCGTTGTTGGTGCCGGTGGCCGACGAGCCGAGGGCGAGCGCGTCGCCGACGATGAAGTCGTTATCGCCACCGCCAGAGATGGAGTCGCGCTTCTGGCCCACCGCGTTGCCGTGATAGGGCGCGAAGTCGCCCACCAGCGTGTCTTCGCCATAGTACCCGTGGATATCGTCGTTACCGCCGCCGCCGGCGATCAAATTGTCGTCTTCGTCGCCATAGAGCGAGTCGCGCCCGCCGCCGGCGCGGATGTTCTCGATGCTATTGCTCCCATCCTCACCATCATACACGAGGTAGTCGCTCCCCGCCGCCCCGGTCGTGAACCCGCCATAGAGGCTGACATAGAGATTGCCGCCATTGTACCAGGCCCAGGTGTCGCCGGGCTCGTCGTCGCCGCCGTCGATGGTGTCGTCGCCCTTGCCGCCGTCGAGCGTGTCGTCGCCGTTGCCGCCGAAGAGGCCGTCATTGCCCTTGCCGCCATCGAGGAAATCGTCGCCCTCGTCGCCTTCCAGGTAATCGCTGCCGTCGCCGCCCAGGATGGTGTCGTCGTCCTCGCCACCGTGGAGGTTGTCATTGCCCTTGCCGCCGTCGATGAAGTCGTCGCCATCCTCGCCATAAATGTCGTCGTTGCCGGCGTTGCCGAGCAGCACGTCGTTGTCATCGCCGCCCAAGATGAGATCGTGGCCCTTGCCGCCGTCGATGGTGTCGGCGCCCTCATGGCCGTAGATGTTGTCGTTGTTCTTGGTGCCCTTCAGCAGATTGCCGAGAGCGGTTCCGTG
>VFKA01000103.1 GCA_009885795.1 Rhodospirillales bacterium | reverse complement strand
TGCGGCCGATGGCCGGGATTTCGACCGCCTTGTTGCCCGCCGCCAGTTCCTTCATGGCGCCGGTCATGCCGATGACCGAGTTCGCGATGCCGCGCCCGATCAGCCAGGCGAGAACGAACCCCACGGCCAAGCCGACCCCCGACACGATGATGCTGGTGAGCTTGGTCTGGGCGATCATGGCCTCGCTTTCGTCGAAAACCTTCGCGCCGTCCTCGGTCGCCGAGGCTTGCAGCGCGCCGGCGGTCTCGCCAACCAGGCGGCCCGAATCCCGCATGGCACCGTTCACCAGGGTGTCGCCATCCCGAGCCAACGTCACGACGCGCTCGAAGCCGGCCTTATAGGCCGTCTCGCCCTTTTTCGACTCCTCGAAGGCGGCGCGGTAGGAGGTACCGATGGTCGCCGTGTCGAGCTGACTTACCAGCGCCTCGAAATCGGCGAAGGCTTTCATCGCCTTTTCCACCATTTCCTCGTCGAACGTGCGCAGGACCCTGTTGGCGCGGAGCCTGGCCTCCATCACGCTTTGCAGCATGTCGAAGGCCGGAATCGCCACCGCCATGTTATTGGCCGCCGCGGCCGACTTCGCCAATTCCTCCATGGTCTTGGCGAGTGCGTCGCCAGTCGGGACGAGCACCTCGGCGACGGTCTTATCCTGCTCCTGGCGCCACACGAGGACATTCTCGAAACCGGCATAGTACTTGTCGAATTCCGCCGCTATCGTCTGCGTCATGGCCAGGCGTTCCGGATTCTTGATGGTCTCCAAGGCCGTGGCGATAACCTTCTTCAACTCCCCGCCAAGCTTGACGGCATTGTCGCTCCGTTCCGATTCGCCGGTCAGGAAGTACTCGCGCACGTTCCTGCGCACATTGATGATGCCTTTGTCGATGTCGGCGGCGAGGTCGCCTACCGTCGTGCGCTGGGCGAAGGTGTCGAATTGCGTGCCGACGGTGTTCAGCCCGAAATAGGCCAGCCCGGCGATCCCCGCCAGCAGCACGAGCACCAAGGCAAAGCCCAGCATGATCTTGCTTTTTACTTTTAGGTTCCCCAGGAACCCGAACATCCCCGCGGCTTTGCCGGCGGTCGGCGCGATCTTGGTCATCGAATTTATCTCCTGGTATGAGGACAACGAAGGGGTCAGAGCGATTCCAATAGGAAGCGGCGGTGCAGCGGCTGCACCGGACGGTTGCTCACCGGGAAGAGGGCGGCGAAGCGCCCGATCTGCCCGGACGAGGCCTCGACCGGCGTCTTGAACACCGTCCACAACACGCCCTCGGAACAGGGCGGCGTGGTGAGCGAGCCCTGGTAGCGGAAATAACCCCGCTCCGCGGGCAGCATGGATGCGGGACTGATGGTCGAACCCACCGTCACCGGTTCGCCGGCTTGGGCCGGCATGGCATCGAACACCGGCGCCAGGGCCGCGTTCTCCGCGCCCTCGCGGATGAACACGCCCAACACCGCCAGTTGCCCTTCCGCCGATTTGTGGACGAAGTGCAGTTCCATGCCGAAGGACTTGCCCGAAAGCAGATGCTCGCTCGGGTGATGGAAATGGAATTGCAGCAGCTCGAACCGGCGCCCCTCGATGGTGCTGCCGCTGCCCGGCACGCAATTGGCCTGGATGGTGTGGCCGTTGTTGAGGATGGTGAGCGGCATGTCCTGGAACGACGGCGACACCG
>VFKA01000018.1 GCA_009885795.1 Rhodospirillales bacterium | reverse complement strand
CGTGATGGACCTTGGCCACGTCAGCCCGTGTCACTTCGGTCACGCGGTGGCGCCCGAGTGCGGGGACGATCACACGCTGCAGCATCCGCCTGTAGCCCTTGGCCGTGCTCTCTTTCAGCCGGAGCGCCACATGCTCCTTCTCGAAGCGGTCCGCGAGTTCCTTGACAGTGATGGCTTGCCGATCAGCATCCCGTTTGGAGGCGGGATCGTCGCCGTTCCTGGCGGCGGCGATAACCGTGATGGCGCGGGTTCGGGCCTGCTCGCAAGCCAGCACAGTGCTCGGGCCGAGGCTGATCCGGCGCGACCGCCGGCCGGCGCGGTACTGAACGATGTAGCCCTTGCGGCCGCTCGGAAGAACGCGGAGCCCGAAGCCAGGCACCTCGTCGTCCCAGACGAAGTAGTCGCCCGCCCGGACCTCGGCGGCATCGACGGTGCGCTTGGTCAGCTTCGGCATGGTCGCGCGGTCCCGATGCGATGTTCCATCTGCTTCCAGGCCGTCGTCCGCGCCCGCCCGTGGAAGCACAGTGGAAGCAAGAGGGCGAAAACCGCGGCGTGAACCTGCGAAAAACAGGATGGGGACCGTGCCGACAGAAGTCAACTAACACATTGAAAAAGCGAAGAAAAAAGCAATTCCGCGCAATAGCGCGAAGTTGACGCGCAGGCACTCATAACCTGAAGGTCATAGGTTCAAACCCTATCCCCGCAACCAAATCCGCCCGCTAACTCAAAAGGTTAGCGGGCGTTTGCTTTTGGCAAGGCGAGTCGCCGGAAAAAATTGACCGGCCGGTCGGTTGCGGCCTAGGATTCTAGCGATGGCAGGCAAGGCAACGACCGACGGGCCGGATATCGGGACCGGGCGGCTGGCGGTCGCGGAACTCGCCGCCAATTTCGACGACGTGAAGCCGCCGCTCGATGCCAATCAAGCCCTGATCGAGGCGAGCCGTTGCTACTTCTGCCATGACGCCCCTTGCATCGAGGCCTGCCCGACCGGCATCGACATTCCGAACTTCATCCGCAAGATCGCGAGCGGCAACCTCATGGGATCGGCGCTCGACATTCTCGAACCCAACATCATGGGCGGCGCCTGCGCCCGCGTCTGCCCGACCGAGGTGCTGTGCGAAGACGCCTGCGTGCGCAACGCGTCCGAACGCAAGCCCGTGCGCATCGGCGCCCTGCAGCGCCATGCCACCGACTGGCTGTTCGAGCGGCGCATCCAGCCCTTCGCCCGCGCGCCCTCCAGCGGCAAGCGCGTCGCGATCGTCGGCGGCGGCCCGGCCGGCCTGGCTTGCGCCCATCGCCTGGCCATGCTCGGCCACGGCGTCGATGTGTACGAGGCGCGCGATAAGCTCGGTGGCCTCAACGAGTACGGCATCGCCGCTTACAAGGTGCCGGACGAATTCGCCCAACGCGAAGTCGACTTCATCCTGTCGCTTGGCGGCATTACCCCCCATTGCTGCAAGGCGTTCGGCCGCGACATTACCCTGACGGGCTTGCGCCGTAGCCATGACGCGGTCTTTCTCGGGCTCGGCCTGGCCGGCGTCAACGCCTTGCGCGCGGAAGGCGAGGATATGGCGGGCGTGGAGGACGCGGTCGCCTACATCGCCCGGCTGCGCCAGGCAGCGAACAAGGCGAGCCTGGCGGTCGGGCGCAAGGTGGTGGTGATCGGCGGCGGCAACACCGCCATCGACATCGCCGTGCAGTCGAAACGGCTGGGCGCCGAGGACGTCACCATCGTCTATCGCCGCGGCTCGAAGCAGATGGGCGCCACCGCCCATGAGCAGGAATTCGCCCAGACCAACGGCGTCAAGATCAAGCATTGGGCGCGGCCGGTCCGCCTGCTCGGCTGGCCCGTCAATGGCGGCGGCAAACGCCATGTGCGCGAGATCGAGTGCGAATATACCCAGCTCGACGACAAGGACCGGCTGACCGGCACGGGCGACCGCTTCAGCCTGCTCGCGGACACCGTGTTCAAGGCGATCGGCCAGATATTCCTGCCCGATCCGCTGCGTGCCGGCGGCGCCGAACCGCTGGACCTGAGCGCGGGGCGCATCGCCGTCAACGACGACCGCGCGGCGTCGTTGCCCGGCGTCTTCGCCGGCGGCGATTGTATCGCCGGGGGCCAGGACTTGACGGTGCGGGCGGTGCAGGATGGCAAGACCGCCGCGCACGCCATCGATCGATACCTGCGTTCGTGAAGGAGCACGCGCCATGGCCGATCTCGGAACTTCGTTCGCCGGCATCAAGTCGCCCAACCCGTTCTGGCTGGCGTCGGCGCCGCCGACCGACAAGGAATATAATGTCGTGCGCGCCTTCAAGGCGGGCTGGGGCGGGGTGGTGTGGAAAACGCTCGGGCTGGACCCGCCGATCGTCAACACCTGCTCGCGCTACGGCGCCCACCACCTGAACGACATGCGGATGGTCGGCTTCAACAATATCGAGTTGATCACCGACCGGCCGCTCGAGGTGAACCTGCGCGAGATCAAGGCGGTGAAGAAGGCCTGGCCCGGCCGCGCCATCGTCGTCTCCTTGATGGTGCCGTGCGAGGAGAAGAGTTGGATCGACATCCTGAAACGAGTGGACGAGACCGAGGCCGACGGCATCGAACTCAATTTCGGCTGCCCGCACGGCATGAGCGAGCGCGGCATGGGCTCTGCCGTCGGTCAGGTGCCGGAGTATGTGGAAATGGTGGCGCGCTGGTGCAAGACGCACACGCGCATGCCCGTGCTGGTGAAGCTGACGCCCAATGTCACCAGCATCCTGGGCCCGGCGCGCGCCGCCAAGAAAGGCGGCGCCGACGCCGTGGCGCTGATCAACACCATCAACTCCATCACCTCGGTCGATCTCGACGCGATGGCGCCGACGCCGACGGTGGACGGCAAGGGCACCCATGGCGGTTACTGCGGCCCGGCGGTCAAGCCGATCGCGCTGCACATGGTGGCCGAGATCGCCCGCGACGGACTTTGCGCCGGGATTCCCATTTCCGGCATCGGCGGCATCGCCAACTGGCGCGACGCGGCCGAGTTCATGGCGCTCGGCGCCGGCACCGTTCAGGTCTGCACCGCCGCCATGCACCATGGCTTCCGCATCGTCGACGACATGATCGCCGGCCTGAACAATTGGATGGATGGCAAGGGCTATCGCGAGATCGGCGACGTCGTCGGCAAGGCGGTGCCCAACGTCACCGATTGGCAGTATCTCAATATGAACTACAAAACGCTCGCCAGCATCGACCAGGATAGTTGCATCCAATGCGGCCTCTGCCACATCGCTTGCGAAGATACCTCGCATCAGGCGATCGCCGCCACGCGCCGGGACGGCAAGCGGCATTACGAGGTGATTGACGCCGAATGCGTCGGCTGCAATCTCTGTATGCATGTCTGTCCGGTGCAAGGTTGCATCACCATGGTCGAGGTCGACACCGGCAAGCCGTACCGGAACTGGACGACGCATCCCAATAATCCGATGAGCAAGCAATAGACAACGCCAAATCGGCGGCAGGGGGCCCCATGACCACCAATATCCGCATCAACAGCGATCGGCTTTGGCAAAGCCTGATGGACCTGGCCAAGATCGGCGCCACCGAGAAGGGCGGCGTGCGCCGGCTGGCGCTGACCGATCTCGACAAGCAGGCGCGCGACCTCGTGGTGCGATGGTGCAAGGAGGCCGGCTGCTCGGTCGGCGTCGACAAGATGGGCAACATCTTCGCGCGCCGCCCCGGCAAGGACGACAAGCTGGCCCCCGTCATGACCGGCAGCCACATCGACACCCAGCCCAGCGGCGGCAAGTTCGACGGCAATTACGGCGTCATGTCCGGCCTCGAAGTGATCCGCACCCTCAACGACTTCAACTACGAGACCAACCGGCCGATCGAGGTGGTGGTGTGGACCAATGAAGAGGGTTCGCGCTTCGCGCCGGCGATGATCGCGTCTGGCGTCTATGCCGGCGCGTTCGATCTGGACTATGGATTGTCGCGCCAGGACGTCGACGGCAAAACCATCGGCGAGGAGTTGCAGCGCATCGGCTATGCCGGCGATCGCGCCTGCGGCGGACGCGAGGTCGCCGCCTTCTTCGAGGCGCATATCGAGCAGGGGCCGATTCTGGAGGCCGAGAACAAGACCATCGGCGTGGTCGAAGGCGTGCAGGGCATTCGTTGGTACGAGGTCACCGTGACCGGCCAGGATGCCCATGCCGGGCCGACGCCGATGCCGCGGCGCAAGGACGCGCTGGTCGGCGTCGGCGACATGGTGCTGGCCGTCAACCGCATCGGCCTGGCCAACCCGCCCTACGCCTGCGCCACGGTCGGCATGCTCCAGGTTACCCCCAACTCGCGCAACGTGATCCCGGGCAAGGTGTTCTTCACCGTCGATTTCCGCCATCCCGACTCCGGCGTCCTGAAGCGCATGGGCGATGAGCTGAAGGCCGAATGCGAGACGATCTGCCAACGTCGCAAGCTCGAGTTGGACTTCAAGGAAATCTGGTATTCGCCGCCGGTCAAGTTCGACACGGCTTGCGTCAACGCGGTGCAGCAGGCCGCGGGCGAACTCGGCTTTACCAATCGGCGCATCATCAGCGGCGCCGGCCACGATTCCGTGTACATGTCGCGGGTGACGCCGACCGCCATGGTGTTCGTGCCGTGCAAGGACGGCATCAGCCACAACGAGATCGAGGACGCCGCGCAAAGCGACCTGGCGGCCGGCTGCGACGTGCTCTTGCGCGCCATGATCGAGCGGGCGAATGCCTAGTGTTTGTTGAGACTTCGAACACACCGATGTCATGGCCGGGCTTGACCCGGCCATCCGGAATTCCGCAAGAAGCCTGGATGCCCGGATCAAGTCCGGGCATGACAAGGGAGGCGAGTGGTCCAGGCGCCCCGTGGAGGGCATCGGTCGATGGCTTCTGGCCGCCGACGTGCCCGAAGTTCAAGCCGTGACCGAGGGATCGACCGCCGCGACAGTCGTCGAAATCCGCGATCTGTCGCTGGTATTCCAGACGGGGGATGGGCCGGTGGCGGCGCTGGCGGACATCGACCTCGCCATCGGGCGCGGCGAGTTCGTTTCCTTCATCGGGCCGTCCGGCTGCGGCAAGACGACGTTGCTGCGCGTCATTGCCGATTTGGAGCAGCCGACCGGCGGAACCATTGTCGTCAACGGCGTGTCCCCGAACGAGGCCAGGCTGGCGCGCGCCTATGGCTATGTCTTCCAGGCGCCGGCGTTGTATCCGTGGCGCAACGTCGCGCGCAATGTGACGCTGCCGCTGGAAATCATCGGCTTCGATCCGGGCCTGCGGGCGGCGCGGGCGGCGAAGTATCTGGCGATGGTCGGCCTCGAGGGCTTCGAGAGAAAATTTCCATGGCAGCTTTCGGGCGGCATGCAGCAGCGGGTCTCCATCGCCCGCGCGCTCGGCTTCGAGCCGGATCTGCTGCTGATGGACGAGCCGTTCGGCGCGCTTGACGAGATCACCCGCGATCGCCTGAACGAGCAGCTCCTGCGGCTCCACGAGGCCACCGGCAAGACGGTCGTCTTTGTCACCCATTCGATCGCCGAGGCGGTCTTTCTATCCTCGCGCATCGTCGTCATGAGTCCGCGGCCGGGCCGCATCGTCGAGACCATCGACAGCGACCTTGCGCGAGGCCGTACGCTGGATGCGCGGGAGAGCCCGCGGTTCCTCGACATCGCCCACAAGGTGCGAGCCGCGCTGCGGGCGGGACATAGTTATGACGACTAAGAGCCTGGTTGCCGGACGGGCGCTGCCGCTCGCCACCGTCTTGCTGTTCGTCGGCGTGCTTTGGTATCTCGGCGCGATCTTCCTGAATGCGCCGCGGGTGCGCGAGCAACTCGATCGCGGCCCCCAGGCCTGGACGACGGCCGATCTGATCGCGGGCACCTGGTCGATGGAGCGCCCGGTGCTGCCGACGCCCGATCAAGTGCTGGCGGAGTTCTGGAAGACGACCGCCGGCACCAAGATCGCCAGCAAGCGCAACCTGCTGTACCATGCATGGATCACCGCTTCGGCGACCGGGCTTGGATTCATCCTCGGCGGGCTGCTCGGCATCGGGCTTGCCGTCGGCATCGTGCATGTCCGCACGCTCGACCGCAGCCTGATGCCCTGGATCATCGCCTCCCAGACCATCCCGATCCTTGCCATCGGGCCGATGATCATCATCGTGCTCGGCAATATCGGCGTCACCGGCGTCATCCCGAAGGCGATCATCTCGGGCTATCTGTCGTTCTTTCCGGTGACCATCGGCATGGTCAAGGGCCTGCGCTCGCCCGATCCGCTGCAGCTCGATCTGATGCGCACCTACAACGCGAGCGCGAGCCAGGTGTTCCGCAAGCTGCGCTGGCCCTCCTCGATGCCGTTCCTGTTCGCGAGCCTGAAGGTCTCCGTCGCCATCAGCTTGATTGGCGCCATTGTCGGCGAGCTGCCGTCCGGCGCCACGGCCGGACTGGGCGCGCGCTTGCTCAGCGGCTCCTACTACGGCCAAACCATTCAAATCTGGTCGGCGTTGCTGATGGCGGCACTGCTCGGCATGGCCATGGTCTATGGCGTCGGCGGTATCGAACGGATCGCTCTTCGGCGCATGGGAACGCGGCCATGACCTGGTCGTGGCTGGCCGTCGTCCCGATCACTCTTGCTCCGCTGGCCGCGATCAACCTGCTATCGCGCCGCGAACCGGCCGGGCGCCTTGTCGCCTTGGCGATCCCGATCCTGTTCGGCCTGTGGCTGCTGTGGATTTGGGAGGTCGTCGTCGTCGGATTCGACGTGCCCCGGATACTGTTGCCCGCCCCAAGCCAGATCGGCCATCAGCTTGTCGCCCAGGCCGGCATGCTCTGGGCGGACTTTCAGCAGACCTTCCTGAAATCCGTGCTGGCCGGCTTCGCCATGGGCTGCGGCCTCGGCTTTCTCGTGGCACTCCTCACCGATCGCGTGGCGTTCCTGCAGCGCGGCCTGCTGCCGCTCGGCAACATGGCGGGCGCCGTGCCGGTCGTGGGCATCGCCCCGATCATGGTGATGTGGTTTGGGTTCGGATGGGAATCGAAGGCGGCGGTGATCGTGGTCATGACGTTCTTTCCGATGCTGATCAACACCATCGCCGGCCTTGCCGCCGCCGACCGCATGCAGCGCGACCTCATGTATTCCTACGGCGCCGGCTATTGGCAGACCTTCTTCAAGCTGCGGCTGCCGGCGGCATTGACGTTCGTCTTCAATGCGCTCAAGATCAATTCGACCCTGGCGCTGATCGGCGCCATCGTCGCCGAGATGTTCGGCTCGCCGATCTCCGGCATGGGGTTTCGCATCTCGACCGAAGTCTACAAGATGAACGTCGACATCGTCTGGGCGACGATTGCCGTTGCCGCCGTCGCCGGTTCGATGTTCTATGGGCTCCTGGCCCTGCTGGAGCGGGCGCTGACCTTCTGGCACCCGTCCTATCGCGCGGAGGCGCGCAACCGCTGACTCAACATCCGATGGGAGATTTTTCATGAAGAAGACTCTTGCTGCAATGACCATGGCCGTGGCGCTGGCCGGTTTGGGCGCGCAAAGCTGGGCTGCGGATTCCCTGACCCTGCAACTGAAATGGGTGACCCAGGCGCAGTTCGCCGGCTACTACGTCGCCAAGGACAAGGGATTCTATGACGAGGCCGGCCTCGATGTGACGATCAAGGCGGGCGGACCCGACATCAACCCAAGCCAGGTCATCGCCGGCGGCGGCGCCGACGTGGTGCTGGATTGGATGCCTTCGGCGCTGGCGACGCGCGAGAAGGGCGTGCCGCTCGTCAACATCGCCCAACCGTTTCAGCGCTCGGGCATGATGCTGACCTGCCGCAAGGACACCGGCATCACTAGGCCCGAGGACTTCAAGGGCAAGACGCTGGGCGTCTGGTTCGCCGGCAACGAGTATCCGTTCCTGTCGTGGATGAGCCAGCTCGGCTTCGGGACATCGGGCGGCGATGGCGTCACCGTGTTGAAGCAGGGTTTCAACGTCGATCCCATCTTGCAGAAGCAGGCCGATTGCATCTCTACCATGACCTACAACGAATATTGGCAAGTCATCGATGCCGGACTGCCGGCCGAAGAACTGGTCGTCTTCCCCTACGAAGACCAGGGCGTGGCGACGTTGGAAGACGGCATCTACACGCTCGAGAGCAGCCTGCAAGACCCGGGCATGGTCGACAAGCTCGTGCGCTTCGTGCGGGCCTCGATGAAGGGATGGGACTGGGCCGTCGCCAACCCGGACGCCGCCGCCATGATCGTGCTGGAAAACGACGAGACCGGCGCCCAGACCGAAATGCACCAGAAGCGCATGATGGGCGAGATCGCCAAGCTCGTCGGCAAGGCCGAGAAAGGCACGGGCTATCTCGATCCCGCGGCTTATGAGCGCACCGTGAAAATCCTGCTCGCGGGCGGCTCGGACCCCGTGATCTCCAAGGCGCCCGAAGGCGCCTGGACCCATGACATCTGGAACAAGGCGATGGGAATGTGATCCTTGGAGTCGGCGAAGGAATTTCTCGAACTCGAAGGCTTGCGATAGCAAAGAGGCACCCTCTCCCGCCATCACCCTTGAAGACGAAGGGGCGGGAGAGGGGAACCTCACGGGCTAGGACCGAGGTCCGCTGGTGTAATACCAAAAGACCCTAGTCGTAACCCGCCAGTGTCCCCCTCACCCTCCCATCGCCCGAGGCGATGGGGCCCTCCCTCTGCCGCGAAGCGGGCGAGGGTATTCCCCCTCTCCCCTTGTGGGAGAGGGTCGGGGTGAGGGGAAGCGCGTCGGCGCGTCGCATGAGTCAGCTCTTACGGCTGTTGGTGTTACCCCGCCCTAGTGACGCGCCACCGGCTTGGGCGCGCGCTGCTCGGCCAGCTTTTTCATCGCCTCATAGACCGCGGGGAAAGTCGGGCGGTCGATGTAGCGGCCGGCCCCTTCGACGACGTCGAGCTTGCCGCCGGCGTAGACGACCTTTCCCTGGCTGATGGTGTGGCTCGGCACGCCCGTGAGCCGCATGCCCTCGAAGATGTTGAAATCGACGTTCTGGTTGTGGGTCTTGGCCGAGATGGTGCGCGTGCCCTTCGGATCCCAGACGACGATGTCGGCGTCGGCGCCCACCGCGATGGCGCCCTTGCGCGGATAGATGTTGAAGATCTGGGCGGCGTTGGTCGACGTCACCTTGACGAATTCGTTCATGGTCAGCTTGCCGGTGTTGACGCCCGTGGTCCACAGCACGCCCATGCGGTCTTCCACGCCGCCGGTGCCGTTGGGGATGCGCGTGAAGTCGCCCTTGCCCATCGCCTTCTGCGGCGCGCAAAAGCAGCAGTGGTCGGTTGCCGTCGTCTGTAGATTGCCGGACTGCAGACCCTTCCACAGCGCTTCCCGATGCTCGCGCGAGCGAAAGGGCGGGCTCATCACGTGGGCCGCGGCAAAGTCCCAGTCCTGATGCCGGTACACCGAGTCGTCGACCACCAGATGGCCGGCCAGCACCTCGCCATAGACGCGCTGGCCGTCGAGCCGCGCGCGGGTGACGGCTTCCAGCGACTGGATGCAGGAATTGTGCACGATGTAGACGGGCGAATTGACGAGCGCGGCGATCTTGATGACGCGGTTGGCGGCTTCGCCCTCCACTTCCGGCGGTCGCGACAGCGGATGACCCTCCGGGCCGGTGATGCCCATCTTCAGGTACTTCTGCTGCAGAAAATAGACCGCTTCGCCGTTCTCCGCATGCACGGTCGGAAGAGCGCCAAGCTCGACACAGCGGCTGAAGCTCTCCAGCATCTGATCGTCGGCGACCATGATGGCATTCTTGTAGGCCATGAAATGCTTGAAGCTGTTGACGCCTTTCTCGCGCGTCAGCACGCCCATCTCCTCGCGCACCTGGTCGGACCACCAGGTGACCGCGACATGGAAGGAATAGTCGGCGCAAGCCTTCTTGGCCCAGCCGCGCCAGGTGTCGTAAGCCGAAAGCAGCGACGTGTTCGGGGCCGGGATGACGAAGTCGATGATCATCGTCGTGCCGCCGGCCAGCGCCGCCGCCGTGCCGGAAAGGAAACTCTCGCTCGCCACCGTACCCATGAACGGCAGTTCCATATGGGTGTGCGGATCGATGCCGCCGGGCATGACGTACTGGCCGCCGGCGTCGACGACCTTGGCGCCGGCCGGCGCCTCCAGCTTCGGACCGACAGCCACGATTGCGCCGCCGGTGCACAGCACATCGGCGCGCTGCACTTGATCGGCGGTTACGACCGTGCCGCCGCGAATGAGTAGGGACATGGGGTGCCTCTTCCTGTACGGCCCAAACCTACACCCGCGACCCCTTGTCGATCCAGCGCGTGTCCCGCTTTCGGATTCTCTTTTTGTGCCTATCCCCCGTGCCCCAGGCACCGGTGTTTTCGCTGGGACGGAGAGAGGCCGGAACGCTTGACAAGCCCGGAGCCGAAATGTTCACCCGGCGCAACAGTTTAGTCGTCTATCCCGTCGGGGGAGTCGTTGTGCGTGCCGGTTTACCACGAGGGCGAACCGTTGTTCTGGACGCTGGCGCGCTCGCATCACGTCGACTTGGGAGCGCCGGAGCCGACGACCTATCTGCCTTATGCCGCCACGATCTACGGCGAGGGACTGCATTTTCCCTGTATTCGCATCCAGGAGAATGGCAAGGACAAGGCGGACCTCATCCGCATGGGGCATCAGAAGATCCGCGTCAGCAACATCTGGTACGGCGATTACCGCGCCCAGGTCGGCGCCTGCCGCACGGGCGAGCGCCGGCTCAAGGAATTGGTCGAACGCTATGGCGTCGAAACCATCAAGACCTTCATCGAGGCATGGATGGATTACGGCGAGCGGCGGGCCATCGCGGCGATCCGCCAAACCTGGAAGGTGCGCGCGATCGGCGATACCGGCGGCGGCGCGCGGCGGGGCGAGCCGCTGCCGGCGCAGCGGGGCCCGGCCCGGCCGAAATCGCGCCGCCTCGTCTACGCCGGCCGGGCCGAGGGCCAGATCGAAGTACCGGTCTATGACGGCTCGCGGCTAGGGCAAGGCGCCGCTATCGAGGGGCCGGCCATCATCGAAGTGCCGACCACGACCATCTTCCTGCACCGGGGCCAGGGCGCCATTGTGGATCCACACGGCAACTATCTGGTCGAGGTTCGGTGACGGCTGGGCGGGCGGCCGCTTGCCGAACCCGAACCCGAACATCGTTACCATTGGCGGTACCGCGTCGCGAAGGTCTCGCCCTCTGTTTCGACGTCGAATGGCCGCATTCCGGATCGAGTGCCTGGCCGCTGACGCGAGGTGGAGCATCCCGGTAGCTCGTCGGATTAAAAGATGGCCCGACTCGCACACATGACGGATAGTGAGATTTACCTTTGGTAACATGAACACCGATCGCCTGGAAAACGAGATCGATGTCTTGTATAGGATTTGTTTGATGGTTGGAGTCACCGTACCGCGCGGGCGCTTCTCGGGTTCGACCAAGGAACCTTGACCGAACTCGCCGGACACCATGATGACGCGCACCGCCAAGACGCTCCATCGATCCGGCCCGAGCTTCGCCGAGCTCTTCACGCCGAAGCTCGTCACCATCTTGCAAGAGGGATACAGCCTCTCGGCTCTCCGCGCCGACGCCATCGCCGGGCTGACCGTCGCCATCGTCGCCTTGCCGCTCTCGATGGCGATCGCCATCGCTTCCGGGGCTTCGCCCGCCCAAGGTCTGTACACCGCGATCATTGGCGGCTTCTTCGTCTCGGCGATAGGAGGCAGCCGGTTCCAAATTGGAGGTCCCGCCGGCGCTTTCATCGTCCTCGTCGCGGCCACGGTCCAGGCCCATGGCATGGATGGCCTGATCTTGGCGACTATCCTGTCCGGGCTTATCCTTGCGGCGATCGGCCTGTTGCGGTTCGGCACCTACATAAAGTTCATTCCCTATCCGGTGACCGTCGGTTTCACCGCCGGCATCGCGGTAATCATCTTCGCGAGCCAACTCAAGGAGCTCCTCGGCCTCGCCTTGACGGCGCCGGAGCCCGGGCCTCTGCTCGAAAAGCTTCCGGTCCTTTGGGCGGGTCTTCCGACCCTCGATCCGGTGACCATCGCGCTTGCATTCGCGACAATCGCCGCGATCGTGGGCTTGAAGAAAGTCCGGCCGCATTGGCCGGGCATGCTGATCGTTATCGCGGGCGCCGCGGCGATAACAGCGATTTTCGACCTCCAGGTCTCGACAATCGGAACGCGGTTCGGCGGCATCGCGAGCAGCCTGCCTTTGCCGTCGCTTCCGGAAATCAGCATGGCCAAGATTCAAGCCGTGCTGCCGAACGCGGCGGCCTTTGCGCTTCTCGGGTCGATCGAGTCCCTGTTGTCGGCCGTTGTCGCGGATGGCATGACCGGACGGCGTCATCGTTCCAACTGCGAGCTGGTCGGACAGGGTGTGGCGAATGTTGCCTCCGGCCTGTTCGGCGGCATTTGCGTGACGGGTACGATCGCTCGGACAGCGACGAATGTCCGCGCCGGCGCGCATGGTCCGGTTGCCGGAATGCTACATGCGGTTTTTCTCCTCGTCTTCGTGCTGGTGGCGGCGCCGCTCGCCGGTTTCATTCCCCTGGCCGGCCTTGCCGGCGTACTCGCTATCGTGGCGTGGAACATGGTCGAGAAGCATGCCTTCACGACCCTGTTGCGTGCCTCGCGTGGCGATGCGGCAGTCCTGCTCTGCACATTCTTTCTGACTATCTTCCGCGATGTGACCGAGGCGATCGTCGTCGGATTTGCCTTGGGTTCGGTGCTTTTCATTCACCGCATGTCCAAGACCACCGCCATTGAGACCCACACTCCCTTCGTAGCCGAGGACAGGGCTGACGACGCCAATGGGGGACGGGCGCCCTATGACGAATCCGCCGCGACGGATCCAAACGTGATCGTCTATCGGATCTCGGGGGCCTTCTTCTTTGGCGCCGCTGCGTCGATCGGCACGGTGCTCGATCGGATCTCCGATACCCACCGGGTTATGATCATCGACTTCGCGGCGGTGCCGTTCCTGGATTCGACGGCCGCCAACACAATCGAAGGGCTCGCCCGCAAGGCAGCTCGTCGCCACGCCCGGGTCTTCTTGACCGGGACTTCGCAGGAGGCCCGGAAGAGGCTGTTCGCGCATGGGATAAGGCCACCCCTTGTAAGTTACGAAAGCACGATCGCCGAAGCTGTCTTGAAGGCGAAGACAGGCGAGACGTCTCGCTGATCTCGATGAACATGATCCGGCTTGCCCGCCGCCTTCCTCCACGTATTGACAGGCGGCCACCGGTCCGGCCACATTCATCCCATGGGGTAGGTGCGATCACCCCGTGAGGCCGAGGCCCAAGTATCGCGTCCACTGCTTCCAGAAAAATGGAGGGGACGCCCCATGCCCGCGCCAGATCTCATAACCGTTGCCCAGCTTTCGCGCCTCATTGGAACGCCGGAGGCGCCGATCATCCTCGACGTGCGCACGCCGGAGGATCGCGCCGCCGATCCGCGCATGCTTCCCGCCAGCCATCGGCAAAGCCACGAGACCGTCGCTTCCTGGGCCGCGGCCCATGCCGGCCGCCCGGTCGCGGTGGTATGCCAGCGCGGCCTCAAACTCAGCCAGGGTGTCGCCGCGTGGCTCCGCCATGCCGGCGCGCGCGCGGAATCCCTCGAAGGCGGGTTCTTGGCCTGGGCCGAGGCCGGCGGCCCGCTTGTCTCGCCGGACCATGTTCCCCCCCGCGACGGAGAGGGCCGTACCATCTGGGTCACGCGCGCGCGGCCCAAGATCGACCGCATCGCCTGTCCGTGGCTGATCCGCCGCTTCATCGATCCGGCCGCGGTCTTCCTGTTCGTGGTGCCGGCGGAGGTGACGGCGGTGGCGGAGCGCTTCCGGGCGACGCCCTTCGATATCGAGGGCGTGTTCTGGAGCCACCGCGGCGAGACCTGCACCTTCGATACGATGGTCCGGGAATTCGGGCTCCGCTCGGCGGCGATCGAGCGCCTTGCGACGATCGTGCGCGCGGCGGACACGGCGCGTCTCGATCTCGCTCCCCAGGCGGCGGGGCTGCTTGCCGCCTCGCTCGGCCTCTCGCGCATGTATCGCGACGACCTGGCGCAACTCGATGCGTCGATGGGGCTCTATGACGCGTTCTACCGCTGGGCGCGCGACGCGGTCGGCGAAACCCACGACTGGCCGGGCCGCTGAATTGCCGAGCTTTCGCGAAGCGTTGCGCGTCTGGTTCCGAATCGGGTGCCTGTCCTTCGGCGGGCCGGCCGGGCAGATCGCGCTCATGCATCGCGAGGTCGTGGACGAACGGCGCTGGATCGGCGACCGGCGTTTTCTCCACGCCTTGAATTTCTGCTCGCTCCTGCCCGGCCCGGAGGCGATGCAGCTCGCCACCTATCTCGGCTGGCTGATGCATGGGGCGAAGGGCGGCCTCGCCGCCGGGCTGCTGTTCATCGTTCCGGGCGCGCTGGTAATGCTCGCGCTGTCGATCGTCTATGCCATGCTTGGCGATGTTCCGATCGTCGCCGGGCTGTTCTTCGGCTTGAAATGCGCCGTTCTGGTGATCGTCGTCGAGGCCCTGCTGCGTATCGCGCGCCGCGCGCTGAAGGGGCGGGCGGCATGGGCGTTGGCCGGGATCGCATTCGCGGCACTGTTCCTGTTCGCCGTTCCGTTCCCGATCGTCGTACTCGGCGCCGGGTCGATCGGGGCCCTGGCCCCGCGCTGGTTTACCGGTGGCGCTCACGGTGGCGAGAAGGACGGCCCGCCGGCCCTACTCGATGCCGTGCTGGCCGCCGACCCAGCTCGCGCTACGCGGCTTGCCGCCAGCGCGCGCAGGGCCGGTTTGGCCGCGCTGGCGGCCTGGATGGTGCCGCTGGCCGTGCTCCTCCCCATGGGCGGCGTCTATGCCGATGTCGCCTGGTTCTTCTCGAAGATGGCCGTCGTCACCTTCGGCGGCGCCTACGCCGTGCTGGCTTACGTCGCGCAGGAGGCGGTCGATTTCTATGCCTGGCTGTCGGCGGCGGAGATGCTGGCCGGCCTCGGGCTCGCCGAAACCACGCCGGGGCCGCTGATCCTGGTCCTGCAATTCGTCGGATTCTTGGCCGGCTACCGCGCCGAGGGGGCCGTTTCCGGTCTGCCGGGCGGAGTCGCGGGGTCGTTGCTGACGCTCTGGGTCACGTTCGCGCCTTGCTTCGTGTTCGTCTTTTTCGGCGCCCCCTTGATCGAGCGCCTGGCGGACAACCGCGTGCTTTCCGGCGCGCTCGCGGCCATCACCGCCGCGGTTGTGGGCGTCATCGCCAACCTCGCTCTGTGGTTTGGCTTGCGGGTGCTGTTCGCCGAGCTCGCGAATCATCGCATCGGACCGATGGCGTTGGACTTGCCCGTCCTCACCAGCCTCGACCCGCTGGCAATGTCGATCGCGCTTCTGGCGGTCCTCGCCCTCTTCCGCCTCAAGCTCGGGGTCTTACGAACCCTCGGCCTCAGCGCCGGGGCGGGATTGGCGCTCCGCCTTGCGTTCGGAGCGTGACATGGCGTGCCAGCGCTTCATCACGCATGCGCTTCGCCGATGACGCGGACGCGGCCGTGCGCCCGGTCGCGCGGCTTGGCCCTGACAGTGATGTCCACATCCTGGCCGAGTCCAGTCAGCAGATGCATCAGGCGCTCACTGGAGAAGTTTGCGAGGCGCCCGTTAAGGAGCGCCGACACTTTCGGTTGATCGATGCCCATGAGCGCCGCCGCCGCGACCTGGGTCAAACGCCGGCGCTTGATCACCCGCCGGATATGGCTCGCAAGCTGCGCCTTGGTCAGCTCTTCCTCGGGTTCCGCAAATCCCATATCGGCGAACACGTTGCCGCTGCTCGCTGTCACCGGGATGTCGGCTTCTCGCTTCTTGACCATTGCTCGTAATCCTCTCTTGCTCGCTTGAGCCGCTGGCCGATCAAATCCAACTCGGTCTTGGGCGTGGCAACCCCGCGCTTCGATTTCTTCTGGAAGGCGTGCAACACATAAATAGCCTTGGCAAAGCGCACGGTGTATACGGCGCGGAAGGTGCCGCCGTCGAAATCATCCGCGATCTCCAACACCCCGGCGTCGCCGAACCCTTTGAGCGGCTTCGCGTAGGGCGCCTTGCGGCCGATCTGCGACTCCCACAGCGCGCCGCCGACTCGCCGCCGCACTTCCTCCGGAAAGCCACTCAGGTCTTCCTTGCTGCCGCCGATCCAACGCACCGGCCTGGGCTGGACTTCGCTCCTCGCCTTCACCATGTCCGTGAATCCCCATCAATCTATGCCTGATCGGGCATAGTTCCAAGCTGTTTTCTCGTTGGGGAAGGAAGTAACCCATTTCGCAATCTGCGTTGGCCTTTGGAACCTGTACCGATCCGGCGAGCAAGGAGCCGAAAGCTACTTGGACTGCAGCAAATCGTCTGCGATTAGCTTGATTCCCTTTGCAACGTTCGTAAGTGCCTCATCGCGATCAGTCCATGTGCCAATTGCCTTGGCGTCTTGCGGTAAGGCTTGAAGCTTCGCGAAAGGGCTGTGGGACCAAAGGCAACTGCGCAAAATAATCGGGATAACTCTAGCTTTACCCGACGCATGAAGCTCCAAAGCCCTGTCGAGTTCAATATCGGAGCAATACGTTGAGTTGATAAAGTCGATGCTGATCAGAAGTAGAATGATATCCGCGTTTTCCAGATTGTCTGATATCGTCTTATCCCATTCGTCTCCCGCTTTGATTTTGCGGTCATGCCAAGTTTCAATAAGACTCAGGCGACGTAGTGGCTCAAGATGTTTGAGCAATTCTACCTTGAGAATTTCGTCGGCATGGGAGTAGGACACGAATACGTTTAGCGCCTTCGTCCCTGGTGCCTTCGCCAACGCGACTGAACCTCCTTTCCCGCGGCCAACTATGATTGTGTTCTCATCGACAAGCTGGCTCTTCACTCGGTTGTAGCGACCATCATCCCAACCGAGTTCATTACGAATGGTAATGTTTCCGATCAGCGTCGGCTCACCGTTGGAAATCTCGGAGAGCTTGTCGAGAAAAATCTCTCTGTCGCTCCTTTTCCCTGCGGTCTTCCTGCTCTTCACCTTAGGCGCCTCCGATCCGTCTTGCGCAATGAACGTCGTAGTTAGTTTTTTAGCGGGCGATTGGCATTGATACTCCATCCACGTTCGAAAAGAAAGACAGCTGCCCCTATTTACATGCTGGCGGGTTTCACACCGCGCGCAATCGCGCGCCATCCGCCGGATCGAAGACGAAGACGGATTTCGGTTCGACGTGCAGCGTCAGGACCGAGCCGGTGGCGGGCAAGAGGTCGCCTTTGAGCCGCGCGGTCAGGGATTGAGTGCCGAGGCTCATCTCGACCACGGTTTCGGCGCCGAGCGGTTCGACGACCTCCACCAGGCCGTCGATAGCCGACGCGCCGCTTGGCGGCGGCGCCGCGAGGAGATGCTCGGGCCGGACGCCGAAGATCAGCTCCACGCGCCGGCCCTCGGCAAGGCTGCCGGCGAGAGCGGGGTCGAGCCGAAGGCGGCCTCGTCCCTCGGCGACGACGGCCTCGCCGCGCCCGGCATCGAAATTCCCTTTGAGGAAGTTCATCGCCGGGCTGCCGATGAACTCGGCGACGAACAGATTGACCGGGTCGCGGTAGATGTCGAGCGGGGCGCCGGATTGCAGCAGCACGCCGTCTTTCATGACGACGACGATCTCGCCCATCGTCATCGCCTCGACCTGATCGTGCGTCACGTAGACGATGGTGGCGTTCAGCCGTTTGTGCAGCTTGATCAATTCGCTGCGCATCGAGGTCCGCAGTTTGGCGTCGAGATTCGACAGCGGCTCGTCGAACAGGAACACCGCCGGCTCGCGAACGATGGCGCGGCCGAGCGCCACCCGCTGGCGCTGGCCGCCCGATAGCTGCCGGGGGCGGCGGTCCAACAGCGCCCCGATGCCCAGGATGTCCGCGGTCGCGTCGACGCGCCTTTCGATTTCGGCGCGCGGAATCTTCTTGAGTTCCAGCGCGAAGCTCATGTTGCGCCGCACCGACATGTGCGGATAGAGCGCGTAGTTCTGGAACACCATGGCCACGTCGCGCTCGCGGGCCGGCAGCGCGGTCACGTCCCGACCGTCGATCGCGATCGTACCCGCGCTCGCCGCCTCGAGCCCGGCCAACAGCCGCAACAACGTCGTCTTCCCGCATCCGGACGGCCCGACGAGAATGACGAAGGCGCCATCGGGGATCGCCAGCGAAACGTCGTGGAGCGCGACGACGCCGCCAAAAGTCTTGCGAATGTTCTCGATGTCGATGCGCGCCATCAGCTCCCCGCCAGGTAGATGATTTCCACGATCAAGAAAATCGCCACCCCCCAGAAACGCAGCTCGCCCGGCGTCAGCCACCGCGTCCGGCCGTTGAGTACGGCCAGGCCGAGCTGCAGCGGCAGCGCCAGCAGCAGCAGAACGAGATGGAGAAGGGGTGTCGTCTGCATCGTCGGTTCACCCACGCAGCCGGCCGAGCGCCCAGAAGACGCCGGTGACCAGCAGCGGAACCAGGAAGAGATCGAACGGCACGATGTAGGCGGCGGTCAGATCGAGCGACAGCAGGAGATAGTTGCCCCAAACGGCGAGCCAGCAGCAGGCGATCGCCCAAAGACTGGCGTCGAGGTCGCCGGGGCTTGGCCGCAACGATCCGATTTCGAGATGACGCATCCTTGTCTAGCCCTTGACCGCGCCAAAAGTGAGGCCACGCAAAAGATGACGCTGGGCCACAAAAGTAAAGACGATCACCGGAATCGTCTGGACGATCGCGGCCGCGGCGACCTCGCCGCGCAGCGTGCCCGTGTGCTGTATGAGCGAGGGAATCATGACCGGCAGCGTGTTGGAATCGCCCGCCGACAACATCAAGGCAAACAGCATTTCGTTCCACGAGAAGATGAAGACGAACATCGCCACCGTCACCAACCCCGGCAGGGCGAGCGGCAGGGAAATCCGCCAAAACGCCTGGGCGGCCGTGCAGCCGTCAATGCTTGCCGCCTCCTCCAACTCGACCGGAATCTCGTCGAAAAATGTCTTCATCATCCACACCACGAGCACGAGATTGAAGGCGGCATGGGCGATACTGACGCCGAGATGCGTGTTGAGCAGCCCAAGTTCCGAGAACAGGAAATACATGGGCAAGGCATAGGCGATGGGCGGCCCCAATCGCGTCGCCAGGATATAGAAGAAGAGATGGTTGCCGGCGGGCACCTTGTAGCGGGAGAAGGCATAGCCGGCGAGCGTGCCGACCGTGAGGGCAAGAAGGGTGCTTGATACGCCGATGATGACGCTGTTCAGCAAGTAAAGATCGAAGCCCCGCGTGAACAGCATGCTCTCGTAATTGAACCAGCTCGGATCCTTGATCCAGGTCGGTGGCGTCGAGAGGATATCGGAGCGCCGCTTGAAGCTGGTCGCGAAGGTCCAGGCATAGGGCAGCAGCGTCACGAAGGCCATGAACGGCAGCACCAACCAGAAGAGGAGAGACGGGCGCCGCGATCCCCTAGACATCCGCCATCGCCTCTTTCTCGGGCTGGCGCGATATCAGCTTGAAGAAGATGGAGGCGGCAAGCAGAGAAAAGAATCCGATCAGCAGGCAGATCGCGGCGGCGTCGCCCAATTCCCAGTTCTGGAACGCCGTCCGGTACGCATAGATGCTGATCAATTCCGTGGTCGTTCCAGGTCCTCCGCCGGTGAGGACGAAGATGGTCTCGAACACCTTGGAGGCATCGATGGCGCGGAACATCAGCGCCACGATCATGATGGGGCGCAGCAGCGGCAGCTGGATGTGCCAGAACACGCGCCACGGCGAAGCGCCATCGATCTCCGCCGCCTCGATCGGTTCCCTCGGCAGCCCGAGCAATCCCGCCAACATGAACAGCATCATGAAGGGGGTCCACTCCCAAACGTCGATGATGGCGATGGCGGCGAACGCGGAAAGGGGTTGCGAGAAAACGGGCCTGCCCTGGAACCAGCCGAAATTGTTCATCACCCAGGTGAACAACCCGTAATTCGGCATCAAGAGAAAATCCCAGATGAGGCCGACGACGACGGGTGCCACCATCGTCGGCAACAGCAGAATCGTGACCCAGAGGCGGCGGCTCCGGAACTCGCGATTGAGCGCCATGGCGATCAGAAGGCCAAGGGCGAACTCGATGGGGACCACGATCAGCACGAAGAGCGCCGTCTTCAGCAAGGCGCCGAACAGGCCGGAGTCGGCGCTCAACACCGTGATGAAGTTCTGCAATCCGACGAATTTCCCGTGACGCGAAATCGCGGCCAGGCTCATCTCCCTCAGGCTGTCGATGAGGGCCAGCACCAGCGGCGCCAGGGACACCAGAACGAGAAAAAGAATGACCGGAAGGATGCAGATCCAGAGAAACCGGCGAACGCTGGGATCGATCGGGATGGCGCCGGATCTGGTCATGGACGGCCGCGGCCGGTTCGAAGACGGGCGGAAGGGGCCAACCCCTCCCGCCCCGCCAATCGAAGGCTTACTGTTGCGACAAGGCCGCGCGGCTCTTTTCCGCGGCTTCCTTGAGCGCTTCCTCGGCCGATTTCTCTTCCATGCCGGCCGAGTGAATGGCGTCGATAAGGATGGTCGAGATCTCGGACAATGCCGGCGGATGGCCCCGCGCGATCACCTTGTCGTTCTCGATCAGCCAGCGTGTGATCTCGACGGCGCCGATGCCGTCGAAATCCTTCTCGAACCAGACGTCCTTGCGCGGCGTCGTGCAGCCGATCTTCTGGCATTCCTTCTGCACCTCGAACGAGGCCAGCCATTGCAGGAACAGGAAGGTGGCCTCCTGGTTCTTCGACGATGACGGGATCATCCAAGCCTGCCCCTCGCCGCCCGTCATGTTCGTGCCCGGCACGGGATAGTAGGTCAACTTACCCGCGATCTTGGGGCAGCCATCGTCGCTCGCCGTCTCGAGAAACGGCGTCGTGTCGCCCCAGGTCGCATAGGTATAAACTCGACCCTGGCACATATCCGCATAGGTGTTGTCCCAGGTGTATTCGAGATATCCGGGCGGCACGAAGGGCAGCAGCGACAGCCAGTACTCCATCGCCTTGATCGCCGTCGGGCTGTCGAAGGCAATGTCGCCGCCGCTCTTGAACCCCTCGGCCGTATCGAGCGGCCCGTCGCCCTCGAAGAAGTAACCGCCGAAGCCATTCAGGAAGAGTTCGAAGTCGTATTGCGTCGCCCAGTGGCGCTTCATCGACACCGCCGTGCCATAGAAATCCTCGGCCACCGGTTGATCGCACAGATTCTCGCCGGCCTTGCGGGTGAAGAATTGGGCGACGTCCTTGAACTGCTCCCAGGTCGCCGGCTTCAGCGGCAGGTCGTAGCCGAACTTGGCCTTGAAATTCGCCTGCTCGGTCGGGCAGCTGGCGATATCGGTCCGCACCACCATGAAGCGCGGAATGAAGTGGTAGGGCAGGCCGTAAATCTTGCCGTTCTCGGTCGACGAGAACGCCAACGTCTCCGGCACATAGGCCGTCCACGGATCGAAGGTCGGGTCATGCAGTTTTTCGTCCGCCAACAATTCGTATATGGGCTTGGCGAAACCCTGGGCGATCCACAGCCCGACGTCGAGCGAGGGAAGCTCGACGCAGTCATAGACGCCGGTCTTGTTGATGGCGTCGGCGGTCATCTTCTGGCGAAGCGCGGCGCCGACGTCGCCCACCTCCCATTCGACCGTGATGCCCGTCATTGGCGTGAACTTCTCCGCCGCCAGCTTCTGGTAGGCGAGGAATGGCGAATAACCGTCGCCGACGCATTTGATCGTCGCCCCGGCATAGGGCTTGGCGGCTTCCTCGAGCGACCACGCCGAAGCCGGAATCGTCCACAGGGCCGCGGCGGCCGCGAGCGCGCCAGCCGCCGCGAACCGGCCGATCCGGCTTCGCCCGGCCCGGCCCCAGATGTTCGTTCTCATGAGTTTCTCCCCTTGCTGGATATTGAGATCAGTTGAACACGAGACGCGGCATGTAACAGGACACGACCCAATTGGGCTGATCCACGATCTCGCTGATGCGCATGTCCGCGCACACGCTGCACAGCATGTAGGCGTTCTCCGGGCTCATCTTTCTCTCCCGGCCGAGCAGGTCGATCATGCCGCGCACGGCATCCTTGCTGGCGGCCATGAGGTCGGGGTTGATTCCGGTGGTCACGAAATAGCCGGCGCCGTCCAGGTGCCGGCTCACCGGTCCCGGCGTGACGAAGTACGGGAACTTCAGATTGGCGTTCTTGACCAGGTCGAATTTGGCCACGACCGACATCGGCGACTCGATCGCCGTTCCGCAGACCTCGCCGTCGCCCTGGGCGGCATGGGTATCGCCGATCGAGAAGAGGGCACCCTTCACCCTCACCGGCAAGTAAAGATCGACGCCGATCGTGAGATCGCGAATGTCCATGTTGCCGCCCGTGGCATAGGGCGGGATCGTGCTGAACTGGCCGGCTTCGGCGTGGGCCACGCCGGTGGTGCCGCAGAACGGTTTCAACGGAACCTTCGCGCCGGGGCCATACATCGCCGGCGTTTTGAAGTCCTTGGCGTAGCTCCAGATGTTGATCGCCGGCTCGGGGAAATCCTCGGCCAGCAGCCCGAAGCCCGGCACGATGGCGGTCCACGCCCAGCCGGTGGGCGTGAAGTCGACCAGGGTCACTTTGAGGGCGTCGCCGGGTTCGGCGCCATCGATATAGACCGGACCGGCGATCGGGTTGACGCGGGCGAAATCCAGCGTGCGGATCGTGTCGGCCGTCGACTGGGCGGTGATCTGGCCGCAAGTCGCGTCGATGTTCTCGAACTCGATGGTGTCCCCCGGCGCGGCGGTCAGCGCGGGTTTACGCGCATTGTCCCAGTTGAGGTGCTGGTCGCGATCGTGAATGGTGTGGCGGTGGCCCAGTTTGCGGGCGGGCTGCTGCATCGTGTCCTCCATAGGATCGGCTCGCTTTGTATGATTCGAAGACAATCGCAGCCGCCACGGAGGCTGTCAACGTTCCGCCTTCCGGAGCGCCCGTCATCGGCGCTCGAGTTCGGTCCCGATGCTCAGCCGGTCGACATAGGCCTGATAGGCGAACCCGCGACCGCGCTTCTTGCCGGTCGTCTCGACGAGAATGCCGGCGTCCACCAGCGCTTCGACGGCGCGTGTCGCGGTAGGCTTGCTCGTGCCAAGGAGCTTTATCGTCGAGGCGACCGTCACGATGGGATGGCCCGGCAGCAGCTCAAACAGCCGAGCGGCCGAGATCGAGGTCGTCGCTTGCGCAAGCACGCGGGCACGATCCGCGCTCACGACGGCGAAGAGGTCCCGCGCGGACGCGACGGCCTCGTCGGCGATCGTTGCCACGCCGTCGAGGAAGAAGTCCGTCCATCCCTCCCAATCTCCCTCCGTACGGACAGCTTTCAGGCGGCGGTAATACTCGTCTCGATGCCGCTTGAAGAAGAGGCTGAGGTAGAGGAGCGGCGCCTTGATCGAGCCCCAGTGCTCCAGAAGCAGCGCGATCAGAAGGCGGCCGATGCGGCCATTGCCATCGAGATAGGGGTGGATGGTCTCGAACTGCGCGTGCGCCAAGCCTGCCCGCGCCAGCGTCGGCAGCGTGTCGTCGGCGTGGATGTATGTCTCCAACGCGCCCAGCAACTCGGCGAGGGCATGGGGCGGGGGCGGCACATGGACCGCGTTGCCCGGTCGGCTGCCGCCGATCCAGTTCTGGCTCCGGCGCACTTCGCCGGGCTGCTTGTTCGCGCCGCGCACGCCATGCATCAATCGTCCATGCGCTTCGTTCAAGAGGCGCATCGACAGAGGCAGCCCATTCTCCTTGCCGAGTTCGGCGCGGGCGAAGCTAAGCGCACTCAGGTAGTTGCAGACCTCCTCGACATCGGCGTTCGGCGCGGTCCCGCCATCGGCCTCGAACGTCAGAAGATCGACCAGCGTCGCCTGCGTGCCTTCGATCTGCGAGGTGATCACGGCCTCCTTGCGCACGAAGGCGTAGAGGAACCAGTCGAGCGACGGCACCAACTCGCTCGCGAGGTCGAGCCGCGCCAGCGCCTGCTCGGCCGCGCGAAGCCGATCGCCAATCCGGCCGCCGATGACAAGCGGCGGGTCGCGCGGCGGCAGGGGGAAGGGCACGAAGGCCGAGACGTCTTCGCCGCCGACGATGACGCGCTCAAAGCGGCCCGTCGTGCGTTTCGTCATGTCCGGCCTCGCTGCCATCCACCGCAAGGAACGATTTTGTTCCTTGTCAGTATAATAAAGAACGAATTCTTTACTTTATAAACATATTAGTCAAGATTTCGTTCTTTATGGTCGCTCGATAATGTACCCACGCAGGGTTGAAACGCCCGGCAGCTCGTCAACCCTTTGACGAGGCAAGAACTTGCGAGTGCATTGAATTGGCGAGGCGTCGGCCGCGACCGCCGGATTCTCCAAGTTAATGCTCGAATTTCATTTTCGTTAATTTCGTTTGTTTCGTATATTGCGTTTGAAGTTCGGATGCGATTTAATGGCGATGGCTTTGAAATGAAAGGAGCCTGGCCATGGCGACCGCGGCACTGACAAGCGTTCCACTTTCGAAGGAGGACGTCGAACTGGCACGTGCCTCCGGGCAACGGCTCGCGCCACTCGTGCGCGCTGGGCGCTCCTTGACCTTGCGTGTCCGCGATGCCGGCCAAGAGCAGACAATCGAGTTGCCGGCAAGCGCGGCGAAGCTTCTCATGACGATCCTGGAGGACATGGCGTCTGGCCATGCGGTTACAGTTGTCCCGCGGAACGCCGAATACACCACTCAGCAGGCAGCCGACTTTCTCGATGTGTCGCGGCCGTTTCTCGTTCAGCTTCTAGAAAAGAGGAAGCTTCCTTTCCGATTGGTGGGGAGCCACCGGCGCATCAGCTTCGAGGATGTCCTGCGGTACAAGGAGAACACCGATTCGGAGCGGCGCAAGATGCTCGACCAACTCACGGCGGAGGCTCAGGACCTGAAGATGGGTTACTGAGTCTTGGGCAATCTTACCGTCTTCCTCGATGCCTCGGTTCTCTATCCGGCGCCGCTGCGCGATCTCCTCCTGGAACTCGCCGTGGCGGACCTCTACCGCGCCAAATGGTCCGACGCGGTGCATGAGGAGTGGATCGAAGCCCTCCTTCGAACCCGTCGCGATCTGACGCGCTCGCGGCTCGAGCGAACGCGCGATCTCATGAATGCGCATACCCGTGACGCGCTGGTGACGGATTTCGAGCCGCTCATCGGTATCCTCGACTTGCCCGACCCCGATGATCGCCACGTCCTTGCCGCCGCGATCAAGGGCCGCGCCGACTTTATCGTGACGGTCAACCTCAGGGACTTTCCGCCCGAGAATCTCGATCGCTGGGGGATCGAAGCCCAGCACCCGGACGAGTTCCTGACGCAACAATTTCAACTATCCCAATCGGCCTTCCTACAAGCCGTCAGGACGGTGCGCCTGCGATTGAAGAATCCGCCGAAAACGGCCGAGGACTACCTCGATACGCTCCGAGCCCACGGCCTCCTGGCTACGGTCAAGGCGATCGGGCCTTTCGACCGGTTCATCTGATGTTCGGTTGCGGACAAAAGGCGATGCGTTCAGGAAAGGACAAGCCATGGCACCACGCGAGCATCTAGAGGCAATCGTCCGTCCGAACCTAGCCGATTTCCGCGCCAATTACGGCGAAGTTCGCCTTGCTTTCAACGCCGTAGCGGCGGCGGATTCGTTCGCCGCGCATATTCAGATTCCGTAACCGATCGAGAACGGAGGAAATGATGGCGTCATCGACCCAAGATGTCGGGTGCCGCCATCCTTAGGCGATCAAGAACTCGAATGGGAACAAGAAGCGGTTGCCTCCGATGAAGCGTCTCAAAGCGACGCTCCATCGGGGGCATATTCGCTCAGGCTGCGGCGTACCTGCCGGCGTTGACGGTACGCGGGCCGGACCGCTGGTTCGACCGCTGGTTCGACCACCGGTTCGAGCCGCGCCCCGGCGCGCCGCGGCCGGATCGGTGATTGGCCGGCTTGGCGCCGGCGCTGGGTGTTTTCCAGCCGCTTGTCCGCCGGTCGACGCTGGGGAGCGTCTGGCGCGTCAGCCGTTCGATGTCGCGCAGCAGCGTCTGCTCCTCGCCATCGCAGAACGATATGGCGATGCCCGCCGCCCCGGCGCGCGCGGTGCGCCCGATGCGGTGGACGTAGGTCTCCGGCACATGGGGAAGCTCGAAGTTGACCACGTGGGTGACGTTGTCCACGTCGATGCCGCGCGCGGCGATGTCGGTCGCCACGAGCACGCGCGTGCGCCCGGACTTGAAGCCGGCCAGCGCCTTCTCGCGCTGCCCTTGCGACTTGTTGCCGTGGATGGCCGCGGCGGCAAGGCCGGCGGCCTCGAGATGGGCGACGACACGGTCGGCGCCGCGCTTGGTGCGGGTGAAGACCAGCGTGCGCGTGAAGTTCGGCTGGCCCAGGAGCTCGACCAGCAGCTGGCGCTTCTTGTCGGCTTCGATCAAGAAGACCTGCTGCGTGACGCTGGCGACCGTGGTCGCCAAGGGCACGATGGCGACCTCGACCGGGTCGCGCAGCATCTGGTCGGCAAGCGCCCGGATCTCCTTCGGCATGGTGGCCGAGAAGAACAGGCTCTGGCGTTGCGCCGGCAGGTGCTTGAGGATGCGCCGGATCGGCACCAGGAAGCCGAGGTCGAGCATGTGATCGGCTTCGTCGAGGACGACGACCTCGGTCTTGTCCAGGCGCACCACGCGGGCTTCGATATGGTCGAGAAGACGCCCCGGTGTCGCCACCAGCACGTCGACGCCGCGCGCCAGCGCCTTGGTCTGCGGCCCATAGCTGGCGCCGCCGATGACGACGGCGACCGAGATCCCGACGTGGCGCCCATAGGCCTTGAAGCTGTCGGCGATCTGGGTGGCGAGCTCGCGGGTCGGCGCCAGCACCAGGACGCGGCAATGGCCGGGCAACGCCCGCCCGCCGCTCTTGGCCAGGCGGTGCAGGATCGGCAGCGCGAAGGCGGCCGTCTTGCCGGTGCCGGTCTGGGCGATGCCGAGCAAATCGCGCCCGGCGAGAAGATGGGGAATGGCGCGCGTCTGAATCGGGGTGGGCGTGGTGTAGCCTTCATGCGCGATCGCGCGCAAAATGGGCTCGGCGAGCCCGAGAGTGGTGAAATTATCGGTCAAGTTGATGGTCTTTCATGATGGGCCGGTTGACCGGCGGCAAGCGCCAGGGGCGCAAGCAGACCGGTGACGGCCCTTGTCTTAGGGGAGAAGCCCCGCGTGACTGGACTTTTCGTGATTGGTTCGGACGGAGCGCTCTACAGGAAGGACGAAAAACCGTCTTTCTACGCGGTCGGAGCACCCGACACCCTCGAAGGGTGGCGCTTCATCGCATGGCCGATTTCGAATGTCAAGCGCTAAGTGCTTGAGTCGGTTAAATAGATAATCCCTGCATCGACTGGGTGTTGGCTTCCACCGAGTGCGGCACCAGCGCTTCGTCGAGGACGGCAAGGAAGACAGCGTCGGGCAGGGCCGCGGCCTTGGCCACGAAAGCGGCGAGGGACCCGGTATCGCCCAGGCAAGCATCGGGAACGATCAACCCGGACTTGCGGCCGGGAATCAGCGCCGCCGCCGCCTCGGCTGGAAACAATGCCGGATCGGGAAGCAGGTCTTGCGGTCGCCCCGGGCCCCACAGGATCGGCGTCGCGTTGTAGTAGCGGACCGTGTTGAAGATCGGCGCCGAGGCCGCGACCATGCGCTCGACCGCGCCGTCGCCGGCCTCGCGCAGCAGCACCAGTTCCGCGCCGGCCCGGCAGCAGCGCTCGATGAGACCGCGCAGCATTCCCCCCAACCGCTCCAACGCGGCGGCCTTGCCGGCGCCGATGCGAGAGGCGAGCAGCAATGGACCGGGGAAGGCCACCATGACCGGCGCTTCCCGGCGAAGCTGCTTGGCCAGCCGGTCCACGACTTCGACGAGCGTCGCGAACACGCCGGCCCCGTCGCCCACCGCCGCCGCCAACGCTTCCGCCTCGATGGATGGCCACCGAACCCGCGGCATTTCGTCGGCCCAATCGAGGGATGCGCCGGCGGCCTCGGCAAACCAGACCTCGTCGAAGTGGACGCTGATGCAATCGCCGCCCAACAACTGCCGCTGCTGAAGCAGCGCGCGGCTGAGCCGCGTCGCATCGCCGATCAACTCATCGAAGGGCGCGCCGTCGAATCGCGCCGCGTGATAGAAGGCGAGCGGCAGCAACGGCCGGCGCTCGGACTTGCTGCCCGAAAAGGCGCTCCGGACAAGCTGCCGCGACGTGGTCATCGGATGCCGGCGGTCAAATTCGGATGACCTCGCGGTTCTTCTTCGCGTCCGGCCAGGTGCCGTAGAATTTGAGCGCTTGCGGGTGCGGCCGCAGCTTCGACCATTCCTTGACGAATTTGTGGTAGGGCCTGCCGCGCTTCAGGCGATTGCGGCGCTCGGTCGCCCGAAGTTTCTCGGTCGCTGCTTCGTCGACCTTCAGCGTCTTCGGGTCGTAAGCCACCTTATAGACATTGCGCGCCGTCCAATGGGTAAGCGCCTCCTGGCGGATGTCCTGCATGACCGATTCCGCCGGCCGCTCCAGGCAATCGCCATAACCGCCGGCTCCTTGGGTGCTGGAGCAGATCATCTCGCCCTTCTTGACGATGAGCGGCGGCCTCGTCTGGTGCTCGCGCACGATCTTGCCCTTGAACGGGTTCTTCGTCAGCAGTTCGTAATCGCTGTTCGGAAGCTCGACCTTGCCGGCCTTCATCTGCTCGATGGCGTCGATCCCGGTGACGCGGATTCCCGGCACCACGGTTTCCGAATAGCCGCCGAAGAGGCCCGTCGTGGTCGGGAATTTCGATTCCTTGCACGACGCCGTGAAGATGGCATAGGGCGCGTTGTGCACGATGTAGGAGAGCGCGATGCCGGTGCCGCCCCGATACTTGCCGTAGCCGCCGCTGTCGGCCTGGCCCCGCTGATAGAGGTGGATCAGCGGGAAGGCGCGCTCGGTGTCCTCCACGTCCGGCCCCTTGCCCCAGGGCCCGTGCGGAAAGCCGAAGACATCGACCCCATCGCAGTCGTGACGCGCGGCCAGGCCCCAGGCATTCAAGGGAAACCCCAGGAAATCGACCACCTTGGCGCCGTGCTGATTGACACAGGTGATCATCGGCGCCGAGGAATTCGACGAACAGAAGCCGCAGACCTGATCGCGCTGCGGGCTGGCGTACATCATCTTGGAGAGCGTCACCGCCAGCAGCGGAAACGCCGCCGACGCCGTGGTCGGCGAGCAGGAAATCGCCGCCTCCGGATCGGGGTCGAGAATGGTGCCGTGCGGTATGATGAAGTCGATCGGCTCCATCGTGCCGGCGGAAATGGGAAAGTCGTGGAATGGCGACTGGTAGAGGTTGACCGCGCAATGGGCGCGCACGCAGGGCGCCAGGGCCTGGAAGCTGCCATTATGCTCCGGCGAGGTCCCGGTGAAGTCGATGGTCAGGCGGTCGCCCTTCTTGTGAAGGGTGAGCGGCACGCGCAACAGGCTCGCCTCGGCGCCGGTGGTGTCGATGAAGACGACGTGGCGATAGATCCCGTCATTCCAATCCTTGATGCGCTTGCGCACGCCGTCCTCGGACTCCTTGATCATCTTGCGGAAGAGGCCGGTCACGAACCGCCGCCCCTTGGATTTCAGCAGCTGCTGCATGCGGATGCGAATGCGATCGCAGGCGGCAACCCGCGCCTTCACGTCCGTCACCTGCATGCGCGGCGCGCGCGAGATGAAGTTTTCCATCATCTTGAGGAGATCGGCCTTGATCAGGTAGTTCTCGCCGATCTTGATCGGGGTCAGTTTCATGCCTTCGTCGTGGCGCGTGACCGCGGTCGTCACTTCGCCGCCGGGTTCCTTGCCGCCGGTCTCGGATTGGTGGGCGCCGACGACGGTCCAGCCGCAGATCTCGCCTTCGTGAAAGATCGGCATGATCGCGAACTGGTCGGGATTGTGGATCCCGCCATAGATCGCCTCGTTGCAATAGAACACGTCGCCTTCTCGCAGGCCGACGGAAGGATCATCCTGGAAATATTTGAGGATGAACTTCACCGGAATCTGTCCGGTCACGCAGTGCAAGTAGGTGCCGCAGGCGGTGGTGACCAGATCCCCTTCGGCGGTATAGACCGCCGCCATGGTGTCGCCGGAATGGAGCATGCTGGAGATGCCCATCATGGTCATCACCTTCTTGCCCTCCTCGACGATGAGGTTGAGCTTCTCCGAATAGATTTCGTAATCGCCGGGGCCGAGCTCTTCCATCGCCGCGATCATTTCCGGCGTTGCCGGCATCGGCTTCAGGCCTTTTTCGATCAGATCGACATCGAACATGGTGTTTCTCCTATGCCCCGAGCTTCTTCATCAGGTTGTTGCCGAACTGGTCCACTTCGAACGACCAGCCCGGCTCGACCACGATTGTCGTGTCCTCGGCCTCGACGATGGCCGGCCCGTTGAACCGGTTGCCGACCTGCAGCTTGGGCAGGGCATAGATCGGCGTTTCCTTCCAGCCGATCTTGTGCCAGTAGGCCGGCCGCTTGCCCGACAAGGCGCCCGACGGATCGGGTCCGACCACGGGCAGCTTGCGCAGCTCGGGCTTGTCGTGGTGAACGGTGGCGCGGAGCACGAAATTCTCGATCTCCACGCCCGCTTCCGGCGTCAGGCCCATCGTGCTGTAGGTCTCGCTGTATTCCTTTTCGAAGGCCTTGTAGACCGCCTTGACGTCCGCCTCCGAGCGGAGCTTGAGCACCGGCACCACCGCGCGCTTGGTATTGAGCTGGCCGCCGAATTTCATGTCGAGTTCGAGTTGCCACTTGATCGGCGCGTCCTTCATGCCTTCGCCGCGGAAATCCTGCAGCGCCTTGGCGGTCAATCCGTCGACGATCGCGTTGAAGGCGTCGAACTCCTTGAGCCAGGCGCCCCTGACATCCAGCAGGTGCAAATGCAGCGACTGCTCGTAGAGATGCACGAGGTCCATGGTCGAGGATCCGTAGGCGCAGAACGTCGAGGCGAAACGGAACACGACGATGGTGTCGAGCAACGCGAATTCGGCGAAGCCGGTCGCGTGGGTGGGCCCGGCGCCGCCGATCGCGAACAGGATGAAATCGCGCGGGTCGAAGCCCTTCAACACCGTTTCCTTGTAGATCTCGTTCCCCATCTTGGCATCGACCACGCGCTTGGCGATGAGCGCGCCTTCCTCCGGGCTGATGCCAAGCGGTTTCGACACCTTTTCCTCGATGGCCTTCAGCGCGAGCTCCTTGGACAGCGCCAGCTTGCCGCCGTGGAAATTCTCCGGGTTGATGTAGCCGAGAACCACGTCGGCGTCGGTCACCGCCGGGTCCAGGCCGCCCTGATTGTAGCAGGCCGGCCCCGGATGCGAGCCGACGGACTCCGGGCCGACCACGACCTGGTTGCCGAGCAACGGATTGACTCGGATGATCGATCCGCCGCCGGCGCCGATCGAGCGCACGTCGATCATGGTCGCATCGACCACCCAGCGGTCGATCACCGGCTGGAACTGGTAGAAGCGGGTGCTGCCCTCGGCCACCAGGCCGATATCGAAGCTGGTGCCGCCCATGTCGGCGCTGATGACGTTGCGGAAGCCGTAATGCGGCGCCAGGTAGTAGCTGCCCATCACGCCGGCGACCGGGCCGCCATTGTAGGTGTTGACCGCCGAGGTCTTCAGCACCGAGGCCATGCCGCCGGTGTTGTGCACCATCATCAGCGGCTTCTGGTACTCGCGGTCGCGCAGCTCCTCGGTGATCCCGATCAGCTCCTGGTACATGGATTGGTGCAGATAGGCGCTCAATATGGTCATCATCGTGCGCGGATATTCATACATGCGCGGCGCGATCTCCGAGGACAGGAAGACCGGCATGTTGCCGAGATGAGAGTCGTTGTATTCCTCGGTGATCAACTCCTTGATGCGCTGCTCGTGCTCCGGATTGCGGAACGACCACAGCAGAGACACGACGAAGCTGCGCGCGCCCCTGTCCACGAGGCCCCGCAACTGCTCGAGGAACACGTCCTCGTTCAGGGGGAAGATCACCTTGCCGTTGGAATCGATGCGCTCATGCGCGCCCACGACCATGGTCCGGTCGATGAGCGGCACGGGCCGTTGCACGCGCGCGATGTTGCGGGAGTGCTTGAACGGAATGCCGTCGGCCCACTGGCTGCAGCGGCCGATGAAGATCGTGTCCTCGAATCCTCGCGTGGCGATCAGCCCCAGCTTCGGGCCGTTGCGCTGGATGAGCTTGTTCATGGCGAGCGTGGTCGAGTACCGGATCATTTCGGTCTCGCCCAGGAGGTCCTCGATCGAGAGATTGAGGCGCCGCGCGCCTTCCTCGATCGCCTGGATCATGCACACCGACAGGTCGTAGGCCGTGGTTCGCGACTTGCACCAGACCTGCTCGCGCTCGCGGGTGATGTAGCAATCCGTGAAGGTGCCGCCGATATCGATGTCGATGACCGCGCTCATCGCCGTGCTCCTTTTGCTCGGCCAGGGGATCTTGCGGGGGACTTGGCCGCCGGCTTGTTTGCGGGCTTGGCCGCGCGCCCCTTCGCGCCGTACTTGGCCTTCAAGGCGTCGATGTCCAACTCGATGTCATGGGTGATCGGATGTCCGGGCGGCAGGTACTCGTTCTCGACCAGCGTGGCGCAGCCGGGGCAATAGAACTCGACGATCCGGCACCAGGCCGGGTCGGGCGCGAAGCCGTACTCGCCGGCGACCACGGGGTTGTGGATTTCGCGGGGATCGCGGTTGGCGAGAAGCAGGCCTTCCTTGTAGTTCCGCCGCGCCGGGCCGATCTTGTGGCCGCATTTGCGGCACAGCCATGTCTCCGATCTGAGGTCGATGGCCAGGTATTCCGTGATATCGACGCTGTCGGTCATGGCTTCACCCCCATTACCCCGCTGCCGGTCCTGTCGATCACCAGCGTGACCTCATCGGGCACCAGGACCGAGGTATGTTCGTTTTCGACGATCGCCGGGCCTTGGACCTTGGCGCCGATCGGCAGCTTGTCGAAGGCGTAGACCGGCGCGTCGACCTCGCCCCGCGCCAAGCGAATGCGCCGCCGTCCTGCTTGCGCGCCGGCGAGAGCCTTCGCGCGTTGCCCGCTGGCCTTGATGACCGGATGCGGCGTCGGACAAGTGGCCGTCAATCGAACCACGAGATATTGGCCGCCGGCGGGCGGTTTCCTGACGAACTTCGCGACCTCGCCGCTTACGGCGCCCTTGGCGAGGCGCCCGCTCGCCCGGCCGATCTCGTCGATGCCGGAAAGGCACTCGACATCGACGACATAGTCGATCTTCTCGTCCGAATATCCTTCGCCGCGCATGTCCCTTGCGGCGCTCCGCATGAGCTTGGCCAGGACCTTCTTCACGTCGCCGGCGGCCACCGCGTTCTTGCCGATCGGCAGGATCTCCTCATAGGCGTGGCTGACATCGAGCGTGCTGGCGCCGAAGGCGCAGAACACCGCCGCATTCAAGGGCACGTAGACCTGGCCCATCTTCAGTTTCCGCGCGAGCCCGACCGCCAGCAACCCGGCGCCGCCGCCGATGGCGTAGAGCGTCGCGCCATGCAGCGCTTCCGCGTCGGGAATGGGGCCGCTCTGAAGGACGTGGTGGGCCAGCTCGTTCTCGACCGCCTCTTTCGCCTTCAAGGCCGCGTCTTCCTCGCTGATGCCGAGCGGCTCGGCGAGCGCGCGGCGCACGACCTCGCGCGATTTCTGCGCGTCGAGCTTCTTGCGCCCGCCGAGATATTTGTCTGGCGCCAGATAACCGAGCTGAAGCCACACATCGGTGGGCGTCGGGATGCGCCCGCCGAGGCCGAAACAGGCCGGCCCCGGGACCGCGCCCTGGCTGTCGGGGCCGACGCGGATTTCCTTTCCCGCCAGGCGGATCTTGGAACCACCACCCAGCCCGAACGACACGATGTCGGGAACGCGCTGGGCCACCTGGACGCCATTGATCGGGCGGTACTTGGCGCGGTTCGAGGAGCCGTCGGCGATATAGGCGACGTCGGAGGTGGTGCCGCCGACGTCGATGCTGAGCACGCGGCTGTGCCCGAGCTTCTCGGCCAGGACGTGGGCGCCGCGAACGCCGGAAGCCGGCCCCGATTGATAGGTGTTGATCGCCCGCGTCTTGGCGACACGGGTGACGCCGTAATCGGCGGTCACGATCATCAGCGGGTGGCGGTAATGCTGCGCCCGCACCATGTCCTCGGCCTTGTAGAGCGAATTCACCAGGCCGCGGTGGAAATAGCCGTTGATGATCGCCGTGTTGGTCCTGAGCTCGTCGCTCGGCACACGCGACACCTGGTGCGATACCAGAAGCGGCACCGCGCCCAGGTAATGGCGCGGATAGGCCGTGTTGATGAACTTGCGCACCATCAACTCATGGGCGGCGTTTAGGTGGGCGTTGCGCAGGCTGATGACCAGCATGCGCGCGCCGTTCTCCAGGAGGAAACGGACCTTCTCGTCCACCTGCTCCTCGTTCGGCGCCTGGACGAGGTCGCCGGCATTGTCGACGCGCTCGTCGATGCCCATGACCATCTTCGGCGAGATGAAGGCGTGAAGGGGGTTGCTGCCCTTGTCGGAATAGAGATTCGCCTCCGCCCCGGCCGTCACGATGACGCCGAGCTTCGGCCCGCTCAACTGCACGGCCGTGTTGGTTGCGATAGTGGAGGAGAAGCGGATCACGCGCGTCTGGTCGAGCAGCGCCGGCGTCGACATGCCCAGGCGCTTGGCGCCTTCCTCGATGCACGAATAGAAACAGGTCGTCAGATCGTGCGGGGTCGTATCAACCTTGATCCCGACCGCGCCGCCATCACCGCAGAGATAGCCGTCGGTGAACGTTCCTCCGGTATCGATATCGATCGTATACACAAGCGAGTCCTCCCCCTTGAACGGCTCTTGACTTGCTGGCGCACTTTATCCGGGCCGGCGCGCCGCCGATCGGGGTGGCGGCGTGGGGGCTCGGAGGCGGCCCTTGTTGTTGGCGTCAGGTTATTCGCCTTGTCTATACATGTAAACATCGAATCAGATGACGTTCTCCTGTCGCAAGGCGGCGATCTTGTCGGCGCCGTAGCCGAGGACATCGGCGAGGATCGACGCCGTGTGTTCGCCGAGCTGCGGCGGGCGGCCGATCTTGCCCCGTTCGACGCCGGAGAAATGCGCCGGCTGTTCGAGCACGCGGATGTCGCCGGCGACGGGATGGGGCATGGCGGCCAGAAGCTGCCGGAAGGCGGCCTGTGCGCTGGTCGCGGCCTGCTCGACGCTCCAGATCGGCGATGCCGGGACGGAAGCCGCGTCGAGGGTCTCGACGATGTCGGCGACGCTGCGCCCCGCGGTCCAGGATTCGATGATGGCGCGTAATTCCGGCTCATTGCGCCGGCGTTCCTCGTCGGAGCGGAACCGGTCATCGCGCGCCACCTCGGGCCGCCCCAGGGCCGTCATCAGCTTCTCGAAGAGCGCGTTGTTGGCGACCGCGATGATGACGTGGCCGTCGCCCGCGGCGAAGCTGCCGAACGGCGCCGAAATGAGATGCCGGTTGCCGCTGCGCGTCGGCGACTGGCCGGTGAAGAGATAGACGCTGAGCGGCGTCGGTAACATCGAGAACAGGGCGTCGAACATGGCGATGTCGATATAGCGCCCGGGACCGCCGCGCAGCCGCGACACCAGCGCCGCCAGCACCGCCCAGGCGCCGAAGAGCCCCGACACCAGATCGCCATAGGCCTCGCCCGCGCGCATGGGCGGCCGCTCGGGCTCGCCGGTGACGCTCATCAGGCCCGCCATCGCCTGGGCGATGATATCGTAGGCCGGCCGGTGGGCGAGCGGCCCCGATTGGCCGAAGCCCGAGATGCTGAGATAGACCAACCCCTCCTTGAGCGCGCTCAGGGCCGCGTAGTCGATCTTGAGGCGCTGGGTGACGCCGGGGCGGAAATTCTCGACCACGATATCCGAGCATCGCGCGAGGTCGTGGACGATGCCGAGGCCGGAAGGCGATTTCATGTCCACGGTGATGCTCTTCTTGCCGCGGTTCATGAGCGCGAAGAGGCCGCTCTCGCCGTTCTTGAAGGGGCCGATATGCCGGTAGTCGTCGCCCTGCGCCGGTTCGACCTTGATCACCTCGGCGCCGAGATCGGCCAAGAGCGCGGTGCAGAACGGTCCCGCCATCACCCGCGTGAAGTCGAGGACCCTGAGCCCCGTCAGCAGATTATCGGCGGGCAAGGCGCACCAACGCGCTCATGATTGGGCGTCGCCGTTCTTGCTCGTTCGCCCGATCAGGCGATAGCGGCTGCCCGGATGCGTGAGCCGGCTAAGGGTCGTGATCGTCGAGCCGACCCAGGTGCGCCGCATCACCACGAGGCAGGGTTCGTGCGGCCAGATCTCGAGCAGCCTTTGGGTTTCCTCGTCGGGCAGCTCGGCCTCGATGATGTGTTCGGCGTCGCTGGGCGGCTGAATGCCGAAGAGATAGGCCGTGGTGGTGATCCGCGTGAAGTCCTGGTCGAGGAATTTCGGCGCGAAGCTCGGCCGCACGTAGCGTTCTTCGAGCTGCACCGCCGATCCATTCGCGCGATGCGCGATGACGGCCCGAAACACCTTGTGGTCCGGGCGAATGTCCATGCCGGCCATGACCGGGCGAGGCGGATCGATTTTCTCGAGGGTCACGACCTCGCAGCCATAGGTCTGGCCGCGATTGCGAATCTCGTCGGCGATGTTGTGAATCTCGACGATGGCGGAGGTCGGCTTCGCCTCGGCGATGAAGGTGCCGACGCCGGGGATGCGCTCGAGAATTCGATCCTCGGCCAACTCCCGGAGCGCGCGATTGATCGTCATGCGCGAAATGCCGAGCGAGCGCGCGAGTTCGGGCTCGCCGGGCAGGCGGCCGCTTTTCGACCATTCGCCGCTGCCGATCTTCTCGACGACGTACTGCTTTACTTTTTCGTAGAGCGGCGCCGCGTGCGACGGCAGTTGGGCCGCGGAGCGCCGGCTCAAGGGGCGGAGGCTGGTCTTGGACATCCCACGCCTTCTTATCACGCGAGATTCGGACTGTATATACAGGTCGGATGCTGTCTAGTATCGTCGCCGGAAGCAACGACGAAGGACCGCTCATGACGTCGCAAAGGCAACCCGTCGCCTTCCTCGGCACCGGTCTCATGGGCGCGCCGATGTCGTTGAATCTGCTCAAGGCCGGCTTTCCGCTGACAGTGTGGAATCGCACCACGGAGAAGACCCGGCCGCTGGCCCAGCGCGGCGCCAAGGTGGCCGATACGCCCGCCGAGGCGGTCGCCGGCGCCGAGTTCGTCCTGATGATTCTTGAAAACGGGCCGGTCGTGGATTCGGTCCTGTTCGAGATGGGGATGGCGGATGCGATCCCGCGGGGCGCGCTGGTCGTCGATATGAGTTCGATCCCGCCACCCACCGCGCGCGATCACGCCGCGCGGCTGAAAGCGCGCGGCGTCGATCACCTCGACGCGCCCGTCTCGGGCGGCCCTTACGGCGCGGAAGCGGCCACGCTGGCGATTATGGTCGGCGGCGAACCCGCGGCTTTCGAGCGCGCCTCGGGTGTGTTCCCGTTGCTCGGCCGCGCCACGCTTGTCGGCCCGTCGGGAAGCGGTCAGATCGCCAAGCTCGGCAGCCAGATGATCGTGGCCGCGGCCATCGGGGCGGTTTCCGAGGCCTTTCTCCTCGCCAAGGCCAGCGGCGCCGATCCGGCCAAGGTGCGCGAGGCGCTCGGCGGCGGCTTCGCCGACAGCAAGATCCTGCAGATCCATGCCCGCCGCATGATCGAGCGGGAGTTCGCGCCGGGCGGCCACGTTCGCACCCATTACAAGGATCTGGGCGCCGCCATGGCCGCCGCCGGCGAGCACGGCCTCGATCTGCCGATCATGACGCTCATGCACGATCTTCTCGGACAGGCCTGCGCGGAAGGGCGCGGCGACCTCGATCACGCCGCGCTGTTCCTGACGCTCGAACGGCGCAGTCGGGCTAAACCAACCCGATAAGAAGCTTCGCGAACGCCTCGGGCATCGCCAGGAACGGCGTGTGGTCGGTGTCCAGGGCGATGACCTCGCGGCACGGCGTGCGCGTGTACATCTTCTTCTGGTAGGCGGGGTCGATGGCCCGATCCCGCAGCGTTTCGATATAGACGCGGGGGGTCCGCCCGAACCGCCCGTCGGTGATGCGCAGCGGATCCTTGTAGACCGCCAGCGGCTGCGGGCGCAGCTGCCCGGCCGCCCAGGCCGCGTCCTCGTCCCGGCAGCAATTGTAGAAGACGGTCTGGGCCATGTTCGGATCGAAGCTCGCGGTTTGGCCGTCCTCGGCGATGCGCATGTTATTGAGAACCAGCTCGTCGCCGGCCAAATCCTTGCTGGCGTCGAGAAAACCGACGAGCGTGTCGCCGTCCGTCAGCAGGAAACCGCAGACATAGACGAGCAGCCTTATCCGCTCCGGCCGCAGCTCGGCTGTTTGCGTGATGACGATGCCGCCCATCGAGTGGCCGACCAGGATGACCGGCTCGCTCTCTCGATCGATGACCTCGGCGATACGATTCGTATATCCGGCGAGATTGGCCTCGCCGAGCGGTGCCGGGTCGCCGGCGCTGGCGGGCAGGTTCGGCGCCACCGCCTTGTGGCCCGCGCGTTCGAGCAGTGGGACGAGTCGGCTCCAGGCCCAGCCCCCGTGAAACGAGCCGTGAACCAGAACGAAGATCGACATGGCGTCAGATCAATGTCGATTTCGGCAGCATGCAGTGGATGCCCTTGTTCACGTCGACCGTCTGCGTCACCCGCAGGTCGGCGGCGAGGCTGCACAGCGTATAGGCGTCCTCGCTCGACAACCCGCGCTTCTCCTTGATCAGCCGGATCATGTCGCGCAACGCCATCTTCGCGGCATCGTCCAAATCCGTGTCGAATCCCATGGTCAGGAAATGGGTCGGCGTCTCCGCGCGCGGGCCGGCCAGATGCATATCCTTGCGCACGATGAGTTCGAACGTACCGGTGAGCGCGGTCTCGATCGCGGTCAGGCAGACTTCGCCATCGCCCTGCACGCCGTGGCCGTCGCCGGCCACGAAAAGCGCGCCGTCGTTGAAGACCGGGAAGTAGATCGTCGTGCCCGGGATGAATTCCTTGTTGTCCATGTTGCCGCCATGGGCGCGGGGAATGACCGAGGTGACGCGACCCCACTCCTTTGGCGGCGCCACCGCGTGGATGCCCATGAAGGGGCGTAGCGGCAGTTCGAGGCCCCAGGGCAGCCGCGCGGTCCCGGCGTTACGGTCGAGCGGGATATGAAGCCGGCGCAGCGTGGGGAAGTCCTCCGGCAGGGTGCCGAGCAGCGGCTGAATGAGGTTCCAGCCCCAATCCTGGCGCAGTTGAATATCGAGGATGCGGACCTCGAGAACGTCGCCGGCCTTGGCGCCGTTCACCCAGATCGGCCCGGTCGTGAAGTGGGGTCCGGGACCGCGCTCGACCGATTTCAGTATGGCCTTGTGTTCGGGAAGCAGGGTGAAACCGGCCGGCGGCATATCCTCGGGTTCGCCGGACACCGTGTGGATGGTCACCCGGTCGCCGGATTCGACTTCCAGCACCGGCGGAAACGTGGCATCGAAGCAGCCCCACCTGACGGTGTCGGGTGTCGATGCCAGTTCATGGTGTTTCATTGTCGGCCTCCCTCGCTCCGCCCGCCTGGCCGGCCGGCGCATAACGGCTTGCCACCGCAGTCTAGGCGTGATTGTCTATACATGTAAATGTTAGGGTTCCAACGGCGCGCGTATCCGGGAACAAGTGCGGGTCTGAGAAGCGATGCGAGAGGCATACCCTGTTGCCGCCGCTGGGTCACCGGCACGCCGCTCCGCGCCGGCGGCGCGCATGATCGGCTTATCCGACCGCTTGGTAACGGGATTCAGGGTTTCGCGTCGGAGCGACCGTCACGAAGCGGTCCGAGGTCACCACGAAGAAACACTTGCGCAGTCGCTCGGACTTCACGTCCCAGGTAATGACTTCGCCCTGATGGCAGAACCAGGAATCGCCGGGACCATAGGTGACGCTATTGCCGGCCTCGTCCGAAAGCACGACCTCACCGGAAAGAACGGTGGCGTGTTCGTGAAAGGGATAGATCACCTTGAACTTGCCCCGCGTGACTTCGTAGATGCCGGTGGCGATGGCGCCTTCGCCGGCGTTGTAAAGCTGCTTGCCGTGCATGATCGGCGAACCCTGCAGCGTGACCGCCGACAGCCGTTCCGGCGGTCCCCAGACGTCCAGCGCCAAGCGTTCGCCGCCAAGCTTGAATGCGATCATCGTGTCTCTCCTTTTGTCACAGGCCGGCGGCGGCCCGGTACAGGGACCGGCCCCGGCGGCCGCGTGGATACTGGCGCATTGGCTTGGCGGCGGGAAGCGGGTCGTGGCGGCGGGGTCGGCGCATGGCGCGCATAACGCTCGACGGCGTGTGGAAGTTTTATGGCCCTCTCGCGGCCGTGAAGGACCTGCGCCTGACCTGCGGCGACGGCGAAATGCTGGCGTTGCTGGGGCCGTCCGGCTGCGGCAAGAGCTCGACCCTGAAGATGATCGCGGGCGTCGAGGTCGTATCGAAGGGCGAGATCCTTTTCGACGACCGGCCGGTCAGCCAGCTCGCGCCCCGCGAACGGAACATCGCGATGGTGTTCGAGGATTACGCGCTTTATTCGCACCTGTCGGTGTTCGAGAACGTCGCTTTTCCGCTGCGCATCCGAAGGGTTCGGGAACAGGCGCTCAAGGAGCGCGTCGATGGCGCGCTGGAGTTGCTGGGGCTCCAATCGCTTCGCCATGAAAACGTCAGGGGCCTCAGCGGCGGGGCGCAACAGCGCGTGTCGATCGGCCGGGCGCTGGTGCGCGATCCGGAACTCATCCTGTTCGACGAGCCGTTGAGCCATCTCGATGGAGATCAGAAAGTCCAGCTTCGGGCCGAGATCAAGCGCCTGCAGAAGACCGCCGGATTGACGGCCATTCTGGTCACCCACGACCAGACCGAGGCCATCGCCATGTCCGACCGCGTCGCGGTCATGAATCATGGCGTGCTGCAGCAGGTCGACGAACCGCAGGCGCTCTATGACCGGCCCGCCAACATGTTCGTCGCCGACTTCATCGGCGAGCCGCCGATGAACCTGCTGCCGGTCACCGTTCGCCAGGACGCCGACGCGGTGCTGCTCGACGGCGGCAGCTGGCGGGTCGCCATCGGCGGGCAGGTCGCGCGCACGCTCGGCGGGGTCGGGGCCGGTGGCGAACTCATTCTTGGCATCAGGCCGGAGCACATCGACTTGATGCGGGGGTCGGCTGGCGCCGGGGACGGCACGCTGGCCGGCATCGTCGATTGGCGCGAGTCGCGCGGCGACAGCGACGTACTCACGGTCAAATTGGCAACGGGCGGACAGACAGGGGCGTCCCCGAGCGTCACCTTGGAAGTGCCGGCCTCCGGCAGCGCCGCCATGGGCGAAGCGGTTACGGTTCGACTGCGGGCGGAGCGCATCAATCTGTTCGACCGGGCCAGCGGCGCCAATCTCGTGGCGCGGCAATGAGGGGCGGGGCCTAGACCGATGCCGCAAGATCTCTGCCTTCGAGCGGTCGAAATGCGCTATGGCAAGGTCCATGCGCTGCGCGGCCTCGATCTTGACATCGCGGCCGGCGAGATCGTCGCGCTGACCGGCCCGTCGGGCGCCGGTAAGACCACGACCTGTCGCTTGATCAGCGGCATCGATAGACCGACCGCCGGCGGGATCATGCTGGCCGGGCGTGCCATGGACGGCCTCGCCCCGCAGCAGCGCGGCGTCGGCTACATGTTCGAATCCTATGCGCTCTATCCGCGCTTCAGCGTGTTCGACAACGTCGCCTTTCCGTTGCGCTCGCCGGTCAATGCCGGCCGTTACGACGAGAAGGCGATCGGCGAACGCGTGCGCGCGGTGCTTGAACTCGTGGAAATCGGCAATCTGGATCGACGCCTGCCCAGCCAATTGTCGGGCGGCCAGAAGCAGCGCGTGGCGCTCTGCCGCTTGCTGGTGCAAGAACCGTCGGTTCACCTGCTCGATGAGCCGATCTCGCATCTCGATGCCAAGTTGCGGCACAAGCTGCGCGCGGCGATCCGCCGGCGCCTGACCGGAATCGCGGTGCCGACGCTTTGGAGCACGCCGGACGGCCTCGAGGCGTTGTCGGTGGGCGACCGCGTGGGCGTGCTCATCGACGGCGTGCTCGAACAGGTCGGAACGCCACAGGAGGTCTACAACGCGCCGGCCAACACGAAGGTGGCGCGGCTCATCGGCGACCCGGCGATGAATCTGCTGCGGGGCCGGATACAGCGGAACAACGGCGTGCTTGCCTTTGTCAACGAGGCCGTGAACGTGACGCTGCCCGATGCGCTCGGGCGCGCCAGCGAGCGGCGCCCGGGCGAGGGCGACGTCTATCTCGGCGTCAGGGCGACGGAGATCGAAGTCGACCCCGCCGGAAGCGGCAAGGGCGCGCCGGGCGAGATCTATACCTTCGAGCCGTTCGGCAAGTATAATCTCATCTCGGCGCGGCTGGGCGATAGCATCGTCAAGGCAAAGTCGACGCGGCCCGAGCGATTCGAGACGAAGCAAGCGATTACCGTCACAGTCAACAATGTGAGATTGGTGCTCTTCGATGCCGTGACGGGCAAGAGCATCGAACCGGCGCGGTGACCGATGAACGGCATCCGCGGCGTAACGCTAGCAAAGGAGGGGAGAATGCGCACCAAGGGTAAGTTGAGCCGGCTCCGCGCCGCGACCACGGTCCTGGCCGGCCTCGGCGTGGTGGCTTGGGCCGGAACCGCCGGCGCCTGGTCCTACAAGGAGGCGGCGGAACCCTACAAGGGCACGACGGTCACTATTCTCGACGAGATTACGCCGCTTCAGGAAGCCTTCGCCAAGCTGGTGCCTCAGTTCAACGAGGAGACCGGCATCAACGTCAACTATCAGCTGCTCAACCATTTCGAGGTCATCAGCCGCGGCCAGGCCGATCTGCTGTCGGGCCAGGGCGAATTCGATGCCATCCTGCTGCACTCGGCGCAAGCCGGCCTGTTGCTCGATGCCGGCGTGCTGGCTCCGATCGACGATTATCTTGCCAACGAGAAACTGACCAGCCCCGACATCGACCTTGCCGACATCATCGAGCCGGGCTGGAGCTCGTCCTCCAAATACGGCGGCAAGACCTACGCGTTCCTCACCTGGGCGTACAACTCGATCTACTGGGCGCGCAAGGATCTGCTCGAACACCCGGATGAGCAGGCGGCGTTCAAGGCCAAGTACGGCTACGATTTGGCGCCGGCCGAAACCATGCAGCAGATGCGCGACATCGCCGAGTTCTTCACCCGCAAGAAGGGAGAAAAGCTCGCCGGCAAGGCGCTGGAGAGCGATTTCTACGGGATGCTGCAAGAGGGCATCAAGGGCGGCTCCACCGTGCCGCTCCTTTGGAACGGGATCATCAAGAATTTCGGCGGCGACTTGTTCGACGCCGAAGGGCGGCCGAGCTTCGATACGCCCGAAGTCGTCGCGGCCCTCAAGTTCTGGGCGGAATTGTGGAAGTTCGCGCCTCCAGGCCAAGCCGAAGCTTCTTTGATCGATGTGCCGACGATCATGGGGCAAGGCATCGTCGCCCAGACGATCGCCTGGAGTGACTTCGTCCTTGGCGTCGATCGCCCCGGCGCGTCGCCTCTCACCGGGCAGTTCACTTACCGGCGGGTTCCCTACAACGGCGAATACAAGGGCGCTCGCTCGGCGGAAACGGAACCCTCGATCCTCATTCTCAGCAAGGCGAGCAAGAATCCCGAGGCGACTTATCTCTTCTTGCAATGGATGACGGACAAAGCCACCCAACTGAAACTGGCGGAAAGCATGAAAGGCGCGGTGCCAATGCGAAACAGCATGTGGAACCAGACGGTCTACACGGACACGCCGCTCGCCGAGTTGTTCGTGGCCATGAAGGGGTCGCTGTCGGACGGCGTTGCCAAGCCGCGCGCACCGAAGATCTACGAGCTCTACGATGCGATCGGTGGCATTGCCCAGGAAGTCGGCCTCGGCACGCTGTCGCCCGAGGACGGTGCCAAGAAAGGCCAGGAACTGATGCTGGCCATCTGCGAAAAATGCCTGCTGCCCTAGCGGCGGCATAGGCTCCGGACGGGCCGCCGGCATCGGTTAGCCGGCGGCCCTTTCGCGGGCCGGCATCCCCATGAAGCCTCGACTCCCATGAGCACCATCGACGCCGCGCCGGTCGCACCGGCCAAGCCCGCCCGGCGGGACAGCGGGCTCTGGTACCCTTATCTGTTGATCGCGCCGACGATGATCACGCTCACGATCGTCAGCCTGGTGCCGTTTCTCTATGCCGCCTATCTCAGCCTGCACGAGGTCAAGTACGGCCAGGTGCGCGGCTTTGCCTGGTTCGACAACTACGCCGCGCTGCTGACCGATGGACGGTTCTGGAACAGCATGTGGGTGGCGTTCGTCTTCGTGACGATCGCCGTGCCGATCGAGTTCATGCTGGGGCTCGTCGGCGCGCTCGTGCTGCAGCAGGGCGTGCGCTTCGAGCGCTTCGTCGTGCCCTTCCTCTTCATTCCGACGATGATGGCGCCGATCGTCGTCGGCTTGCTGTGGAAGATCATGCTCGCGGGGTCTTGGGGTATTCTATCCTATAATATACTCGAGCGCTTCGACATCCTGTCGGAGACCTCGGCCTTCGCTTCGCCGACTCTGGCGCTCTATACCCTGATCTTCGTCGATATCTGGCAATGGACGCCGTTCATGATGCTGGCGTTCTTCGCGGGGCTCCAGGCCCTGCCGCTCAATCCCTATCGCGCCGCCGCGGTCGACGGCGCCGACCCGGTTCAGGTGTTCTTCCGGATCACGCTGCCGATGCTGGCGCCGGTGCTGGCCGTGGTCGGGCTGCTGCGCCTCATCGACGCCTTCAAGATCTTCGATTCGATCTTCATCCTGACCGGCGGCGGGCCGGGCACGGCGACCGAATCGCCCAGCATCCTCGCCTACAAGATCGTGTTCGAATACTGGGAGATCGGCAAGGCGACCGCGCTGGCGGTGCTGGTCTGGCTGGTGTTCTTCGTTTTCTGCAGCTTGTTTTACCAGATCGCCAAGAAACGCCTGAAGGCGTTTTAGCAAGCCCCTGAAAGATGATGCCGGCAAACGACCTCCTCCTTCGAGACGCTTCGCTCCTCAGGATGAGGTCGTTTGTCATCGACAAGGTACCTCACCCTGAGGAGGCCGCGCCAGCGGCCGTCTCGAAGGGTGAAATGGCGAGCGTGGTTTTTTCAGCGGTCCGCTAGGAGAGTTGATGATGGTCGGATTCGAAGCCAGCAACCGCCGGCGCAACGTCGTGACGCTGCTGGTTCTCCTCTATGCCGGAGTCATCCTGTTCCCCGTGTTCTGGATGGCTTCGATGATGGTGAAACCGGAAGCCATCATGTTCCAGCGCCCGACGGTGTGGCTGTTCGAGCCGACCCTGGACCATTTCGTCTACATCATCGAGCAGGGGTTCCATTGGAACCTGCTGACCTCGCTCGGCATCGCGCTTGTCAGCACCGCGCTGGTCGTCCTCATCGGCACGCCGGCGGCGTATGCCTTCGCGCGGTTCGAGCTGTGGCGCCGCGACGATCTCTTCCTGTTCATCCTGGCGACGCGCATGGCGCCGCCGGTGTGCCTTACGATTCCGTTCTACCTGATCTATTCCAAGATCGGCCTGATCGACACGCATATCGGCCTCGTCATCGTCTATCTGACGTTCAACCTCTCCTTCTATGTCTGGGTCTTGCGCAGCTTCTGCCGCGACCTGCCGGTCGATCTCGAGGAGGCGGCAATGGTCGAGGGCTATTCGCGCCTGCAGGTGATGCTGCGCGTGGTGCTGCCGCTGTTGCGCCCGGGCATCGTCGCCACCTCGGTGCTCTGCTTCATCTTCGCCTGGAACGAATTTCTCTATGCCTTCATGCTGGGCGGGCAATCGGTGAAGACCCTGCCGGTCGCCATTCCGACGCTGATCACCACGCAAGGCGTGAAATGGGGCGAGATGGCGATCGTCGGCG